>CAZSLF010000001.1:0-3846 GCA_964607805.1 uncultured Candidatus Saccharibacteria bacterium
ATCCTCTCGCTGCAAGTTTTCAATAATCGCAAGCTCAAGTTTTACACGAGCATCTTCCTCAGCAGCACGAATAATCGCAGGCACTTGTGGAAGTCCAGCCAACTTTGAAGCACGTAGTCTTCGCTCTCCTGAAATCAATTCATATTGAACAGCTAAACCACCGTCGGGTTTAATAATTTCTTTACGTGTTACAACAAGTGGCTGCAACAAACCGTACATACGAATAGATTCAGCAAGATCACGCAGAGCATGTGCGTCAAATTCTTTTCGCGGCTGGTATGGATTCGGAACAATCTTTTCGCTTTCAATCCAAAAAATCGAGTTATTAAAATATTGAGATTTCTTTACTGCTTCATGCGCTTCATTTTTAGGAATGGGTATATCCAAAGGATTCAAAACCAAAGTTGGTGCTGGTTGGTTTTGTAAATCCGCAGGTAATTCTTGCTTGGCCTCAGGCGCAGGTGCAACAGCTTCAGTTGAAACTTCAACAGGAACATCAGCTGCAACAGGCATAACAGGAACTTCAGGAATTATAGGCGGCGTCGAATGCGCAATCTGCGTATCAGTATTCGGAACTAAAATTGGGTTTTGCGGGTCAGTATTAGGAACTGCATTTGGAGCAGAATTGGGTGGATTCATGCCAGTATTTTAGCACAGACTTTCGTCGCTGGAACTGTACAAATATGGTGTTTTTTGTGTATAGTATGTGGACATTTCATTATGTTAATGAAATTAGGCAGTTCCACCCACTGCCAAGTGTTAAAGATAGGTCAAAAACACAAATATGCCGGAGTGGCGGAATTGGTAGACGCACACGACTCAAAATCGTGCGAGGGCAACCTCTTGAGAGTTCGATTCTCTCCTCCGGCACAAAAATTAAATACCTAGGCCCACGCCTAGGTATTTAATTTTTGCGGGAGTTATGAGAGAATCGAAAGACGGACGAAGTTGCGCAGTGAGCGAGCCTGCGAGCGAAGCGCAACGAGGAGTCGGGGTCGACAGGATTTTTGCGAAGCAAAAATAACTGGTGACCGATTCCTAGGTTTTGAAATTATGATTATTATGCCTAAAAATATTATTTATAAAAAAGAAAATATCATAGCTGCACTTTCAGCAGTTGCAATTATAATTCAATTTTTTGCCCAACACTTCGATGACAAGCATAGTGAAGCAGTTGAAAAACAACTTAAAAGTGCAGCTGAAATAACTATGATAAACACTGCAATAGCTGCGAATTCTATTAGGGCAAATTATAAATCATTTATATATGTTACTGAGTGCCGACAACAGATTAGAGATAATGCAAAATGTGGTCAATTAGAGACAGATATAAATAATTTAAACAAAGCAACTAGCGAAGAGGATGCAAAAATTGCTTCATCCACTGAGAAAGGTAATGCATCAAATACTAATTTTCAAATATCAAAAAAATATTTAACATATGTTGATTTTGCCAACATACTTTTTTTAATAATTAACTCTTCAATAATATTTTTATCTTTAAGAAAAGCGAAAGACTCTTCAAAAAAACATCTATAATACTTTGCGAAAACACCACGCCTTGTGGTGCTTTTTGCTTACTATTCAGCATCCTACTCATTTTCCATATCTAAAGTAATATATAAATTATGCCCCCAAACAAAAAACCGCCAACCATATGGTCAGCGGCCGAGACTAGAATTCGCTAGTCGACGATGGCAACTTACTAATTACCAACACGATCTCGATCCATGTTGACATGGAGTTCGACTGTGAAAATATTATCGAATGATGTCTTTACAATTTCTCCCCACATCTTTTTGTTTCCAGCATCATTGATGATGCGTACCGAAATCACTCTTTGGTAGTTCGGCGATGTATTTTTCCGAATGAAATGGTGCAAAGGCATATTCGAACTCAAATCCTTCGTATCCCCGAGATTGTACAGCAATTCGTGAGAAACGATACCGCTCTCACCCTCCGTCATAATGCTGTACATGTTTGGACCGTCAACCAACACTCTGTGGAGGTTCTCAATCAGATAGCGCGGAGGTGATTCCTCCTTCGCGTTACGAAAGTTCTCAGCGGAGGCATCGACAGGTATTTCTTCGCCGTGCACAATCCCCAACGCCTGCGAAACTGTGGCCTTCGGCCGTGAAATTGAGGATTGCTTTGCTTTTTGTTCCAGGTACCTTTCGAAATCATCGATTTTCCAATCTGTCACAACAGCACAGACAAAGCAAACAGCGATAAGTGCAATAAAATTTGTACCTTTCATTTTCAAAATAATGGTTGAATCTTGCCGTGCTACACCAGAATAGTTTCGTCACAGCACTAAATAGCCAAATATTTAGCAGCTTAGCGCTGTAACGAAACCAATTTTTAAAGATCATTTCGCCCAATATATAACCACAATACCCATACAAAGTCAATAGTTGCTCCTCAATACGCGTATCAAAAACCGCCCAAATCCCCCACCCCGACCCATTTACAACCCCCCAACCAAGTGTTACTCTAACCCCCGGTAAAAGGCCCTCAAAGCCTAAGTTCACGCGTCCAAGTCAATTCACCTCCAACCCAGCCCAGCTTATGAACCCACCAAGATTGGTACAGCGCTACAGAGTCTCAGAAGACGGTATTATCACCCCAGAGCACATGGGAAGATTGGACCCAGTTTTCCGTGAAAGTCGGGATTCTGCACTTAAAAGCATGTGTCATCAAGCATTAAGCCTTGAGGAGAGGCAGACCCTAGCTATCGTCGATGACGATGCCAGAGCAGTCTCGGTCCATGTACTCGCAGCAGATGGATTCGATTTCGATTCATATGACCATCACGTCCAATTTCTGGCGCTAAATGGATCACGTGCTGAAGATGAATCTCATTTTTTCCTTTCTGTGCTTCATTGCGCAGGATTTACAATTAATCCGGAATTCATCAATCCTGAGACTGGGAACCCTGAAACCCAGATCTGGCTCGACACCTCAAATGAGGTTATCTTCACACTCAATCCGAAGCTCATACACGATATTGAGCACATGTTTGAAGAAATGAGGAACGTGGAGCTTGCCGCTTCAAACTAACCCTCACCAACATCGAGTGCACCATACAGAAATGGTGCACTTTTTCATTTCCAAAAAAATTAAAAACTTTTAACTATTTCAGCATAACACTTTTTACAAAGATGAAACTTCCTCACCTTATTTCTCTTATCCGGCGGACTAAGTAAAATCCCACCAAAATCTTTTAACTCCAATTTACACTTATCACATAAAGGTTTTATTGCCATACACACATAATACCAAACCTTCTTACACATACAAATATTAATGTATAATTTACAATATGAAAAAATTTATCATCTTTATTGATCAAATACTCTATAATATTTACTTTTTAACTTTAGGTGCGTATTTAGTGCTGGCAATAATTCCTTTAGTTAATTTTATACTTCAAGTAAGCGTGAATCGTTATTTATGTGAGTACATATTTTCTAAGATTGCGTTTAAGCCATTGTTCATAATAACTTTAATTATAGTCGTAACAGTACATATCGTTGCAGAAAAGCTAAGAAATGAAACCTTCAACTCTGTTACGCCCACAGTGAAAAATACTAAACTTTCAGCTATAACTATAATTGCAATTATCGTTAGTATAATCCTGATTGGTGGAGGAAGTAATAAAACATGCGAAGTACCACCACAAGGGACTGATATAGAAAGATGGCCAGATAGCTATACCAACCCAGTAATTGACATTTATAAGATCTAAACTATTCTAAAGTCTAAATTTAATCGCTCTTCACAAGCGCATGAATCAAGATCAAATACTCCAAGATTTTTTAACATCCCCCTACCTCCCCAAATCCA
>CAZSLF010000001.1:3946-77021 GCA_964607805.1 uncultured Candidatus Saccharibacteria bacterium
GGAATTCCCCACCACATGTTGGACATAAAAGATCCGAACGAAATATATTCTGTTGCTGAATATCAGAGGGACGCGAAGGAGGTCATTTCCAAAATTCATGAGCAAAATAATATTCCAATTCTAGTTGGAGGGACTGGTCAGTATATTGACGCTGTTATTTTTGACAATGAACTCCCTCCCGTCCCCCCAAATCCAGAGCTTCGCAAAGAGCTTGAAGAAAATACTCTCGAAGAATTACTCGCGCAATTTGAAACACTAAACAAAAACCAGCCTCACCAAGTTGATTTGAAAAATAAACGCCGAGTAATTCGCGCTATCGAAATTCTCCAAGCACTCGGACATATCCCACAAATTGATAAAGAAAATCGAGTACAAGTTTACAGCACTTTAATTATCGGAATTGACACTGACGATGCTACGCTCCGAAATAGAATCAAAACTCGGCTCGAAAAACGCTTAGAAGATGGCATGATTGAAGAATCTGAAAAACTTTTGGCGGACGGAACACTTACGCGCGACCGCATGCAAACACTCGGACTTGAATATGCATACATAGCCGATTTAATCGACAAAAAAATCGACCTAGCAGAATTTAAAGAAACTCTTTTCTTCGCGATTTGGCATTATGCAAAAAGACAAAGGACATGGTTTCGAGCCATGTCCGATGTATTTTGGATTACTAATCTTTAGCCTGTGCGCAATGTGCAGCTATCTCACAAAATTCTGCCGCAACTAACTAACCTTCTCCTGCCAATATTCCTTCAATTTCTCTTCACCTAGAGGATGATCACCTTTAGCAATCTTAAAGCTATCTTTCATTTCCTTTCCGAACTTTTTGTTATAGTGCCAGTTGATAATTGCAACTATGAGCATGGCGATAATCGCACCAACAGTTGCAAGTGCCATATCTTTTTGTGCATCCCAGATATCTCCCTGACTTCCAAGGAAAGCTAGGCCTTCTTCGGGACTAACTCTAATTGCGGCGATCCATTCTATAATTTCATAAAGCGCGGATGCTGCAGCTGTAATTTCAATTGGGAAATAATATGACCAAAAACCTTTTGATTTAACAAGGCGCATAAATATTTCTCGAATTGGATATGCTAATAAAAATCCATAAAAGAAATGCACCAATCGATCATACATATTTCTTTCACTCCCAAACCAAGAGCCAATTTCCCAACCATACGGCATCTCAGCATATGTATAGTGCGAACCAATCACATGACAAATCATGAAAATGGTTATAAGCGTATACGAAATATTTGATAATTTAAAATATCTTCCGCAAATAAAGATAACAGGTACAAAGAAAAATATTAAATAATTTTCAAGTAACCATCCGTCTCTGTAAAGCGGATTAATCGCCGCCCAAATCCAAAATATTAGAAATGTTGCAACGAGGAACCATTTATATTTAGTCATGAGAATATTATATCAAAGAATTTTGGTAGGATTCTTGGAAATGGAAAATGGGCAAAAGGTAATTAACAAAGCCCAGCGGTCGCAACCGCTGGGCTTTCGTGATTTACACCACTTTTACCTTTGCCGAAGACATGGCACCGTCAACCTTCTTAGTTATTGCCATGTTCCTATGTATTTTAAAGGGAGTGTACTTTTTCTTGGGATGATAGGCTTGGGAAGCATCGCAAGCTCTACCAGTTATGGTCTCATAAGCAACTATGGTCTTATATTTCCTCTCAAGCTCTTGCCATGTTGGAAATTTCTTTCCATAGCTAAACCTCTTTCTTAGTTTGCCCCAAATCTTTTCGACCATTTGCCTTACCCTTTCTCGAGTACGGCCAATTCTTTTCCCGACCGCTTCGTAAGTTGGCTCTTCGGGGTAGCCATCGAGGCCGTAGTACATGAAAAAGGCAATTTTTGATTTATCCCCGACTCGTACTGTTTTGACTTCCGCGACCAGTTGCCTGAGTTGGTCCTCGTAGCTGCAATAGTCATCGTTTATCCCGATGTACTCATCAGCGGGTATTGAACCATCCTTGATTAGATCGTGATGGTCACCATCATTATCCTCTCCAACTTGTGCATCAAGACTTGAAACCCCATGGTTATCAAGCAAGCCAATAAAGTACATGGCTTTTATACGAGTGAATTTACCTTTCAGTGCGACGTAAATCTCCTCACGAGTTGCAGTACGACCAATTTCTTGCTCGACGGCATCTCTAACATTTCGTACGAAATTCAGAGTTTCTCTAACGTCTTGTTTAACAGAAACGGCCGAAGAATACAGACCTTGGAAATTGGAAATCCTTTGACGAATCCACCACGCGGCATAGGTTGAAAACTTAGCACCGCGCTCGTGGTTGGGGTCAAATCTTTCGATTGTATGGATAAGTGCTAAGGACCCTTCTTGAACAAGGTCCATAAACAAGGAACCACCCTGAGGTGAAGCATATTTTTTGGCTATGGAGAATACTAATCGAAGGTTGTGAGAGACAACTTGATTTCTCGCTGCAACCCTAACCTTGTTCGAGTTCTTACGATTGTTTGCTTTGGCAATTAATGCATTGATTTTATCCGAAGGCAAAACATCGTGACTAGCATGTCGCATATACCATCTGACACTATCCTCGTCAGAGAAATCATCCCCTGAAATAGCATTGTCGGAGAACGCATTCTTCTCCAAAATTGCTAACTCAAGATCGCCTTTGATACGATCATATGTTTCGTCATAGATTTTTTTCGGTGGACGACCACGTGGCCTTCTTGGAGTATTTGGTCTCGGAAGGATTCGACGACGGTTACGAACTGAATCATCTGGAGTTTTCATAAAATCTAAGGATTAAGGGTTTGCGGTTTGGGTGGGAACTGGAGGGAATTGGGTAGGTTCGTGTATTTGGGAGGTGTTGGAAGTTTGGGAGGTTTTATGTAAATGCCGTAAGGCAGCTATTCCACCAAATACTGTAGCACCAGTGGGCCGGGAGTCAATTCGCCTGAGCTGCTTAAACAGTGCCAATCCGCGCATCAATTGCAATATATTGGCCGTTGAGTAATATATACAAGGTTACTGATCTTTGAGATAACGTGTTGTTATTTCTGTTTGATCAAATGTCTAGAATCCAATCCTATAATTCCATGTCCGCCACTACTGTTACCCCTGTTGGTCCAGCCATTACTCAAGAAGAGCTTCCAAAAATTGCAGAAGGAGAAACCAAAGTTATACGAGATTTGCCAAAACATCCACACCTTGGACCAATGGTTCTCATCGGGAACACCGATGCTGTCAAAGCGCATGATGGACTGCGCAAGCGACTTTTACCTGAAAAAGGTGCAGTCAGTTGTGGGGTCACCATCCGTATATTTGAACATTTACGGGAGAATGGTTTAGTAAACCATCTTGTGGCGCACGCGATCGGGTTATCACTTGAAGATGAGTATTTTCAAAAGGTTCTTGGTATGATTACTCGAGCGGGTCTTGATGGCCTTTACCTTCGCACTCACTTTTTCGCACGAAAACTCACAATGCAACCCTTTAAGTTTGTCGTGCGAAGAATTGTACCTGAAAAATCTTCATATCTGGACCGATATCCTCGTACGCCAGTTGGACACAGGTTTGATGTGCCGGTGGTCGAAGTTTTTTTGACGGACAACCCAAGAAAGGGTTCGCTGGTCATATTCGATGGAGCGAACAGACGGCTCCTTTTCCATGAGAGCAGTATGCCGATGGGTCAAAACTATATGGGGATGAAGATGATAAAAGACGAAGATCGAGAAAGGATCGCTAAAGTCTTTATCGGAGGACAAGAAATCGCCCTCAGGACATTCATCATTCTTGAGGAAATGTTCGCAAGTGTCGGCCATACTTTAGTCGAACTCGAGATTAAAGTGGGTTTTGATGTTTTCGGTAATCTCATCTTGGGTGATGATATCACTCCTGATGAAATTAATCTTTGGCCAGACGGCGACGCACGCAAGGCACGGGACAGGCAGAAGTATCTTGACATTCCAGATGACGAACTCACTCCGGAGATGCTCGCAGAACTCCTTGCGTATTACACATTCGTCCTTGAGCTTATGAAAGCAATACGGGGTGAGCCTGATAGCTTCTAGCTGGCAATATAGAATTGCTCAGATATTTTAAAAGCCCAGCGGTTTCGACCGCTGGGCTTTTTGTGTTTTACGAAACCTGTTTTATTTGTCGTCTTTCATCTCGCGTTTTCCATTACCTTAAAAATCTCCCTCGAAAATTTTTCCATATTAAATTTCTGCCAAGGCCACTTTGTTTTGACTTGGGTTAAAAGAGCAATTGAATAATGGGAATTTCTTCCTTTTACTACACCAGCATCTCCACTATATCTCACTATTGCATAACCTTTTTTATAGGCAGAGCGGATTGCTTTAAATAAATCTAATTTGTAACCATTTACCTCAAGCCATCCACCCTTTCTATAGTAGCTATCAAACTTAGTCAGGTATAATCCTTTCCTCCGATCTCTATTCCACTTGAGCATATATTCTTTTAACTTTCCTGATACCCAAGGATTCACCAGTTGATTTGTTTCTATTTTATAAAATAATTCTGCAAGATGTTTTGCATTTGAAACAGTAATAGAAGAAATTCTATTATCTCCTTTTTCTTTTAGTCTATCCAAAAATTTTCTAGTTACTTCACTACCCTGCCAGTTATTTGCAAGGATTATGTTTTGGTTGATATTTTCCCGTTCTGCTATATCCATCAGGACATTTGCTGCTGTATTATCACTTCTCGTTAGCATAAGATCGAGAAGATAGTCCAAGGTTGCTTTATCTCCAGCCTTCAATAAAGGTCTATAATCCTTATGCGTATCTTTTGGAAAAAATCTTACATTTTTATCTACTTCATTGTGCAAATCTATTTCAACTTCATCACTTAATTTTCTCTGACCTGAATCAATTTGTCTCAAAACTTCAGCAGCAATAAATACTTTGTAGATACTGGCAGGGTAAATAAAATGATCTATATTATATCCAGCAATTTCCGGCTCTGATGAGATCAAATCAATAACAGCAAAAGATATTTCACTTGGTCGTGGGTGAATATTTTCTATAATTGATTTGAATTTTGAAGTGAGGAGGGTGTTTTCTTTCATCAGGACTATAATACCACCTCAATCGGATACACATCCGTCGCTGGTTCTTCGTATGGATGCACATCTTTTATTGCTTTCAAAACAGCATGGAGTTTATCTTCATCGCAAACAGTTTCAATTCTATCTTCTGCTACTTCCTCTAATTTCCCGATTTCGCCGATTGTAGGATTAGCACCTTCAGTTGGCTTGAATCTTCCAGTTCCTTTTATGGTAAATGTACAATGTGAGTAATTACCAATAATTCCAGCACCTGCGTTTCCAATTGCATCGCGGAGTTTTTCAGAATCGGATTCGGGAACGTATACGACTATTTTGTATTTTTTCATTTTACTTAATGTATTTAAGTGCCTTTTCCATCATGGCATCACTACGTTCACCCCAATCAAAATATTGTTTGTAATCAGCAGGATCAATGAGCTTAATCTCCGTAATTTCAGAGTCCTCTGCACCATCACCTGTAAAATCACCGTAAGGTTCAACTCTTGCGGCATAACGGAGTACATAGTGAGGCACTTCAGCCTCCGAATGAGTATTTATATCATATCCTAGTGGGTATAATTCAAGAACCTTCATATTAGATTCTTCCTTTATTTCTCTTACAATGCAATCTTCAAATGATTCACCCTCTTCTCTTCCACCTCCTGGAATTTCCCAAACATCTCGTGATTGAGAATATACGAGTACTAATTTTCCATCGCAAAAACAAAGTGCACCTTCGGAATTTACAGGTAAATGACGTATCGAATCAAAAGAATCCAATTCTTCGTATTGAATGTCCCAGGTTTTACCTGTCCTTTTTGATGTATATGTGTCGTGGATTGTCATACGAATATTTGGATTTTGGGTGCTAATTCACCCCCTTTTCTCTCAAAACAATACAATCATTTTTCAAATTTTTAATATCATCTGAAATCAATTCACAAAATGATCCAAAGCCAGCTTTATATCTTGCGAGATATGCCGCTCTAGCGAAACAAATATCTTTAATATTACTGTTTGAAATATTTAAACAAATATCTCTTTGCTGAGTCAGTTCCCATTCAGGTATTTCTTTTTTAGGTTCCCCGTAAAAATATTCATTACTAAGACCAATTTTAATGTATACATTATTATAATAGTCCTCATTTTCGAACAATGTCTCTCCTAAACAATTAAGTCTTACTTCTTCTTTAGAATTTGCACCTGGAGTAAAAAGAAAATATGGATACTCAATTGAAAATGAATCCTCTGGTTTAGGCTTTGGTTCCAAATTTAGATTTGAGCAATAATTAACGCTTTCACCTAATTTACCTTTAAAAACATGAAAATTACACATCGCAAAGTTGTATGGATTTTGCAATTCACTACATCTCAAATCGGCTGCCATGGCTTGATAAAAATCATTATTTACATATTTATCGGTCTTTGATTTTATACAATCAACTTCATTCAACATATCGGTAACTGTTTTACAATCTGTGTTCAAATATGCCTCTTTCGACTCACGATGCCGCTCATATTGACCGTCTTGATATTTCAACTCATTTCCTGTTATTGAAAGCATGATCGAATTCCAATTTGCAATAACAAGTACACAATTGAGAATAATAAAAATTATCCAACCAACTTTGCTTGTATTAATACTTTTTTGTGATTTTTTAAAGCTAGATAATATAAATATTAGATCAAATAATGCAATTAAAAATACAACAACACTCATTAGCAACATTTTCGTAGCATATGAACCTCCTGCAAGACCACATGTGGTAAAACAAGCAAGAAAGAAAAAAATTGCGTATGCGAAAAATAATGCTGATATTACTAGCAATATTGAGGTCAACAGCAACATAACCTTATTAGCTTTTGGTGGCTGTGGTGTTGGTTGAAATGGTGTGTATGGGTCCATGTTGTATAAGTATAATGTCCTTGTGATAACCCTATTTTATAGTTTCTACAATTGAAAACTGAGCATTAGCCTTTATCGAGCTTAATACAGTTTCTCGATCAGATGAGCTACTTAGATTTAGAACCATCTTAGCACCTACAGGATTTTGCTCTAATTCATTCAATTTCTTTAAAGTCTCAGCATCATCCTTATGTCTAAGCTTAAAATCTGCTAAACCCTGAAGAGCTGAGGTATATTCAATAGATACAACCCCTTTTTGTTTTTCGAGAAAACTCTTTAGACTCAAAACATCTGTCTCCTTAGCTTCGGATTTAAATTGAATTGTGATAATCGAATTCTGTTGTTCTACTACTTGTTTATACGTCTGATCATCAACCTTTTTTGATTCAGTAGTTTGAGTTTGACTTTCATTTTTATCAGTTTCTATCATGTTTACCTCTGAATTTGATTTCATACTAGTTGATACATAATATCCTCCACCTAGTAGACCTGCAGCTACAATGACAATAATAATGATTGCCATAAAACCTGATTGGGTGTTTTTCATGTATTAAGTATATCTTAGCAGTGTTTCTCTTACTAGTTCTATTCCTGGTCTACTCCATCATTAAAAATATTGAAAATGAATTTTTTTGAACCAACTTTAATTATTTTTTATATATCTCCCTCATACGTGCCTCGTATTCTGCTATTGACTCCAAACCCACAGCAGCTCTTCTCTCATCTACATGTTCTAGATCTTCTATCGGTCTCGGACCATAGAATCCTCTCTCATCTGTAAAAAATTGTGTCCCATACAATTGAGGTCCTCCTTCACCAACCCTTACTCGATCTTCTAGGTATGCAATATCACATTGCCTGATTTCATCTACTGATTCCTGTTTCATTAATTCAAGGCACTCACATTGAAACAACCTGTCCTCGTCTGCATGTTGCGCAAGAAGCCAAGCGCTACGCATTCCTTGATTTCCTACTTTAGTGCGATTAGGCCATCCAATTTGAGATATAATTTCCTTTAGCCGAAGTGTATTTTTTCTATCAATTTCTGGATTATATGTTCCATCTTTACCTATTTTATTACGCATTTCCTGATCAACTTTCTCCATTTCATTAAGCTCAGATGCAATCTCGGGATAAAGTATTTGTTCTGGTGTTTCGTTTAAGTTTGTCATGTTCACAAGTATTCTATATTATCTTACTTTCTATAATAATGATCTAAAATTGGGTATTTGTTGCGTGGGATACGAGGACTCGGTCGTTACACTACCAGTATACCTTTTGGATATTTCCATAGTACCATGTCAACCCTACTCGGGCAGCTCAAAAAGTGACAAAGATGTAAGACAACATCTAATTAATCCTTATTCTTCCTTTCCTTGCTGTATTGTCTCATCTACATCCCTAACTTTAATTAGTCGTCCATGGTATGGATCAAAGATCTGATCAGCAATGCGCAACCAGTGGACACCTTGCGGATTTTTTGCGGTCAACTGAACCCCAAATCTATCATCTGAATTTGCTTCCCTTAATGCTTTTGCAGTATTATCCTCATCTTTATTTCCTAAAATATCCCAATCCTTCATTCTATTACTCTTAAACATATTCATATGCGAGCGAAATCTAGGGGATGCTCCATCTATAAGCATAAGGGGTTTAAGGACATCGTCGTATATAAGTTTACCAGCGTGGACAAAAATTCCCCGTGAGATTAAATTCTCATCTATTTCAAGTGGATTTTCACGGATCTCGGTACCATCACTATTGTTTGGAAATCTATTTCTAAGTTTCTTTTTGACATCATTCTTAGATATCATTGTATCGCCATTATACCAGTCAGATTCAAATCCCTTAGTGTGCGCACCAATTGTGTGGTAAAAAACGGTAGGACTATTCATAAGGCCACCTGTCACTTTTTCTCTAAATTCTGAAAAGTCTTTCTTAGCTTGTTCAACTATTTTATCCAACTCAATACTATCTATCGGTGTACCATCATCTTTTGTAAGAGGTTCTCCATTTTCTTTCTCAGCCATCTTTAAATATCTTTTAACAATTGTATCGATTGAATCAGGACTATCTCTATTAATATAATATCTCTTGTCGTCATCCGCATCTAACCAGCCCCTTGAGACATTATCATCTTTAAAACTATACTCAACTTCAAGCAACCTGTTCATGTCATAAATGATCTGCAACGACTCTGGGACTTGATCAGAAATATCAACAATCTCAAGTTCCACCTTATATTTTTCTCCAGGACCTTCTTGGCCGAATGAATAATTTACAGCGCCAACAATCTCTCTCCTCTCCACTTTTTCTTTAGAATGAACATCTTCATTTGAGACATCTCCTGTCGGACGCTTCTTGTTATTCTGGCGTATAAAATCTTTTATATGTTGCGCTAATACATACTTCAGAGTCTTTTTCTTTTCTTCAAGCAAAGCCTTACGCTCTGACTTATCTGTATCCTTCAATTCTTCTGCGAGGTCATCTCTGTGTTGTTGTGATTCGAAGCTAAATTTCATGAGTCTGATTTATATTCAAATTATACCACATTTATATCTCCAGCACTTGAATCAGCTAGTTATTCCAAAATAGCTCGAATTGGCGGGCCCACGAGGACTCGGTCACGAGTTAAAATTGCTGCGCAATTTTCCTCTCGACCCCGCCTCCTCGTTTTGCTTCGTCGCTTTGCTCCTCTTTGCAAAGCTTCGTCCGGCTTTCTCGTCCCAGTATTGCCCTTAGGTAATTAAAAAAGCCCATGCATTGCATGAGCTTTTTTAATTACTGCGGGCCCACGAGGACTCGAACCTCGAACTGCGCGTTTGGAGTGCGATGTTTTACCATTGAAACTATAGGCCCAAATTTTCCGCTCTTCTGCCCTGATGCCAGGTATTCTTCTCTGTCCTCATTCCCCATTTTCCAAACTTAAAAACGTGTCTACTATAGCAATTTAAAGCCTAAAAATCAAAAATACCGAGCCTTTTTGAGCTATCGGTACTTTTGTGCTTTTCGCCAGTTTTTTATGCCTCTAAGGCTTAAAATTACTTAGATTCAGTAAAATCTACTCGCTTTCTAAGTTTAGCGCTGTATTTTTTAAGGACGATTTTCTTCTCTACCTTCTTCTTATTCTTTCGAGTTCGGTAGATTTCGCCGGTCTTCTTATTGACCAATTTAATTAGTTTATCCTGTGCCATGGTGGCTATACTACCATATTTAGTTGTTTTGGCAAATGATAGTTATTGACAAAATGCAAAATTGTGACACTATACAAATGGCTCTTTTCAACCATTCAGAACGCTAGACACATTCAGTAAACTCTAACCACATATACGATCATGAATACTATCTACGGAATCTATCAAGTGCTAGGTGGAGACCAGGCTACCCCTAAAATGCCCGGGTGGATGATTCTCTTCTTCATTTGCCTACTTATTAGCACGAGCAGACTATGCGCTGCGTGCTTCCTGGATGCAGCATCGATCAAACGAAACACTTGGCTAACACGTTCGCTGGCCTTGCCAGCAGCGCTCGGGTTTATGTCATCTCTCTGTATACACGGGCTTGCTGCCTCGATGTTCCTTACATTGGTGTTGCTTCCGAGTGCAGGCGCTCCAATTGGAGCAGTCTTGCCGACATGTCTGTTTGGGATATTGAGCAATGCTATCTTCGTATCCAGGTTCTTTCGAGGCGTTTACGCCTAACTTATTACTCATTTTCATGAGTGCGAGCTCCGACCTGATTGGTTGGGGCTTTTTTATTTTTAAAATTTTCTTGACATACCCTACTTCCAATATATAGTTGCAGGAAAGTTCATAAACAACTATCCCCCCATTTTCATGAAAAATCTAAAAGGAAATAAAAAGAGAGGAACGCACTCGACGGCTATTGAATTAGCGGAGCGACTGGTTTTGATGATTCAGAAGAATACTTTGATAACAGGAGTTCAACTTGGGCAGATTAAGACTGGTGCGAAGGCAAATGGAATTCATCGCATAAAAATTGAGAAGACAAGTATTGGATTTAAGTTGCAAATTAAGGAAGGACAAGCGGTGCAGATTGTGTATATTTATACGAAAGATTTTGAGGAAGTTTCTAAGGTGATTTCTGAAGCAGCGAAGGAGTTGCATGCGGAAGTTGTTTTGAGGAATGGGTAGGTGTGGGATTTTAGATTAATGGCAACCCTTGAGCTCTTGCCAAATATACAATTCAATGTTACTTTCTCTGAGGTTAAGGTTCCCTACACCTCACAAAGTATGGCTGAGCTATCAGTGAATAGCTACCAGAACATCCAATGGCTAATGAAATTGTGGCTGCAAATCGTATGCAGAAAAAAGAAATACTGAAGCGTCTCAAAGAGCTGCAGGTTGGTACCGTCGTTCGATTCCAAGGAACGTCATACGAGCAAGCGATCACCAGCGAAGAGTGTCAATTCTACATGATCTACGCGATTCAGCCTGCGCCGGCTGCCGGAAGAGTACGACTCGTCTCGCTTGACGGCAAATTGGCTATCGAGCGCGATGATTCGCACTTGGTGCACGCTCACAATGTCATGTTTCAAATCGAACCGTGCGCCAGTGAGTGAAAATGGCTATGCCATACGGGACCCCAAAGGTTGGGGTCTTTTTTGTTATCCTTATATTCCAGCAAAATAAGTTACATAAACAGCAATAACAAAAAGAAAAATAGCAAACACCAGAGGAAACCATAGAAAATACATAAATATTTTATGGTTATATTTTATGGCTATTAACATAAACCAGATAATTGTACCGAACACTAAAGCAAAAAATATTGATCCGTAAATATTATTATTGTTAATATTCTTATTCAAACCAAAAATATCAGTCATATATGCGAAAGCAATGACACCAAGTGAGGCTGGTTTAATGTAGTCTAAAAATATTTTCATGATTTTATTATATATGGCGAGCAGGATTCGGTCACGCGTTAAAATTGCGATGCAATTTTCCGCGCGACCCCGCCTCCCAGATTGCACTTCGCTTCGCTCACTGCGCAATCTGGTCCGGCTTTCTCATCAACTCAATACAGCAAAAAATTAAGACCTACATACTGTTGTATGTAGGTCTTAATTTTTTGTGCGTAGAGCAGGATTCGAACCTGCGTAGCCCAATGGGCGATTGATTTACAGTCAATTGCGATTGACCACTCCGCCATCTACGCATAACCGACTAAGTAGGCAAATCGGAGCAATTAGCTTTCGAATAACCCACCGGCCTCGGAACGGAAGCTATCCTAACATTTTTTTAAGCCACTGAAAAGGCTTTAAATTTTAGTAAGTGAACCTCCTTCAAACTTAACTTTTATTGTTGATTCTGTATTCCACTCTGAATTGTCGAGGAAATTCATTCCAAAAAGAGTAATTATATTATTACTGATTGAAGCGCTTTTAATTGTTGTGCGTAGGCCATTTCCAGCATAGAAATTATTGTTTGGCATAACAAGCGTAGCTTTTCCACTGGCTGAATTTATTACAACATCCAAATTATATGAGCAATTGGGATCACAATATGTAGTTTCAAGAATTGCGTCCTGCAAACCGTCGCTATTCAAATCACCTCGAGCTAAAACTTTTGCAGTTTGATATGTTCCTGATTTGTTTGATGCTTGCTTATTGCTAAAATTACCAGTACTTACCAATCTCATAGCCTGGTTAGCCTCAAGATTGGAATTAAAAGCCTCGATAATTTTACTATCAACCATAACTCCAGCTGTAACAATTGTTTTATTTGCCGGAGAGGCTGGTTCGGTAGCTAATTTCGTAGAATCTATTTTAGCGTCAACAACCTTGGAATTTGTAGAAGATGAATTTAATGTTGTAGTAGATGCGTTTGAATTTTCTTCTACACTATTATCAATATTAATATTAGCTGCACCTCTTGAATTAACTGCGAAGATAGTACCCACAACTAGCAGCAAGAACACTATTACTAATATAATTATATTTTGTTTTTTCATTTTTGATGATTTACTTATTTATTCAATTACTTTATCGCACTTTTGAGGTTTTTGGTTTTGAATTTGTCTTGACTACATCAAGGTTGTCAATATTGCTGTCTGAGTCATTGTCAATATTATTTTCATCTTCACTTGGATTATTTGTTGCACCAGAGTTTGCGCCAATATTTTGGTTTCCACTAGCGTTGCCGTTGCCATGACTAATTAACTTTTTACCTTTCTTAACTTCGAAAATAAATTCAACTGGACTCTGAGATCCACCCTCTCGAGAGTAGCTAGCTCGAAGATCTGCAAATGTATTAACGCCAAATTCCATAGACTTGATAGGTGACTTAATTTTGCCAGAATTTTCGGCTGATGATTTGTCGCCTTTTCCATCGGAACCCTTACCCTCCTTTCCATTCTTCCCTTCCTTTCCGTTTTTCTTCACGCTAACAGAAACTGTCCCACCCTTAAGAACTCCTTCAGAAATTATGAGGGATGCCATCGGTGTCAAAATTTTGTTTTGAATCAAACGCTTGAGAGGACGTGCACCATAGTGAGGATCGTATCCTTCCTTCGCAAGATATGTAAGCACGTCTTCAGAAAGTTCAAGTGTAATTTCTTTTTCACTAAGTCTTGCTCGAACTTTTTGCAACTCAATATCAACAATATTTCTAATTGCTTCAGGACTTAGGATATCAAAGAGAACAATTTCATCGATTCGGTTCAAGAATTCAGGACGGAAATGATCTCGCAAAGCCTCCATAACTTTCTGCTTTGAGTTTTCATAGTTTTCTTTGTCGCGAGCGTTGCCATCTACACCCTTCAACTCATCTGCATCGGCGCCGACATTAGCATTGAAGCCAATTGATTGCATACGATCGATAAATTGTGCACCAATATTAGAAGTCATTATGATAATGGTGTTCTTGAAATTAATTGTTCGTCCCTTTGAATCTGTAAGACGACCGTTGTCCAAAACCTGAAGAAGGATATTGAAAATCTCCGGATGAGCTTTCTCAATTTCATCGAAAAGAATTACTGAATATGGTCTATGTTTTACAGTTTCAGTTAGAGATCCGCTGTCCTCATGGCCAACATATCCTGGTGGGGCACCAATTATCTTAGATACTGCATGTTTTTCCATATACTCAGACATATCTACACGAATTAGTGCCTTCTCATCGTCGAACATGAATTTCGCAAGAGATTTTGTAAGCTCAGTTTTTCCAACTCCAGTTGGTCCAAGGAATATGAAAGATCCGATTGGTCTATTTGGATCGTTAATACCAGCACGTGATCGCTTAATTGTATCTGCAACTTTAGCAACTGCAGCATCTTGTCCAAGAATTGATTTCTTTAGATCTTCTTCAATTCGTGCCAACTTCTGAACCTCTTCTTCGAGCATCCGAGTAACTGGAATTCCAGTCCATCGCGCAACAATTGTTGCAATATCATGCTCTGTAATTTCTTCTTTCAAAATTCTTCTTGAACTTTGTAGTTTTTTAAGTCTCTTTGTTTTGTTTTCCAAATCTTTTTCAAGAGCAGGCAATTTTACATATCGAATTTCCGCAGCTTTTGATAAATCGGCATGTGCCTCCGCCCGATCTGCATCTAATCGCAAAGTCTCTAATTGCTTTTTGATATTTTTAATATCTGAAAGAGTTTCCTTTTCATTTATCCACTTAGCTTCTACTTCTGCGGTCTTCTGCTTAAGATCTGCAATTTGAGTCTCGATTTCTTTAATTCGAGTCTTTGTATTTTTATTTGTCTCAGACTCTTTCTTAAGCGCTTCACGCTCAATTTCAAGACGCATAACTTTTCGATGTACATCTTCAAGCTCTGGTGGTTTGTTTTCAAGTGCAATTTTAAGAGAAGATGCTGCTTCGTCGATCAAGTCCACTGCCTTATCTGGCAAAAATCTATCGCTAATATATCGACTAGACAAAGAAACCGCTGCAATTATCGCATCGTCTGTAATTCGAACACCGTGATATAGCTCATATTTTTCTTTAAGTCCTCGCAAAATTGCTACAGCATCTTCAGTTGAAGGTTCTTGAACGTATACTGGTTGAAATCGTCGCTGTAGCGCTGGATCCTTTTCAATATGTTTCTGATATTCCTTTAGAGTTGTTGCACCAATTGCACGTAACTCGCCACGGGCTAACGCAGGCTTTAGCATATTTGAAGCATCGAGTGATCCTTCTGCAGCACCAGCACCTACAATTGTATGAATTTCATCGATAAATAGAATAACTTTACCATCCGACTTCTCAATTTCTTTTAAAATATTCTTCAAACGCTCCTCAAATTCTCCACGATATTTAGTTCCAGCAATTAAAATTCCAAGATCGAGAGAAACAAGCTCTTTTTCTTTAAGAGATTCAGGAATATCACCCATTGCAATACGATTCGCCAATCCTTCTGCAATTGCAGTCTTTCCAACACCTGCTTCACCAATTAATATTGGATTATTTTTAGTTCTTCGAGAAAGAATCTGAATTACACGATTAATTTCTGAATCACGACCGATAACAGGATCTAATTTATTTTCACGAGCAAGAGCAGTAAGATTGCGAGTATATTTGACAATGGCCTTCATCTTTTTACTCCCCGTATTTTCAGCAGTTGGCTTTGCCGCTTTCAATTCAGAAATAGTTTCAGCAATTGCGCCCCGCTCCAATTTAAATTTTTGAGATAAAAGCTCACGCCCCGAGCTCGCAACGTCAAAGAATGCCAAGAACATATGTTCCACTGATACAAAATCATCTTTCAAAGTAGCCGCAACACGCGCCGATGTTTCAATAATCTGAGCAAGCTCAGGTGTAAGATATAACTGGTATGAAGGTGACAAAGTCTGTCCGCCTTCACCTGTCTCAATAGCCTCCAAAACAGTGTCTGTGAGTAAAATAGTATCCACCTCAAGCTTATCAAGCACAGAAAGCACCAAACTATCCTCCTGAACTAGCAAAGCAGTCAAAAGATGCAGAGGATTGACGTTGTTCTGTCCCCTTTCTATGGCTAATTCATGGGCTTTTTTAATCGCTTCTTTAGCTTTTGTCGTAAAATGGCTTAGTGGTGGCATAATTCGATTATAGCAGATATCAGAGGTTATGGAATATCTAGCAAGTAAAAAGACCCGAGCGCTTAAAGCTACTCGGGTCTTGTTTGAAAATACACGGTCCCCGGCGGTGGGGACACGTTTATAGATGGAAATCCGACGATAGGTTACGTAACTATCATAGGCGGATGATCTGCTCTAGTGTCAGACCGATGACTTTAGGCTTCGTCAGTAGGTTCGAATGTTTCTACCCAGACCTCGCTTCAGTCATACTCCCAAATGTTATTTCAGCATGGCGGTCAAGCCTTGCTGTTGATAATTGAGGTTGTCTCCTCATTGATGGCCGCGACTTGCGTTTAAGCCATTCATCGATTTTGTCTCTGAAGACTAAACAGGGTGAATCAGCCTATTCTCCCTGTCACTTCAGCAGACTGAACACGTCATATGATGGGTTTTGGGACCACATAGAGGACATCCGCCTTGTTACTGTCGATGGGAGCTACTTTGGCTTGCGCCATTTACGCATTCCGCGTTCAATTTGCCCCTCAAAATCCCCTAGAAGCTATATTTATAGCCCTGCATTATTGCAGATTAGAAACTTTGAGGGACAAACTGAACATTTAAAGAACTTATGTCGAATACTGTACACTCTTTCCAGTATTAGTCAAGCACGTCTCACCACCTAATTACTTATTACCAGAAGATTGTTCGAGCACGGCCTCACTCACCTTCTCCGCAATATTCCCTATATCCACCGTCGTAGTAAATCGTCCAAGTGAAATTCGAAGAGAACTCAACGCACAATTTGATCTTCCAAGAGCTTCGATAACATAAGAAGATGCATCTTCGTTCGTAGCGCGACAACTTGTAACAGATGAAAGTTCAATTCCTAAAACATCGAGACGTAAAACTAGGAACTCTGCGTCAATTCCTGGGAAACAAATATTTAAATTATTAGGAAGTCTTTCTTCGAGAGTTCCATTTACCTTAATTCCTAAAACTTTATCTTGCAATTTACTCATAAGCATCTCAAGCAAAGTATCGCGGAACTCCAAAAGTTTTGCTGACTGATCTTCCCTTTCGTTATGAGCTATATCGAGAGCATGCTTAAGACCAATAATTGCAGGGATATTTTCAGTTCCTGGCCGAAGACTACTTTCTTGATTGCCACCTAGGAAAATTGGTGACAAATGAACATGTCGGCGTTTTACAAGCGCACCAACACCTCGTGGACCATAGACTTTTCCTCCATCAATAGTCATAAGATCAATATTCAAAGTCATAATACGCATATCCTCATAAAGTGCTGCCTGACAAGCGTCTGTGTGGATATATGGATATCCAGTTCCCTCTCTTCCAAGACTTTTCTTAAAATGCCGCACTTCTCGCGCAATTTCTTTTAGCGGCTGAACGGTTCCAATTTCATTGTTCGCATAAATAATTGATATAAGAACAGTTTCTTCTCGCAAAACTTTTTTAATATCTTTTGGATCTACTAGCCCATCTTCATTTACAGGAATAAAAGAAACATCTATACCTTTATTTATAAAATCAAGAGCGATTTCAATTATAGAAGGATGTTCAATTGTAGAAATGATAAAGTGCGGACGAACTTTTTGTGGCTTATCGCCATTTTTCAATTTCTTTTCTAAAAGTTTATCACCTTCTGTCGTGCTACCTCTATCCACAAAACCTTTGAGAATCCCCTGAAAGACTAGATTATTTGTTTCAGTTCCTCCGGATGTGAAGAAAATTTCATTTTTATTTGCTCCGAAAAAAGCGGCCACTGACATGCGCGCATCCTCAAGAGCCTTTTTGGCCTGCACACCCTTCTTATATAGAGAAGATGGATTTGCCGGGAACTGATCCATGGCCTCAAACATCACTTTTTTTACTCGAGGATCGATTGGAGTAAGTGAAGCATAGTCGGCGTATACGGGAGAGCTTAAGGGTTGGCCTGCAGTATTTGGTGCCAGCTGCGCTGTTGGAGTCGAAGTTTTAGTTGAAGGGAGAATGACAGAAGCTGGCGACACAGCTCCAGCAACTCTAGGAAAACTTTCCAAAATTTTTGGTTTTATGGCAGCGGCTGCAACGGCGGCTTCTGAAATTGCAGGCGGAACATCTTTGTCAAAATCCTCAGCAAACTTTTCTTCATCATGATGCAAATCCTGCAAATTTTTCTTGCGTCCTCGTCGAAAAGCTTCAAGTGCTGATTTAAAAATGTTTTTTGATTCTGTTGCTGGCGAGGGTTTTGGATCTTCTTTATGTTCGGGTAGCGCATTGTCAAATTCCTGATAATCAAATAAAACTGAATTTTCGTCTCTCTTTTCTTCATTTTCTAAATGAGACTCAGTCGCAATTAGAATCTCGTCTAACTTCTGAGCTAAATTTACTTTTTCTTCATCTTTTTCAGATTTCTCTGGAATTTCTGTCTCAATTTCCTTGACCTCCGCAATTTCTACTACACTTTCTTCAATTATTTTATTATGAATTTCGGTTTTTTCTGTTTTAGTTTGTTCTTCATTATCATCACCTACCTGAGCACTATTTTTAACACCTTTCAGTTTTTCTGAAAGTGAAGGTCGCCTATTGATATTCTTGTTTTCGCTTTTGTTTTCTCCGTCAAAACCTGTACTGGCGATCGCACCTTTCGAAAAACTTTTGCCAATACCATTACTTAGACCATTACTCAAACCTTTACTAGTTTCAACAATTTTAGAATTTATTTGAGAAAATGAAGTTGTCAGAGAAGACTTAGCTTTTTCAGTTGCGCCTGTCACTTTCTTTTGAACTTTCTCCACAGAATTTCGAAAAGACTTAAAAGACTTCGATTCTTCCTTATCAATTGATTTTTTAAGTGCCCCAACAATATTTGAGGTCTTTTTAAGAAAATTTGAATCAAATTTCATGTGGGTGTGGGGGTGGTCTTGCCGGCGCTTTGGGCGGGCCTCGGGCATAAATTAGTGCCTAGGCTATGGCGCCACTATACAAAAAAAAGAGCAATCTGTATACTTTGGAGCATGAATATCGCAACTTCGTTCTCCGCCCTTTTTTCTTCATATCCATTTAACCTAATTTTCACAATTTTTGTCGCAATCGCGCTAATCGTGTCAATTGTTTCTCTCATTATTTCTTTGAGGGCAAAAAATCGCATTTCTCAATTATTAAATGGAAAAAATTCTAAAGATATTGATGAAGTGCTTATGCGCATTTATAAAAATATTTCTTCGCTGGATCAATTTCGCACAAAAATTCTTGCCGACATATCTGTGATGAATACAAAAATTTCTCGATCGGCGCAGAGTATCGAAACTGTACGATTTAATCCTTTCAAAGGTACTGGATCTGGTGGAAATCAAAGTTTTGCTACTGCAATTTTAAATGAAAATGGTGACGGCGTAATTCTTTCAAGTTTATATTCAAGCGATCGAGTTAGTATTTTTGCAAAACCAATTTTGAAATTAGAGTCAACATATGAATTAACTGAAGAAGAAATTCAGGCTCTGCATGCAGCTGCGACAAAATTAGGGCTCTAATTTTTGCGACTTTGCGATAATTCAAGCAAAAGGGCTTAGGCTAAGGCGCTCCTCATTGCTAAATGGCAAAAAATGATGTACATTCTATTGACATATGGCGTCATCCTCTGTTAAAACTTCACCCAAAAAACCTTTATCTGAGCCTTCGGATGCGGTTTCTGCACATCAGGGTGAAGGTCCTCGTGCACCAGTTGTTGTAGTTATGGGTCATATTGACCATGGAAAATCGACTCTTCTAGATTATATTCGAAGTACAAATATTGTAGATCGTGAAGTAGGTGGAATTACTCAACGTATGTCTGCATATGAAGTCGTGCATGATCAGGAAGGCATAAAAAAGCATATAACTTTTCTTGACACGCCAGGACATGAAAGTTTCAACGCTATGCGAGCTCGTGGTGCACTTGCTGCTGATATTGCAATTCTAATTGTTTCTGCTGAAGATGGTGTTAAGCCTCAAACTTTGGATGCATTCAATGCAATTAAAGTAGCTCGTCTTCCCTACATAGTTGGAATTAGTAAAATCGACAAACCAAACGCTTCAGTTGATCGTGTAAAACTTTCTCTGGCTGAAAATGAAATTTATGTTGAAGGATATGGTGGAGATATTCCATTTGTTCCCTTTTCAGGAAAATCAGGTGAAGGTATAAACGATCTTTTAGACATGATTCTTTTAACTTCAGAAGTTGAAGGGTTCTCTGCAAATCCTGCTGAAGCCGCTGAGTGTATGGTTATTGAATCTAATCAGGACAAGATTCGTGGTATTTCCGCTACTTTGATTATTAAAAATGGAACTCTCAACACTGGCGATGTTCTAGTTTCAGGAAGTGCAATCTCCACAGTTCGAATTCTTGAGAATTTCCTTGGCAAACCAATTAAATCCGCTGGTCCGTCTACGCCGGTTAGAGTTGTTGGGTGGTCGGAGGCACCTGAAGTTGGAGGTCTTTGCTTTACATTCAAGAACAAGAAGGAAGCTGAAGAATTTGTATTAACTGAAAAAAATAGAATTGCTGAAGAAAGTTTGAAGAGTAGAAGTGTAAATGGTAACGGCACTAACGGCGGCAATGGTATGGGCGGAGGCACTAATATGGGAGGTATTGCAAAAGATGAGAATGGCGAAGAGATAGCCATTGTCCCAATTGTTCTAAAAGGAGATACAAATGGAACTCTTGAAGCAGTAAAATATGAAATTCAAAAACTAAAAATTGAACGTGTAATTTTGAAAACTGTTCAAGCTAGTGTTGGTGATATTAGTGAAAACGATGTAAAGCTTGCCTCAGGAAAAGCCGGAACAATAATTGTTGGATTTAATACAAAAGTTGATAATTCTGCAAAATCTTTAGCCCTTCGAACGGGGGTGCATATTGAAACATTTGATATCATTTACAAATTGACAGAATGGCTTGAAATTAAAGCAAAAGAATATACTCCTAAGCGACACGTCGAAGAAGAGAAAGGAACGCTTAAGGTTTTGAAAATTTTCAGTACAAATCGTGACAAACAAGTAATTGGAGGTCGTGTTGAAATCGGAACTGTTTCTCTTCACGATGAAGTAAAAATTATGCGACGCGAAAGCGAGATTGGAAAAGGACGAATCCGCGAATTGCAGCAGCAAAAAAACAAGGTTGGATCAGTGGAAGAAGGAAAAGAATGCGGACTTATGGTCGAATCAAAAATCGAATTGGCTCCTGGTGATAAATTAGTAGCATTTGAAGTTATTTTTAAGTAATGACCGATCGGCGGTCTTGCGACGATAAACAAAAACTACCATGGTAAAAGGATATAAAGACGAAAAAATTGAACATATAATTAAACAACTCGCTTCTGAGTTTCTTTCTCGTGAATCAAATCGACAATCTCTCGTAACTGTTACCGATGTTATCTTCGGATACCGCTCAAAATCAGCGAAAATTTTGATTTCTGTTATGCCCGATCATAAAGCTGAAGCCGCTCTTGATTTTGCTCAAAGAAAGCGAGGCGAACTCCGAGAATATCTTAAAGAGAAGAGTAAATTGTCTATAATCCCCTTTCTAAGTATCGAACTTGATATCGGCGAGAAGAATCGCCAGAACGTTGATAAGCTTATTTAAGCGAACAATTTTGCAAGAATGAGTTTTAAGGCGACTTGTCCTAGGCCTTAGTTTTGTATAGAATCAAGCGGTAGAACTGTGGCAGATTTTTTATGTGCAGTCTATATATGTAAATGGCGTAGTGGTGAAGTGGTTAACACCGCAGTTTGCAAAACTGCTATGCGCCGGTTCGATCCCGGCCTACGCCTCAAAAAAAAATAAACTGGAAAATTCATCCAGAAGTGCTAGAATAGTCTCCGTATTAAACCCTGCCCGGGTGTCGGAATGGTAGACGACGAAGACTTAAAATTTTCTGGCCTTAACAGCCGTGTGGGTTCGAGTCCCACCCCGGGCACAAATATAAAAGCCCCAAGCAGAATTTATTCTACTCGGGACTCGACTTTTCTTAGCTGATGTATTTCAGCTCGTCTCCTGGTTAGTAGGTTTTTTCTTTTTGCTTGCTTCCTTGATTGCCGCGCCAATACTAAGCAAAGCAAAGCAAATCGCTTTCAGAGCTGGCATATAGTTATCAGACTTATAATCAGTACCAGCCAATTGATTTCGAGACGCTGTCACGAAATCTTCGTATCTTGGTTTGTCCATTTTTAAATCCTCCAATATTGTTACGGAGACACTCTCACCGTGGAGGCCGTGGATAGGAAATTCCAACGACACCAAAGTTTTCCATACTGCGGCAGAGAAGTCAATTTCGACTAAAATATGGTGTATAATTACCCCATGGCTAAAAAAGAGACTCTAAAGGCTGTTTTATATGTTTTGGCAGGGGTGATCATTGCCCTATTAATTTTCACTTTCTCTGGCATGGGTGAAAATAAAAAAGAAGTTTTGGATAATGAACCAAAGGATACAATCGCAACAACAACTGATTCATCTAAAATTTGGGATGCGAGTTCAATCGCTAAAATCCGTGCTGCAGTAGGTGAGACATTCTTAGACATAAAAACAGAGCAAAGCGAAAAAATTTCAATATATAAAAAGGCAGATATTACTGGCGATGGAATTGATGAAGCACTTGTTTCTCTAGGATCTGGTGGCGCTTATACTGGATATTATGCTCTCATGCAAGTTGATCCAAAAGATAAAACAAATACAAAAATTGTTTCTGCGAGATTTAAAACTGCTGAAGGAAAGATTGAAGATGTAATGTTTGTCGAAGGAACTTCTGTTTCGCACGGTATGTCAGTCGAATTGGCCCCTTCAAAGCAAGCAATTTACGCTGAAAGCTGGCAAATTGATCCAATAAATCCTGACACTGTTTCTTGTCAGATTGAAGCATATAAATGGAATAAAAATTCTGGGATTTTTGAGTTCAATGATGCGCTGGGTAAGAGTGCTACTGAGAGTTATTGTGAGGGGATTTTTGCGAGGTAAATTCATGTGGTCAGGAATAATTTGTTCGTCGTCACTCACAAATTTTCCCGACCCTGACTCGCCTCTTTTTTCTACTGAAAAAAGAGGGCTCCGTCTCGCACATGTATCGAGAAATTCAAAGCAGTTTGAATTTCTCACTCATGTGCGCCTAGTAGGATTCGAACCTACGACCGTTCGCTTAAGAGGCGACTGCTCTACCAACTGAGCTATAAGCGCATATATTTAATGCAGTCTCTATGGTATCAAAATCTGGCCATTATTCAACCTTTAATTAGACAATGGCAAAAACGACGCTGGAAAAATAATTAAATTCATGTATTATGATGGAGTTCAGATGTATCTGGACAGAAAACGAATATTAGCTGGGCGAGTGGTGGAATTGGTATACACGTACGCCTTAGGAGCGTATGCCGTAAGGCTTGGGAGTTCAAGTCTCCCCTCGCCCACCAGAATAGAATTTTGTTAAAAGACCCTTAAAAATAAGGGTCTTTTAACTTGACTTTATTTCATATATATTGTAAAATATACCAAGACTGACACTCTGTCAGACGATCTCAAAAAACAAAAACTAACCACGGAGGTTTCCAATGTCTGCTACAACAAAGCAAACGATCGGAAACCTACTGTTTGGTTTCCAGATCATCTGTGCAGTTATTTTCTGCACCTCTCAAGCCTTGAAGATGCTTGAGAGCACACAAGGTGTGTCCTTTTCATTCTTCATTTGTCATGGCATCTTTTCACTTCTCAACTTGTCACTTTCTGTAGTCGCGGTACGCGAATCAACAGACGGTGATCGGATGCTTAAGAAGCAAAGTGTTTTCATTTATACTTTGTGGACGTTAATTCTTTTGATTCACGTCTCAATTGCGATTTGGAAAATGCCGGATTTGTGGAAGTATTCCGACACTATCACTGTGTCGGTTGTCTCACTCGGTGTTGCTGCTACGGTGGCATTCGCTAAAGTGAAAAAACTTCCACTTCTCGACCCGTATGTAAAAGCGGGGCTGGCCATCTTCATCAAATCCATCCCTCAAGTCGCCCTTGCTTGGAGCATCTCGCTTTATGGCAAAGGTGGCCTGTCAGGAGTATGGATCTTGTTTGGACATATCACCATACTCACCCGTCTCGTACACCTTTGGATTTCTAACCGCGAACAGTGGAATCGAAATACTAAAGGATCGTTCGTCAGTGAAGTATGGAATGAATTAAGTTGGCTCGCTGCGACAATCGCTTGGCTAGCCTTCTAAGGGACCTCGTTAAGGAATTAATGGGGTCTTTTTATTTACTTTTAATTATGTTTATGCAATCATTTTCACCAGCTCTTTAAGCTCTGACCAAAGAACCATCTACCTTCAACTACCGCCGCTACTACCACTCCGCCCTCACCTCAACAACTTCACACAGTCACCTCACAAAATATGAAAGCTATTCTGCTCTCCCTCGTCGCTGCAATCGGATTTGGACTGGCTGGTCCATTGGCCAAAATTGCCTTTAATAAAGGTCTTCAGGCAAATGGCCTAATCTACTCCTACTCTCTTTGCCTCATGCTTCTCACTTTCGTTGGAAATGGAACACAGAAAGGAATCGTCAGTGTTTTTCCAACAACCGGTTCGCTCGTCTGGGGACTTGTGGCAGGCCTAGTTGCGGCTATTGGTTTCAAGGCGACCTCGTCTGCTCTTGCAATTCCCGACTCGATGGTATCGATTGTCACTGTTCTTTCGGCCGCTTACCCCCTCATATCAATCGCGATTAGCATCCCGCTTTTCGATGAAAAGATGATAATGACTCGATTTCTCCCAGGATCGCTCATGATTATCGGAGGAGTATATCTGGTTTCAACTAGTACGAAATTGCCATAGCATTATTCATAGCCATGAATTGGCACTTTTAGTTGCTAGTAGCTTCTAATAGTTACTCGAACTTAGTTTTTTTCGAATGGCCCTTACAATTTGTTAAGGGTCATTTTGCTATTTTTAGGAGTGATTTTATTAATATTTTAGTAATATTTTGTATTGACAAATACCCTCCCGTATGTTACTGTTTTTTGCAGTAACTGCCCGTCACAGTTTCCATCATTCACAAACAAATTAGCGCCTTTAAAAAGCGCTAACAAACCAAAACACCGCAACCCAGCAACCTCAAAAGGGCAGTCTTTCCCCTGACGGAGGAAAGAGACTGTACTTTTACAACTTAATACTACTTATGTTCACATTCTTTCTCTCGATCGTTCTTATTTTTGTGTGCTTGATGTGTCTTGCATACCTCTTGGGAATATTCATTTTCATTCCGAAAAATCACATCGTATGCCTTGTTCTCAAGGATAATTTGGTTCAATACCAGTCGCTTAGTCGCGACAAGGATAAAATCCTTGAAGCAATTAAAAGGATTCCGGATACAGAGCCAAGAAAAGTATTGGCATTGAAAGATGCTAACGGCATTGTAACCAGAGACACTGATAGGTTTTGGGGGTTATTTGTCAAATTTTTCAATTTGCATTTTACAACCTTAAACCCTTTAGTCACTCTCAAACAAATTACAATTGAAAAAACACACGTCAATACAGAATGGAAGGAAACCGATAAATTCAAAGATAAAATAATTCGTAACGGTGCTGAAAAAACCCGTTTTTTGAGAATAAGCTGGCCACGTGACGGTGGAAATGAAGGAGTCGACCTCAAAGGAGGTGTCTCCATTAATTTGATATGGAATGTAAGCGAATACACTGTATGGGATTTAGATTATCTATTTTTTGTCTCGACAAACGTCAGCCAAAAATTAGATGAGCAAACACGTCAGGGTGTCGCGACATTCTACGCTAATATGAGCATAGTCGAATTTCAAGGTTCTGTAAGAAGCTCAAACGCTGCCAGTCCACTAAATCAGTCTATGCGTGATCTTGATGATCTGGGAAATTACAAATCTGGCGCTGGTATCTACCATGTTGGACTTGTTATGACCGGAACCATCGGTATTGGCGATTACCAAATTGACCCCAAAAGCCAACCAGTTATCGATGCTCAGCTTGAAGAGGTTGCAAGTCAATCAGCCCTGAAGACAGCTGAAAATAAAGGTGAGGCCCAGAAAACCTTACTTATCAAGGCTGGCGAAGGTGAAGCTGAAGCAATTAAACTCAAAGGTAAGGAAACCGCAATTGCAGAAGGTCTTAAAACAGCCGAAATTGCAAAAGCGGAAGCAGAAGGAGCAAGACTGCTTGGAGAACAAGTGAGAGACAACCCTGAGCTTGCTGGTTTACTCAAGCGGCAAGCATTAAAAGATGTTGGAACTTTGGTGCTCAACGAGACACCAAATCCAACACCTACACCAATGATCATCAACCCGAACGACCCACCGAAAAAATGAACGACTACGTAAACCCGATAGTACTAGCTCTGGCTGTAATCACGACGTTCCTTATCCTGTTCGTCATAATCAAATGGTTATGGAATAAGTTGTGGCGTAGAACCCCTACACCCGCAGCGGCTGCTGCAGCAGCTGCGGCTGCCGGAGGAACACCTCCACCAGCACATACGACCCACGCCTCATCGTTTAGCTTCACCCTTGATTGGGTTGGCTTTGCTAAAGCAGTGGTTCTCGTGCTTATCATAGGCACGCTTCTATACTTCGCTTACGGGCTCTACGGTCCGTTTAAGGAGTTGGCGGCGAGGTTTATGACAAGCATAACCCCTAGCACGACAGTCATCGACTGGAGTAGCTGGGACTACACGCAGCTGAAGTTTTGGATTGTGGTTGCGATTACCCTAGTGGTGATCTTCCTCATTTTCAAACTCCTGCTCGCCACGGTTACAGCGTTTGGAAGACATGCACCAGCCACCTCGACTCCCACAAACTGGGATTCGATATTCCGAGGGGTTTTTGCCCTTGCGGTAGTTGTTTGTGCGTTTTTCCTCTTGCGCGGATGCAGTGGGCCGGCTACGCAGATGTTTAAAACATTGGCCGACAAAATATCGAGTGGATTCAATTCAGATTCTGACTCCGGAAAATCTTCTGCATCGTCGAAAGGCGGGCAGTCAGAGGATCAGGAGATCATGAAAATGGGTAGGATCGCACGTGAGAAGGACATAAAACTCCTTCAACAGCGACTCGAGCACGTTTGGCATATTCCGTTGAAGGAAACTAACGAAATACTTGCCGTATCCGGCAATATTCCAGGGGAAGTCTTCTGGCGGAACATGACTCGGGTGTACAGCTTCAAGCGGTTGCCCGAGTGGAAGTGGAACACTCTTCCCTCAAGCATTGTGGAAATTCAGGAAACATACCCCCACCCACAAACTAATGCTCCCGTGGAATACACATACACCCTCCCAGTAAAGCTTTGCAAGGACAGACCTAGTCGCCTAATCCCAGTTCGGGGTTGGGATGACAGGATTGTTCCTGCAGATCCGACTGTGGATGGGAGTTACTTACAAATATCCGACAGGGATGGATCGGCGCCTGTTGAGATTTACTTCTCGGGTAAAACCGGGCGGTACTACGTGTACAACTACAGTGGGAGAGCTATCCGCCAAGACAAAGGCTGGGTACCCACGACGATCAACCAGTACGAGTTGATGCTTGCGCCAAACCATCCAAGTTCGGGCGAGGTAAGGTTTCTGATCCATAGGACACGTCACTCGATGTCTCCTAGCGATCCGGATCCTCTGCCTACTCGAATTGACTGATTGGTTTCAGGCGGGATGGTTCATAAGTAGAACGAAGTTACTGAGTTCTATACGCAAAGGCGCCCCGCTAGGGGCGCCTTTTTTGCATTTTATACTTTGATATATTTCTATATCTCAATATTTATTTTATCTTCAAATCTTCAGTTTTTAGATCTCAAGTTTTAAGGCAACTTGAACCGCCTTTTTGGTTTTTTTATAACCTCCTAACCTTCCCTACCTAATCAACGTTTAATCACTTGATTAAGATTGCTTTGGGTTGCTCCGTCGATTCCGAAAGTTCCGATTATGACATTTATTATACCAAAAACCGAAACCATGATAAACATACCGAACAATCCCCAAATCATATGCTTACGCCCCGTTTCTCGCTCACCATCACTATCCGCCCCGCGAACGTACGAGAATATTCCCCATAAAAATACAACAAGTGCAACGAGAAAGAGAAGTCTGATAATCGGATTAAGAATTATATCGTTTACTCTGTGTATAAATTGGATAATATTTGTATCGTTCATTGGGCGTGCTTTGAATGTGATTTGATACTGATTACTGATTCAACCCTCCAATCGGTTGTGGCGGTTGAGGAGGCTTAAGATCTGGGTTTAATGTCCTAACTAGTATATTGACCAGTCCCCAGACAGAAACCATTACAAAGAGAGCTATAAGTCCCCAAATAATATATCCTACTGCCTCTTTTCGCGCTGTTCCGTCCCCACCAGAAATTACATACTTTAATATTCCCCATAAAAATACGAGGAGAGTAAGTGTAATTACAAATGGTAACAATTGGTTTATTAGTTTATTTGCTTGATCTAATAATCCAAAAAGTCCACTCTGACTTTGAGCATGCGCCAAAGCTGGCAATAAAGTGACTACAAACAATGATGCTATTGTCGCTTTTTTCATATTATTTGTTCTTAATAAGTTCCTCCAGCTCTAGGCATCTGAGGTCCCGGAGGAGCAGCAACGTCTAGGTTGAAAGAACGAACCAAGATATTTACCAATCCCCATACTGATACCATAACGAAGAGCGCAATAATACCCCAGATCATATAACCTTGAGCTTCTTTACGCGCTTCACCATCGGCACCAGAGATAACAAATTTGAATACTCCCCAAAGAAACACCAGTACCGTAAGGGCAATGATGAAAGGAATCACTTGATTAATCAATTGATTCGCTTGATTGAGAAGCGCAAAGATGCCACCAATATTTTGTGCATGAGCAATTGCTGGAAAGACTGAGAGAGCAAGTGCAGATACTGTTAACGCTTTTTTCATTTTAAGTTGTTAATTGTTTACGTAAACTTATAAGCGACCTGTTTGAAAAGTCACCCATATATTATACAACTATTTAAAGCGAGGCACACCTGGACCCTGTGGAGCGCGCGATGCATCAGTTCCAAATCCAATTGAGTATGAAAGGAAATTTACAAGTCCCCATACAGAAACCATTACAAAAAGTGCAACTACGCCAAAAGAAATAATTTGTATCCCCTGTTTTCTATCATCTTCACCACTAGATCTTACCAATCTAAAAACTCCAATTATAAAAAATAGTAAAGTTAGGGCAATTATAAATGGAATTAATCTATTTATAAATTCTTTTATTAAATTTATTACTGCAGGAATATCTCTCATTTTATTAAAATTATTTCATGATTTACACCCTAATAATTTGCAAAATTCGCACCTATCGAAGTTGTGGAATATATAATCCACCTCCACCGAAGAAAGTATTACTTAGAATTGCTACAAGTCCCCATACAGAAACCATTACAAAAAGTGCCACAATTCCGAAAGTTATAATTTTAATAGCGTCTTTTCTAGAATCCTCACTATTACTTCGCACAAGCTGGAAAATACCCCATAAAAATACAATAAGTGTCAGAGAGACAATTACAGGGACCAAACTTGCGATTATGCTGTATATTCTTCCCACCAATCCTTCAAATGTATTGATTTGCATATATTTGTATTATAGCTCTATTAACGCGATAAATCCCTTACTGTATTTGTAATAACCATTGAAATTACCTTTGCTCCTAGAAGGATTGCTGCACCGATAACTGTCCATGTTAATTGCTTATGTGCGGCTTGAATTTCAGAATCGTTGCCTCTAGCCATAACATATTTAAGACCAGCTAGAATAATCATAAAGACAATTACGATTGATCCGAGCATAATCAAAACATCTAGAAGTTTATTCAAAAATCCTGCAAGTGTACCGTTGTTATTACCTAGTGGATTCTGAAGTCTTGCTGTACCTTGATTATTTGCCCCTGCCTGCGCTAACAAAACACCTTCAATTGCACTGGCGCTGTCAGCACCAATATTCGTGCCTCCGCCCACACTCTCACTTTGAACACCTAAAATCTTGCCAACACTGGCACCCAATCCTGTTTGATTTACAAAATATGATCCACTTGGTGAAAATGCAAAATATGAAAGCACCAAACTAAGTCCAATTGCAAAACTAAGAACTGTAAAGAAGGATTTTCTTTCTCGACCTTTTTTATTTTGAGATGGATTAGGCATATGATATTTATTGTTTGTATCTATTATATCTTATTAACCTTTTATTGTATAAATGTCCTAAACTCTGCACCAACACCCAAATTATCAAGAATAAAGTCAACAATTAACCATGCGCACAAAGTTATTACAAGACCAATCGCGGCTTTTGCCATAATTCCCTTTGCTTTTTCAATTTCTCCAGAATTTCCTTGATTCATCATCATCTTCCACCCTGCGACAACAAAAGAAACTGTGGCACCGAGCACCGCAAGATAAATTGCGAATTGTAAAATCTCAGAACCAAGTGCTATTAAATCATTCCAACCACACTCTCTAGTGTTACAGTCGGCAGGTACTTTAAATCGTCCAAAATTTTGCGCATGTGCAAGCAGCGGCATACATAGCAGGAAAAGAGTTAGACCTATTTTTGCGCTAGCAGCACTTATTTTGCCTACTATTAATCCAATTTTAGTTACTGCTTTTTTAGCTTCTGCCTTGTCCGTTTTCTTTGAGAGATTCATTTTCATAATTTTCGCCATTTTCATAAAATTAAGACAATTAAGACTTAGTTCCCTGCAATAATAGATCCAATCTTTGCTTTGCAGTCGTGATTGCATCACTTGCAGAACTCAATCCTGTTGTTACTGATTCTATCATGTCCTGGAAAATCACACTTGAGTAAGCTGGATCTGGATCAAACCAAGTTTTTGACTGAATTGTTGCCTTGTAGAAAACCGAAAGGAATTTATCTGTCATAGGTACACTCAACAAATCTTTGCGAACTGGTGGCATCCTAGAAATATCTACCCATAATTTTTGTGATGGAGCTTCAGTTAGTTTTAGTATTACATCGAAGGCGGCTTGTGCGTCTTTAGGTCTTTTTACTATTGAAAATGCAGTAATCTTTCCATAAGTAACATTGTAAGATGCACTATTCTGTGGCACAGTCGCTACGTCAAAATCAAGATTCGGATTTTCAAGTCGAAGTCTTGCATATTCACTAGCATATCCAATATATATCGCTAAATCCCCTGCCAAGAAAGCCTGTTTTGAAGTCGGCATAGATCTACTCCATGTATATAGAGGATCAGCAGGGTTTGAGAATGTAGTATAGAATCGCAAAACTGATTCGCCAGGTGAAGATTGCGATATGCCAGACTGAGACGAACCGGTTGTTTCAGAACCTCCAGACGACTGCGACGATTGATCTGTGCTTGGATTATCAATTACATTTCTAATTGTCTGCAACTTTTCATCGTATACAGTTACTGGATTTCCAGCTTGCATAAACATAGTTACAAGAATTTCTTTTGCATTTGTAACGTTTCGAGCTTCTCCTAGTGCAATTGCTGATCGAGTAATACCTTTCGTTTCGTTTATATTTACAAGTTTGGGCACCATAGTCTCAAGTTCGCTCCACAATTTGGGCGGTTCAGCGATTCCTGCGGTAGATAGAAGCCGTCTATTGTAGTACATAACAATCGGATCAGCTGTGAATGGCACCCCGAGCAACCCCTCAGGTGTCATAAAGTGATCAGCTGCGTTCAGATATGTATCTGAATATGATCTTTGGTCATATGTAGTGTATGGAATAACCATTAGCTTTCCTTTCTGAGAATAAAGTAGGTCGTCAGATAGCAAAACAATATCAGGACCAGTTTCTTCCGCCAATGCATTTACAAATTCCTCCTGAAATCGCTCAGGATTTTTTTGCACATAGGTTACGCTAACCTGAGGTTTTTCGGCATTTATAAGTCTAATCATTTCATTGAACTCGGGCGCAGGCACGGTTCCCCAAATAGTGGCTGTTGGAACTTTTTTAGCGTTCACGCCTCCTAGACCCGCAAAAACTATTACACCAGTGATTCCGAGCAGAATAAATATTGCTATAACTACGAGTTGAAAAGTACTAGGTGATGATTTCATTTTTTATAATTTACAATTTATATATATTTTTTGGTCAATGGCTTAGTGTGCCGCGCTTAATATATGTGCGTTAGCTATATTGTAGCGTGTGGCAATTTAAAAAGAAACCCATAATGGTGTGAACCTGAATCCAGTCGTGATACAAATTCAAATCCAGTGGCTTCAAATGCTTTCCTGACATTTTCATAATTAACAACTCTATCTTTATGCGGCCCAATTTGCTTAAAAGACTCAACCCAATCAATTACTGCCACCATTCCGCTAGATTTCAGAACTCTTTTTGCTTCCTGTGCGATTAGAAAAATATCATCCACTTGAAAAAGGACATTTGAAACAATAACTCGATCAACTGAAGCTTTGAGGAGGCCCGAGCCTGCCGGAGCCTCAAGGTCTCCATGAATTATTTCAATATTTTTAAGCCCCCTATGTGCCGCCTCCGCTTTCAGCTTCGAAAGATGCTCCGGCTGAATATCAATTGCATAAATTTTACCCTTCGGGCCGACATGTTTTGCAAGAGCGAGTGAGTGAAATCCTACTCCACATCCAAAATCCGCAACTGTCATGCCCTCGGCAATATGCATTTGCTTTATATTTGATTCGGGATCAGAGAACTTCATAGTTTAATAATTTTGCGTGGCGCGGAATCCAATTGGGATTGCACACCAGGCTTTTAACTCCCACAATTATACATCAACATGAAGAATATATAAAATTCTATGTCACTACACTGCCACTAAACTAAACTGTTTCAAAAGAATCCTTTTGTGCAGTAAACAACTCTTTGTACACCCCTTTCTTTTTTTCCATGAGTCTATCATGTGTATCGAACTCAATAATTTCACCATGTTCAATAACCATAATTCGATCAGCGTTTTTAACTGTATTAAATCGATGAGAAATTAATATTACCGTCTTGTCATTTGGAAGATTTTCCAATTCTTCGAATATTTCCATTTCTGCCACAGCATCTATCGAAGCCGTAGGCTCGTCGAGAATCCAAATCTGAGGATCACGGTAGAACAGGCGTGCCAGAGCAAGTTTTTGCCACTGACCAACCGATGGCTCAACACCGTCTTCAAATTCCTTTCCTAAATATGAATTATATCCATCAGTCCATTCTTCAATAAAAGCATGAGCACCTGCTCTTTTTGCAGCCTTGACAACCCTTTCCATGTCAATCGGTTTACTTGTATCACCAACCGCAATCGCATCTTTTACAAGTATCTTATATTTGTCGTAATCTTGAGAAAGATAACCCATTTTACTGAAATAAGTATCTTGATCTATCTCTTTCAGTTCGGTTCCACCTACAAATACAGAACCTTCACTAGGATCATAAAAACGCATAAGTAATTTGGTAAGAGTGGTTTTTCCTGCACCATTTACACCAACAATTGCAATTTTTTCTCCTGCACTAATTTTAAAATTCAAATTTTTGAAAAGATACTTCTCTGTATCTGGATACTTAAAATTCACATCCTTAAATTCTATGTCGGGAGTTGCTTCAGGTAGTGAAATATGGCCATTTTTAAGGGCTTTATGAGTATCGAGAAACTTAAAGATATCCTTTACGAAAAGATTTTCTTCATTTAAATGACCTATGCTGGAGAAAAAATCCATAATACTAGACTGCATCCTAGTCATATTCATCAAAAGAAATGTAAATGTACCTATCGCTAAAGTCTTAGCAAGTACATCGTTCATAAAATATAGGATTACAAAAGTACTTGCTACATATGAAATGAGAATGGAAAAAACTTTCCCAGTCGTCTTATTACTCAGATTTTTATAAATTTCTAAATTAAAATCTGATGTTAATTGATTGATTATATTTCTGAAATATTTTTTAGTACCTAAAACTTTCATCTCAATTAAAGCAGGTGTATTATCAAAATGCTTTTCAGCTTCATAATACTTCCTTTTTATAGATGCTTTTGCATCCCAAATACCCCATGCTCTCTTTCCATATTTAAGTTCTAAGTATAATTCAGGAAAAAGCGCGATTATAAGAATTACCGCAATCCACCACTGGTATGATGCAAGGATAAATATACTCATAACCACTCTTATGATCTCTTTAATACTGCCGAAAATTGAATCTATGAATGCTAGACATTTCATAGAATTCCTTCTAGCCTTTTCCATAAGATTATTAAACTTGGGATTCTCGTATGTCTGAATATCTACATCCGCCTTCTTTTCAGAAATAATATTTTCAACATACTGACCGTAGAAAATATAAAATGCATTCCACTTTTTTCGTCTATAGAGTTGCTCTAAGGATATTACAAGTGGAATTCCTAAGTACGCGACCACAATATAAATCAAATCAGGATCAGTAATTGAAGTAAAATTACCCTCAACTATTTTATTAATAAATTGGGCAGAGTACCAAGTGGCTAAAATCGGAAGTGCAGAGGCAACAATAGAAAATCCAATTTCAATAAACAAATATGATCTGTCCATTTTCCAGACCAGCTTTAGTGATCTGATAATATTTTTTATCATATCGTTTTTCATATTATATAATTAGATAACTATACACCATACTCTGCAATTATACAGAGCATCGCACATAAACAAACTAAAGACAGACTAAAGACAAATCAGAGAAGCAATCACATCCCCTTCACGCAATCGCATAATTCTCACACCTTGTGTATCACGTCCTAGAGTTGGAATTTCTCCAACACCACATCGGATTACCTGACTTTTCTTTGAGATCGCTACAACTTCTTCAGTTTCTTCAGTAACAATTTGTGCAGAAATCAAATCGCCAGTTTTCTCAGTAACTTTTACAGTTTTAATTCCAGAACCGCCTCGGCCTTGAATCTTGTATTCACTAATTTCAGTTTTCTTACCGTAACCGTTTGCTGATACAATCAAAACCTGAGCCTTTGTAACACCTTTCTTTAGAGAATCCGCACCTACTACTGCGACTCCAGCGTCCAATTTCATAACTCGAACTCCTCCGGCAGCTCGTCCCATCTCTCGAACATCGCCTTCGTCAAAACGAATTGATTGACCATCTGATGATACAACCATAACTGAATCCCCTCGCTCTACAAAAGATGCAGATACCAATTCATCCTTTGCATCTAGTCTGATTGCAATAATTCCACTTCGGCGCACATCGTGGAAGCTCTCAGCAGCTACTTTCTTTCCTGTTCCCTGTTTAGTTACTAGGAATAGGGACAATGGACTTTCGTCTCCACTTCTCGCTTTCTTAATTTCCTTTGGCATAGGCAATACTGAAGTCACTTTTTCGTCAGGTGACAAAGACAAGAAGTTCATAATACTCTTTCCTCGAGTCGCTCGCTTTCCTTCAGGAATTTCATACATCTTAATCTGGTATGCCTTTCCTTTATCAGTGAAGAATAGAAGATCACTATGTGTTGAAGCAGTAACAAAATGCGTAATAAAGTCCTCTTCCTTTGTATTTAAATCTACAACACCAACACCTCCTCGCTTTTGCTTACGATATTCGTCTGGATCTGTTCGCTTAATATATCCACCCGACGTTAGAACAAGTACACTTTCTTCGTCTGGCACAATATCTTCAATAGAGAAGTTCTTAGCAGCATGCTTAACAATTCTTGTTCGGCGATTATCCGCATATTTTGTTCGAATTTCAGCTAACTCATCTTTGATAATTTGCAAAACTCGCTTAGCGTTCTTCAAAATATCTTCACACTCCTTAATAAATAGTTGAACTGCCTTCAATTCATCTTCAATTTTCTTTCTTTCAAGACCAGCAAGCTTCTGAAGTCGCATTTCCAAAATTGCAGTTGCTTGTCTTTCAGAAAACTTAAACTCTTTCATCAAGTTTGCATGAGCAGTAGGTGTATCTTTTGAAGCTTTAATCAATTTGATAATAGCGTCAATATGATCCAACGCTTTTTTAAGACCAAGCAAAATATGTTCTCGGTCTTTCGCTTTTGCAAGATCAAATTCTGTTCTTCGTCGGATAATTTCCTTTCTGTGCTTGATAAATTCTTCTAGAACTGTCTTTAGAGATACAGTTCGAGGCACACCGTCAACAAGTGCCACCATATTGTAGTTGAAAGTGGCTTCTAGCTGCGTATGTTTATACAAAAAGTTCAGAATATTTTGAGGATATGCGCCATTTTTCAATTCAACAACAATTCGAATATCTCTTGTTGATTCATCTCTCAAATCTTTTATACCTTCAAGCTTCTTTTCCTGAACTAAAGCAGCAATATTTTCAATCAAAGAACTCTTATTTACCTTGTAAGGAATAGAAGTAATTATAATTTTAGACTGCCCTGCTTTTTCTTCAACAATTTCAGCTTCTCCTCGAACAACCACGCCTCCACGACCATGTGTATATGCATGAGCTATTTCAGCTGCACCATATGCAATACCTCCTGTTGGAAAATCTGGACCTTTTACAAATTCTAATAGATCAGAAGTTGTAGCCTCTTCGTTTTCAATCAAATGGTTTGTAGCATCAATAATTTCACCCAAGTTGTGAGGTGGAATATTTGTCGCCATACCTACGGCAATACCTAGTACACCGTTCAAAAGCAGGTTTGGAACAGCCGTCGGCAAAACACTAGGCTCGCGCTTCGATCCGTCATAGTTTGGAAGCATGTTTACTGTCTGCTTTTCCATATCTCGAAGAAGCTCGCTTGAAATTCGAGCCATCTTACACTCTGTATATCGCATAGCAGCTGGTGGATCACCGTCTATGTTACCGAAGTTACCTTGACCAAAGACTAAAGGATATCTGGTTGAGAAATCCTGAGCCATATTCACAAGAGCCATATATATAGATGAATCTCCGTGCGGGTGATAATTACCCATAACATCTCCAACTACTTTTGCAGACTTTACGAATTTTGCGGACGAAGTAAGTCGAGCGTCATGCATGGCAAACAAAATACGTCGGTGCACAGGTTTCAGACCGTCACGAATATCAGGAAGGGCTCGATCTGTAATTACCGACATGGCATAGTCGATAAAAGATTCTCGCATCTCGGTTACGAGACTTCGAGAGACCATTTTGTCAGAATTAGATGGTACCGCTTGTGTCTCTTCTTTTTCGTTTGACCCACTATCTTTGCCAGTATTTTCTTTCTTTTTTGCCATAGGTTTTAATTAGTATTGGTATCTTATCAAAGATTAATTAGTTTTTCCACCCTCATCGTCTGTACCAATTGAAAAATTCATTGCCTCGTTTTTAATATTATTGAATGTCTCCTTGATTTCATCCCAAGTTCCTGCCTTTTCAATCGCAACAGGCTCTGTTGTTGCAGCTGGAGCAGTGCCAAAACGGCTAATATTCGAGAAAAAACTAAAAAGGGCGATTATTGCAACTGCTAATGTCAAAACACTGCTTGCTATAATTGCAATTTTCTTTCTTTCAGCTTCAGATTTATTTTTTAATGAATCGATGAAACCCATTTTATAAATTTTTAATTTTAAACTTTAAAAAAATCTGCCGAATAAACTATGCCTGAGGTTCAAGAATAATAATCTCCCCTTCCTTTCCTTCTATATCTTTCTTTTTGATTGTCAGTTTGTCTACTGTTGTCGCCTCGCCACCTGCTTCTTTAATAAATTGCTTAAGTTTTTCGTCTTTTGTAGATGAGAAGTGTATAGGAATAATGATCTTGGGTGATAAGTTCATAGCAACTTTGTAGGCTTCCTTAGGTGAATACACTCCATCGTCTCCAATTGGAACAAAAAGAATATCAACTTCGTCAATTACATCTGAAAGATCTGATGGCAATTCTGTGCTCTGTGCACCCAGGAAAAGCATATTTATATTGTCCACAGGAAGTGAATATATAGTATTGATCAAATTTTCATCTTTAGCGTCGAGATCATATCGAGAAGCACCAGCTACACCTTTGATAAACACTCCACCAGTCTCATATTCACCAGGACCAGTAATTACAAATGGCTTTTTATCCCCATATGAAAGTTCTTCACCTCCTGACATATCCTCATGCATGATTGTTTCAAGAACAATTCCAGCCCCAAACTTACTAGATTTATATTTTGAGTCTTTTGCAGGTGGATTAAAAGCAAGAGTTAAATCACCATATTGGACTTTGACGAATTCATGTCCTAAGTACGTAATAATCATGAGAAATAGTATACGCTATTTTGTTAAAACATAAAATTGACGCCCCTACATATGTATTGTATTATTGCCAACCAGAAGTCCCTTAAAGTATGTGTGTGCTCTAAAGGTAGGCTTCCACTCAGCAAAAAACTCAGCTCTCCCACACCCCAATATGGCCACAACAATCCGCGAGCTTTGCTCGGGGCTGGTCGAGTTCGGTTCAATACCGGGCTCAAACGCTCCTCAGACGCCCTACGGGTATCTTTGGATTATCGAAGTCGCGTTCTTAACCTGGCTGTTTCTGACGGTCTGGTTCACAACAATTCCGATCAAGCCTTTCATTCTTGGAAGGAAGAAATCGGATAGCGACATGTGGTTAGCTCTCGCGCTCGGTGTCCTGTCGGTAATATTCGGTATCCTTGTGTGCCACTGGTTTACGGTTCGAGTTACTTCGGACCTGATTCGTTGGAATATTCTGATATCCTGTGTTGTCGGCCTTTACCGAGGTGTACAAATCTGGGGTTATCGCAACCACCAGCAGACATATGACCACAAGCATGGTCATTATCGTCAATACATATTCGTCATACCAGACCGCGTTCCGCGAGACAAAACAGTAGTCAGGGAGAGCTCGTCTCGACCTGATCACGCCGCATCCTAGGATGCGAATTCGTGCCCAAATCACGGAAGATGCCTCAAAAGCGTCAAATCAAAGTCGCTCCACCTTCGGGTGGGGCGCTTTTTTCTTTTTAATACGTATCTAATTAGCTCAAATTAGTGCGGCTCAAATCCATTGCCAAAAGGCTTAAAATCAGTATACTTTCTCTACATATTTTATTAGCCAATTAGCGAATATGTAATCCCTGCTGTGCTCACTCGGAAATTCATGCAGAAGCGCATTCGCAAAAAATATGACAAAAACAACTAACGATGAAATAGAAGTTTCAACTGAACAAGTTGAAAAGCCCGCTAAAGTGGCAAAAGTTAAGATGACAAAAACAGAGGAAGAAATGGCAGCTGAAATTGCCAAATCTAACCATGTTATGACTGGTATTATTGCTGATTCTGCCAATCCTCCAAGTCTTGGAGATATTGTAGAAGGTCCAGTAATTGCTATCGATAAAAAAGGAGTATTCGTTGACCTGAAGCCTTATGGAACAGGTATTATTTACGGTCGTGAATATATTGCTGCTCGAGATATTATCCGAAAGGTAAATATTGGCGATAGTATTGCAGCTAAAGTAGTTGATCTTGAAAATGAAGATGGCTATGTAGAACTCTCTCTTAAAGAAGCTAAACAAGCTCTTATCTGGAGTGAAGCTGAAGCTGCTATCAAATCTAAAACTGTTTACGATGTACCAGTTCTAGAAGCAAACAAAGGTGGTCTTCTTATGTCTTGGCAAGGTATCCAAGGTTTCCTTCCTGCGTCTCAGTTGAAGGCAGACCATTATCCAAGAGTAGAAGATGGTGATAAGGATAAAATTCTAGAAGAATTAAAGAAACTTGTAGGAGAAAAGCTATCTGTTTGTATTATCGGTGCCTCTCCAAAGGAAGGTAAACTTATCTTCTCTGAAAAGAGTCCAGAATCTCGAGATAAAGAAAAGATTGTAAGCAAATACAATGTTGGTGAAGATATCGAAGGTACTGTTACTGGTGCTGTAGATTTCGGAATCTTCGTTAAACTAGAAGAAAATCTAGAAGGTCTAGTTCATATTTCAGAAATTGACTGGTCACTCGTTGAAGATCCACGAACTATGTTCAAGGTTGGAGAAAAAGTGAAAGTTAAGGTTATTGAAATCAAAGACGGAAAGATCTCTCTTTCAATCAAGGCTTTGAAAACTAATCCTTGGAAAGAAGCTGAGAAGAAATACAAGAAAGATGACACTGTTACAGGCATTGTTATCAAATTCAATAAGCACGGTGCACTTGCATCTATCGAAGAAGGTGTTGCAGGGCTAGTCCATGTTTCTGAATTCGGTAGTGAAGCTAAGCTAAAAGAAAAATTAGAACTTGGTAAGACATATACTTTCAAGATCAGTTTGTTTGATCCTAAGGATCAAAAGATGGCACTAAGCTTTATAGATAAGTCGGTCAAGACCCCTTCTAAAAGTTAAGCATCATTAACTTTTAGAAGGAGCTTGCCCTCCTTGCTGGGAAAATACCCACCGTATACTCGGTGGGTATTTTCGTTTTTCCGAGTATATCCAGGCTTTTTGGCCATATTGACGAATGTGCCTGAAGCGTGGTATAAATTTGTGCCTTAAGTAAGGCGAGTTCTGTTCAAAAATCTTTTAAACCAATCAGAAACCCAGACAAACAGTCTATATCCTGAAAACTATATGATTAAAGAATTGTTCATGCGGCTTGTAAAAGCCATCTACTACCCCTTGTGTATGTTGTTTCCTCACAAATACGACAAAGCCACCGATATCAAGTGGTTTGAGGCAGATGCAATTGTTGGTATACCTTTTGGAGGACATGCCGACGGGAAGGAAATCGGTGCGAGCAATGCCGCTATTGCCCGAGTCATGATAAGACTCCATGAAAGTGGGACAATGTTCAGGGAAATTTTTGACAAAGCCCCTAAACCACTTCATATGGCAGCACAGTGGGAAATGACCGATGCTGATCCCAAACCTCGACTCGATGTTGTAATTGGCGAGCGTAATAACTTCCACATCTCTACTTTCGAATTCTTTTACGAGCTCAGTCGGAAGCGTCCGGAGTGGCGATATTTAATTGTGATCGCCCACCCCGATCATATCTGGCGAGTTAAGAAAGTTGCTGAGAAGTTCGGATTTGTAGTACTGGTTTCTATGGCCAAAATTAAAACCATCCCCTACGACCTTGAATCCAGGCAACCCTGGTGCCGATACAAGTGGAAATTTCCCCTTGGTATCAAGGCAGCTTTCAGATCACCAGAGAACTGGCCTTTCATGTTATGGGAGCCATTTGCACGAGTACACCACGCAATCAAAGGTTGGATCTAATTGTTACCTCAAGCACAATCACCCAGCCCAAACCACCCGTCTCGAACTTTGTTCGAGACGGGTTTTAGTTTTGGTGGATTATTTAATTTTTTCTAAGCTCTATGGTCTAGTAGTCGAAGCATTACCATCTACTTTCAAACCAAAAGCCAGTCTGAGTTCTGCTTTTGCGGTAGTGTAAACTGTTCTAAAAGCTTCACGTGCAGATTTAATTGAAGTATCTCGCTTTTGTGCTGCAGCTTTTAGTTCGAGTTTCATTGCACTTGTAGAAGATGCTTGAATATTTGCTGAGGATTTCATTGTACTCTTATAGTCATTTTTCAATTTCTCAAGTGATGCTTGGAAATTTTTCAAAATAACTTGCTGATCAGTACTTGTTGCGTTACAAGCTGTCTTTGCTTGTGCAATTGCTTCCTTGGCAGCTGCTTCAAGTTGAGCGGCAGTTGTCGAAGCAGGGTTTGTAGGTGGATATTTTGCAATAATCGCATCTACATCTTTTCTATAAGTAGAAATTGCTAGATCTACAGCGGTTCGACGTGTCGTAATTGTGCCTTCCATAGTTGTTTTAAACTTTGCTACGGCTGCAACTTGTGCATCTGTCTTTGCACCTGCTTCTAGTTTTTCATATCGAATGCTTTTGTTTTCGTCATGTTCATCTCGGCGTTCATCGAGCTTATTATCCTTGTCTTCTCGATTTTGGTTAATATTAACCTTGCGAGCACCACCCTTTTCTCTCAAAGATTTCGTAAGGTTGGCGAGGATTTGTGATTCACTGCTTATAATTCGGCTGCAGATTGCTCCATTTCCCTGACCTTTGCCTCGCTCGTTACGATCATCATCATCTCTATCGTTTCTGTCTTCTATTTTTTTATTTAGTCGTGTAGTAGCTGTAGATGATGCATTGTTTTTTAGTTGGCGCAAAGGCTGAGGTGGCACTTTTTTTGCCGAGGTTGAAGCTGTGGTACTGGCGCGCAGGCGTGGATCGATTTTAGCATCGAGTCGCGCACGCATATCTTGAGTCTTAATATTTTTTGCATTATTACTTTCAACTCTCGTCTTCTGTACGTTCTCAATTCTCTCCTTATCACGTTCTCTTTGCATCTCAAGCTGAGAATTCTCAGTCTCTGCTGAAATACTTCCAAAAGGTAATATTGATAATACTAAGGCACCAATACCAACACCTAAACCGATTCTATATAGGAGTGCTGATTTTTTATGTTTAATCTTAATTTTCATTTCTTTTCTTTGTTAATTCTTTATTATCTTAATTTTCTATTAATACTCAAGTAGTAAGTCACCAGAAGCGTTTGAATCTTCTATGTAGGCATTTTCATCGTAATAATCACTGCTAGTTTCATTTTCAAGATCTGATTCGAAAGAAGCAAGAGTCTTTTCAAATGATTCTGCTTGTATTTGATCCTTTGATAGAGCTGTCGAGTCATCGGTCAACGTATTTGATGTCTCTACGTTTGCGTTTTCACCTTGCTCATTCGTCATATCTGTCGGTATACCCCTTTCGTCTAAGTTTGGGGCAGTTTTACTAGAATATAGATAATATGTTAACCCAAAGACAATAAGTACAATTAGCACTATTGTCGCAACCATTGTTTTTCCTGTTGTAGTCATAATTAATATAATGATTAATTAGTAATAATCCTCTTAATTATTAATTAATGTCTGATATAACGACCTATCATAATTTTAACCTATTATAAGAATAATGATAGTGCTAATTGAATTGATTGTAAGCAGTCACAAGTTCATCTTGCACAATTAAAGCAACAGCATCTCTTACATCTTTCAAAGTTTTTTTGATAATGGCCTGCTCTGCCTTCTGAAACCCTCCTAGTATAAAATTATTGATTTTATCCTCTCCCTTAGGCTTTTTAGGTTTACCAGTTGGAGTTGTTGGCATGATGCCAATTTTGACACGGATAAATGCTTCAGTTTTTAATGCTTTTTTTATTGATTCGACGCCATTATGTCCTCCACTTCCGCGATTGAACAAAATACGAATTTTACCTAGAGGCAAATCTAGATCATCATGAATAACAATAATTTTTCCTGCTTTTTTAATTCCGGCTTCTTTTGAGAGGCCGTTTATGATTGGCGAGACGGATTGACCTGACTTATTCATAAAAGTATTTGGCTTTATCAACATAACAGGCTCGCCACTCCAAGATCCTTTTGCTTTATCTGCAACTAAAACTTTATCCACTTTAAAATTTTCAGCGATATCTAGGTGCTCAGCTATAACATCAACAGCCATACGGCCAACATTGTGACGAGTGTTTTCATATTCCAATCCAGGATTTCCGAGTCCAACGATATAATACATTCGCAAATTATATCAGAAAATTTCATAATAAATAGCAAAAATTATAAAATTTATTAATAAATTTTAATATATATACTAGGTGTGTTATAATTTTCGCCATGCAAGAACCCTCGGATAAACCTATAAATAAGCCTAAAAAAGATCATTTTTGGAGAACAATATCTATTTTCGTCTTCTTTGTAGCCATATTACGACTTTTCGTAATGGACCCTTTCCTCGTCCATGGCAGCTCTATGGACCCCACTTTCGATGAAGGAAATTATGTAATTGTGGACAAGTTCACGTACAAAATATCCGATCCAAAACGTGGAGATGTAATTGTATTCGATGCTCCGACTGATGATAATCGATATTTTATCAAGCGAGTAATCGGACTTCCTGGCGAAAGAATTGTTGTCGACGGATCCATTGTCCAAATATTTAATACTGAATATCCAAATGGTTTTGTGATTAATGAACCATATGTTGTGCACGAAAGCGAAAGAAAAGCGCAAGTCACTCTAAAGCCCGATGAATATTTTGTTATGGGTGATAATCGTGAAGTGAGTTCTGATTCTAGAATCTGGGGACCGCTTAGCCGAGAAGCAATTACTGGAAGAGCCCTGGTCAGATTGCTACCAGTTCAAAATATATCCGTTTTTCCTGGAAATATAAGCCATTTTCCAACAAAAATATATCCAGGAGACAATCCAGCCGATATGCGAAAGGAAAATACGTCCACCCAAGCCCCACTACCATCGACCGACTCAACTTTAGAACCAAAAAAGACACTCTAGTCTCAGACAGCTAAAATAGGTATATTTATAGCCCTAAAACCACAATCCTTCAAAAACTGACCAACCCTACCCCTTGCCCTTTAATGAAAACATGTTAATCTAACGGAAATTTGCTAATCTATGGCTAAAAAACAAGATAAAAAAAGCTCAAAACCCACTCAGTCTGTATCAACACCCCTAAAATCTGCCCATCCAACAAAACCTACAAAGACGACTAAATCTACGTCTAAAGCAGTAATTTCTGCCCCTGTTAAAGCTAAGAAAGCACCAAAACCACCTAAAAATGTTAAGAGTTCTCATCACGGAGAATCATCTAGTCACACAGTTGAAAGTGGAAAGATCGACATGCTTTCAACAAAAGTTGGTGGAAAGAAGTCGGGTAAAAAAGAGATCAAATTACCATCAAATATTTATAAAGGACATGTAAGTTGTGTTCGAACCGCAAAACATTATGGTTTTGTGCCTTTTGAATTTTCTGTTGAAAAATCTGATACTGCAAAGGCAAAAAATCTAAAAGATAAACATACAAAAACAAATACGGGCGATATTCTAAATTTTGATAATTTTATGGAGGAAAAAGTTTCTATCCTTCGAAATTATATTGATAAGAATATGTCAGAGATTCATCAGCCACCAACTATTTGTTATAGTGGACCGCTAAAAGGCAATTCCCTATCTGATAAAACAAAAGAACATGTTTTCAATATTGATAGTATTGGAAATAGTAAAAGTATTGCCGATGCTGTAGTAATAGAAACAGCGTATGTAATTCTTAAGGAAAACCATGATATGGATCAATTTATCGTGGAAATTAACTCTGTGGGAGATAAGGATTCATTTGCAAGGTTTACTCGTGAATTTGTTCAGTATTACAAGAAGCATCTTCCCGAATTACCAGCTGATTTGAGACAGATTTTCAAGAAAGATCCTTTTCTATTCGTAGGATCTGAACATGAAGCCCTGATTCCCTTTCGAGATGAAGCACCGAAGCCAATCGACTTTTTATCTGAGGATAGCAGAGCGCATTTTAGAGAAGTTTTAGAGTATCTTGAATCTTTAGGTCTTCCTTATTTTATAAATGAAGCTCTCGTTGGCACAAGAAATTGTTCAACAGGAACTGTATTCCAAATTATCGGTATCGAGGAGCGAGCTAAAGGTGAAAAAAGAACAACTCTAGCGATTGGTGAAAGATATAATAGCGTGGCAAGAAAAGCCTTTGGTAAAAAAGAAATTCCAGCAATTGGAGCGCATATTTTAGTAGATGATAAAGAAGCAAAAAAATCTGACACTGTTATTATGGAAGAAGATATTAAATTCTACTTTATTCACCTTGGATATGAAGCAAAACTTCGAAGTTTGTCTATTTTAGAGCTCCTTCGAACGGCTAAAATCTCAGTTCACCAGGCTTTGGCTAAAGACAAGATTACTGTTCAATTACAGGCTGCAGAAAAGCTTGCTGTGCCATATATCCTTCTAGTTGGTCAGAAAGAAGCTATTGAAAATAGCGTTACAGTGCGCCACGTAGAGACTAGAATCCAGGAAACTGTGCCAGTTGCCGCCCTTATTGAGTATCTTAAGAAACTGTGATAGAGTATCTGCCATGATTAACGTATCAGTAGAACGAAACCAAAACGAAAGCGCATCCGCTGTGATTCGCCGATTTACAAAGCGAGTTCAGGACTCAGGGATTCTTCCTCGTGTTCGATCTCTAAAGAACGCTGAAAGAACTCTTTCTCATTACAAGAAAAAGAAAGCTACTCTTGAAGTGTTGAAGCGACGAGCTGACACTATGAAGCTTATAAAGCTTGGAAAATTTGTAAAAGGTAGCAAAAAGCGATAATTCGCGAATCCTACTATTTCTATGAAGATTCTCTTCGAATCAGATTCATTTTCAATAGTATCGAGCCTTAAAAAGAAAAACACGCCTCAAATTGATGGCGTGTTTTTCCATTCTATAAAAAATTACGCCCTTGGAAAAAAATATAATCTAAGTCTTGTATTCGTTGGTCTTAAAAAGGCTAAAAAGTTGAATATTGCCTATCGTAAGAAGAATTATGCGCCTGATATTTTAAGTTTTGATTTAGATAAGGAAAATGGCGAAATCTACATATACCCCGCCAAAGTTAAAACTAAAGCGCACGAATTTGAAACGAGTGAGAAAAACTTTTTGAATTATCTTTTTGTGCATGGTCTTGCGCACTTGCAAGGTTTAGACCACCACACTGAAAAAGACACAACAAAAATGCAAAATTTTGAGAAAAAAGTGTGTAAAAATTTCAAAATAGACTGCGCAGGTATCCACAACTAAGCTTTCATTGATATATCGGGTTTTAAGTAGTACAATATACTCAAAATATTCAGTATTCTGGCTCTTATTTCAGAAATAAATAATTTTTTTATCTTTTCTTTTACTATTTTTAATCTGCGAGAAAATTCACCTCACTACAATATAAATCAATGGCATTTGGTCGCACACATTCTGTAGGAATTGATATCGGTACCGATCAGGTTAAGGTTATTGTTGCTGAATTACCAGAAAAAAGTCATTCTCCTAGAATCTTAGGTGCTGGAATTGCAAATATGCGTGGTATGCGCCATGGATATATTACAAATCCAAATGAAGCAGGAAAAAGTATTCGCGCCGCTGTTGAACAAGCCTCGAAAAATGCAGGAATTCCAATTAAAAAAGCTTTTGTTTCTGTGGGAGGAATTGGTCTTGGCGCGATTATTGCCACAGGATTAGTAAATACTACAAAAGCTGATTCTGAAATTACAGATCTAGATGTTCGTCGTGCAATTGAGGAAAGTGAAAAAGAATTACCTCATGCATATATACAAAATAGGAAAATAATTCAGACGGTTCCGCTTGAATATCGTATTGATGGCAAAAAAGTATTGGGTAAACCACAAGGTTTAAGAGGAGTTCGCCTTGAAGTTCGTGTTTTATATATTACATGTCAGGCACATCACCTAAGTGATATTTTAGGCGCACTTGAGCATGCGGACGTCGAAGCAATTGATATTATTGCTTCCCCTATTGCATCGAGCATAGTTTCTTTAAATAAAACACAGAAAATTGCCGGATGTATTTTGGCAAATATTGGTGCCCAAACAACATCTATTATTGTATTCGAAGAAAATACACCAAAATCTTTGGAAGTTTTTCCTTTTGGTTCGAACGATGTGACAAATGATATTGCACTCGGTCTAAAAGTTGGTCTTGAAGATGCAGAACAAATTAAAATTGGTAATGATCGCGGTATCGCCTACTCAAAAAAGAAATTGGACGAAATTGTTATCGCCCGTCTTTCAGATATTTTTGATTTAATTGACGATCATTTGAGGAGAATGGATCGCAGCCGCATGCTCCCCGCAGGAATAGTCCTAACCGGAGGAGGGTCTGGTTTGGCAGATATAGAGGAGTTGGCACGTATGGCTCTCCACTTGCCTTCTAGTCGTGCAAGACTACCTTTAGAGGGCAATTTAAAGGCTATTAGTAAAGATTATGAATGGTCAGTAGCCTACGGCCTTGCTGTTTTAGGTCTTGGAAATGACGATGGCTCTACCCTCGGTGGATTTATGTTTGACGGTGGTGTTGTAAAGAAATTCTTTAAGAGATTTTGGAGCTGGTTGAAGAAGTTTTTGCCTTAATACTAAGCATCCCACTCAGTCCAAATCTTTCCATCAATAGAATACTCAACTTTTTCAATTGTTGGATATTGCAAAAGTGTAGCCTCAATTGGGCCTTTCACAGATCCTTGTATACATGCTGGGCCATTTAGATATTGCAAAGCACCTGAATCAAAATCAACTATAGCCACTTTATTTTTAATAACTACACTATTGTAAAATGGCAAAAGACCGTTTGAGTCCTCCGCAAAAATAGCTTTAAGAGATGCATCGGCAATTGCTGCAGTTTTTGGCACATTTCGCTTGAGTGCATAAGTTGCTCGGCAATCATTGTTAATTTGTTCCAAATCATGAACAAAAATATTAATTGTCATCAATTCTTTAACAGAATTATCTCCAAGTAATGGTCCGTCAAAAGTTGCAGGAATTTCCAAAGTATCAAATACTCCACTTCCTTGAACATCTTCTTCTGTAAATCTAATAATCAGCGGAGTTCCGATTGGAATTTCTCTACTAATTACTTGGACCAATTCAGCGTGTACAGCTGTGGTTGTCGCCATCCAATTATCTGCCATAAGTGGAGTTTGAGTTGTTACAGGAATCCAACCAGAATTATTTATATTAGCCAAAACTTGAACTGTTCCCGCCTGCCCTTCAAATCGAATCCAATTACAGCCTAATTCTTGATATTTAGATACATCTGCAACTCCTGAAATTGTTAGTGGAAATTTTACAGCATCACCTGATCGTACTGAAGTGATTTTAAGACCACATTTTTCTGAGAATGGTTTTGTGCTTGCACCATTTCCATCACCATTGCCATTTGGATCTAAATTTGATGCTAGTCGCGACTTATTTAATGCGAATATTGCCGAGGCGATAATAATTAGCGCCAATATGCTTAATAATATAGTAGTTTTTTTCATATTGTTCATATGTTGTCATTATACCATTTACAAAGTACTATGTCTGTGGCAAAACCGCCGATTCAGACAGAACCTTTCACCAGATTTGGGACCATCCCCCATTATCTAAACCATACACACCGCTACCCAACTAAACCATGAACAACGATACTCCTGACGATGCTTCACCAGAAACCCTATTTATAGGGAAAGAGATTCCAGAGGCCTTGTTCCGTAAACTCTTCCAGCCAATTAGGGACGCTGAAGGAAAACTTGATGTAGCAAAGAAAGCCATGGCTAACGAAATTGAGGCATTTCGACTCAAGGTAAACTATCAGATCAGTATTAACGGCCTTCCTTTTAGCCACAGGTTGCTATGTCCTCATGTGGCAACTTGCATTGATCAGAACCATCCCTTGATTTACATCACCCAACTTATTAATGCAGGAGAGTTTCTGTACAAGCTGGAGGAAGAAGGTACATTCGTTATTCTCCTTTTTCCATTTAAAACCAAAAGAATATTATTGGGTAAACCGGAAGAAGTGGCTCGCTTCAGAATCACTCTTGGTATTACAAATGGAAAGAAAATAGAAGTCAGAGATGATTTGATTGAATTCCCGTTCTCTAATCACATGACTTTCGAGACAGGGAATAAATATACTGACTATCCAATGTTGGAAAATTACTCAATCACAGGTCCAGACGCAACCCTCTTTTGGAAGGCTGTTGGGGGCGGAAAGATTAAGGTACATGCCGAGGAAGCAAGACTTAGCATCGGAACCGAAGAAGGATGCTTGGAATTCGCAAAAGAGCACAAGCTCCGTACTGGATTACCGTATAACATCAAGGATTGCTTTGAAAGACTGAAATCTCTAGCAGCAGAGAAAGCGAAGGGAGCTTCGCCAAAACCTGGTACGATCGCGGCGCATATTGCAGCGTATCATCGGACTGCAGAGTAGTAGTTGAAATCTTGGCTTATCAGAGCGCGGCCGCCCCATGCAATTGGGGCGGCTTTTTGTTTACATTAAAAATATAGCAAAACAAAAACACGAATTTAAGGCACGTCAACCCATTTTCTCTATTTCCTCCTCGGGAATTAGTGCTATAATACCTTCATACCCACCGTACGCGGACAGAAGGAGTTACTTAGTAACCTTTCTGCTCTTTGCGCACAATTAGATAAACCGAACCCGTAATAACCCAAGAAAAACATGCCACAGGTAAAAACAGAAGTAGAAACATTTGCAAGAATTAAAGCTATCGGTGTTGGTGGTTCAGGAAAGAACGCCATTAACCATATGATAAATGCCAAAGTAAAAGGCATCGATTTTATTGCTATCAATACAGATGCACAAGATCTGCATCACTCACTTGCAAAAAGAAAAATTCATATTGGAAAAAATCTTACACGTGGTTTAGGTGCGGGGATGAATCCTGATATTGGAAAAAAAGCTGCTGAAGAAACTAAAGAAGAAATTCAAGAAGCAATTAAAAACGCTGATATGGTTTTCGTAGCTGGTGGTCTTGGTGGTGGAACTTGTACTGGTGCTGGTCCTGTTGTTGCAAGAATTGCAAAAGAAATGGGTGCCTTAACTGTTGCTGTAGTTACTAAACCTTTTATCTTCGAAGGTCAGCAGCGTATGCGTCTTGCTGAACAAGGTCTTGAAGAATTGAGTAAAGCAGTTGATGCTCTTGTTGTTATTCCAAACGACAAGCTTTTAGCTGCAGTTACAAAAGACACTACTGCAAAACATGCTTTCGCTATGTCTGACGAAGTTTTAAAACAAGCAGTTGAAGGTATTTCAGATTTGATTACTACTCCTGGAGTTGTTGGAAACATTGACTTCGCTGATATTAGAGCAGTTTTGGAAAATGCAGGCTCTGCCCTTATGGGAGTTGGTGTCGCAAGTGGCGAAAAGAGAGCAGAAGAAGCCGCAAAAGCAGCAATCAGCTCGCCTCTTATCGATGTTTCAATTCATGGAGCCAAAGGTGTTCTATTCTCTATCGCTGGTGGCGATGATCTAACTATGTGGGAAATCCAAGAAGCAGCTAAGGTAATTACAGATTCAGTTGATCCAAACGCTCGTATTATCTTCGGTACAGTTCGTGACGAACACCTTAAGAAGAACGAAATCCGAATTACTGTTATTGCTGCAAACTTCCCTCAAGCAGAATTTCGTAGAACTCTTTTTGGTGACGGACGTGGTCCTTCAGCTTTTGGTCAGCGAGACGAGGATTCAAACTCAGGTTCTACATCAAATATCGGTGGTGGCACTATTACAAGTGGCCAGCAAAGTTCATCTACTCAAATTATTGATCGAGAAAGAAATCAAATGCCGACTCAAAGCAGCCGCTCTGAATCTCAATCTTCACAAGACAGTGATACTCGTGGAAAGATCTTCAATACTATGTCTCCAAATAGAATTGATGAAAAGAAAATAGAAGAACCAAAGCCTATTGAAGCTTCACAGGACGATGACTGGAGTGCTGTTCCAGCCTTCCTCCGACGATCTAAGCTTAAGTAACAAAAAAATCCCCGGCCTTAGCGAGGGATTTCACTCTTCTTTGTAAAATGGCGCTCTGCCAATTACCTGGAAGCCAACTATATCGATCATATATGGGATTATGTGATCTGTAATTCTACTTTTTGCACGTTCTATTGCATATGCAACTTCCCATGGGGTTTTACCATATTCAAGCTCTATCATAGACATGAGTTGAATAGCGTATTCTGCAATTTTATTTCCCCGCTTAGACAATGGAATTTTTCTCACTTCAGCAATTACAAGCGAACCTCTACCGCATTCGTTCCTTAAAAGCGGCGGAACGATTGCAAATCTATGCTCAGAATCTACTTTTGGTTCGAAATCAAGCTCTTGTAACCCTTTAAAGCAAACAATTAAAGAGCTAAGCATCCTGGTATTACCCATGAAATCTGGAGTGGCGAACAAGTTAAAAACATAGTTAACCCGCAGGTCAACAGTATAACTTTGATTTAAACTCTTCATATGGAAAAAATGTTTGAGTGAAAATGGGTTGAAAAGGTTGGAAATACAAATATTCAATCATTGATCTGCCAGATGACAGGTAATTAGAAAGAACAGCTATGTATAACGGTACAACATTATCATAATTAAAGTCAATAACAGCTAACTTCCATAGTTTGATATAATTTTCCTCATGTACGATCTAATCATAATTGGTGGTGGACCTGCTGGCGTTGCTGCAGGTGTCTATGCCAGCCGAAAAAAATTAAAAACTCTTTTTGTAACGGAGGGCTTTGGTGGCCAAAGTATTGTTTCAGAAGGAATCGAGAATTGGATTGGAACAGTTAAAATTTCAGGAGAAGATTTAGCTAAAAATCTCGAGACTCATCTTCGTGCATACGCTGCCGATATTGTTGATATTAAAACTGGTTTTAGAGTATCTACAGTAGAAAAATTACATATTGAAGGCACTGAAAGTTATGTTTTTAAAGTTACAAAGCAAAAAGGAAAAGGCATGTTGGTAAATGGCACTTGGACTATTCTCCCGCCTAAACCAGCCGCAGACGGCTCACCTGCTCCAGAAGCACCAGATGAATCATACCTAGGACGAACAGTATTGATTACTACCGGAAGTTTGAGACGAAAACTTGAAGCAAAGGGTGCAGATATTTTTGAACATAAAGGAGTGACATATTGTGCCACTTGTGACGGACCGATGTTTACTGATCAAGACGTAGTAGTGGTTGGTGGTGGAAACGCCGCTTTTGAAAGTGCAGCACAGCTAGCTGCGTACTGTAAATCAGTAACAATTATAAATCGAAGCAAAGTTTTTCGCGCTGATCCAGTAACAGTTGAAAAAATATTAGCAAAACCAAACGTCAAAGCAATTACAGAAGCTGTAATCGAGGAAGTAAAAGGTTCAACTTTTGTTGAAGGAATTACATACAAGGATTTATCCGACGATACAATCAAACACCTCGATACAACAGGAATTTTCGTTGAAATTGGTATGCTTCCAAATACTGGTTATGTAAAAGATTTAGTTGAACTCGATGAATATAACAAAGTAAAAATTGATCACAGAACTCAGGCCACATCTCTACCAGGTGTTTGGGCGGCTGGAGACTGTACTGACGGTTTATATCACCAGAACAATATTGCGGCAGGAGACGCTGTTAAGGCCTTGGAGGATATATATGTATATTTGAGTAAGAAGTAGACCTGTTGTCATATAGACAAAACAGGTATAGAGTGGTGGTATATGAAAAATAGACAAATTCCTCTCGTAACAGGCGGACTGTTTATATTCCTCTTTGCTGTTGTACTTACCCTTTCTTTTACCCTATTCTTCCCTATTTCAAATACAGAAGCAGCGACAACACCCACACTAAGTTCCCCTATTCCCGTTCGAAAATTTATACTTGACCTCGATGCCAATACCACCGATTTAAAAACTCTCACTTCTGGCCAAAAAGTTGAAGGTCGTTTTAAAGAATATCCAAGCACACAAGTCACACCGCCAATGAACAGAAATGAAACGATAATTAAGGATTGGAAAATTAAAATTGAGAAAAAAGGAAATAGCCGAAAGATTTGTGAGCCCCTCATGTTCAATATGACATTTGATAAATTTGATAGTAGTGGTAATAAAAAACCGCTATTCAATGGCCGTTCAACATATCCAGGATACGCAGGAAATACGACTTTAGAATATCAAGAACTCCGATTTATTCCCGATTGTGATGTTTGGAATGACTATGCTCTGTCTTTCGATGTAGGTTTCGGTGGTGCACTAAGTCCGCATATGCGTGAAGGTTTTACTCATACAATGTTTAGAAATTTTGGAATTGCAACACCCGAAATTGTAGGCTTTGCGGATATAACATTTAAATCAGCTGATCCAAAATATCACGGAAAGACTTTTAGATATATGATTTTGCAGCGAGCAGATGAACAAGACGACCAAGTACCATTTACAAAACAATTTAACCTAAAATTACCAGTTTATGAAGAAAATTTAGACGGCCCCTATTATAGAAGCGATTCAGGCAGCGATAGATTGAATAAAATAGTGATAATGGACAGCCTAGGAAATATCCCAGTAAACCTCAATCTAGACACGGTGAATTCTTCAAAATTGCTCATGCTTTCAGAACTAATTGGACTAAGTGATGTTTGGTTTTTAACAAATGAAAGCTATGCTACAAAAATTTCAGACAATAAAACTTTGATTATTCCGCATAGTTTGGATTCTTCTTTTCCTTGTAGCACAGCAGCGCCCGATCATACTTGGGGCGGATATCGTAAAGGTTTAGTTAGTCCATACGACGCGGGAGTCGAGTTAGCTAGCAAAAAAATATATTATGAAGAATTTCAGAAGTTTTTTGGTGATATAAATAATTTATATGCAATGGAGCGAATTGTGAATTCCCTTCCCGGAACTCTTTCTGAAAAGAATCAAATGCAAAATTATTTGCGAATTAGATTCTATCAATTTGCTTTGTACTCAAACAGTCCGGAATTTGCCACTGTTATGAACCAATCTTTTAAAAGTCGAACTCTCACTTTGCCGTTCGCTAGTGCCACAGATTTTCAAAGAATTTACAACTCATATTCAAAATCTTGTGATCGAAAAATTAGTAGAAATGATGTTCAGGTCAAAGTAACTCCAACTTCTAAACTAAAATTCAATAAAGTTTTACAAGATTATTATGATTTTGGCAGTGAAAACACAGCAACGGGCGAATATGGTCTTGAAATAAGCGGCAAAGCAGAAGTTAAAATTATTAACAATGGCCCAGATCTAAAACTCAGAAAATTTAGTGTGCTTAATTTTAAACTTAAAGATAAAAATGGAAAAGTGCTAGGTTCCATGAGCAATACTTCTCGTAATACAAAACCTACAGGAACAAATGGCGAAGTTGGTATATATTATATTCTCCCTGCAGGAACTACTGCCACTTACCAAGTTGATCTTATCACCCAAATCCCTGGCAAATCCGCACCATACGGTACCGATATCTACATGTCCCTAGAATCCCTCGACGCGAACAACGATACAAATCTTATTATTGCTCAGCCAAATATCTCTTCGCGATTGTTTATTGCGTATCCGGCACCTGTAACTCCGACACCTGCACCGAGTATTAGTGGTGGGGTGAATAATTTGATTTTGCAGAATTAGTCTTTTAAAGACTCAGCAAACTCCTCCAAATTACTTCCCACCAGTACCGCATTCGCTCCTTCCTTAATATCCCCAACTGTACGAATATTACTAGCCTGGCATAACCAACCTTTAAATATTTGACGGGCATCCTCAAATTTTTCTTCTTTCACACTTCCATCCGACAAATCCCTACTATTCCAAACTACTTTAATATTTTCTTTAATATTTTTTATCTCATTAAGCTCAGCCAAATTTAAAACTTCAATTAAACATTTTTCTAAATGAACAGCAGGAACTCTACCAACAACTAAAACAAGATCTGCACCATTATCAATAGCTTTTACAATTTCTTCATCTGAAGCATGAATCCCTTTTGCCAGAATTGGCTTGTCAGTCAGCGACCGAGCTTTTTTAATTAAATCAAAAGATCCTCCCCATCGCGGATCTGTGTGAATAGAAATTACATCTCCAATTTCATTTGCAATATTAAAAAGTTCGTCCCAATTTTTTTCAGATTTATATCCAAAAGGAGAATGTGTTTTCACCTCCGCAAATATTTGAGTATTCTTATACATGTATTTGGATAATGGAACCTAGGCAAGCTAGGTCATTTTAAAACTGTGGGCGATACAGGATTCGAACCTGTGACCTTGCGAACGTCAATCGAACGCTCTACCAACTGAGCTAATCGCCCCTTTGTGCACGAAATTATACTACCAAATTATTCTAATCTTGCCACGCAAGACCATTCTCAAAATTTTGACGCGTATATAGCTTTTACCACCCACCACTACTTCCTCCTCCACCTGAAGATCCTCCTCCAAATCCTCCACCTCCACCGAAACCTCCGCTACCTCCTCCACCCCAATTTGTTCCTGTGCCACCTCCTACCCACCATGGGTGATTGCTCCCTTTCTTTTTACTTGCTTGATATGTTTTTGATACAACAAAATCAAAGAGGAAACCAAAGACAGTTAGGAGAGCCGTGATAATTGCACCAACTAAAAGTGTCATTCCAAAAACTGAAATTACTGTTAGTACAGCACCAACTACAAAACCAAGTATTCCACCAAACCACCAAGATTTAGATCGTCCAAGAATAGATGCTACCCACTGAATTGCAATTACACCGAAGAAAAATATGAATCCGAGAATTGGTTCATTCAAGGGAATTCCAAAACCTTTTTTCTCTGCTTCTGGAGTTGCGACATATTCACCTTTTGTTGCGGCGATAATTCCCTCGGCACCAAGTGAAATTCCTTCATAATAATTTCCACTTTGAAAAGCTGGAGTAATATCGCGACGAATAATATATGCCGCAGTTGCGTCGGGTAGTGCACCCTCAAGACCATAACCAGTTTCAATTCGCATCTTTCTATCGTCGAGTGCGATTAGTAGAAGCACACCATTGTCTTTTACGCTATCACCAATTCCCCATTCTTTAAATAACTTTTCTGCATAAGTTTCAATTGTCTCGTCTCCAAGAGTTTTAATTGTGACAATGGCGATCTCGTTTGTAGTCTCAGTCTTAAACTGCGACAATCTATTTTCCAGAGATGTTTTTTCATCCCACTTTAGGATATTTGCAAAGTCATTTACATATCCTGTTGCAACTCCTGGTGAAGTATATGCTTCCGCCGTCTTTATATTTAGCGATCCAATTCCGCCAAAAAATCCTAAAATTGTCGCGAGTGATGCAAGTACAATTCCGGTCGCAATTACTTTCATATATATTTTATCTATATTTGATCAGAATTTGATTAAAACTTAACCGATGGAGCTGTGTCAGACCCTTCAACTGCATCGAACTGATTTTTAGCATCGAAGCCAAAAACACCAGCGAACAAGCTATTTGGAAATGTCTTTACTTTCAAGTTATATGACATAACCGCTTCATTGTAACGACCTCTTTCAGTTGAGATTCTGTTTTCAGTGCCTTCAAGCTGAGCCATGAGAGTTTGCATAGTTTCACTAGATCGGAGTTGTGGGTAGTTTTCTACAATAGCCAAAAGCCGGCCAAGAGAAGTTTCCACTTGCCCTGCAGCTGCAATCTTTTCATCTACAGTTTGAGCTCCTGCATATCCTGAACGAGCGTTTGCAAGTGCAATAAATATTTCTTGCTCCTGATTTAGCACACCTTTTACAGATTCAACCAAGTTAGGAATTAGATCAAAACGTCGCTGATATTGCGTTTCAACCTGAGACCACTGTGTTGCAACAGCTTCGTTTGATCGTACAAGTGAGTTGTAAGATGCGATAGCCCAGAATCCCAAGATAACGGCGATGACGATAATAATCCAGATAATCTTGGCAACCCCAGCTTGTGTGTTTTTGTGCATGTACATAGTTTTAGTTAATTTAAGTTATTTTTGGTAAATGGCTTCTAAATAGCTTTAGAGGGTTATTATATCTCATTACTTAAAGTTTTGGAATTGGGCGTTTTGGGGTTTTGTGAGATCAGTCCAGATAAAGTTTATGCCCATTTCCCTTAATATTTCAACAGGATTATCAATCCTCTCAATTTTATACGGAATGATATTTTCCATGATGATCACTTCCAAATCTCCTAATCCTTCTTTATGTGAGAATTTCTCTTTTTCAAAATAAAATAAATATCCCCCATCGCCATACAATTTTTCAAGGCTTTCTTCAAGGCTACTATGACCCATTATCTCAATTTCCTTTTTATTTTCATATAAACTAACGCCCATATTGTAATAACATAGCTTGTCACCTAGCTCGAAAGTTTTTGGTGCATATGTATATGCCAGAGCTATCCACTTATATGGCGTCGCATGGAAAGATACTTTATCAAAAGTCACATTTTTAGTTCCATCCTTTTGCACTTTTATTCGTCTATTTCTTTTCGGCTGGACAAGATCGAATTTCTCATGAGAACCATGAAAAACGTATTTTTCATCTTGCTCCCCGTCGTCTAATTTATCGAGTTTATGCATATACATATAATATGCTAAATATTGATTTTTGCCCAAAATTATGTAGAATTTAGCCATTCAGTCATATTTATAGCTTTTAAGGCTTAAATAAGCCCGGATACTTGGCCCTATCGTCTATCGGTTAGGACATCACGTTTTCAATGTGAGAAGCAGGGTTCGACTCCCTGTAGGGTCACACAAATAAAAAACACCAACCTGCGTTGGTGTTTTTTATTTGTGTGACGGCCGGAGCCATGTTTTTTCAGCAGAAAAAACGGGCGAGGCGGTGTCGCGGAAATTTCTGAGCGACGGCGAGGAAATTATCTGTGACCACAAAGGTATAAAGCCCATTTTTCAAACCTAAACGAAATTTAGCGTTTATTCTTCCGCCTATTTTTGAAAAGTAAAAGTTCTAAAAAATACTGGACAATGACACAAATATATTGTATTATTCTTTTCAGAAGCTCTCTAAAGTATTGGTTGAAACCGATCAGCTTCTCGTCAGAGAAACCTAAATTACGAAGGAATTACCACAATGACCACAGAAGACCAAGAAATGCTTGAGCAACTGAGTGATCAGAACATGCTCCATATGCAGCAAGGTGAGCAGCTCCGCTACATCCTCGAGTGGCTCTTCAAGGATACAGATATGCTTGTTGACGGCACCACTAAGGCGCAAGTTGACAAGATGACCCAATTCAAGAAGATCGAACTCCTCGAGCGGCTGTGGGAGCACCCCGATATGATTGGCCACCCTATGCTGCGCGACATCGGCCAATTCGTAGAGGAAATCAAACCCCACAAGGACGGTTTCCGCACAGCTGACGACTATGAGTCACCCTCAACTGAGTTGATGCTCGGACAATGTCTCCATTGCAACTGGAGTCAGCTGATTCACTACTGTCCTGGCAACGAGGAGAGCGAACGTCAAGCGGTCGAAAATCTCCAGCAAGCCCACAACGATCGCGGCGTATGCAACAACATCATCACCTACTCTTGATTCAGGAAGGTGAGCAGCGATTACTACAGCTCGCCCCAGTGCGACCAACGAAAACTCGTTCGTCGACATTGGTGGCGGGTTTTTCTTTTAATAAATTATTTCTGATGACTGTTGAATCGATAGTTCTATATAATTTCACTCTCAATTAGTATATAATTTACTCAAATGAATATAGCAAATATTGCACTCCTACTATCCCCTTTCTTAGCATCTCTTGCTTTATCTTTTTATTGGTCAAGAAAACTCATTAAAGAGAAAGTATTTAAGAAAATACTTTGGAAGTTCCCTTTGTATACATTAGGTTCATCTTTAATTGTGATATTGGTTGGTGAAATAATATTTTATTCCTTGCTGTTTTTAGATCTACTTGGATCAAGCCCTTTAGAAGGAGGCCCTCTTGAGATCGTATGGATACCATTTCTGTTTTGGAATATTATATTGAGTATTATTATTGCAATAATTACTTCAAGCATTTTATACTTTAAAACCAAGAAGAGAGATGTGAATGTTGTGAACATCACACATTAAGTTATAATTTAGCCATGAATAAATCATCTTCTCAATATTGGTTATGGGGTGGAATTAGCGGACTTGTTATTGGCGCAGTCCTCTCCGGAATATTATTTGTCATAGCTTTTGCTGTGCATGATATTAGCGACGCCTTTGGGCCATTAGCAGAAAATATATTTGACTTCTTTGCATATGCGCTTCTGATTACGCCATTATCAAATGAAGGATTCTCTTTCAACATATCCTTGGTGATTTCAGCAGCTTGGGTCTTTTTAATTGGAGCAGTTCTGGGTTGGATATATGGAAAATTGTATAACCGAGTGAAGATTGTAAAGAAGAATGTGAACTAGTAGCTATTCTAGAAATATATTAAAATTAGCAATATGAAAAAAAATCTATCATTTGCGAAGATAATATCCATCTTTGCAATATTCACACTGATTAACACCAGCTCCGCTTTTGCTTGCAGTCCACCGTACCGTGAACCTGGATATGTTGAGCCTCGACCTTCAGTAATAGATATGCTTTTAACAGCGAAATTCGTTGACCAAGCTACATGTAGTTCATTCGGTACTAATCTTACACTTCTCAGCCGAGGTATTTTAATTGCTTTAGCAATTGCGTTATTCTTTAGCTTTAGGCATTTCAAAAAGAAAATTATAGGAAATGCAATTAGAAGAATAATACTAACTTTTCATATTATATTTATAGCACTGCTTCTTGTATTAGCATTGTTACCTTTAGACTTAGATTCTCTATACTATTTATTTTTTTAAATTCTAAGTAAACCTTGACATGTCTCAATCCGTGTATTATCGTACCCTCAGATTAATTTCAGCAAATCACCCCAAAGTACCACACAAACCACAACCACGCTGCCAAACAGCAAAACAGAAAAAGAAACTGAACCATGAGCACCACCCTAGCACCCGCGCCTACCAGCACCCTGGTCACCTACCCAATAGTCGCAGCCCTTATCGGCGCTGAAAAGGAACTTGGAAAGGATCGAATCTGGAGGATAATCAATGATCAACAGGGAGAGTTTCTCAGGAAATTCTTCCTTGGAAGTCGAGGAGAAGTCGAAACAATTCCCGAAATTGAAACGAGGGTTTCCAGAGAAGCCGAGACACTGAATGATTTCCTCCGCGAACGTGGATTTTCAATTCAACTGGATAAATTCACTGCACCCGACGATTTTGGGGTTGTTAGCATCCTCGAACTTGTTTTGGACTGGCTGACTCCTGGTTGGAAGACGTCTGTCCGCTCTCAAACCGACAACAAGGATTACCCTGCTGTTGAGATGAGGGAAAGTATTTCCTTCTTTACTGTCGCGGGGTTCAATGATCCTGTGGCAGCAATCCAAACCAAAACTGAAGATGTAGTCTATCTCACCGTACCAAGAAACGACGTGACCGAGACAGAACTGGACAGCGTAGCTGAGACTACTCTGAGATTAATGACTCCCTGCTTCAACTATGACAAGCTGGTATTCCCCATGATCGATCTTGACATGGAATTGGATATCACCTGGCTCCAAGGAATGTTCACTTTTGATGAAGATGACGTGATAGCAGTTATCAGGCAGGCTCTCCAGCAAACCCTTTTCAAAATGGACGAGATTGGAGCAATTGTCAAAAGCGCCGTCGCCATCAGCGCTGTACGATGCAGCATAAGTCAACCGAAGGAAACGTTCACCATCGACAAACCTTTCCTCGCAATCGTTGTGAGGCCAAGTCTCAAAAAGCCACTTTTCGTTGGCTATCTCAATACCGATTGCTGGGCCAAGCCGAATCGGTAAGGTAAGCCAATTGGCCCTGCCAAACCCACGACCCTACGCGCTCCCCCTATTTTTAGGGGGGAGAGATGCGGGGGTTTTTGTTTTTTTAAATTCAACCACGAATTTTGATATACTACCCATATGGAAACTAAAAAGATGGGTTGTGGCTTCGGAGTCATGATACTCAAAGATAATAAAATTTTGCTTGGTCAGCGACATGTTGATCCAGAAAAAGCCAGTAGTCTTATGAATGGCGAAGGCACGTGGACAATGCCCGGAGGTAAATTAGATTTTGGTGAAAGTTTCGAGGAAGGTGCCATGCGCGAAGTTATGGAAGAAACCGGAATTGAAATTAAAAAAGAAGATTTAAAAGTGATAAGTCTGACTAACGATATTGTGCCAACCGCGCATTTTGTAACCATCGGACTTCTATGCACAAATTTTAAAGGCGATGCAAAAGTTATGGAACCCGACGAGATCACACAGTGGCAGTGGTTCGATTTGGAAAATTTACCTACGCCTCTTTTTAAACCTAGTGAAAAGATAGTTAAGAATTATTTAGATAATGTATTTTATCGATAGCACAAAATCTTGACACTGTGTCACAAAACGTGATATATAAATAACAGACCCCCACAACGAAACAACAAACCAGACATACAGTCGATTAGAATACGAATGAAATTCAGTCCATACACCCAGTCGTTTCAACTCGCGCCCTTAAATCGCAAGTTGATAAAAGTTCTTTTGCACTTGTTGCAAGCAAATATCAAAAGTTTGATTGCAATCATGGCAATTCAATTGGTAGCTTATTCCCTTTCCGATGTGGCACAAGCACAAAGCACTCCCGCTTTGCGTCAAAACGTGAAGGAAACAAACCCCCAATTGCGTCGGCCAAGTCGACCTACTGTTATTGCACCAAGCAAAACATCCAAACCGCAACCAAGACCAGCTTGGCGTCAGGTCTATGCTCGTAGCACTTATTATAATGCTAACGAATCAATATCCGACTCAGACACCAGAGCGAAGAAAACCTCTTCGCTTGTCCGTATCGACACAATCCAAAACCTCGGTTTAGGTGTTGTAGCTGTTGATCCGAGCATAATCCCTTACGGCTCGCAAGTTATCACGCCTGACGGCAGGATATACATTGCAGCCGATCGTGGTGGCGATGTCATCACAAGAAAAGCAGCCACAGAGCTCGCAACGCTAAAAGGTTTAGGAGAAGACAGTGCAGAATACCGCGCTCTCGTCCTAGACTTTTACTCAAAGAGTCAGGTCGGTGGATATTGGGATACATTTATTGTCATTCCTTACACCAACCCTGATAGTCCTGAGGGCTTCAGAGAACTTCCTTATGCGAGTAAAATTGCATATCTGAAGAATGTTGCGCAATCTCATGGTCGCTATCAAGGTGGCAATAGCTACACTGCAAACAACCTATAGCCTATAGCGAACTAGCTGCAAGCCACCTGTAGCAAGTCAGAAGCGAACACAAAGCGAAAATATGCGCCAGCCATACACGTGCCCGGTTTCTAACCGAGTCACGACATGGCTGGTGCTTTTCTATTTCCTCACCAAAATAATTATCAAAATCGAAATTTTAGCAAAAATTGACTATTCCTAATATATATCATATAGTTTTTCACGGAACCATGCCTGTTTGCATGGCTTTTGCCACCTTAGAAAACCCTGAAAAACTCAACCCAGATTCAGAACCATGATACCCACTTTGCCCGCCGGACATCCAGGTAATCGTCCAAGCATTAAACGACTGCACACTGCTATTTACGAAAAATACCCCTGGCTGAATTTTCACTTCCCCGAAAGGGACAAGGAAAATTTCGATGAAGTAGTCTTGGATATTTCGCATCTCGACGATGAGCCATATTCAAGCGACTATAATTCAGAAAACATCTTCATTCTCGACGCTTCAGGAAAAACTATCCACACCGTTGGTTACCTACCAAACTTTGCTTGGTGGAAAATCTGGCTCTGGTTAAGACAGGTCAATCATAGAGAGACTATCGGCGAGGCACTACTTCACAAAAAATGTGTCAATGCCGCATACGTTCTTTCTGACGACGGTCTTCGTACAATTACGATATTCTCGCCGCGTGCCCGTGAGTCTCTGCATGAACTTGCCACAAGGCATAGTCTAGACGTGCTTTGAGGTCGTCTTTCGCGCCAGCCATACACGTGCCCGGTTTCTAACCGAGTCACGACATGGCTGGCGCTTTTCTATTTCCTGGTCTATATTCTATACATATATATGAGCGAAATAACATGAACGAAATTCACGCAGCAACACAAACAAAAAAACCAAATATCCTTGCAATAGAAACAAGCTGTGACGAAACAGCTATTTCGTTTTTATCTGGTCTTGAGACTAAGTCGCACCACGTTCACACCCAGGCCGCCATGCATGCAGAATACGGCGGAGTTTTTCCAAATCTTGCAAAGCGTGAGCATACGAAAAATTTGGTTCCCGTTCTTTCTTTAGTTTTTAAAGATATTTTTGATAATGAAATTTGGAGCGCAGCTTCAAATATTCACCCAGATGCAGATGTTCAAAAAAATAATTCTAATGAAAACTCGTCAAATAATGTATCCGCCGAAACTCAAAAAATTGTAACCGAACTCCTCGCTCGTGAAGGAAATCTCGGCGCTGACCTACTAGCATATATAGGATTAATTCCTCATCAAACTTTTCTAAAGATAAAATCAAATTTAGATGCAATTGCTGTCACATACGGACCAGGACTTGAACCTGCTCTTTGGGTAGGAATTTCATTTGCCAAATCCTTAGCTGTAATTTTCGACAAACCCCTCATGCCAATTAATCACATGGAGGGACATATCGCGTCTGTTCTCGCAATAGCAAACGAGTTGAAGACGACCGAAGACAATAAATCTGAGACCAAAACAGAAACCCAAATCGAATTCCCTGCCATCGCACTTTTAATTTCTGGAGGACATACGGAATTGGTGCTTGTGAATTCTTGGCATCATTATCAAATTATTGGGCAAACTGTAGACGATGCTGTCGGCGAAGCATATGACAAGGTTGCACGCGTGCTTGGACTTCCATATCCTGGCGGGCCTGAGATTTCAAAACTTGCTGAGGCATGGCGCTCACAAAAACCTACAGAAAATTCAGAAGAATCAGGGAAGGTGGAAAAAATATTCAATCTCCCCCGCCCTATGATACACAGCAAGGATCTGAACTTTTCATTTTCAGGATTAAAAACTGCGGTGCTTTATGCCGTGAGAGACAGACTGCGAGATAAACTTAAAGAAAAACCGACAGAGGATAATAGTTCGGACAACACACAATTAAACGATACAGAAAAAATTGCTCTTGCAGGAGAATTCGAAGAGGCTGTTATCGAAGTTCTCATTTCTAAAACTAAAAAAGCTATTTTGGAAAATGGCGCTCGCACGCTTCTAATCGGCGGTGGCGTGATTGCAAATACTGAAATTAGAAAAGCATTTGGAGAGTTAACAGACGAACTTGCCATATCACTTTTCCTCCCAGAAAAAAATCTTTCTACTGACAATGCGACGATGATCGGAATTGTTGCTGCGCTTCAATATATTGGCGGCAAAAAAGGATTTGATCCAATGACGCCTGATTTTAATAATGTGAAGGCTGAGGGTAATTTGGTTTTGTAACCCCTTCAAAAACCCCTAAAAACATGTTAAATTAGGCATACTATGCCCGATAAAGATTCGTCCCCTATCCCCGAAAAACTCCTCAAACCATATGACCCAGCTGAAACTGAACCTAGAATTCAGGCTCTTGAGCTTGGCGAGAACCCAGCTGATTCAATTTATAATCCCGACAATTCAAGCGCGAATTCTGCCGCGAATGCTGGCAATTCTGCCTCAGAAAAATTCTCCCTCATCCTCCCTCCACCAAACGTAACAGGTGTACTTCACCTAGGCCACGGCCTCATGCTTACAATCCAAGATATTCTTGCAAGAAAAGCACGCATGGAAGGGAAAAAAGTTCTTTGGATTCCAGGAACAGATCACGCTGCAATTGCCACGCAATCAGTAGTTGAAAAAGAAATTTCAAAGAAAGAAGGAAAAAGTCGATACGATATTGGGCGCGAACCTCTTCTTGAAAGAATCCATGACTTTGCATCAACAAGCCGAAAAACAATTGTCTCTCAAGTAAAACGTCTGGGAGCATCTTTGGATTGGTCGAGAGAAGCATTTACTTTGGACGAATCACGATCACATGCAGTTCGGACAATGTTTAAAAAAATGTATGACGATGGACTTATCTATCGCGGTTTTAGAATTGTAAACTGGGATCCAAAAGGTCAGACGACAATTTCAGATGATGAAATAGTATATGAGGAAAGAACTTCAAAGTTTTATTATTTCAAGTATGGGCCATTTACAATTGGAACTGCTCGACCTGAAACAAAATTTGGCGATAAATATGTAGTTATGCACCCTGAAGACTCTAGGTATGCACAGTATTCTCATGGAGATAAATTAACTGTGGAATGGATAAACGGTCCTCTCGAAGCGACAATCATAAAAGATGACAGTGTCGATATGGAATTCGGAACTGGTGTTATGACAATTACTCCTTGGCACTCAGGAGTAGACTTTGCGCTTGCCGAAAAATATAATCTTGAAAAAGAACAGATAATTGATAAGTATGGAAAACTGCTTCCTGTTGCTGGTGAATTTGCTGGCATGAAAATTACAGAAGCTCGAGAAAAAATTGTTGAAAAACTTCAATCAAAAGGTTTGGTTGAAAAAATTGAGGAAAATTATGTTCACAATATTGCAACCGCTGAGAGAACTGGTGGCACAATTGAACCTCAGGTTATGCACCAATGGTTCGTTGCGGTAAACAAAGAGTTTACAATTCCCTACTCTGAAATTCGCGGCATAGAAACTGGCTCAAAAACAACTCTAAAAGAAATTATGCGAAAGGCAGTTGACCCAGAATTTGGTCACAATACACTAGGACCTGTAAATATTTTGCCTGAGCATTTTAATAAAATATATTTCCACTGGATTGATAATCTAAACGACTGGTGTATTTCAAGACAAATTTGGTATGGGCACCGAATTCCTGTTTGGTATAAAAGTAAATCTGGTCGCACGCTTGAAAAAAGTGGCGAACTCTCTCCTGCTGATCCAGATTTGGAAATTTACAATGGTATTGAAGCGCCCGAAGGTGCATCGGCGGATGGCGAAAATTCAGGCACTTCAAAGTGGCTCCAAGATGAGGATACACTCGACACATGGTTCTCATCTGCCCTTTGGACTTTCTCGACTCTTGGCTGGCCAGACAATATTGGACCAGATTCTGATTTTGCAAAGTATCACCCAACAGACATCTTGGTTACTGGCCATGAAATTCTATTCTTCTGGGTTGCTCGTATGATTCTCATGACTGGATATGGTCTGGGCACTATTCCTTTCAAATCTGTATACATAACTGGTATGGTTCGCGATAGCAAAGGTCAAAAGATGTCAAAAAGTTTGGGCAATGGAGGCGATCCTGTTGAAATTTCAAATAAATATGGAGCTGACGCACTGCGTATGTTCTATGCCATGAGCACAACTCCAGGCACAGATACAAGAATTTATGAAGATAAGATCAAGGGATACAAACATTTTGGAAATAAGTTGTGGAATATTACAAGGTTTGTTCTTTCTGCCGTAAGTGAGAATCCTCACACCGCTTCACTAAAATTTGATCAAAACTTCATGAATTCTTCTTCAATTACAGATCAAGACCGTGTAGTTTATGAAGAATGGCGCACACATTTCACAAATATTTCTGAAAATTTGAGTGAACCTTCATATAAAATTCATCTTGCAGCAGAAGAACTCTATCACTATATCTGGCATACATTTGCAGACCAAATTCTTGAAGCAAGTAAGCCAATTCTAAAACCAGAATTTGCAAAAGCAATTGTTGGTGACACTGAATCTGAGGCGGATAAAATTATAGACGCAAGTCTTCAGGATCCTGACGACAAAGCCGAACTCGCTGCGGCCGCAATTTCTCGTGCACAAACACTTCTTCATATCCTTAGAGAAATTCTTTTGACCACTCATCCTTTCATGCCACATATTACTCAAGAACTTTGGTCTCTCCTTCCAACCGACATGCGTGATCCACAGCCGAACACAGCGACAGGATCAAAAAACTCAAACGAACATGATATGATAGCTATTGAAAGATGGCCGACTCAATCACATCACTCTTAGGACTTTCCAATTCTCCTTACTTTGTAATCGAGATGTTTGTTTATGCTTTGCTTGGCGGTGTTCTTCCTTCACTTCTATGGATGTGGTTTTGGATGCATGAAAATTACAAGCACAATGAACCAAAAGGTGTCATCACTCTCACTTTTTTTGTTGGTATGTGCGCAGTTTTCTTCGTTTTTCCATTTCAAAAAATACTTCCTCAATTTTTAGGCTTAGAAATTGGTAGTTTTTGGACACTCACGCTCTGGGCCTTCCTCGAAGAACTTTTCAAATTCGCCGCCGCATGGTTCTGTGCACTCCGACTCAAACAAGTTTTCAACGAACCAATTGACGCCTTCATATATATGATGACAGCCGCTTTAGGATTTGTGGCAATGGAGAACACTTTCTATCTTCTCGCCCCTTTGCTTCAAGGCGACACAGTCGGATCTATCATGACTGGAAACCTAAGATTCATGGGAGCAAGTCTTCTTCATGTAGTCGCATCTGGAACTATGGCCGTATTTATCGGATATGCATTTTATAGAAATATGAAAATGAAAGAAATCTTTTGGATCCTTGGTCTTATAATTGCAACAATAATTCACACAGCTTTCAACTTTTTCATTATCGAACTTGCTAGCGAACATACATTTATCATCTTCTCTTTTGTTTGGATGACTACTGTACTCCTCATAATCGCCCTAGAACGCGTCAAAATGATTAAGAAATTTTAATCAAGTTTACATAAAATTTAATTCATAATATAATTCACTACATAACTACTGAATGCAGAAAGTGCAATTAGCGAGTATTTAACCCACCAAATATGAACCTTAAGAAAAAACGATCTTTTTTTGATAAATTAACTGGACGCGATGCTTACGATGAGCACGAGCATGATGATTTCGAGGAGCTAGAACTTTCTGAATATGATGAAGAAGAGATTCATCCTGAAATTAAAAGTAAAGGTTTTTTCAATTCCAAAGATGTAAAATCTTCTCGCGCAAAGCGAATGACTGTTGCTACCCCAAAAGATGATCGTTCTACTTGGATGGATGAACAAGGTGATGAAGGTGAACTTTCAATTGATATGTATCAAACTACAGAAAGTATAATTGTCCGCGCAATGATTCCTGGTGTTAAAAAAGAGGATCTTGATATTGTTTTGACTCGTGATTCACTTACACTAAAAGGAAAGAGGGTTGAAGAAACAAAGATTGCAGACCAAGATTATTTTCATCGTGAATTGTACTGGGGTTCATTTACAAGAAAAGTTGAATTCCCTCATGAAATCGATATTGAACAATCTGAAGCAACTGAAAAAGCTGGTATGTTAACTCTAGTTCTTCCTAGAATTGATAAAGGACGACAAGCGAAATTGAAGATTAAGTCGGTTTAGTTTGAGCTGTCAGAGGAACACTTAAACAGCAGATCCAGACGCTGAAAAAGCCACGTACTCGACGTGGCTTTTGTGTTGTGATTGTATTATCTTGCGAGCTTGTCGCTAAGCAGACTTGGATTATTCATTGTCCGTTTCGGCGGCTGCAGCTGCGGCGCCTTTTTCTTCGGCTGTGAGATCGACATCAAGATCAGAAGCGTCTTCTTCCAACTTATCAGCTTCTGCTTCAAGCTTATCAAGCTTATCGTCAGTAGCCCTAGCTGTCTCTGCATGCGCTCCTGTACTTGCCTCCAAAGCAGTCATCTGATCTCGGATAGCGGCCGCTTCTGCAAGCTGTCGGGCGTTCTCCTCTTCGGAAGTAATTGAGTCGTCAGAATTATCGTCGGTTTTCATGATGTTTTGTGCTGTTGTATCAGAATCAGCAGAATTGCCTGCAGAATCTGATAATTTGTGGTTATGACCTGTCATTTTATATCATATTATATTATTTTTGTAAATCCTTTAGCACCTGTGCAAATTCATTGCCATTTATTTTTCCTTTATTAGGATCCTTGCTTGCTCTGTGAGCGTTTCTGACTAAAACTGAAAACTGATTAATACCTAAAGGCTTATCAATTTCAATTTGACCAGTGAACATTCTTGGTTCGATTTTTATTTTTGATCCGTATAATCTATTCCATTCCTTTGACCATTTATCCAATGTATACTCTCCTATCTTTTCTTTATCTTCAGGACTACCGGTAGTGTCTGCCGTATTGGAATCTGGCATACTACTATCTTCTTCCGCAGAAGCGCTTGTTACATCTGGTATAGCAGTACCGGTTGGATCACGATATTGCTGAGGGTTTGGTGCTACTTTTTTAACACCATCATATGGCTTGAAAGATTCTTTAGCGTAACGATTATATGCCTGCTTTTTATTATCCCATATATCCAATACAGTCTTAACTTTTACTATCCTGGCATCAAGTTTAGAGAGTCTTTCTTTTGCACTTTTAATATCTGAGTATGCTTGTGCCATACTATTTTCAATTGCTTTAACTCTGGCTTTATCAGTAGAAGTATTCAAATACCTATTTGTCTTCATTGCCTCTTTTACCACCTTCAATTGTTCAGTCTCGCTAGCTAATTTCTCTGACCAAATTGTAATTTCATTATTCAAATCTGCCTTCTTTTCCATGAAACTATCAAACTTTTCTTGAACTGGAGAAAGTCTTTCGTTAACAATATGCGCGAAATTTTCTGCAATATTTTTCTTTTTGTTCTCTTGAACCATTGCTTTACCTTCATGAAATTGAACTTTACGATACGCTTCAGCTCTTCTCTCCTGAGCACTCGTAAGTTGTTTTCTTAGATTTTGAGAATCTTTCTCTGCCCGCTTTGCTTGTCTTGGAGATAATTGATTAGTATTTCTATATTCATTTATACTATTCATCGCTGCTAAGATTTGATTTACATCGTTATCTGCAATTTTATGTTCAGCAATAAAACCCTCTCTTTTTACAAGTTGGCGATTTCCTAAAAATTCTGCTTTTATTATTCCTCCAAATGAAGCAACTCTTTCAGCTTGGAAAGCTGCGTATTTTTTTGTTCCTTCAGAAATCGGTCTCCATATTTTATCTACAATCCAATTCCCTGCTCGTGCAAAAATACCCTTAGGTTCAACATATGGTTGCTGTTCTTGAGCAGGTCTTGCTCGAGATTCGGGTGATGGAGTTGCGACTGGTGTTGGTGTTGGTTCTGCAGGTTTATTACCTATAACCTCCGCATCTATATCAATAGTTGGAGCATCTTTAGGTGCTCTTCGTGCTTTATCCTTATCGACTTTGGGAGTTTTCCCATTTTCGATACTATCGAAATGAATCACTCTCGCTGCAGGAGCTTTTGGTTTTGGAGTTGGTTCTGGTGTTGCCTCTGGAGCCTTAGGTTTAGGGGTAGGTGCCGAGTCAGGAGTAGCGGGTTTTGGAGCTGGTGTTGGCTTAGGCGCTGAAGTAGGAGCTTTATCAGGTGCAGAAGGTCGTGTTTGCTCGTTTCTTGTAACCTGAGCGTCAACATTGATTATTGGTCTATTTCTTTGTGCTTTATCCTTATCGACTTTAGGAGGTTTTCCATTTTCAATAACATCAAAATGAATTTCTTTTGCTACGGGAGATGCTGGTTTTATCACTTCTCCTTGTCCGCTCAACTCGCTATTTTCCATCAATCGCAAAACCTCTGCACTTTTTGCAGCTACTTTTTTTGCTCTTTCAATTTCTCTTGCTCTTTTATCTTCTTGATTTTTACGTTCTTCTTCATCTTTTTCTTCTGCAAATGTTTCTGGGTACTTATCATTTAAAATCTCTTGAAGGCTATCGAATCCTTTAGTACGTCTTGGTCTAACATTCTCATCTTCATCAAAAACTTCCGTTGCTAAAGCATTCGCAACAGCTTTAACAACCATGTGATCTTCAGGATATTCCTTATTAACAAGAAACTTTCTTGGTCTTGTAGGTGGTTTTCTTCCAGGTCTTTCTATCGGGGGACGAACTGCAGGATTTACAGTTCGAGCTTCGTTTTGATTATCTGTTCTATTTTTAGTTCCAATTCCTGGTGCTTTTCCTTTATTAAAATCACTATCCATACCTTGTCGATATTGATCGGAGTTAAAATCGGGTATAACTACTGGCTCTGCTTTTGTCTCTGACTCTAATCTTCCTTCCGGATCTACTACAATTTCTTTTGGCGGACGAGGAGTATATCTTTTATTTTTACTTTTATCATCTCCTAGATATGGCTTATGCTCCTCATCACTATCTAATACATCTGTAATTTCTACTGATTCACTCGGGGTTATTTCCTCTACTTCAACGGGAGGCAGAACATTTTCTAATGTTTTTTCTGGCGCATCATTATCTACAATCAATTCTCCATTTTCACCACGTTTCAAAGCTTCAAAACTATTTGCTTGTCCACCTACAAATCTTTCTCGAGGCATATTAAATAATATTAGAAATTAATGCATATATTATACCACATGATATTATAAGTAATACAATGACAATAAAATTTAACGAAGTTACTTGGTATTCTAAATTATTAGCCGTTATTTTGGCATTAGCAATATTTGGAATCGCCTTTTATTTAGGTAAAAGTTATGAAAATGTGAATTCTGGGCAAGATAGCCATTTGCCAAATAATAACTTGGAAAATGCAAATACTACTGGGACAGAAACAGCTACTGCAACTGAAGATTGCGGAAACGAACCAAATCAATTGGGCATGAATGAATGCGCAGCTAGACAATTGGTATTGGCCAATAAGGTTATGAATGACAATTACCAGCTCAATATTTCAAACACGACAAGATCGCAGGCAGAAAAGGATGAATTTGCTAAAAATCAATCAAATTGGGAAAAGAAAATGAATACAGACTGTACAGCAGAAGGTGCAGCATTTGAAGGCGGTAGTATCCAGCCATACATAATAACAATGTGCAAAGTGAAAATGACAAATGAGAGAGCAAAATTCCTCGCACCAGTAAGTACGACAGACAAATTAACTACAGTTTCAGTTGGAAATAATATTCTTAGCTTTAAATTAAGTCCAAATTTAAAATATGAAGAAGTCGAGAATTTAAACAAAATTACAAATACCAAAGAAATTGGTCTAGTATTTTATGATAATGGAAAAGATGAAGGCTCAATAATTAGTAACTGTACAAATATTAGTCCGCTTCCAATTGGGATAGAAATTACATCAGACGGGAGCATTAAAAATGTAGAGGATTTTAAAGAACATTGGAATAATACAAAGCCATATTTTGGCACTGCGCAATTCGGCATCAATAAATTCGATGTATTCAAAGGTTGGGATGATAGAAAACCCGACACTCGATACTATATAACATATAATAAAAACTCGGCTCTAGATATTTCATTTAGACCCGACGAAAGTTGCATAAAAAGTGAAAAAGCTAAGGAGAGTTTAAATCTTCTTTTGTCTACACTTAAATACACGAGTAAATAGCAAACAAATTTGTGCCGAGGGGCGGGCTCGAACCGCCGACCCCATCCTCTTCAGGGATATGCTCTACCAACTGAGCTACCTCGGCAAATGTATACTTAGGCAAGGCCATTTAGGCCCACTTAGTATACAGAAATATGAGAAAATTTCAACCTAGTTTCCAAAATTACTACCCAAATCAATAAATGCCGAGGCCTGGGTCGTGAAGTTTGAAAATGTCTCTCG
>CAZSLF010000001.1:77031-143193 GCA_964607805.1 uncultured Candidatus Saccharibacteria bacterium
ATATGCTCTACCAACTGAGCTACCTCGGCAAATATACATCTTTCAGCTGATTTAAAAGGCTTTCATTTTGACCGACTGCATTTCCAAAGTTATTCACTGTTGAATATGCACTCATCAAATTTTCAAGATATGGTTGGATAAAGTAAAGTGATCCAACAGAAATACCAATTATTAGCACCCATTTTACAATGCTAAAAACGGTAGAAAAACGAGCCTGTCTGTAGACAAGACGCATCATACGGGTATTCTCGGTCATCAATTCCTTGATTTCCGCCATTTCTTTTTTCAAACCTTGGATATCAGCATCCATATTGTGATATTAGCACATATTTAGGCCCTTTTCCAGCGTGCCACGATACCGCTTGGAAGTGCTCGCCCTTGCGTATCTTCTATTAAAAGTTCACCATGTTCAGTGTTACCTGCATGTTTTTCGACTAATTTTTCTAGCAAATGACCATAACTAACAGACGAATATCCTGCAGAGTAACCATTTAGGATAAAAAATAATGGCTTGTCCGACAAAAGTTCAAAACACATCTCAATCAGAGGTTTCAAATCTTCTTCAATTTTCCAAACTTCCCCTTTTGCTCCTCGGCCGAAGATTGGTGGGTCCATCATAATTGCATCGTACTTGTTACCACGTCGAAGTTCTTTTTTTACAAAAACCACAGCATCTTCAAGCATCCAGCGAATCGCTTTTTCATCCAATCCAGAAAGTAGCATGTTTTCTTTAGCCCAAGTGATTGCAGATCTCGATGCATCGACATGTGTTACCTCCGCACCGTTTAAAGCAGCAACAATACTAGCTCCACCCGTGTAGCCGAAGAGGTTTAGGATTTTGGGTTTTTCTTCAGTTTGCGAATCAGGTGCATTTTTTTTGAGAATGGCCTCAATCCAATTCCAATTCTCCAATTGCTCTGGAAAAATTCCAGTGTGCTTAAAAGGTGTAAGTCTTGCATAAAGTTTTACAGGACCGAGTGATATTGGCCAAGCATATTCCGTATCGTCTGCGGCGTTTTTTGGGATTTTAATTCCCTGCTTTATTGACCATTTTCCTTTTTCTTCAGTAACTCCGTCCTTGTCGCGCCTAGCTGGCACATATGTAGCGTCGGCTTTTGACCACTCCTTATCGCTCAATTTCTTAGACCAAATAGCCTGGGGATCAGGTCTAGCCACTACAAAATCCCCGTATTTTTCGAGTTTTTGCTCGTCACCGGAGTCGAGGAGAGAGTATTCGGGTTGGGGCTTAATTATCATGTAAATACTGTATCAGAAAAGATTGTTGGTACAAAGAAACTATTAAAAAGATAATGAATCTAATATCTTATTATGGGTCTCTAGAAGAGTATCCGTGGATTCATTAGGAGAATAATAGCTAATCGATATCCAATACAAATTGGAGTTTTTATTAAAAACAAGATATTTATTATGATATAGACCATCACCCTCAAAAGCCAAAGCTTCAGTTCCAGCGAATTCTCTAAAGGAATAAGTTTCTTTTCCTGCCATCATCTGAGCGAGTTTAAAATTACCTCCAGGGTCATTTGCCCTGATCCACTCTAAAGGTGATAGATTTTCAGGATTAGAAAATACATTAATAGTAAAAGTGGGAGGACCTTCACCTCGAGACATGTCTTCAAGCTCTTTTTTATTTCCTGCTGTAATACTGTCGTAGACTAAGCCTTTATCAAATGCCTTATTAAAAGATTCAATAACTTTATAATCAGAAGGGTACTCAAAACTGAATTCATATTTCTCATTTACATATTTTTTTAGATCAACCCCTATATTTTTAATAGGTACACTAACATAAGAAGAAATTGATGTATTGGCAACTTTCGCTTGTTCATATTTAACTCCAATATAAAAACTTAGTGCTGGAAGAACAGCGATAAAGAAAATAATTGCTCCAAGCTTTGAATACCATGTAACTTTGTTCCATTCAATCATATAGATTTATGATAGCCTATTTTTATAGTATTTAACAGAAGCTAATTGGCCATAAATTATTGCAATTATCACAACCCAAACTCAAACATGCTAATATAAAAACACATGAAAAAAATTATATTCCTTATCGTCGTACTAGCAATTGCGGGTTATATGTATAAGTATCAGCCGGATAAGACAACAGAGATCATTTCCAAAATTAAACAATTCAAACTTTCGGATCTTAAATTGATTCCCTCTTCACCTTCTCAAACATCAGCGCAAAATACTGTGGAAGGGCAAAATCCTCAAGACTCCGTAGCCGACACAAAACAGGCCGAAGAAAAAATTCGAGAAAAAAGAATTAAAGACAAGATTGCGAGCATGACTTTGGACCAGAAAATTGGCCAACTAATGATTATCGGCTTCGAGCATACTTACGCCGACGATCATATTAAAAATATGATTGAAAACTATGGTGTTGGTGGAGTGAATCTTCTCGCAAGAAATATTAAAGATGAGGAGCAAATGATTAAACTTTCTGCGGATTTGCAGACTCTCGCTTCTACATCTTCAGGTATTCCTTTTATGATTGCAGCTGATCAAGAAGGTGGCACAGTTTTGAGATTTAAATTTTTAGAGCATAAATCAAAACAGCTAACACTAGATTCGACAGATAAGGCATATGAAGAAGCATATAAGCGTGGTGAGGAATTAAAAAGAATTGGTGTTACTTTAAATTTTGCGCCTGTTGCGGACTATGTGACTGATAAAAAGTCATATTTATACGATAGAACTTTTGGTACAACCAGTGATGCAATCGCACCTCTTGCTCAGTCTATGTTAAAGGGATATGAGGACGCGGGTATAAAGGGTTCAATTAAGCACTTCCCTGGTTATGGAAATATTACAAACGATCCGCATAAGAGCACGGCAGAAGTGGATCCTGAAACTAATATATATTTGGAGAGTTTAGTTCCATTTCGTAAAATTCTTTTGAACAATGACCAAACGGCTGTCATGACCGCCCATATAATAATTCCAGAAATCGATACAAAGCCTGCTACCCTTTCTAAAAAGTTTTTAAAGGATATGTTGCGAGCACAGTGGAATTTTGACGGTGTAATAATTACAGATGATTTGGAAATGGCTTCCGCTGGCAAGATTCCAGTTGAAGAGCTTGCTGTTGAGTCTATTAAGGCTGGTAATGACATGATAATTAGCACATATACTTCTAATTCTCATCCTAAAATTCATGCTGCGATTAAGAAAGCAGTTGAAGATGGGGATATTTCAATTGCTAGTATAAATAATAGTGTCGAGAGGGTGCTGAGGTTGAAGGGGTTTTAGTTTTTTGGTCACAATATAAAAAGACCTGGCCACGGATTGAACGTAGCACAGGTCTCGGAAAGACTACCGAAGTAGCCTCCCCCGTCAGAACATTGGACCGACATAAAACGGCTTTCCGTCTTTGCGAGTTACCACAGTCACGGTAGGCGGCTTCTCGGTAGGATGTCCTGTAGGCAAGAAGGGCCCCTCTGCCGTATGCATAACGGCATCAGGTCCGAATTCGTGAATGACAGCTCCGGCACCATTGGTGACGTAGAAATCTCCAGCGAACTGCTCCTTGAGGAAAGAGTCCAGTTCACCTTTACTCACCAGGCGGCATTCTGGGCCAGGTTCTGACAAATTATTACCCTGACCCCACGGACCACTGATCATAACTCTCATAGTACTGATTGATTTCATAGGTAGGTTGCGTGGGTGTTTTGCCACGACTTTCAAGGCTCAAAAAGCTCTGAAAGTCGTGGCAAAATATGTGAAGAAATCCGGAAACTATCTTACCATGCTTTATGTAATATGTCAAATTACTGGTCACCAATTCTACACTGAATTATAGGCCTCCGTAAGGAATGATTTTGCTAACAAAAGATGTGCCCACAGATAATTTCCTCGCCGTCGCTCGGAAATTTTCGTTGGGCTCGGCTCGCGGTCGTCTCTGCTGAGCCGACATCGCTCCGCCCGGCACACACAAGAAAAAACCTGCAGCAGTGCAGGTTTTTTCTTGTGTGTGCCCCCGGCAGGAATTGAACCTGCATTAAGGAATTAGGAACTCCTCGTTCTATCCATTTGAACTACGGCGGCATTGCAATACCCAGCAATACTACCAAAATTAGATGGAAAAACAAAAAGCGCCCTCTCGGCCGCTTTTCATTTTCAAAAATTCGCTTCGTTTGAATATCTCTCCGCGTAAACTACCTCTTAATATCAACCAATTCAACATCAAATACTAGAGTGGCATTTGCAGGGATAATTACTTCGCCTGTTGCAGGGTTTGATACACCTTGTGCACCATATCCGTCTTCAGGAGCGATTGTTAGAGTTTTCTTTTCACCAACTTTCATTCCCATAATACCCTTCTCCCAACCTGGAATTACCATGCCTGCTCCTAGAACAAAACCGAAAGGTTCGCCACGGCCGATTGAACTATCGAATACAGTTCCGTTTGTAAGTTTTCCAGTATAGTGAACCATAACCATGTCACCCTTTACTGCTTCTGTTCCTTTTTCCATAGATGTTTGTGTTTGATTATTATTAACTTCACCTGCAACCTCTCCGTTTGTTTCTGTAAGTCCGGCTACACTTGCAGCCTGATCACTTGTATCTGGCTTTGCCATAAAATATAGTGCTGTTCCACCGATAAGTAAGACTGCAATGATAATGATTAGTGTTTTATTACTCATATTTTTCTATTTTTTCTATTTAGCTTCTGGTAAAAGTTGTGCAAATGATTCTTCGTCGAAACCAACCATAATCTGGCCGTCCACGTCGATCACAGGTACTCCGAGCTGGCCGCTTTTTTCAACCATCTCTTTTCGCTTATCAGCGTCGCTAGCAACGTCGATCTCCGTATAAGCGATATTATGTTCTTTAAAATATTCTTTGGCCATCTTGCAATATGTGCAAGATGGTGTGCTATAAATTATTACTGTCATATTTGAAGAGTATAACCCATTTACATGAAATATTCATGAAGAAAACCTCAATTTCCTATTCAAGCAACAATAATAGCGCCATGGCAATAATACCGCCTAAAATAACCATAATATGCTTGATAAAATCCTTACTATGATTTCGTTTTAGCTCAGGAATCAAATCGGCGCAGGCAATATATATAAATCCTCCAGCAGCTGTCGCCAAGAAGTATGGTAAATATTGCTCAAATATATCTGAATAATTTTGAAAATACGCTACCAATAGAAAACCTCCAATCGCAGCACAAGATGAAATAAAATTAAAGAAAAGAGCTTTTTTCTTACTCCATCCTCCATATATAAGAAGACCAATATCCCCAATTTCTTGCGGAATTTCATGCAAAATCACAGCAATAGTTGTTGCAATCCCAACTTCAATCCCAAGACTGAATCCAATTGCGATAATAATACCGTCAATAAAATTGTGAATTCCGTCCGCAATCGTCACAAGCGTCCCAATATGATTTCCATGATCATGACTTTCTTCCTCACCGTCATGACTATGGTGCCAGTGCAGTCCGTATTCAAGAGCTAGAAACATAAAAAATCCAACTAAAACAAAAATTCCAACATAACCGCCAGCGAAACCTCCTGTTAGGCCACCCGAACCTTCAAAAGCCTCCGGCAAGAGGTGAATTGTAGCATCGCCAATCAAAGCACCCGCTGAAAGACTAACAAGATATGGCAAAACTTTCTTTAACTTTTCTTTTGAAATGATAAAAAGCAAACCACCAATAAAAGAGACCAGACTCGTTACAATAATACTTATTAATCCGTATACAAATGAAATTTCCATAAATTATTTATGCTTATTAGCAGCGGGGACTAGAGTCATAGCCTCAGATGGCGGGCAATTCGCACAAAAACCAAAGAAATCGAGCGAATGACTATCTATACTGGTAAATCCATTAATATCTTGTGATAATTTTAGCAACCCCTCCTCGACCGAAGAAGTATCCACATGATCGACTTTACCACAACTCTTACAAATCACATGGTGACAATGATTTCCTTCAGAAACTGTTAATTTCTCAGGATCTATAGTCGATTCAAAGTATATAACTCCACCTTTATAATGAATTTCTCGCGCTATCCCAACCTCTACCGCCTGCTTTAAAATTCTGTAAACAGTAGCTCGACCCGGCGACAAGGCTGACAAATTTTTTCTCAGCCCCTCAGCTGTCATTGGAATATTTTTCTCAACAAATCTATTTAAGACAAGCATTCTTGGAGTTGTAATCTTTAGTTTGTGCTCATTTAAAATTTTTATCAGTACTTTTTCGATTGTAGACAACTCATTGGATACATATTTATTTGGGTCTCGATAAAGCTCCATACGTTTTAGGTCTGAATAGTCATTGTCCGCTTTATCATAATAAGCAGCCAGCTCGTCGTAAGCAATTTTATCATCACTTCTATATACATTCTTATTATTAGCGTTATTATTAGCCATATTATTGAGTTTACTGCTATCTTTCATTGATATTTGTATATTATCCCCTTTTCTCCATTTTGTAAATGAGACTCAGTCTCATTTAGCGTCAATTTTAACCCTTATTTATAGCCATAAGATAAAAGCGTAAATGAGATTGAGTCTCATTTAGAAACTTGCACCAAGAGACATATTTATCTCCTATTCCAAAAAGAAATATATTTTCAGTTTTTCAGTAAAATAAAATAGATGCTATAATTTCAATACCTTTAATTCAATACCATGTCTAACCACTACAACCCAAAAAATCAGAAGCAATCAAAACCCGGCCACGCTAACCAACCCAACCAGCCTAGCCAATCTACACAAATCGCAGTAGCCGAAGCCGGATTACTTATAAATATCAGAAATTGGATCGGTAAAAACGCTCTCTACTTAGCTTTTATTCAAGCCTTAGTTGCCTTCTCGGGAAGTATGTATTTTAGCAATATTGCAGGATATCCTCCTTGCACACTTTGCTGGTGGCAGCGAATTTTCTTCTTCCCACTCGGAATCACTCTAATTGTAGGAATATTGCGTCGTGATAAAAATGTTTATCACTATATCCTACCGCCAGCATTTATCGGTTGGGCGATCGCCATTTATCACAATCTTCTTTACTATAAAATAATTCCTGACACACTAGCTCCTTGCACAACAGGAGTCTCATGCACGACAAAATTTATTGAGTTCTTTGGATTCGTGACTATTCCTTTCTTGTCATTTATGGCATTTTCGGTCATTATCATACTTATGTTCGAATACAAGAGATTTACTAAGCTCTATAAGTAACCCTAATTGCTAATCCTAATTAATATTAAAATTGGCAAAACCACATTAAACCATTAAACAAAAAACCAAATGACAACAGAAATTAAAGCAATCTTAATAATCGTCCTAATAACAGCAGTCGTAATTGTTGGAGGTCTTTCTTTGACGAAAAATGGCCCCCAGTCGCCCACAATAACCATAAACGAAGATTCTCTAATAACTGCAGATAACCCTCGTCAAACAGGCTCTGAAGCTAAAATCAAAGTAGTAGAATTTGCAGATTTCGCTTGTCCAGCTTGCGCTATGCTTGCTCCAAATCTTGAAGCTGCACTAGCTACAAACGCTAATTCAATTGATTTTGCTGTAAGACTTCTTCCAATTCACGGTGAGGAATCATATACATCTGCAACAGCAGCATTCGCAGCTGGTGAACAAGGAAAATTCTTCGAATATGGAAAAATTCTTTTTGATAAACAAACAGAATGGGCCAATAAAAACAATAAGCGTGAACTTTTCTTAACATATGCAACAACTCTAGGACTTGATATTGCAAAGTTCACAGCATCAATAGATTCAAAAGATTTCCAATCAAAAGTTAAAGGTATCCTAGATAAAGACAATGCTGATGCTTCTGCAATGAAAATCGCATCTACTCCAACTCTTGTTATCGGTGGAACTCCTGTGGTTGGTGTTCAAACAACTGCTACTCTAGACGCTATGCTTAAAGCCGAAATTGAAAAGGCAACAGGTACAGGAGTAGATACTGACGGTGCAGGCGCAGCGAATTCTTCAACTACACCTACACTTAATATCAATCAATAATATAATATGGATAATACTTCTAATTTGAGTCCTGATCATCAACCTTCTCATAGTTCTAGCACAAAAACATCACCCGCTTTTATTGCCGCACATATAGCACAAGATAAGTTTGGAAAAGTAAAAGGTTTCGCTAGTGAATTTCAAACTTTTATTGTTAAAGGAAATGCAATTGAACTCGCAATCGGTGTTGTTATCGGTACAGCTTTCAACGAAGTTGTTAATTCCCTAGTGAAAGATATTATCCTTGGTGCCATTGCTACTTTTGCTGGAAAGCCAGATTTTACTGACTTTGCATTTGGCGCTATCAAGTGGGGATCTTTCTTAAACACACTTATAAATCTTTTGATTGTTGGGCTGTCAGTGTTTGTTGCGATTAAGGCAGTTAATAAATTGACGAGAAGAGAGTTGATAAAGAGTAAGGTTGAGTAAACACTAAAAATTATTTTTGGGAATGGAAAAACAAAAGCACCTTTCAGGGGTGCTTTTTCGTTAGGGATATGAGAGAGATTATCTACTCTCAACAGTTTTAGATTTTAACCTTTTACTGTTAAGTTTCTCCCGTTCGATCCTGATCCACTTACATGCTATAGAAGACACAGGAAGTCCCAATTCCCCTTCAATGAATGCTGACTCAAGTCTTTGAACCTCAATTTCTTCCATAAAAGGTACTCCATCTATAGTGATGAGTGGGAGTTCAAATAAATCCGTATATGAAGCCCAAACACGAATTATTCTATATCTTGCTTCATCTTCTTTAACACCAGCCTCCTCAAGATCACGAATCATGGCATTTTTAGCAGCAGCATGTACACCACCTCTTTTAGCTGTTCTAATACTTAGCTTCTCTTTATCGATTGCCCATCCAGCAGTCATAAACCCTGCTCCAATCCCCTTTTTTGTGACAGTTCCATCTTTGTTATCAACATAATTTTGAGCCTTTAACATAGCCTTCTCCAAAACATGATAACCTTCCTCAGTCTCGGCCATCTTGAGCAATCTCGCATATTCTTCCTGTATAGTCGGCATATAAAAATCGGGTTGTAAGTTTACTGTTGTACCAGTTCTCTGGTCGTATGTTACGAAATGTTCTGTTTCCCAGACATTTAACCACAATTCAAATAATCCGCAAGATATGCCTGAACCCCTCCTCTCGCATCCCTTTAGTGCTCCAACCTCTCCGGATCCACAACCAATATTTCCCCACTCTTTACAATATCCACTGGCGCAGCTCTTTTGCCGCCGAACCATCCACCGAATACCGCAACAATCGGAATTCTCTTTTGAAGTGTCACTAGAACTTCTTCAAGCTCTTCACTCTTTAATAATTTCAATACCAAAACACTAGCAGTAATTCCAATTATTCCAGCAACAAATCCATGTAGGAATACTCCTCGCAAAGTTTCCAAATCGAAAACTGAATCGAACATATTCAGTCCAATATATGCAAAGAATCCTCCTATAACGCCGGCACCAATACTTCCAAGCCAAGCTCTCCATGTGGCACGAATAAGTTCACCGTGACTGAATTCATTTTCAAATTTAACCCAAAAAGCGAAAGCGTTTATAATCGTACCCAAACTATATCCAAGAGGAAGCATGAGAATTTCAATTCCTCCTAAGCCTTCTACACGGAAAAGTCTTGCGAAAAATTCTCCAAAGGTTGGATCTTGTCGGTATAGCCAGATAAATCCAAGTGGAGCGATAATTGTAATTAAAGAAGAGATTAAGTTTATGATCAATGGCTTCTTCGTCTGCCCAGCCGCATAATATGCTCGAATAAATAGGAGTTCCAAGCCTTGCGCAACAAGTGATACAACAAACAAAGCTAAACATGCAGCAACCAATCTTGTATTATCCCAATTGAAATTTCCAGATCCCAAAACAGTTCGAACAATTTGCGCCCGCAACACAATAAACATAGCAGCGATTGGCACGGACCAGAAAATAACATGACGAACCGCTGAAATAATTTGGCTTAGGAATTTGTCCTTTTCTCCATTTGCAAAATGAGCTGAAAGAGTTGGAAAAGCAGCCAAAGCATAGCTCACACCCACAATTCCAAAAGGCACTGACTGAATATTAAAAGATAAACTCAAAATTGAAATTGATCCGACACTTAAAGTCGCCGCGAGTGCTGTCAAAACAATTAACTCAATCATAGAGGCCGACAAAGTCAGAGTTCTCGGAATAGAAATCATGAAAATATTTCGGACCAATTTCCAATCAATTTTCCAAGGTAAAACAAAGCGAGGTAAAAGTCTTTCTTTTATGATAAATGGAATCTGAATCAAAAAATGAAGCAATCCTCCAATAACAACTCCCCAAACAACTCCAGCAATTCCAAAAGTAGGTCTCAAACAAAATACACCAAAAATAATCGCAATATTATAAATAATTGGTGAGAGCGCATAGAGCACGAATCTTTTTCTAAGCTGTGTCAGCGACCCTAAAATATTTGAAATTCCCAAACAAATTGGCTGTAGAAGTAGAATCTGAGACAAAATTATAATTTGCCCAATCGCAGTCGGATCACTAATTCCTTTGAAAATATATTTTGACAAGAAAGGCATGAGGAAAAATGCAATTGTCGAAATAACAATCATCAAAAGTCCAAAAGAACTGAAAAGCGAATCCATAATATTTCGCACGTCGTTGTTCGCGGCTTTGCTTTTTGTTCCGTCTTTATTTAATTCATATTTACTTTCAGCTTTATTGATAAATGGAATAATCACAGAAATAGAAACAAGCGAAGCTGCTGTAGCAAAAATCAAATCAGGCACACGAAAAGCGGCATAATATATATCAAGTGTTAATCCTGCACCAAAAAAGTGAGCCAGGGCTCGGTCACGAACAAGTCCTAAAATCTGTGCAAACAATGTGAAAAAACCAAGCAAAAAAGCCGCTTGGTGAACTCCTCCAATCTCACTATTAAAGAGTTTTATTATCTTCGAAACCACGTTCCAGTCATCTTAGCATATTGAGGCTAAAAACAAGTGTTTTCTGTGGTTTTCTTTTAGTAAATTCAGTAGAATTGACATAACATTGAACTTATGACATAGTTCTGCGGTAATAAGTACCTCACAACTTAATACGTCTGATCAAAAGCATGTGGCTGAAACCACTATGTCGCCTGAAAGCACCGATTAGAAAACTGACGTGAGAACCCGAAAACACTGAAATCAATACCGCTATGAACATTCCGAATCAACTGGTTGAATACTGGGCAAAGGCCAATGAGTTTGATCCAAGCCACATGTCGCACCTCTGGAAAAAATACAGGAGAAATAAATTGTTCGATGGAACGTTATTCATCTGCTTGTCCTTGATTTTGACTTTCTTTTTAACTCCGCACATATGGTCTTCTGAGACCCTATCCGAGTATCATAAAATAGTCATCTTCCTTGCACTGGTTCCAGCGCAATTACTCGGATATAAATTGGTTGGGCCTAAAGCCCCATTCGGCATGAATCTGAACGAGACGATGACCATCAAGGAGCTTATTACAGATGTAAAGCGTCTGAAGAAAGTTGCTGGGGTGTGGAGGTTCAAAAGTCATCACTTCGAACCTAGTCTCTATATGGAAAAGATGGACGGCGCTAATCTCCCTGGACCATCGATGTCTGTTCTGGCCACATTGTGCTGGACAAACTTAAGGCACCGGGCAAGGGATCTGGGCTCACAGCAAGCCTTCATGAGGGAGTGTCGTAATAGGTTCATCGAGGATAAAAAAGACGAAAACAGGCTATTCGACACCAGAATGAAACTGCAAGGAGATTTCGACCATATGGTCAAGTTTGGTCTCAGGCCACAAAATACTTTGTTCGGTAACTTGTTCCACCCCCGAGGTCCTGTTATCAGCGCAGATGTTTACGGAGTTTGGCACTCTTAACAATGACCTACTAAGTCAACACGCCCCACGAGCATCGCTCGTGGGGTTTTCATTTTGAAAAATCTATATTACAAAGAAACTAAAAACTCGGCGGAAGATTACTTAGCCTTAACTTTTTTTGGTTTCTTTTTTTCTTTTCCTTTTTGCATTCCTTTTGGCATATACGTAAATTGTATCACAAAAAATTTTGCCAATTCACTTTTTCAACAGTTTAAATTTAAATTTCTAGCCGCTCAATTTTTTCAACACAACATTTATTATAATAATTTCGAATTTTATCAAGTTGCATTTTCCCTATTTTATGATATAATATTACCCGTACCAGATAATCGCCCGGCCCAAGATTTGCAATATCTTTTGGGAGGGAGGAAAGTCCGAACACAGCCATTTTTATGATCTTTATTCTAGTATGCAAACTAAGAATAATTTGAAAAATGGAGCAAGGTAGCGGGTAACACCCGCCTGACATATGCACTTAGCTTAACGAGCAATCGCAAAGTCGAGAATATATGCAACAAGAGGTGCGAGCAGTGACGCCAAAAGCGAAAGCCTATGGCATCCCGCAAAATCGAAGCCGTCAAAAGCCAAAATTTTGCAGGATGAATCGCCTAAGTAATTAAGCGAATGAAACGGCAAAATCCTTACCCCTGTGCAAGTCCGTGCTTTTCGGGCAACCACGTGTATGTCCGAATTGAGAGACGCAAAGAATTTATTGGCAACAATAAATCAAGATGAATGATTGTCATCTTTAGATTGTCAGCTCGCGCAAGCAAGCAGAAGCGAAAGCTTTGACGACTTAAAGAAACAGAATTCGGCTTATAGGTACACGCAGAATACTCATCATGAAAATGGTGGGTTTTTTGTTTTCCTCCCCACAATTTTGTTGACAAATCCCCTATTTTGATGCACAATACAACTCTGTCCGATTTTCAGTTAGTTCTTTGAGTTTAATACTTCTTTAGGAGAGCAATATGCGCGCGATTTGTGATTAAGCCGGCCAAACCAAACTTACATGGCCAAACATCCACCAATCGTTCATATATTGCTCTCCTCAAGACAATGTCGTTTGAAAGGAGAAAAGCAAGGTAGCCCTATTCATTTACTTCACATACTTACTGCCATAAACAGTGTATATGCCAAGTACTTGAACTCAGCGCGATAGCTCGCACTGAGGCTGGTCACTACCCCGTTAGTGAGAACGGAAAAGAGATGCATTGACTCACAAAATCAATGTTGAACAAACAAAAAAGTCCTCGGCAAAACTGAGGCGCTCCAAACATGAAATCCAGATCAAAGCAACAAGATTCACACGCACTCGCGGTATTCATCTCGACACTCCTCTCGGGTCCAATCTACGATCTGTGCGGAATTCTCTCCCGTGAAAAGTTGAGTATGCAGGACGCCTGTCTACTCGCTTACCTCATGCGAGGACTCACTCCTACCATGACCGATATCAGTCGTAACCTCCGTTTTTCAACGGCAGCCGCGACAGGTTTGGTCGATAAGTTGGAGAGAATGGAACTCCTCGAGAGGATCCACCCCGCTGACGATCGTCGGAAAGTACGTGTCAGAATAACGAACGAAGGGCGTATTTTCTTCTTGGACAGAATCCAGAAAGCTCTTGAGGAAGTGCTCTACGAGGCTTCTGTCAACGCAGCTCGCATCAGGACTCCGTCCGATCAACCAGACGTAATCTATCTTCGACCCACTTTCAATCTATCGTGGGAAGAACTGATTCACGGTTTGCCGGATCAACAAGCCGCTGCCTGATCGCGTCAAGTCGTCTTCACAATTTTCAAACGACAAACCCCCGCTTTCGAGCGGGGTTTTGTATTACCTCAGAAGTCATTTTCTAAATGAGACTTAATCTCAATTAAAAACTCACACTATCACCAACTTTAATTCCTCTTTTCTTCACCGCGCCTGCTTGAACTTCAAGTACATATTTCGCAAGAGTTGATGATTGAAAAGTTTTTGGATATGAATCTGGACTAACATTTTTTTCTATGTGGACAATTTGCTTTGATTCATTTATCCAAATCATATCGATAGAAAAGTTCATATCCTTCATCCAGAAAGAATGATAATTATTTTCCTTAAATACAAAAAGCATAGCCTGATTTTCACCTATACTATTTCGCCCACTTAGACCTTGCCTCTGTAGCGCAGGAGTATCAGAAATTTCAGTCTTGAAAATGGCCCCTCTATCGCCTCCAGAATTTCCTGAACCTCCAGCGCTCCCAGCAGCGGAAATTTTAAGATCAACCACTTCATATTTGCTTTCAGTCGCTGACTTTTCTTCTGCGGGTTTTTCCGGAGCCGACTTTGCCCCTAAATCAGCAATATCAACAGCTTTAATTTCGCCCGTCTGCTCATCGTCAGAATTTTCAAAAGAAAAAACCTCATCACCATTTTGTGAGTTGAGGTTATTTCCTGAATTTGCGTCGCTCGCGGCCTTATCCGCACTTTGCGAAGAATACATCGCACCGACAACTAACCCTAAAAAAATAATTACCACAACTATGATACCCGGTGTGACAATTCTTTTCTTATCCATAGGCTAGTTATTCGCTGAAGGATTTGAAGGATTAGCAGCAGCACTTAGTGGCTTGAAAGATCGCTTTACACCATGCCATACCTGCTTAACATCTTCACTAAGATATACATATACCCACATACCGATAATTGCTCCGAGTATTGGACCAAGAATAGATGCTAGGTTAAGTGCCTTAAGACCGAAAGAAATAGCTGGGTTTAGCGAGGCTGAAACGGTTGTGCCATTTAAAAATAGAGAAGAAATAATAATACCTGCAAATAGCGAGATACCTACTACAAATCCTGTAGCAGCTCTATGAGTTCTTCCAAAAGCAACAGTTGCAACACCGTATGCAAACAAAGCTGTTCCTAATAGCTCTGCAGAAAATAGCTGCCAACTAAATGCACTTTCCATCCCAGCAGGAGTAGCAATACCTGCATATTTGATAACTAAAACTGCAAGTGCCGCTCCAGCAACTTCAGCGATGATAAAATACAAAGCTTTCAGTGGAGAAATTTTATTTACAAACATCGCTCCGATAACAAGAGCAGGGTTTACATATGCTCCACTAACATGTCCTAGACCGTAGGCCAAAAACATAAGTGTGAACACTGCGAAAATTGTTGCAACCCAAGGGTTAGCAGCAGTCGCTAAGATTAAAACTAAAGTGAAAATACATGTTCCGAGTACTTCTGCAATATATGGTTTCATATTTATTTTATGATTTAGTGAGTTTTATTTGATAATGAATAATAATGAATCAATTACTCTCTATGCCGGTATTATATCACCCCTCCTAGCCGGCTGGCTATCTACTCGCGGACGCACCACAATAAGCTATGCAGTCATGTATTTGAACTCGCCCGCTATCCACTAGGACATATGGGCAATTTCTAGTAAAATAGTCGAACATGTGCGATATGGGCTGGGAGAGCCTGAGAAAGCCATTTTTAAGATTAAACAACCCTAATTATCCAATTAAACTAAATAACCAAATAAATTATGGAACCAACAAATACACAAACAACAGGCGGACAGCAAGGCGGAAACGGAGCGGCAAATAACAAGCCTCTATATATAGCAGCTGCAATTATCATCCCAGTAGTAGCGGCTGGATATTTCCTTTTTGGAAAGAGCAATGAAGCCGTAGCTCCAACAACAGACGATACAAATACTGCTAACGGCAATACTAACGGAACTAGCGAAGAAGCAGGTCCAACTGGTGACACTATCGCTTCTGTTTACAAAGACGGAACATACGAAGTAAAAGGAAATTATGTCTCTCCTGCTGGACCTGAAGAATTCCCTATTTCATTTACAATTGCTAGCGGTGTAATCGTAGATACTTCTATGACAGTAAATTCTGAAAACCCTGGATCTGTAAATTTCCAAACTCAATTTATGAATGGCTACAAGGATCAAGTAATTGGAAAAAATATTGATGAAGTTAGTATTACAAAAGTTTCTGGCTCATCTCTTACTCCAAAAGGTTTCAATGATGCAATTGCTGATTTGAAAGTTCAGGCTAAGTCTTAATCTATTGAAAAGCGCGACAGCTTGTGCGGTTCTTGCCGCTTAACTTGCCGCGCTTTTCTGTTACCATATTAAATATGTCACAATCATTGAAGTTTGATGCTATTGGTACAAGTTGGCAGATAGATATATATGATTCAGTTGGTGTAGACGCGGGAGCTGAAAATTCCGACGCGCTGTCTGAGGCCGACCTAAAAAGCATCCATGAAAAAATCATGGCGCGTATTGCCATATTTGATAAAGACTATTCGCGTTTTCGCGATGATTCTATGGTTGCTGACATGTCACGCAAAACTGGCATATATCAGTTGCCCGACGATGCCCCAGAGATGATGAATCTATATTATAAGCTCTATGCTCTAACTGGCGCACTATTCACGCCACTAATTGGTCAAACCCTTGTGGACGCTGGCTACGATGCTAAATATACGCTTGAGGCCAAGGAGGTTGGGGCAATTACGAAGCCTGTGACCTGGACGGAGGCACTTAATTACGATGCTAAGAAAAACACTCTCGAGATGAAGCGCCCCGAGCTCCTCGATTTTGGAGGAATTGGTAAAGGATATTTGATTGATATTGTCGGAGATATTTTATTGGAAAATAGCATCCGCAACTTCTGCATTGATGCTGGTGGTGATATTTTGCATGTTTGTGATGATGAAAATAGTGGCGGAAGCGATGACGTGCAGAATTCGGCACCGGAAATTCCACCTCTTCGCGTCGGTCTCGAAAATCCTGAAAACACAAAACAAGTTATTGGGGTTGTTGAAATTAGAAATAAAAGTATTTGTGGATCATCTGGCAATCGCCGTGCTTGGAAAAATTTTCATCATATTATTAATCCACATACTGGTGAGTCGTCTAGAAAAATTTTAGCTTCTTGGGTAATTGCCAAAAAAACTATTGTTGCTGACGCCCTCGCTACCTGCCTCTTCTTTGTTCCGCCCAGTGTTTTAATTACAGGGGGTTTTGATTTTGAATATTTAATTTTGAATAATGACTTTTCTATTGAGAAGTCGGAAGGTTTTGATGCGGAGTTGTTTTCTTAGTAAGAAATAATAATAAAGTAGTACAAATTAAAATCGTCCCGCACAGCCGAAGCTTGTGCAGGACGCGACTCAACCGAGACCGATATTAGAGTTTGGAGCGACTGTGTGGGAGCCTTAGCCGAGGCAAGTGATAACTTATAGAGCCCTAACTATGACCTCCAAGACCTCCAATTATTATGGCACTCATTGAAATGCTTCAAATTGGACCATCTGCCTATCTCATTTCCAGTTTGCCTAATATACTCCCTAACTCCAGCATCATCTTTTAAAAATACACGTATTCTGGTGTAATCAAGTGCACGTGCGTGGTAATTTAGAGGATGTTCCCATCTGCATACTTGTGTAAGTATACAAATTCTTTCGCCATTGGATCCGTAATAACACAACTCATCATCTTCAACCCTCATTGTCAACTTCGGTTTTACATTCGTATCAACAATTTTGGTATGTTTGGTATGAATGGATGATGTAAGCAAGTGTGAATACCTTGACTGCTTTCCGGGGTAACACCTGATAAGCGCAAATACAAATACAGTAATTATGATCGTAAAGATTATAGTTTCCACTTGAATCATTCGGTGAATTGCTTGGCACACCAGGGTTCCTCCTGAAACCTCTGACCAACGTTAAAGAACGTTTTTATACGTTAACATATTATTCAAATTTGTCAACCTCTTTATGTTTTTCATAAAATGTTTACTCTTGCAATTAAAGTGACCATTCCATTAAGTATCTTCTTTGAAAAAGAATATCTTTTCACTTAAAATTTCCTAGCAAATTATAACTATACACTCACCGCTTAGGCATCCCCCTTCTACCTCACTAACCAAAAGGCTATAATATGATTATGTTTAATTCATTGCTTGTAAAACCATATATTAAAATTTTAGCTAAGATAGATCGCTTCATAAATAACATAACCATGTACAAATTGGTGCAGTTCGGCCTGATCGCAATTGCACTTTATGCACTCGGACTAAGTATCGCGACTAAGATAGGCTTTGGTGACTTCGCTTTCACACCTGTATCACTTATTTCAAGTCTAGTTGTTTTATTTATAGTTTGTTACGGTACAAATATTCTTTTTGGAAAAATATTTCGCGCACCACTCAACTCAGAATCCTCTGTAATTACGGCACTTATTTTATTTTTCATAATGCCTCCTGCTGGTGTATTCGCACCATTGCCAGAAAGTCTAACTATTCTTGCGATTGCAGGATTGATTGCAATGGCTTCTAAGTACGTTTTAGCCATTCACAAAAAACATATTTTCAATCCTGCTGCGATTTCTGCTTTTCTAACTGGTCTCATGTTTTCTGCTGGTCATGCTTCTTGGTGGATTGGCAGCTTCGCACTTCTTGTTCCGACGGCGATTCTTGGTTTTCTAATTGTGCGAAAGATTCATCGGGCGCGACTTTTCTTTGCATTTATTTTAGCGAGTGTTATTACTTTGATAATTTCTAGTATTGTAAATGGCACTCTCCTCCAAACCGTTTCGACTGGTGTCGCTGGAGAAAGCATGAGCTATGCGCAAGCGATTCCTCTTTTCCTTAAACAACTTCTTTTTTCTTGGCCCCTTGTTTTCTTTGCCACAGTTATGTTGACTGAACCACTCACTACTCCGCCTACAAAAAAAGAGCAAGCAATTTATGGCGTAATTGTCGGTGTGATTTTTGGTTTTCCATTGCATATGGGTTCGATTTACATGAGTCCAGAGTTGGCACTAATTATTGGAAATATTTATGTGTATTTTGTTAGTCCAAAACAGAGACTTGTACTTATGCTTACGAAGAAAGTTGAGGTAGCTTCGAATATTTTTCATTTTTATTTTAGTCCGATTTCATCTGGCCGGCATGCGATAGCTCACACTACATCTCCTCTTAAATTTTCTCCTGGTCAATATATAGAATGGACTCTCCCCCACGAACACCCTGACATGCGAGGAAATCGTCGATATTTCACTATCGCCTCTTCTCCAACGGAAACCGAAGTTGCTATTGGTGTGAAGATTATTCCTGAGCATGTTGCAGGGGGCTCTACTGCGCCCGCTGCCACGAACTCGACGTCCACTACAACTTCGAATACTACCGCTCCAGCCACAAAACCAATGCACTCAAGTTCTTTCAAACACGAACTCCTGCACTTGCGAGAACGAGATCCTAAAAGTGTAATTGTCGCGAGCCAAGTAGCTGGTGATTTTACACTTCCAGCCAATCAAAATACCCCACTTGTATTCATAGCAGGAGGAATTGGAGTTACCCCTTTTCGAAGCATGATTAAATTTTTATTAGATACAAATCAAAAAAGAGATATCGTACTTTTCTATGCTTGCTTAAGCGATAGAGAGTTCGCATATACAGATATTTTTACTGAGGCTGCGAAAGTGGGTGTGAAGTTTGTGCCCATTATCACAATTAAAGAAAATATCCCAACTAACTGGACTCATGGACCACTTCAAGGAAAACCTTGGGAAGGATATGCAGGATATTTGAATAAAGAAGCAATTGAAAAATATGTACCGAACTATGCCGGCCGAACATATTATCTATCAGGACCAAGTGCTATGGTTGATTCATACACTGCACTCCTTAAAACTATTGGCATAGACAAGAAAAGTATCAAGACAGATTACTTCCCTGGGTTTTAGAGCCCGACTTAGAAACAAACGATTTAGCTCCGAACAACAAAAACTAATTTAATCTCAAATATTCAGAAACTTTATTGATAACATCTGATTTAATTACAGATGCTGATTCAGTATTACTTTCAGATTTTATTGGAAAACGATATTTTGAGAATTTAATTGTTTCCAACATGTTTTTAAGAGCATTTTGTGAAGAGGCTTCGTTACCCTCAACAGCTTGAGCTAAAAAGGCATATACCGCACTATCACTTTTTACAACAACCCATCTACCAATTACTGTTTGTCCTTCAACTGTATCAGCATAATCAAGAATTCCTACTTCAATACCATTTATAGTTTCTTTGCTAAATGTATACTCTTCAACGCTGCCTTCTGCTTTAAATTCCTCCATAACAGGTGTAAATGATTCTTCAGCAATTTCATATGCACTCATTTTTTTAGTTTCCCTACCAGGATTAAACATTTTAGCATCAATTATTGCGTGATAGGGTACATCTTCTGCACCAGCATTTACAACCTTTGTATTTTCGTCAACAAAATGGGCAAATGATAATGGATCGGTCCCCGCGTTGACGTACTTCCACCCTGAACTTTCGGGATATGAAAAGTTAATTCCATACCCTGAATACGTGCCATCTTTTATAATGACAGATTCACTTCCACTTGGTGCATCCGCGCTTTCTACACCTTCTTTTATTTCATCAATAACATACTTAATTTCAGCCCTAGCTTCCGGATTTACCCAAATTACTCCTGCCAAAATAATTGGTGAGAAAATAATAATTAATCCTCCAATCCAAGTCATAACTTTTAGCCATGCAGGCGTGGCTACTACTGGCGATGAAGCTAGTGTGAGGGTAAGCTCTTTATATAATTTATAGAAATAGATCATTATTACTACACTTAGTGCAATCATTCCTAAAAATACAACAATAACGAAAGGAATCATGAGTAGAATCCCTAGAATTACAATTTTCTTGAAAAGCAGCGCAATTATAAGGCCTACTAAAACCGCGGCCAAGATATAGCCTAATATCGCAACTAGAGGGAATAGTAGTTTACCAATTACTCTCCACGCCCGCCCGCTCACAAGCTGCTTTGAGAACACAAGGGCCTGAAGCCCTTTCTTATCATCAATAAGATTTGAAAATGTTGCGAAGATAAACCAAACACAAAAGAAAATTCCTGGAATAATTCCTAGAACTAGACCTGCAATCACTACAACCATTACCAAAATAGATACCCAAATATATGAAAGAACCTTTTTAAAAGTTTCCTTCCACATATTCATAAAATCGACTTCTAGCCCTTGATCATATTTATGTGAGGACAATGGGATGATCATCCTCCCTGCAAACCCAAAAGCAATCATCGCAAGGAAAGCTGCAAAAGCTATTATCACACCGAGCCCAACCATAATCATGGTTACAATTTTAGACCCACCCAATATGGCAATAATAAGCGCTCCAATAGCTATAATTGATGGCAAAACAATATATTGTGCTGCTAAATTTACAAAAGTAGGAGTCATTAAAAAAAGCACATACATACCCCAGTGTGCCCTGAAAAGGATCAAAGAATCCTTAAATATTTGAATTGATGATTTCATGCCAATAATACTAGCACAAAGGATTATTCTTGCCTCTCGCACATATAGGCATCCTTTTTTGGTCGTATACTAAGCAATAGTGCGCAAAGAATACTTCTTCAGATGCTCTCTCAACTTTTCATGATTAGGTAATTCCAAACCCACCAGATCCCAAAACTTTGGACCATGATTAAATTCTTTTAGGTGACATAATTCATGAACAATAATATAGTCGGATAATTCTTGAGGCAGCAAAGACAATCTATAACTAAAATTCAGATTTCCCTTAGTTGAGCAACTCCCCCATCTTGATACTGTATTTCGAATTGCTATTCTTCCAGACGGTTTGAGCTCAATCTTATGTTTTTCTTTATATAAATTTATATAAAAATTGATCTTTTCTTGAACTAGTGCACGGGTAGCTGCTTTATATTTTAGATAATGCGCATTGGATTTTGCAGAAACCTTCCTTCTTCGGACCCTTCTTACTCGCACAGAACGACGAAGACGCAATCGCAAGCCAGAGCTTTTTCTCGGTTTAACCAATTTTAAATTAAATAATTTGAAAATACGCATTATAAAAGTTTTGCCAATGCAATATTTCCATCCGAAGTATATTTACCAATTTTATACGCACCCGACGCATATACTTGATAATTATTAATCGCCTGTGCTTGCTCGAGACTTTTCAAAATATAATCGCGCTCTTCGTCTACATGTGTATCAATTGCATGGCTAATTTGATATGTTAATTTTGCAAAGCCAAAACCAATATCTTTTGTTCCAGCACCAACCCAAACTATAGGTTTCGTATAATCAACTTCATGTTTTTTGTTCCAAAACCTAAAATCTAAGAACTCTGGCTCCTGTTTAATTTTTTCAGGATTATTATGCCATTCTTCAATATCATGCTCGTCAATATTCACGGCCCACAATCTAATATGATGACGCCGGCGAGGACTTGCTTGAATATTTGGCTGACCCGAAATATCAATTGCTTGCTCAAAACCAATATCCTGTTTTCTTCCAAATAAATATAGTGCGCTAAAAGGTGCTGTGGGATATTTTTTGTTAGTAGTAAATGCAATCCCCATTTTTATACTAGACAAAACGCTTCTCTTATCTGCAATATGCCATCCTGCTTTTAGAAAAGCTTGCTCAAGTTGTTCTTTTGATCCAGCTAAAACAATATTTACAGGATCCGCCAATAAACCATCGGCAGCTCGTGTAAATTTTGGAATTCTAGCTCCACGAATCGCAAATATAGTGACATGAATTATTCTAGGCAAAATTATATATGCCACTAGGATATAAGTTATGAAAATGGCCGCAAACATCGACCAAGAGTTTTCATACTCACGCCATACATGCGTGATTAAAAACCATACTGAGCCCAGAACTAATACCGCTACCAATATACGCTGAATTATTCGGAAGGTTATATGCATATACACATATAATACCCTATTTATTGTTCAAATGAAGTCTGGAAAATACGAAGTCTGTCTATACTTACGATCGTAGGATCAACAAATCCTCCTGTATAACCCACATCAAATTGGTTTTGACTTGTAAAAGCAGAGGCAGTAGCTGTGCCTTTGTTTACCTTTATACCGTCTATATACAAACCTTGACCAGCACCGCCTACACTATGCAATACATAGTGCCATTTATCATTGTTATACATATTTGAAGAACAAATTCTTTCTGTAACTACCGGCGCAGCACTTACCATAACACTTGCACATACTCGACCACCACTTAGCGATATATCTCTATCATATGTTGAAGGAGCGCCATTTAGAGATGCTTGAAATAATCCTCCTGAAGCCGCTGTAGTCTTAAACCAAAAACCGACAGCATAACTAGTTTCGCTCAAATTCGCCACTCCACTTAGATAAGTATCCCCTGGTAGACTAACATAATTACCATTTGTTTTTCCTACGGGGCTGTTAGATACAAAAGCTGCATTGTTTCCATTCATTGATAAACCACTATAGCCACCACCTGACTGCGCTAGGTCATTTTCAAGAAAATTTTCAAAATCATATTCATGTGTAGCTTGATCTCCTCGAGTATTATAAGTACTACTTTCAAACTTTTTACCAGCCGCCATAACCGCTTTATCAGTTGATTGGTTCATGCTTGCAAAAAGTATACTAGCCAAAAAAGAGAGAATGGATATTACGACGAGAAGCTCAATCATCGTGAAAGCCTCTATGTAATGGGCTCTTTTATACCTATAAATCATAGTATTTCTATGCATGTTTATATTATATCAAATAATTTTAAATTTATCTTTATTTTAACTTTATCAAATTTTTACCCAAAATTGATGAGAATTTAACCTATCAAAATACATACTCTAAATGTGAACATAAACACATATCTTGTTGACGGTTTGCATACTCTAAATAAATTTAAGGAACAACCTGTATTCCTCACTATTATTGAGTTGAATATTCTTATGCGAATAAGTCAACTGGGGCAAGTCAAAAATATTCATTTACAAAACCATATACTATCGAGAATCGCCTTTATTTTATCACAATTGTCTTCGAATTTTACACTGAACTATATCCCAAGGCATAAGGACTACTTATCTGAGGCCCAATCATATCCCGACGATATAGATGATACTTTTTCCTTTCTCTATACATTACAAATACTGAATCCAACCCTCATAACCGCAGAACATATTGCAAATTTACTTATTTCTCTTGAATCTATACGTTCCGCGGAAAAACCTTATTTATTCAATACTTGGTATGCCGATATATCCAAACCTAGCTGGCAATCAATAGATCCTGTTGTATTAAGTTCAATCGCAGCCTTCTTTAAAAATCAAAATATATTGAGTAGCGAATTATCTGATTATGTATTTAGGTCAATAATTGATTTTAATGAGATAGATATGTGTAAGTGTATAGATGAGAATATGCACTTAGGCTTTACATGCTCTTGTCAGTCGAGTTCGGAATTTTATCACTCTTATCCCCTAGCGCTTTATCTTGTTACTCGTTTAATTTTCGATGAGTCAAAATCTGAAATTTTAGTGAAGCAAGTATTCAATAAAATACTACTTTTGCATAAAAATAAAGACATAGCTGGACCAAATATACATATTCATTTCTTATTTGCTTCCCTATTTCATATTTATAAAGCATATCCTCACCTCCCAATTTTTACCTCCATAAGTAAACATATTATTTTCAAGCAGGTTTTTGACATTAATTTTTTCAATACAGAAATCTTAGAATTCGATACTCCAGCTATTCCGACAAACCTATACATAGAATCTGTACAAAGTAATACTTATACTTTTCAAACTTCTTCCTATATTGATTCTTTGATTAAATATGAAAGTCAGCTTGGTTATGAATATTTTAGAAATGATCTAAACACAAAACCTATTTCAAGTGAGCTCGAACTAAGCAAAGACTCAATATATCAAGAATATATGGAGAATATTTGTTCGCTTATACCAGGTGGAAAGATTGTTTCTCAAACACTAATTGCAGAGTTGATATCAAGTAAAGATTTTCAGATCTGCAAGGATATTGCTATTTCTAGTCTAGACCAAAACTTGAATCCCGCACAAACTGAGCATATTAAGAAATTATTAAATATGCATATTCTCGGGTTAGTGACCTACTATATTTATGACAAAGTAATAGACGAGGAATATGCTGCGGACTATATATCCGTATTTGAACATCTCCAAATACTATTCCGAAGAAGATTGAGGCGAATTACAAAGAAGAAAAAGTTTGTCTATGAAAAAATACTCATGCAGACTGATATATTCTATGTATTCCAGGGAGATAAAATAAACATAAACTTAACAAGGGCTGATGAGTACAAGTATCACTATAATAAATCTTTTGGGTCTTGTATTGTGCCGTTATTTATATATCCAGAGTTTGAAGCAGAACTAAAGCGATTTTATAAACACTATTTATTGGCCAGACAATTATTAGACGATTTCAAAGACTATACGTACGATAAAAAATTAAATAAATACACGACTATGAAATCATTTGAATTGCGAAGTGAAAATAATCTTCTGACTGACAAAAACAGTAATCTTAATATCCAAGCAATATTTAACGCCATAGACGAAGAGTTAAATGAAGCCAAAATCAGTGCCGAAACAATATCCAGTGACTTAAAACACATATTACTCCAGTACACTGAAGAATTAATATCCCGAGTTTACAATTGTAGATTCGAACTGTCCGTTCTACGCGAAATCAAAAAACGGCAAATTACTAAAGAAATTATTTTGAACTAAAATGCTCTGCAAGTGGTTTATCGTTTAAATAAATATCTACTGAAGCAGGCAGGAAAAATTGTTCAATAGTATTTTCAATCATAGCTTGTGCTCGGGGACCGTCACATACACCACCAAGCGGAAGCTTACCAACTATTTTTACTTCATATTCTCCTGGAACATCTTTAATACTTTCAAGAGTTAGCTTAGATGCGGCAAGAGAATTATTTGGGTCTTTTCCAAAGGATCCAGGTGTTGAGCTAGCAGCTGATTTAATTCCTTCAAAAAAACTATTTTTAAATAATCTTTCAAGTGTATATGTTGTAGCGTCTGATTTTGTAGCGCCATATTCTTCTCCAATTTCAATTTCATGTGGCAATAAACCGTCTCCACAGCCAATATTATTTTTATTATCTAAATCATCAACATATTTTCCTAAGTCGATATAGTATAGGTAGCCTTTTGTAAATGGCGCATCAAATACCTTCGATGGATCTGGGTGTAGAGCCATAACATCGCTATTCTCACCCATAGCACCGTACTTTGCTTGGTATTTTGTAAAACCTACAAAGCCAAAGAGTGCAATTACTGCAACAATAAAGGATATTGCGAATACTTTTCGATTTGATTCTGGGATATTTGTCATAGTGACTATTTTACTATATATACACAAAAACGCTATTTAAAATACTATTTAGAGGCTATTTACCCATTCCTCTTAAAATTTCAATTCTTTTCTCAATTGGTGGGTGCGTCATGAATAATCCATGCATACCCTTCATAGCTTTCGCTCCAAATGGGTTGGAAATATATAAGTGCGCTGTTGAGTCATTTGCATGCTGAAGTGGTGTCTTATATTGAGATATTTTTTCTAGCGCACTTGCCAAGCCTTCTGGATATCTTGTAAGAAGTGCTCCGCTGGCATCTGCCAAGTATTCTCTTTTTCTAGATATTGCCAGTCTAATCATTGCTCCAGCTAGAGGTGACAAAACAACCAATACAATTCCAATAATAACTAAAGGATTATTTCCTTCTCTTTTTCCACCTGTTAGTTGAGATCTTAAAAACATATCTGCAACTATAGATAAAAATCCAGCAAGGACTACAGCAATAGTTGAAATCAAAATATCTTTATTTCCAATATGTGATAACTCATGCGCAAGCACACCTTCGAGCTCATTCTTATCAAGAGTTGCAAGAAGTCCAGTTGTCACAGCAATTGCAGCATGCTCTTTATTTCTTCCAGTCGCAAAAGCGTTCGGAACCGAATCGTCTATTATATAGAGCCTTGGTTTTGGTAGCCCTGCCGTGATAGCTAAATTTTCGACACTTCTATGATAATCGACATAATCAGAAGGCGCTGCTTCGCGCGCCTTCGCCATCGCAAGTGCCACCTTATCCGAAAACCAATAACTAAATAGATTTAATCCAATACTAAAAAACACTCCGACATAAAGAATTATCGGACTTTGATAGTAATAACTCAAAAACCATCCCACCATAATTATGAGGGCACATAAAAAGATCATGAGAAACCATGTCTTTGCATTATTTGAATCTTGATGTGTATAGAGTGTAGACATAGTTAAAACTTAACCTCCACAGGCTTTGAAGCCGCTTCTTTTTCATCTCCTAGTTCGAAGAAGACCATTTTGGCGAAATTGAACATCTTAGAAATAATATTTGAAGGAAATGTATCAACTAGAATATTTAGATCTCGCACATTGCCATTGTAAAAACGACGTGCTGCCTGAATCTTATTTTCAGTATCAGACAATTCTCTCTGCAATTCCAAGAAATTCTGATTTGCTTTTAAATCAGGATAATTTTCACTAAGTGCAAAAATAGATTTAAGAGTACTGCTTAACATATTTTCCTTTTCCGCACGCTGCTCAACTGTTGCATGATCCTCTATCGCATTAATTGCTGAGTTTCTGGCTGAAACTACAGCTTCTAGAGTTCCACTTTCATGGGCCGCATATCCTCGAACCGTGCTAACTAGATTAGGGATCAAATCGTATCGGCGTTTTAATTGAACATCTATATCTGCCCAAGCTTCCTTGGCACGAGTCATGAACTTGATAAATTTATTATAAAGAGCGATAAAATATACTACCGCTAAAATCACTATAGCCGTAACTATTATAAATGGTATTGTCATGCCATCAATTATACTACTTATTCACATGAGGTACAGCACTTTTGCCGCCCGCCTGTCCAGTATTCCCTGTTCTTTTCGGAAGTGTTTGTCTAAGCATAGAATATATAAAGAAGATATTTAGAGGAATGGATAGTATCGCAATATTTAAAACTGGCACAATAAGCATGAACAAAGATACAACTAAACCAAAAGTTCGAGAATACAATCCAATTGAATATGCAATTTTAAATGGTTTTTGCAAGCCATGCATTCTCAAAATAATATAAGCCAGTAGTCCATATATAAGTGCCCAGAAAAGTGCGATAAGGTAAAAACTAACTAAAATTGGAAAGAATAATAAGAACGGCACATATTTTGCATGCTCTCGAATCCAAGTCGCCCTTTCAATAAACCATTCTTGATCAAGTGAAATATCCAGACCAGGAATTTCTGAGAACTTTGTTACGTCAGTGCTTACGCCATCTGTTCTTGAAATCACCCCTTCACTATTTACCAAAATAAAAGTATCTTTCTTATTTATATCTTCTTTTGTTAATTCAGTTGTTGTATCGAGAACAAATAAATTTGCATGCTGCTTTGCCTCACCAACAACACCGTTTGGCATAGGAATAATTACAGGATTTATATTTGAAAGTAGCGCTCCGTCCTTGATAATAATTTCAGCTCCAGCTGGCAAAAGTGTTCTAGCTTTTTTATCAAGAGTCGGAAGTATGCCTGAAATATTTATAGAAACAATAATAACGATAAATAAAGTAGCTACAACTTCAAGCTTGGCTACATAGGTAAAACCCATTTTCTCCTTACCGTCTAAGACACTTTTATAAAAACTCTTTCTATTGAGGGAAGCAATAAACAAAGATAGGAATTTCATATTTTTTGATTTTAGCATACTATTATTGGTAATGGAAAAACGTTCAAACAACACAACCCACTTTAAGCCAGACCAAAATCTGCAAGACTTACAAAATTCTAGCACTCATAGAAAATACTCTTTCACTATATTTAAAATAATATGCATACTCGCAATTGGAATTCTAATCGCATTTATTTGGAATATTGGAAATGCTAAAAATTTTCTTCTATCTGAAATTAACCTTATGAGCACTATCGATAAAGATTATGCGAACCTCACTCAACCAACAACAAGCACAGATCCTCAAGAAATATCTCTTCTCTTTCTTGGAGATATTATGCTCGATCGAGGAATCCGAGCTCAAATATCAAAACTGGGCTCAGACGAAGTATTTGTTCTATCTACAAAAAAGTTAAGCGATAACTATGATCTAACAATTGCAAATCTAGAAGGACCAATCACAACTCACCCCTCTAAAACAATTGGGCCAGATGGTTTAGGCATACCTGGATTTTCATTTACCTTTCCAACATCGTCTGCAACTGCACTTAAAAAAAGTGGTATAGATATTGTAAGCCTGGCAAATAATCATACAGATAATTTTGGTCAAGAAGGATTGGCTCAAACTGTAAAATGGCTCTCGCAGTCAAATCTAAAACACTTCGGAAATCCAACTAATTCTCCCAAATCTGAATCCCCGGTTAGTGCCATTTCCCAAATAATTTGCGAAAAAGAAATATGCATAGCTCTAATTGGCTACAACGAATTCACATACCAAAACGAAACAAATATTTTAGACGAGATTAAAGACGCACAAGAAAAAAATGTTGATTTTATAATTATCATGCCTCACTGGGGTGTCGAGTATGAAAATTTTCCAAGTACAAAACAAAAGACACTTGCTCATGCTTGGATAGATGCTGGTGCCGACCTAATTGTTGGTGCCCACCCCCACGTTATTCAATCTATCGAGACTTATAAAGACAAGAAAATTTATTATTCTATAGGCAATTATTTATTCGATCAATATTTTTCATACGATACAACACATGGTCTGGCTCTAGGGATACATCTTGAAAAAACTACCGCTCCCGACTCCACGGTAATAAAATCAGTGGATCTACTACCAATAGATAATACTAAAAGTATAACTCGACCTGCAGGCGAAGTTGATTCAAAAAAGATTCTAGATAAGTTGGCAGAAATTTCTATTTAATAACGGACGACGTTTACTAAAGATTCTTGTGATTGATTCAAAAATAATTGTGCAGGAGTTTGAGTTGTCGTATTTTCATCGTTTCCTAAATCACCCCCAGCATCTTCAGCACCATCACTGACCTCAACAATTGGCTCTATAAATGTAGAAAAGGCAAACTCAATTCCATCTAATGTATAGTAAAAAAATACTTTACCTTGGACTTTAGCAAGTTCATTCTCACCCTGGTAGCCAACAGTAAATCCTGATAAACCACTTTTATATGTAACTCTTTTTACTTCACCTGGCACAATTTTAACCTCTTTACCAACAAGTGAGGCCAGTGCGCTACCGATTGGTAATTCATATGAATATAATTCTATATCCTCAGCAATAGTATTTGTCTTTGGTAGACTTTCAATACCGAAAGCTATAAATCCTCTATTCTGATCTCTTGCTGCATCTCGAGAGTTTTTAAATATTGGAGCATATCCTGAAACCAAGGCTGGATCATACATAACCCAACCTTTCGGATATTCAAAAGACGAGTTTCTGTTTATATCTATATATAGATCTTTCCCTTTTGCTTCTGTTACAGATACTTTAGTTACATTTGAAAATCCAGTATTTTTTACAAATTGAAAAACAAAAAATAAAACACTAATAACCACAATTCCAAAGATACCTATAAAGAGCGATTTCATATTGTAAGTATACTATAAACACTAAATCCCCTGTGTATTTCTTTTCAAATTTAAGCCAGATTCCTTGCTAAACCATACACTTTTTGTGAATTTGCAAACATATTAAAATATGCTAATATCTTATCGATGGATATCACCTCAATACTCCCTATCATTCAGATCGTCCTTGCTGTACTCCTCACAGTAAGCGTACTACTCCAGCAGTCAGAAGCTGGGGCTGGTGGCGCGTTCGGCGGTGGAGACTCTGTATCTACATGGAGAACAAGACGAGGGTTTGAAAAGTTTCTATTCTTCTTCACTATTATCATAGCGATAATTTTTGTTGCCTCTGCTATTGTTGCACTAAGAATTGCTTAGCTTTTCGCTAAACCCTAAACTGTCCTTCATTCGGATCATTCAGAATATTTCCCAGAGTTATTGAAGTAATGATTCCTCATCTATTACGAGTTACCGAAATTTTATATCGTGAACATTTTTTCATCTATGCGACCTAGTGAAAAACTAGCCGCCATCATAGCTTTGCTTGTGTTTATCATAAGTTTTACAAGCCTTTATATTACAGCTCAACATAAATTTGGTACTGAAGTACCAGTTAGTGGAGGCTCTATACATGAAGGCCTTATTGGATATGCACGATTTATTAACCCTGTATTAGCCTTTACAGATACAGATAAGGATATTACTGCTCTTGTATATTCTGGTCTTTTGAAAGCAACACCAGAAGGTAAACTTATTCCAGACATAGCAGAATCAATAACAGTATCTGAAGACGGTCTTGTATATGATGTAAAAATTAAACAAGGTCTCGTTTTTCATGACAATACCCCTCTTACAACTGATGATATTGAATTTACAATATTAAAAGCAACTGATCCTCTTACAAAAAGCGTAAAAGCAGCAAATTGGGCTGGAGTAACAATTGAAAAAGTTAATCCCTTCGAAATCAAGTTCACACTTAAAAAGCCTTATGCACCTTTTGAAGAAAATTTAACGCTTGGTATTTTACCTAAGCATATTTGGGAAAAAATTCCTTCAGATTCTTTTGATGTAAATGTTTTTTATAAGGACCCAATTGGATCTGGACCATATAGAATCAAATCTACAAAACAAAATATTGAAGGATTGTATACATATTATGAACTACAGGCTTTTGATAAATATGCGCTTGGTAAACCTTTGATTGATAAAATTGTCTTTAGTTTTTTTACAAATGAAATTGATGCTGTAAACGCCTTTAAACGAAATGATATAGATTCTCTAGGGGGTATTTCACCAGAATATGTAGAAAATATTATAAATGAAAATGACGCTGAGCAAATTACAAAAAATTCTCTTCCCCGTGTCTTTGGTCTATTTTTTAATCAAACCGCAGAACCCGTTTTTATAAACAAAGAGGTTCGAAAGGCTTTGAACGAAAGTATTAATCGTAAGGCGATGATTTCTGAAATATTAAAAGGTTATGGTACCGAAGCTTACTCCCCAATCCCTACAAGCTTGTCTGCGTCAAATTCACCTTCGACAACTTCTCAAATTCCATTATCAGAAAATGAATACATAGAACTTGGAAGAAAAACTCTTGAAACTGCAGGCTGGGTTATGAGTACATCTACGAATATTTATGAGAAAAAGACTAAGGAAAAGACTGAAAGATTAGCTTTTACTATTACTACTTCAAATTCACCTGAACTAAAACTTGCAGCTGAGATTTTACAAAAACAATGGACAAAACTCGGCGCAGAGGTTAAGATCGAAGTATTCGAAAGCTCAGATCTCACGCAGAAGGTGATTCGCCCAAGAAAGTATGGATCTCTCCTCTTTGGACAAGTTTTAGGTAGAGACCTTGATTTATATCCATTTTGGCATTCATCACAACGTGTTGATCCAGGACTAAATATCGCCCTCTATGCGAATATAAAGGCGGATAAAGCACTGGAAACAGCTCGTGGCACAAGTAATCCATCAACAAGACTAGCTGCGCGTGCAGAATTTGAGACCGAAATCGCAAACGATATTCCTGCAATATTTCTTTTTTCACCGGAATTTGTATACCTCTCAAACGAACATATTAATAATATGAGTATAGAAAGTATTACCGAACCGTCCGAAAGATTTATGAATATTCATAACTGGTACAAAGAAACAGATTATGTTTGGAAAAAGCCAGAGAATAGTGAAAACAAGTAGAGAGAATAAATACGAAAGCCATTCACAAATACAAAAAAAATTATTAAAAAATTATTAAAATTAAATAAATAAAATGAATTACAGAAATCCAAGTCCGTCTAGTAAACCAAATCAGAAAGCTGATGTTGTTTCAGAGTTCAAAGAACTTGTAGACAAAGCGCTCGAAGCTGAAGGTAAAGATGCTTCTTTTGCAGATAATAGACCCCCTGCTTCAAGCGAAGACGAAAGTTTAGCTGAAAGATTTGATCATGACGATGTCTTCATCGACGATCAAGCAGATCCAACATCTGCCGAAGGAAGAGTGCTTCCACAGCAAGGTGGTCCTAGAGACCCAAGAGGTGGACAAGGTCAAGGTCAGAGTCAGGGCGATTCTTTTGATGGCTACAATAATCAAAGAAGAGGTGGTGGGAACGGCGATGGTAGTCGTGGTGGTAATGGTGGTGGCGGAGGTGGTGGCAAAAGTTCAAAGAACCGTATGCGCCCTCGCCCACTTGGTGTTCCAAAAAAGCATAGTCTAATTGTTCAAAGTAATCCAAATATTCCAATTCCTCCAGTAGCTCCAGGAAATATTCGTATTATTCCACTTGGAGGTGTAGAAGAAATCGGTATGAACATGACGGTTGTTGAAATTGGTGACGATATTATCGTTATCGATGCAGGCTTTAAGTTCAAAGATAGTGATACTCCAGGAGTAGATTATATTCTTCCGAACACGAAATATCTTGAAGAAAGAAAGCATAGAATTAAAGCTATGATTGTTACTCACGGTCACTTGGACCATATCGGCGCCCTTCCCTTTATCATGGATAGAATTGGTAATCCGCCAATTTATACAAGAAACCTTACGTCTCTTATGCTTAAGAAGCGTCAGGCGGAGTTTCCTCATGTTACGCCGTTTAAATATATTATTATTGAAGGAAATGAAAAGCTAAAGATTGGCAATCAATCAGTTCAATTCTATGGAGTAAGTCATAGTATTCCTGATTCACTTGGTATTGCTATTGAAACTCCGTACGGATATATCACAACTCCCGGAGACTTCAAACTTGATCACCGAGAAACAGTTGTTACTGAACAAGAATTGAATAACTATTCTATCTTTGATGGAAAAAATGTTCTTCTCTTTATTGGTGAATCTACAAACATTGAAAATCCCGGATTCTCTACTCCTGATCATATTGTTCATGAAAACCTTGAGGAAATTGTAAAAAATTCTACAGGCAGACTTATTCTAGGTATGTTCTCATCTCACGTAAATCGTATTGCTCATGTAATTCATGCTTGTGAAAAGATGGGTAAGAAAGTAATTATCGAAGGACGAAGTATGAAAAATAACGTGGATATTACTATTCAAGCAGGAATTTTGAAGGTTAATAAATCTACATTCATTAACCCGACTGAAATCGATCAATATCCACCTGATAAGATTGTAATTATTGCTACAGGTGCTCAAGGTGAAGAATTCGCCTTCCTTATGCGTGTATCAAATAATCAATACAAGCACTTCAAATTAACTCCGCGAGATACTGTTGTGCTTTCATCTTCAATTGTTCCTGGAAACGAAAAAGCTGTACAGAAACTAAAAGATAGTATTGCAAGACAAGGTGCAAAAATTATGCACTACCGAAGTTCAGACGTATATATTCACTCAACAGGTCACGGTAACCGAGGTGAAATCGAGTGGCTACACCGTAAACTTCGAGCTAAGTATTTTATTCCTGTTCACGGACACCACTACATGTTGAAGCTTCATGCGGAGCTTGCAGAACAATTAGGTATTCCTAAAGAAAATATCACTGTTCCTGACGACGGTACTATTATTGAAATTCAGGAGAACGGTACAAAGATGGTTCGTCTTTCAGTTAAGGCGCCTGACAATACTGTTATGGTTGATGGATTCACGATTGGAGATATCCAAGACGTAGTTATTCGAGACAGACAGATTTTGGCACAGGACGGTATATATGTTGTCGTTGCTATTATCAACTCTAACACTGGCCGACTTAAAAAATCTCCAGATATTATTTCTAGAGGATCAGTATATCTTCGTGAATCACAAGAATTATTGCGAGAAATTCGTTTCTTAGTAAAAAATACTGTAGAACAAGTAACTCACGATATGCGACCAGTAAATATTGATTATGTAAAAGATGTTGTATCAGATGTATTGGGTAGATTTATCTTCCAAGAAACTGCCAAGCGTCCGATTATCATCCCTGTAATGATTTGTGTATAATAATCTGAATGGATAGATTATTTTCAAAGAACTCTAAACTGAATTCAGTTTTGATGATTTTTGTTTCCGTACTTTTACTGTCTTTTCACTTTTATTTTATATATTTCGTAAACTCGACATATATATCTGCTTTTGTAGGTGAGAAATTAGTAAGTATTGTTTATGGTGTAGGTGCTTTATTGAGTATTATTTTATTTATTCAGGCGCCTAGATTACTTAGAAAATTTGGTGTTGTGCAGCTAACTATTGGTTTGGCACTTATTGAGGCCTTATCTGTAATACTTTTGGCTTTCCCTCTTCACCCTGCTATTGCAGTAGCTTCTTTTCTACTGCATATGCTCGTAGCTTCTGTTTTGCTCTATTGTATAGACATGCTTTTAGAGGCTTATAGTAAGGCAAATGAAGCCGGTTCTATACGAGGAACCTTCCTTACTGTATGGAATATTCCCCCTATTATCACTCCTTTTATTGCAGGTATGATAATTGCAGACAGAGACTTAAATCTTTCTAATTTGGGTAGCGGTGCAATCAACGCTCTTCATATTGCAGGTTTTTGGAAAATTTATTTAATATCGGCGTTATTTTTAATTCCGTTTATAGTTATTATTAAATCTAATTTTTCTAAATTCAAAGACCCTGATTACCCTATCGTATCAATAAGACCAGCACTTGCTTCTTTCTATAAAAATCATAATATCTTTGATATTTTTGCAGATCGATTATTGCTTAATTTATATTTTGCATGGACTGTAGTTTATCTTCCGATTTATTTGCATGAATATGTAGGCTTTTCTTGGAATGAAATAGGAATCCTTTTCAGTGTCATGCTATTGCCGTATATATTCTTTGAACGCGCAATTGGAAAGATTCAAGATAAATTGCACGATGAAAAACATTTGCTTATTTGGGGATTCTTTTTGCTTGCGCTTGGATCAATAATTCAACCATTCTTGAATACACCTCACCTTTTTGCTTGGATTATACTTTTGTTTATGTCTCATGTCGGAGCAGCGTTTATTGAAGTATCAACAGAAAGCTATTTCTTCCGTCATGTGAAGCCAACAAATTCTACTTTTATCAGTTTGTTTAGAATGACCCGAACTCTACCCTACTTAATCCTTCCTGTAATTGCCAGTATCTCTCTGTACTTCCTACCTTTTGGACATATGTTTTTCATCCTTGGATTGATTATGTTTGTAGGAATGAGATATGCTTTCTTGATCAAAAACTAGTATCTAGTCTGAAGTTAGATGCGGAATTTTACTTAAGTCCGGCACATGTATTGAAAGTTCTAACTTGAGCATTGTAAGTTGTGATTTCATCTTTCAATCCTTCGAGTCGGTTATTGTAACTCACAACAAGATTGTTATATTTATTTATTCTTGATTCCTGATCAGGACCCCTATCCACCGATCCTTCAATTTCCTTTTTTAGAGCAGTCAGCTCGAGCTCAAGAACAGCAAGCTCATTTGTATGTATAGCTATCTTATCTTTGAGAATGTCGTTTGGTCCCTCACATGAAGAAAGTGGTTTACCGAAGTGTTGGACGGCTATCCATTGCTCACGGCCATTGTACATACCTTTACCCACTGCAATTCCGATTTCTTGATACCTTGAATCTAAAATATTGGCACGATGACCTGGTGAATTCATCCATGCTGTTACAACCTGAATATCTCCGCCGAAATTTCCTAGCGCCAAATTTTCTCCAACTACGATATATTCATATCCGGCTTTTCTAACTAAATCTGATACACCTACTCCTCCAGGAGATACATGCTGGAAATATTGATTAGTGAACATGTCTAGCAACTTTAGTTCTGCAGCTTTATTTAATTTTGTATTTAATTTAAGAGCGGGAAATTGTTTCAAAACGCGTTCTTTGTTCGTTGCTACCAAAACTCCGTTTATTGAAAGGTTCGATGAATCTGCTTCGAGAGTATTTCTCGAAACAATTACACCTTTTGCCCCACCGTTATTTTCAGTTCCTTGTTGGTTATTTGTCGATCCTGTATTTGTTGTGCCTGAACCTGTTGAATTGTTATCACCGTTATTTGGGTTGTTTACGTCAGGATTATTGTTTGGCAATGGCTCAATCTTATTCCCTTCGCCGTCATATATTTCTTGATACTTTGAATCCTTGGCCGAACCAGTTTCAGAATCACCTTTTACATATGCAATAACAGGATTTATATAATGAAATTTAAGAAGAGCAAAATTCGAGCCTATATTACGTAAAGGTTCCCGTAATACATAAAGACCCATGAAAAAAACGAGTATTAAAATTAAAGGGCGTACTAAAGCCTTGTTCATATGAGAATTGTATCAAGAATTAGGAATTCCTGCTTAGACACAAAACTTAACCTAAAACCGCTTCAATTGCGATAAACATAGGAATTTCTTTGCGAGCATTGTCTTCGGCGGCTTTACGAGGCCCGGCTTCAGTTTTCTTGTGAGAACACCATTCTTCTAATCTTGAAATCATAAAGCCATTCTTCGATAAAAACTTCACAAATAACTGCAAAGGTCGATGAAAAGATGTCGTATAAATTTTTTGTCTTGGGTTCTTGATCCCTGGATTCATATCAATCTTGATACTAGTTTCTTGCATATATTTTGATACGAGACGAGATTGAATTCCTTTTTTAGAATCGAAATACCAATCAGAGTTTTGAGGCACTCGGAAGCTCGGATGATTAAGTACAAATATAAATCTTCCACCCTTTTTAAGGACTCGAGAAACCTCTTTGAAAGTAAGATCTAGCTCCTTTATATTTTGAAGGGCCAATATACAAATAGCTATATCTTGTGAATTATCAGGTACTTTTGGCATGTCATGAGACGGTGCAATATGGAAGGCTGGCTGTGGCACTTCTTTGCCTGATTTTATGGCCTTTTCAGCCTCTACGCGCCTGTTTGCGACCTGAATTAGCTCACCTGCTATATCCGCCGCAGTCACACTAAAACCCTGCTTATTTGCCAAAAATGAGAAATATCCCTGCCCGCAGGCAATATCTAGCAAACTAGGTGATCCAGAAGTAGCAGAGCCTAAAAGACGCTCCAAATTAGGCCAGATTACCTTGGCTTGATAGTTATCTTCTGCATCCAAATACGTGTCATACCAATTAGCTACTTTCCCCCAAGATGTATCTTTATTATTCATATATATCTAGATAGTACATTATTACAAAACAAAAAACACCCCTAAAGGGTGTTTTTTGTAAACTTACAATTTAAGCTTAATCTTTTATTACTTCTTTGAAACTTTCTTTGGAGCTGGTCCTTTGTCTTTGATTCCAGCGTCTACAACTTTCTTTACTACACTAGAAACTTTTTTTGATCCAGCAGACAAATCCTTCTGAATTGATTTCCAGTGAGACTTTAATTCCTTAGAAATTTGGATAAGTTCAGAACCGTCGATATTTGAAACTTTCTGGTATCGAGAAAGCACAGCGTCAATTACTTGATTGTATGCAGTTTCATTTACCTCTTTCAATTTTTCAATCTTTTCTAGAACTTCGCCCTTTGCTTTCAAAGCCCATCCTTTTACTTTTTTAACTTTTTTCTGAGCATCTTTATTGTTGTAGAGGAAATATCCTCCAACTGCAGCTGCTGCTGCAAGACCACCAATAATAGTTGCTGCGCCTACATGAGAAGCTTTTTTAGGAGCTGGTTTTGAGGCTGATGTTTTTTTAGCCATAATATTTTGAATATAAACTGATAACTGTATTGCTTATAACCTACCCCGATTAATATTCTTGGTTAGTAGGACCGGTTATTGCCGATAGATATATTATACCCTATCCCTCATCTTCCGTCTCAGATGAATCATTGTCGAATTCAGCATCTCTAGATTTTGATTTTTTATCGTTTTTATCGTTTTTCGATGCGCGAGAACTTTTTGATTTTGTACTTCTTGAAGAATTATCTGATCGCGATTTACTCTTACCTAAGAAGCCAGTTAAGAATCCGACTACTGTGCCGATTGTGCTTCCGAATCTCATTCCTCCACTTCTTACTTTTTCTCTTATATCTGCAATATCGCCTGAAATATTATCGCTTTCTTCTCTAATTTTTTCAGTAATATAATCGATTCTTCTAGATACTCTAAGGCCATAAAATACGACGAGGGCTAGAATTATGAGTAGAATAAGAACAAGTACGACGAGGGCGATTGAAGCAATGAAAAAGAAAATATCAGCTTTGACGAGTGTTTCCATATATTTAGTATATCACTTCAATTTAGATCTGCTAATGCAATTATTAATGATGTCCTAAAATTTTAGCGAAAATTGATCCATGACTTCCCGGAAGAGCTCCATGTTTATTCGGTGCAGGGTGTCCCTTTTTAGTGAGAAGCACTATGAATAGTATGAGTAGAGCTAGATCCATTGCCATAAATACATATCCAATTAAGCCTGTTGGAGGAGTGATAAAAATAAGTAAATAAAACCATGCGATAAATCCCGGCAACTCTAAATTATGCAGACGGCGTGTAATTAGCGAAGCCATGATTATTGTAATTGGCGCAAATATAAATGGCATAAAAATATACCAAACACCTTTTGAGTCCCACTCAACAAAATCTGCAATATCCTTCCAAACTGCAGGAGACATAATTTGCAAAAGATATACAACCGCTGTGAAGAAAAGAAAACCTAAACCAAAGAAGAATAGAAAACCAATAATAAATTCTTTCCGGCGTAGTCGTCCTTTGAAAAGTCCTCGATGACGAATTTCCTCAGAAATGACTTCTTCTACTTGAAGTTCAATTGGCTCGATAGGTTTGTTTAATGTCTGATACACCTTGCTAGCGTGACCGTTTGGATCTTTAATATAAATTTCAGGTGAACCGTATAAATCAGTTTCAGTATTTTGTGCCAGATTATTATTATGTTTCTTTTTCAAAGGAGGCAAGAAATCATTATTATCAATTTCTCTTTGATAATGGTTTGCTCTATTTGCACTGGATGATCGGGGGTGCACCCTCAAAAGCGCACGTTCAATTTGGTTTTTAGAAATACCTGCACGATAAAGCATCTCTCTAGTCTCATCTAAAGTGCTTCCAGAATCCAATTTTTGATTAATGAGCTTAATTAAACCTTTATCATTCTCATGATCCATATACCGATAAGTATACAGCAGAGATGTTTGCTAAGGTAGGGAAAAATATGTAGACTTTATTTAAGTTCTTTCTAACAGCGTGAGAATACGCTTGCCCGAATACGTACCCTACTGCTCGCATCAACAAACCGCACAGTATGTGCACAGCCAAACCGAAACCATGACAGCATTACTGAGAGATGAAAATTTTTGGAGGTTTATCTTCATGATTGGAATGACAGTGCTAATTCTACGGCGACATCCAAAAACGGAGCTGACCAATATCGGCTATCGATACGGTGGACAATAATCCACTGCCAATTCAACCCTTGAGAGGGGCGCCTTCGGCGCCCCTTTTTTCAATATACAAAAAATCTTTTTCACTAACTGGCTGAATAGAAAGTCGCATGCCTTTTTTAGCAACTAGAATTCCTGCAAGCTTCGGATCATTTTTAATTTCCGAAAGTGGCACTAGGCGCGGAAACTTTTTTACAAATTTAATATCAACCAAATCCCAGATAATTTTAGGGTTCTTCTCAAAATAATCACTTTTCTTATCGCGGGCTGTAGGATCAGGATATGGCTTACTAGCGACCTTCGCAATTCCTGCCGCACCAATATCTTTAGCCTCCTTCGCACTTGAGTGATAAAACAAACATAAATCCCCGACTTTCATACTATCTCGCATATAGTTTCGGGCCTGATAGTTTCTAATTCCAGTCCAAGGTGTGCTGCCGTCGGTCTTGAGGTGATCGATAGAATATGTAGTAGGTTCTGATTTAATTAACCAATACTTTTTTTCACCAGTTTGTTTTTTGTTTGCAGGACTTTCCATTATCCAAAAATTAATATTAAAACTTCCTAATCACAGCCCTCACAACCGCACGAATATCTAACTCATATTCAGGATATATATTCTTATAATTTTCGTTTGCAGGTTCTAGGTATGTTTTGCCACTTTTATCCTGTCTATAATATTTCATAGTCCAACCGCCGTCGACCAAAGCAACAACTATCTCACCTAACTTTGGCTTATCTGTTCGCTCAACCAAAACCATATCACCTTCTGTTATATGCGCTTCAATCATAGAATCACCCTTAACCTCTAGCATAAAAGTTTCGCCCTTAACGTCACCCAATAAGAACTCCTCAACACTTGTATTGTCCAAAAAATCTGTACCTGTACTAGCCTCAGCTGCAGTTGGAATACCCGCTTCAACTACACCGAGCATTGGTACATCACCAAAAAAAGACCTCATGGATAATTTTCCACGACTGTCTTTTTCAAAAATGCCCTCATCTACTAATTTAGTTATTAATTTAAAGACGGCATTTTTAGATTTGAAACCTGTAAGAGTCTGAAATTCCTTATAACCTGGGACACGGCGCGTCTCTCTACAGAATTCCATTATTTTCTTTTTATACGATTCAAAGTCTGTCATAAATTTGTTCTAGTTTGAAGCACTTAGCGCGCTCACAATCTGATTATATCCTAGAACAGTGCATATGTAAGTGTTCGCGCAATTGAGGCATCGCTTTCAAGTCTTCGAAGCTTGTGCACCAATTCTCGATGATGTCGCGCTTCTCTTTCATATCTCTGGCCTTTCATAATCTTCTTATCAATTTTGCTATTTAGCTTACTAATTTCTTTGCCGATCATAAACATAAGTGTAATCTTTGTCATATTATTTTTTGGGTTTTATTTAAGTTTTATTAATTCTTAATCTAAATTTTATTTTAATTTTAGATAATGGTTTTGGGTTGGATACTCAAGCGTTTTTACTATTTCTGGATGTTTTTATTATAGGTGAACCATGGTTCACCGTCAACACTTAGTCTGTGGATAAGTAGAAAATTATAGTATCTTCCTCTGCTACGCTTCGCTATTCGCATAGGAAGATACTATAATTTCCCACTCATTCACTTCCTAGTCACAACTAAATTGCATTTAAAAATTTACAATTAATGCACCTCAAATTAAAGAATCCATATCGATAACTTCACCCTACTCACACTCACCACCCCAAGTCTGAATAACAAATATAAATACCCTCTATGCGCATAGCGAAGCGTAGCAGAGAGGGTATTTATATTTGTTATTCAGTTTACCAGTTCCCCGCACCCTTTGGATTTGTTCCCGCACGGAGCTCCTCGTAATCTGATTTTTTGTCACCATCTGTATCACTCTTATTCGGATCTGTTCCTATATAAATTTCTAGATCATTTGAAAGTCTGTCTTTATCAGTGTCGATTTTTTTATTTGCTCCGGCTTGTATTGATTCATCTTTTTCTGTGGCGGTGTTTACTCCATTTACAAAAGGTAAACCAAAAATAGTAACTTTATCACCGTAATAATCACCCATACCGTACTCATACATAAGCGTATAACTACTTTTAGGCACAGATGGTAATTTCATATCATAAACTAATTCATAACTAGAATTACTTATACGTTTATATACAATATTTTGTCCTGGTTGTGAAGAAAATGCGTTTTTCAAACTACCTCCATAAATTGGACGTGTGGATGTAGAGAATTGATATCGATAAAAGTAATCATCATCTCCGCTTCCTTTAAATATATCTTTAAATGTGCTGCTAGCTATCACCAAATCAGCAGTAGATCTTTCCAAATCTTCAAGAGTCAAAGGAAGTGTTCCTGAATATCGCGTATATTCCCTAATTCCACTTTGAATATTTAAAATACGTGAACGTTGTTGTTCATACAAAATATCATCCTTACTCTTACCTGTAACTTGAGAATATGCATCAATATATGGCAATGGATTCTCTGGAGCCACCACATCATTATTTCCATTTACATTACTTAAAGAAATTCTAAAATTTGTTTCAAGTTGTTTTTTGAGAGTATTTCCCTTTGGTGCAGTCTTATTAAACACATCAATATATGCCGGCAAACCCTTTGTATCCACACCAACTAATGTTTTTGTATGGTCACGGAAATAGTTGAAATAATATGCGAACTTTTCACTTTTAAGTTCCTTAAGATCTTCAGCATTTTGAACTGCATTTCCTTGTAATATTGCTTCATCTCCAAATTGAGATTTGAGATGAGCTGGAAGACCTTCAACAAATGCAATAAGATTATTCAAATTTGGCTTTACTTCATATTCATATATCACTCGCTTATCTGCACCAACTATTTTTACTGGCTCGCCAATAACTTCAAGAACCTGCTTTTGATTTGCAAATTCTAAAATAGCTACATATTGCTTTTTTAAGTCTTTCTTATCAGTATCACCAGTTCCACCTATGTCATCACTTCCGATATCAAATATTGAAAAATAATCTCCCAAAGAATCCTGTACATCTTCTTCGGTTATAGAAATCCATTTGTCCTTAATTGTTGATAAGTCCATGAAAAAAGCTGGGAATGTATTCACTCGCACATAAAAATTATCAGCTAATTTTATAGACTCAATATCGACAGCGATACTTACACCATCACCTGTATAATCTGCTTTCACTCCAAACTTTCCGTCATTTGAATTTCCTTTTTTATTATAAATTCCTGAAATAGATGAACTAAACTTAGCATCCGATGGAATCATAGACATGATATCTTCACTCGAATCATATAGTGAACTTGAATAGCCTGGGCTGAAATTGTCGTCTAACCCTGAACCCGAATCAATATCTGGGAATTTATCAAAATCTACTTCGACAACACCTGCTTCCATAGGTGCAGTTTTGAAAGACATCGAAGCTTCATATGCAGCAGTATCAACAGAAGCTATACTTTTGGCAAAACCTTCTATGAAGTTTTCTTTTGAAAATGGCGCCTGCACGAATAAATAAACTCCATGAACATATTTAATATATGCAAATCCTAATCCGCCAATACATCCCAAGATAACTATGAGCCAAATTATCATCTTAACTGCCCCACCACTATTTTGTGCCTTTACGCTTTGCGTCGGTGCCGCAACAGGCGTCACAATTGGTGCAGGAGATCCGTATGCTGAATTAGTTGGCGGTATTTGATTCTGAGTCTGTGTTGTACCAGAACTTTGTGGCAAAGGAGACTCAGAGATACCAGCCATTTTTGCACCTCTTAACCTTGCAACAGCTTCAGCCTGCGCAGGTGTCATAGTGGGTATTGCAGTACTAGCTATCTGACCCACGCTCATATTATTTGCTTCAATACTGGCTTTATTTGCAGATTTCGTTGCATTTCCAATTTCTTCTGCCCATCCGACAGGAATACGAGATTCTTTAACTGCTGAAGACGCAGAAACAGACGCAGCCGCAGGTCCAACTGCAGGTGTAGTCGAAGGCGGATTATCTCCCATAATATCTTTATATGAAAAATTAGGTTTAAGAGAAGGGACCGGAGCGCCGAAGTTATCCGCGGGGATACTAATAGAAATTGGCGATTGTGCCGCTGATGGCCCCAATGTAGGCACAGAAGCCGGCGTAACCACAGACACTGGTGCAGGTGCCGCTGTATAAGTCGGCACCGAAATCGCAGGAGAAGGAGGTGTGGGAGGATTCGAAGATATAGATTGTACTTTCTGTTGTACTTGCTCGAAAGTTGGATACGGAATTGTATTAGTGATCAACTCCTCTGGCTGTTTTTCAATAACCCTTGTCGCAGCGGGCGAACTTGAAGATGTTGAAGAACTAATCGGCGCGGACTGTGTTAAAGGTGCAGAAGCAATTGGCGAAGTAGCAGAGATTTCAGGTGTTGGTGTGACGCCATTTATTTCTCTAAATGTTTTTTCTATTTCGTCTATATTCCATCCATCTTTTAGAAGATAAATTTTAATAGACTTATCCGTTATTCCCGGATTATAACTTTTTAAAGAGCGAATATACTCACTGAGACTTGGCATATACGATCTATTCTAACAGATAAACTTTTTACATTCCAATTATTTATGCACCTTCTATTTTTTTGCACATGATTCGCAAACAATTCGCGCCAATTTTAGAAAATGGCCAAAAGAGTTGCAATCGCAACCACAGACATAACAATAACAACGAACCATCCAATAGTTTTTTGAAGTGTGGAGCTTGCATGGTTACCCATTATCTCCTTTTTACTACTCAACAAAACAATAAACACTAAAACAACTGGTGCCACAATACAATTTAATATTGCTGAATATATCAAAGCTTTAATTGGATCTAGTCCGATAAAATTAAGTAGGAGCCCAACAACCATAGAAACAATAATCACCCCATAAAAAGCATATGCTTCACGAAACTTATGATGCAAGCCCGAAACCCAATGAAAACTTTCAGCAATTGCATATGAAGTTGACCCTGCAAGAATTGGCACAGCCAGTAGCCCTGTTCCTATAATCCCAACCGCAAATAGTAAGTATGCGAAGCGACCAGCCAAAGGTTCAAGTGCTCGTGCAGCATCTGCGGCTGTGTTTATATCCGTAATACCGTTTGCATGCAAAGTAGCAGAACAAACAATAATTATGAAAAACATTACAAGATTCGATATAAACATACCAGTCCATACATCGAGTCGCATATCTTTGATCTCAGATTTCGATACTGTATTTATCTCGTCGCGATCAGAACTGTCGACAGTTCTGTAACCGACAGAATTTATATTTATACCTCCACCAACACTCTCACCTACACTATTATGTAAAAATTTTTCCTCAACTTCTTGTGAGGTTTGCCAAAAGAAAAGATATGGGGAAATGGTTGTTCCCAGAATCGCCGCAATTATCAAAAGGCTTTCGCGATTAAATTCAAATCTTGGTACAAAAGTACTCTTCAAAATTTCTGGCCAATCAAGATTGATTGTAAAAGCAGTAATAATATAAGCGAATAGGATAAGTGCTAGCCATTTTAAATATCCTGCATATGTTTTATAACTTGTAAAAATTTGCAGAACTAAACTAAAAACAGTAAAAAATATTACCAGCGCTATGAAAGGAAAATTTGGAAACAATAATCTAGTTGCTTCGGCCATTGCACCGAGGTCGGCACCGATATTAAAAGTATTTGCAGCAAACAGGAGAAAAGTGAGTGATACTAAAAGCCATTTTGGATAATGAATCCTAATATTCGCCGCCAACCCTTTATTTGTCACCAACCCAATTCGCGCGCACATCTCCTGAACAACTGCCATAAGCGGATATGTGACGATTGCCATAAAGCTCATATGCAAACCAAATTTTGCACCTGTTTGAGAGTATGTAGCAATTCCAGAAGGATCGTCGTCTGCTGCACCAGTTGTAAGTCCAGGACCCAATTTTTTCCAATATTCCTGTGTTGCCTTTTCTGCTGATTTCTCAGCTCTTCTGATTCTCCGTATAGCAAAAACTGGAGCCCTAGAAAGATTGTGTACTCTAGACGAAATAATCTTATAATGAATCTTTTTCCAGAAAGCCATAATATTGCACTAAGTATACCAGAACCTTATTTGCTACAAAGTATACAGCTGTAACTTCTATTGATTTATTCTAGCTCTAGTGACTGGTCCGAAATATCCTTGAGCAGGTGAAATATTATTTGCCTGTTGATATTTAGCTAGTGCAGCACGTGTAGCAGAACCAAAATATGTAGACTCGTTTCCTGGTGATCCAGCACCAGAAGTGCTGACAGGAAAACCTTTTAAGTTCAAAATTTTCTGTAGCTGACGGACCTCTTCGCCCTCTGATCCGATTGTAAGATCATTTACAAATATTGAAGGATGCATTGTCGGAGACCCGGAATTTAAATCTGCGTTTGATTGAGTATTTAAAGGTTGGACTGAAAAGATTTCTAATATTCTAGCTCTAGTGACTGGTCCGAAATATCCTTGAGCCGGACTGACACCGTTTTGAGCTTGCCACTTAGCTAAAGCTGCTCTTGTTGCGGGACCAAAATATGTGGACTCGTTTCCTGGTGATCCAGCACCAGAAGTGCTGACAGGAAAACCTTGTGAATTAAGGAATTTTTGAAGTTCTAGAACGTCATTGCCTGCAACTCCTAGTGTAATATTTCTTGTGAACACTGTACCCAGGGCTTGCAAAGTCTGAGTGGAAGTAATTGGCGTAGTAGCACCAATACTTGAACCACTTGTCCCTGTACATCTCTGACCAGTCCTTGAGCTGAATATCTCACCAGGTGAGCAAACAACTTGTTGAGGGGCCGCCACAGAAGTAACGACACCTGAATATCCTCCTCCACCACCACCTCCACCGCCACTACTACTTCCTGATGCTTCTGCAAATACCCAATTTGTATTACCACCTCCGTTTATGCATGATATACAAGTTACCGAAGAAACTGAATTAGAATTTTTTACATTTAAGTAAGAAAGAGTCTCTGTTCCTTGCGGGTCAACATACCAAGTTGTTGGTATTGAAAACTTTTTAATTTTGAATCCGGCTGAATCAGCTACTAATAAATTTTGACTTACAGTATCAAATACTAACCCTTTCGGTTGGTTAAATTCATTGTCTAGAGAACCAAAACTTCCAAACTGAGACAAATAATTTCCATCTGAATCAAATCTTTGGATATTATTATTACCATAATCTACAACAATTACATTTCCTAAAGTATCGATAACTAAACTTGCAGGTCCATTTAATTGACCTTCTCCTGAACCAGCATTTCCACCTCGACAATTTGATAAACATACCTCAGACTGGTTAGTTCCTGTTCTAACACCCCAACCCCAAGTTCTCATGAAATTTTTATCTGAGTCAAATTTCTGAATTCGTACACCAGAAATATCAGCTACATAAATATTCCCTTCAGAATCAAAATCAATACCATAAGCTCCGTAGTAAAATTGACCATCTTCAGTACCTTCAGCACCCCAACGACTTACGAAATTACCGTTAGTATCAAATTCAATAATTGAATCAAAAGGATCAGTTGATTCAGCATTTTGAGTGACATATAGATTACCGTTTGGTCCAATTTTGATTACTGCAGGACCCCACATCATACCATCAACATCTCGGGAATCGTCAGATATACCTATCTGACATGAGGATGTACAAGTCTCGAATTCATCACCTCCTGTTGCAACTCCCCATCCCCACATCTTTATAAAATTATGGCTTGAATCAAATTTTTGAATACGCTCATTTCTATTGTCAGCAATATATATATTTCCAGAAGAATCAATAGCAATACCGATAGGGGTGTCGAACTGATTTTCTGCTGTACCAAAACTTCCAAACTGAGACAAATAATTTCCGCTTGAATCAAATTTTTGAACTCGATTATTTGCAGTATCAACTACATAAATATTTCCAGATGCGTCATAGCCTACGCCTTGAGCTCCATCAAATTGACCATTACCAGTTCCATTTTCTCCAAAAGATTGAGAAAAATTTGGATTATTATCGGTAGAATAATTTACAGTTAGTAGTCCGCCTGATACACCAGACAAATTTAGATTATTTATTACTGTTGTAGTAGAAGCCAAATACAATGTATCAGCTGCACTTACATTTTTAACTAAATTATAAAAAGTATTTACACCAGTTATGCGTTGACCTGAACCAGTCAAGGTTACGGTTCCAGTATTTGCATCCAGCGAGCCATAGTTTTTAAAATTTCCAGCAACAGATAGCGTATATGCACCAAGTGCAACAGTGCCTCCGGATTTAATTAATACATCCTTAGCAGATGAGTCTGAATTTAAAGTAACTGTGTGGAAAATATTTACATCAAAAGAAGAATTAGGATAGTCAATCCCTGCTACACCAGGCGAATCATTACCCCAAGTACTTCCATCATTCCAATTACCAGATCGGACAGAAGTAAAATCTTCAGGTGTAGTAAATTGAGCATCATCGCCAGATCCAGTACCTAGAGAGTTGATTGAATAAGCCATATAGTGATAGGTTGTTCCTGGTGTAAGTGAGCTCAGGTTCGCACTAAAACTACCTGCTGCAAAATCACCTAATTCTTCTGTTGTAGCGCCATAGCTATCCGTTTCTCCCCAATAAAAACCACGAGAAGTGGCCGGCAATCCGCCTAGCGAACTAATAGTACCGTAGAGAGTTGACTTATGCGGACTAGACGTTGAGGCTGTGCCTGTGGTTATTGTTGGAACTGCGAGTGGGAGTGTTGTAAATGAAGCAATATTTCCATATCCAGTCCCTTCTGAATTAGTGGCGTAGGATTTAAAATAATAAGTCGTGTCAGCGGTTAAACCCGTTAGATTACTTAAAAAAGTTGTTGTGGTGCTGATTGCACCAATTGTAGTTGTCGCTATTGTAATTGATAGGTCAGACGAAGTACCATAAACAAAACCATGTTGAGTCACTGTTGTGGTTCCCAGGTCTAATAAATTTGCATTTAGTGTTGCTGTATCCTGAGTCAAAGATGAGGCTGCGGAAGTTGTAGATATTGGATACGGTACGTATATAAATCTTTGTATTCTATAATTATTTCTATCAGATATGTACATGTACTGAGAGGTTGTACTAATTGCAACCCCTGAAGGTGTATCGAATTGACCGTCAGCACTACCCAAAATACCAAAACCAAGCTTAGAAACAAAGTTCCCACTTGAGTTGAACTTTTGGACCCTGTGGTTGACTCTATCCGCAACATATATATTACCGTAAGAATCGAAAGTTATTCCTCTAGGATTATTGAATTGTCCATCTCCAGTACCCGCCGACCCAAAACTAGAAATAAATGTTCCTGTGGAATTAAATTTCTGTACCCTGTCACCCTCTTCTGTAACATAAACATTTCCAGATGAATCACGTGCTAGACCAACAGGTGTATCAAATTGTCCATTGCTTGTCCCTGCACTACCCCACTTAGTAGTATATACACCGCTTGATGTGAATTTTTGGACACGGAAATTTTCGGCATCTGCAACATATACATTGTCTGAAGCATCAACCATAACACCTTCAGGAGATGTAAATTGTCCATTTCCTGATCCTGCGGTACCCCACTTAGTAACATAAGCAGTTGTTGAAGAAAACTTTTGTATTCGATTATTATTAGTATCTGCTACATATATATTCCCTAGTGAATCTATTGCAATTCCAATAGGTGCACTGAACTGACCGTTAGCAGAACCTGAGGATCCCCACTTTGTAATATAAACTCCACTTGAATCAAATTTTTGAATACGATGATTGTTTGTATCTACAACATATATATTCCCAGAACTATCGATTGCAACACCGTTTGGGAAGTTAAACTGTCCATTTCCTGTTCCGCTTGATCCCCATTTTGAATCATAAATATAACCCGCTTCTACATCAGAGTAAGCAAGTAGTGACACTGACAGAAAAAGAACTATATATATGAATATTTTTTTCATTTTAAAAATTGACGAGGTGAAAAAAGTAAAACTATGAACTATAAGTGCATAACACATCAATACTATTGATTACTCACATTATAAATCAATTTCAAGGTATAATCTATACATGAATTACTTGAGAAAATTTGGAAAAACTGGAATTGCAGTTGTTTTGATAGTCTTATCGCTAATTGTATATATTTACATTTACAACACCTCGAATAGACGCGATGTGAGACAAGTATCAGCTACATATGATATGGGATATTTTAAAGATATCACTTTGGAAAATGGCCTTCAGGCAGAAATCACATCTACAAAAATAATTCCTCAGTCTATTGCAGGATCACCCGATTTCGATCCACTAAGTGTTATGGATAATTTATTTACAATAAAAGTAACAGGTAATCAGGAGGATGTAGACAATATTAATATTCATAACGCAGATCGTATATTGAAAATAACTAAAAAAGAAAAAGATAAATTTTGTCTATTTTGTAAAAAATCAGAAGTTCGAATTGAAATAAATTATATAGATAACCTAGATTTAGAAAGATTAGTTACAACCGGAACCACTAGTCAGACTATTACCCCATAGTCCGCGCCCCGCATCACGAGCAGCTTGTTCCGCGGACTTAAATTCTTTTTGAAATACATATGGCGTTCCATATGTATATTCGTAAGCGAAACCATTTTCAATCATATACTTATTGAAGAAAAGATTTGGCGTGGCTGTCGTGCCAGTTGCAGTTGCGTCAGCTGAAATAGTTGCAACAATTCCTCCAACCGATTGAACTACATAAACATATGCAAGCAATCGATTATATCTATCGAACTTTTGCTGACTTGGATCTAAATCTAACCTGACAATTTTACCAGTCAGTATCTCCTTAGCTTTTGCACTCGCCTCGCGACCAAAACACTCGACTTCCTTTCTAGGATCAACAGTTTCGGGTGTATTTATTCCAATCATACGCACTTTATATTCTGTAGCCCTAACAGTTCCTGAACCCTTTGTGCCAAGTAGACTATCGCCGCTTGAAAAGCTGTCACCGGTCAATATTGTTGAGACAGTGATTGTATCCCCGTCTGTGACTTTGATAACTTTTGCAAATGGGAATTGTATCGATTCATCAATAGAGACAGTAACATCCTTATCACCCTGCAAATCCTTAACATCTTTTAGTTCTTCCAAAACTTCTGGGACGGAAGCCCTAGAGCCATTATCCAAAAAAATACTTCCACCAAAAGCAGCTACTGTAATTATCCCAAGAAATAATATGGCGATAAGTATATTCTCGACAGTATTTCGAAACGCTCGCATGAATATTTTTCTATTCTGCTAATTTTTGAGTACAGTTTTTGAAAAGAGATTTGGCATTTTCGATAATTTTTGCTTCATAGTTATTTGTAGTAAAGACAATACTATCACCATCCGTTGCATGTCTGGTACCGTATTTTGTTGTTCTTTCTTTCAATATAATTCTACGATTTTCAACCTGAACACCGTCATTGCTTGGAGTACTATCAACTAGCTTAACATCTGCTCGTGGATCCTTTCCACCTAAATACACATGTGCAATAATTTTCTTTGAGTTATCACATGAGTAAACAACTTCGGCCACTTGTTCAATATCTGTTGCTGTTGTTGAAGCCATGATACGAGTTAGTGACCATGAACTAGGTCTATTTACTGAGTTAGCGTTTACAGATGCACCAATAATATTTGGTAATATATCCGTAGTTGTAGTTGCGTTTGCATTTGAATCTGCTGGATTATCCGAACCACCTCTATTCATATAATAAATAGTACCAGCTACAATGATAAGTATAAGGGCAACTAGGCCGAAAATCTGTGTTTTTTTCATATTGGAGTATTATATCAGAAAAACAAAAACCACCCTGCTGGGAGGCCCTTGCTATGCTTCTGTGGGGAGCCTAAGTTCATAACGCTTAGCACAGTTGCATATGTAGATTTAAATGTTTTTATATCTAATAATTGATGGACTTAATATCAATGAGGAAACTAAATATAGGTTTGATTGGTTGGGAACAAAATCTATTTCGCTTCAGCTCTTAGACGTTGCATGAGCTGGTAAGGACGCACGCCCTTACACTCATTACTACGCAGGTCATCAAGATTTCTTTCACTATTTATTACAGAATTATTCATCAGAACATTATTATTTTGTAAATCAATATCTGGCGCTATCGGAGCATTATTTAAAGCCATTTTTGGAGCATAAGCCATCTCCCACGGAAGGATAAAACAAGCATACATAGAGTGAGGCGCATTTACATCTTTATGTAACTCTGTTGGTAGTCCAATTACGCGCACCATCTTTTCTTCTCTTAAAATATCTATATCCATTTCCAAAAGATCAGTAGATTCAATTAACCAAGATCGGCCTGATAGATCCTTGAGCACAAAAGAAGAATTATCATGTTCTATAAAAATAACTTCACCAGCAATTACACCTCTTTCAACTTTTTGCCAAATTTGCTCTCTGTCTATAAAGGCACTTTTATGAAATGGAATATTGTTTCCGACCGCTTTCTCCAAAAGCGCACCGAATCCATATGCATGCAGCACGCTCCCCCCTGCAATACTTAAGGCGAACGTACTTCCTACTATAATTATAAGCGAATACTTATACCCTCTCTTGGTATGCCGAATTTGGACATATCCAAGCACCATGAATGCTATTAAACAAGCCACCCACATAAGGGGCAGCGTATCAAGAAGGAAACTAATTAGTGAGTCATGCGTCACACTGTAGTAATCGAATTCCATATATGAGACTGCAAATAGTCCTGCGGCCACAGATATAGATCCGATGATAATACAGAGAAGTCCGGTCCCCCAGAAGAGTTCATTTTTAAATACAAAATACCACTTAGAGCGTGGTTTTACACACTCAGTCTCTATACGATCGAATACACTAGCGACTAAGGATTCACTCGATTCGCCATTTGCACCGTCTGCGGGTACATCAAAAACCCTAACCTTACGGATATCCGCTGGTTCGCAATCTGGTTCATTATTCATTTTTTGTTTATCTTTTTCTAACATTTTATTTATTTTGTATTTATTTTTTCTTCATATTCGACCTTTATTTCTTCTTCGTTGTCCGCAGCCATCACCTCTTCTGGCACCCCTCCTGGGCTTTCCGAGGTTTCAGGGCTTTCCGGACTTTGAGGACTTTTTTTCCTTATAAATGGCAATTGGGACAAATCCGCCAAACTTGGAATACGTAGGAAAGATTTACCTTCACCTTTTTTATCCTTGGATTCGGCATCATTACTATTTTTCACTTTATTTTCATCTGTATGCAAGTGCTCCACATATGTAGCCAATTGTTTTTTGGCACGATGAATAAGTGTAGCAACTGACCCAGAAGGAATCTCAAGAATATCTGAAATTTCAGCATAATCTCTATCTTCAAAATAACGTAAAATTAAAATATTTCTATATTTTTCATCAATTTTTGATAAAGCAGCATTTACGTGGAGAGCATTAATTTTTTTATTGATATTCTCCGCTATATCTGCCCTATCTCCATCGTCATATATTTTATCAAGAAATTCTTCAGCATTGTCTACTGAATTACCTTCTGGCCTAACTTTTTTGGATCTAAAAAAACTAATTGTCTCGTTATGAGCAATACGATACAACCAAGTAGAAAAAGTTAAGCTGGTATCAAAATTTACGATATTTCGATATGCCTTTATAAATGTATTCTGGACAACATCCACTCTGTCCTCCTCACCTGCTAGCCCTAATCTGGCTACATATCGAAGGAGAGCTCGCTCATAGCGCCGGATAAGCACCGCAAAAGCCTCTTTGTCGCTAAGGACAAGTACAGCAATTTCCTGATCTGTTTTTTTGTCCAGATCCTCAAGTGTGGCAGGAGAAGTGTCCATTTTATGGTATGAGCGTCTTATTATTATACGCATGGCAGTGAATTTTCTTTCACTTTATTCTCTCCTTTTAGGTCTGCCCTATGCGTATTTATGTCTATAAGATGCTTAGTTCAATTATACCGTGTATACTCAAAGTATATAAATGAAAAGAAAACCACAGAAAATTTGGTTAAAACTTGTTGGTGCCGCTTTGGTACTCATGGCTATTTTCATTTCCATAAAAACTTTCTCAAATAAATATGAAATTATCAATGAAAGTAAGCTGAGCGAAAAAGATGGACAAATTAAAACTGTTGTTGCTTTTGGTGATAGCCTAATTTCAGGTACAGGTTCAACAAAGGGCAATGATTTTGTTTCTCTACTTTCAAAAGAAATTGGCCAACCAATTCTAAACCTCGGTAAAAGTGGTGACACCACTACTTCAGCCCTAACTCGAATTGATTCTGTTGTGCGTACTAAGCCAGATATTGTAATTGTACTTCTCGGCGGAAACGACTATCTAAGAAAAATCGAACAAGATACAACTTTTAGTAATTTAGATAAAATTGTAAAAACTCTTCAGGATAATGGCGCAGTCGTAATTCTCCTCGGCGTTCGTGGTGGACTTCTAAAAGATTCATATGAATCGAAGTTTAGCGCTTTCGCAAAAACTCATGGCACAGCATATGTTCCAAATGTTTTAGATAATCTACTTGGTGATAAAGAACTTATGTCAGATGCCATTCATCCAAACGATAAAGGTTATCAAAAAATCGCAGATAAAGTCCTCCCAACACTTGTCAGGTTTGTTAAATAGTGGTATTAAATATATAGATCTTATCTCTCTACAAACACCAGTTTGTATACTAACCGTTTGTCTATAAACGCCCGTTTGCGTTTTTGAGATTTGAGATACCGCAAATTCAGTTTGTTCTTCTTCTGCAACACAACCTACCACAATACACCGATGTCCCAATCACTCTCTAATGCTCAGCTCACCGGAAAACTCGAACGTCAGATGCAGCGCGCACTTGAGCGCATCATGCATGTAATCAGGATTAAAGAAGGTGAATTTCTTGAATCCTCTGCACGGGCAGCCATAAGTGAGTCTGACTCAGAAACAAACAGTGAACGCACATTTTTGCACCAACTTTCTCACTTCGAAGATCCTTTATTGCATATGCAAATGCATTTTTGGAAGTGTATGTTCGATGCAGCCATGGTACATGCAATAAAATTTCCTGCAGATCCCCATTGTGATCTTGAGGCATGGTTCAATGAAATAATAATACCTTCGATAACAAAAGATTTTGGCTGCTCTTGTCGCGAGGAACAAGCCCAGCTATTGACTCGTTTAGGAGTAGAGTGTCTAGAATCACTCCAACAACTTCTACCTCTCAACTTAGTGACGTCAGCACTCATGCTTGAAAGAAGTGAGCTTCCTGCCAGTCTTCATTCAAAAGTTATGAAGCGAGTTATTGCTCGTGACAGAGTTCTGGCGAACTCTTGAACTCATTTCGCAGCACAACGCAATTGGCCGCCCCTCTGGGGCGGCCAATTTTCTTTTCTCACTTTAATTTTTACTTACCAATTGTCTTAGCATACTCAACCATCGCATCGCGCATATATACAGCAAGTCCTTCACGATACTTTTCATAGTACGCAGTAAAACGTGGATCAGCCACATACATTTCTCCTAAACCAGAATACATCTCAGGATTCGGTTCGTAGAAAACACGAAGACCGGCATAGTGCCTTGCAATTGCTTTTTGCATACGCGGACTTTTAGCATCGAGCTTTGCATCAAAACAAGCAACAATTTCATTCATTAGATCTTCACCCGCAATTTTAATTTCATCCCAATCAGCTTTTGTAAATTTCTTTACATGCTTCGCAGATTCTTTATACATGTCAGTGTCGCCCCATCGATCTTTCGCCTCGATATTCCATTCTTCAATTTGCTCTTTTTCTTCTTTCGAAAAACCAGCATATAGTTCATCGTCAGTCATTGTGTCAATTTTAGTCATATTGTTTTTCGCACTTTTTTTAGCGCTATTAATTTTGATAATGGTTTTATCGATTGTACCAACCAATTCATCAAATCTTTTCTTTTTAAGGAGAATAAATTTCTTATGCTCATGCAGTGCAGCAAGAATATCAAAATCCTTTGATTTCATTATCCTGATAATTTCTTCAATTGGAAATTCTAATTCCTTGAAGAAAAGAATTTGTTGCAATCGCAATAATTCAGGCTCACCATACTCACGATAATTATTTGAAGCTTTACGAACCGGCACAAGCAAACCAACTTCATCATAATAATGAAGTGTACGGACGCTAACACCAGCCAATTTAGCCAATTTGTTTACGCTATATGTCTGATGGCTTCCTTGGTTATTCTGACTATTTTGATTCCTTTCCTTTTGTTTGGTCATGTTTGTTTAATCAATACGATAAAACTATCATATCCTAAACTATGACGCAACGTGAGAGTCAAGTGTCTAAACCATCATTTAAAACTGATCAGATTCTCCTATCCTAACTATGCATATAATATACATTTGTAGTCCAGTTTTCTTCATTTGGATCTTGCATTGGTCCAACTAGATATTCTTCAAGAGCCATAACTGGTAAACCCCCTTGCGAGTTCCCTTGTGCTTCTGCATACTCAATCAAAGCCATATGTGTATCCTTTAATGCATCATATGACCCTTTCATAACACCTAAACTTGCCTTTGATTCTGGGACTTCAACAATTGAAAGTTCTGGGTCAGTAATTACAGTATTGTCTACGCCACCCTCTCCATTTCCAAAATTACTAATTGGGAAAGCAATAGCTAATTCACTCTGCATATTTTCCATATCCCAGTTGAAATACATAACTGTCCAAGGGCCTGAAATTTGCAAATTATTTTGAGCAATATATGCGCCTAATTTCTTTCCGGCCTCATCGTACATATCTTTATTTGTCACCTCACTAATTAGCACAATTTTTCGAAGTGCTAAATATCGATTCGCTTTGAAAGTTGTTTCAGTTATTGTCATATTGTTTTTTAATTTATTTGTAAATGATTAATCGGATAAAACTCCATCAAAATGCTCGCTACTCGCTTCGGCATCTGCTTTTGTCACATGTATTGTTTTATCCTTATGATGTGCAGGCGAATATATTGTATAAATTTTCATTGGTTCAGATCCTGTATTTACAATATTATGTTCAACTCCTTCTGGGACTGTAACGGAATATCCGTCTGAAATATCAGTTTCTTGACCGTTTAAAATTGCCTTGCCTGTTCCACTTTCAATACGCAAAAATTGATCCGTGTCATTGTGAGTTTCAAGTCCAATTTCTTCGCCAGGCAAAAGATTCATAAGCACTAACTGACTATGCTTTGATGTATAAATTACCTTGCGAAAATTTTCATTTTCTACAGTCTCTTTCTCTATGTTTGTTATATGTCCTTTCATGTTTGATTTAATTTGTATCATCTCCCATATTAGACCTATTATACACTACACCTTAAACTTATTTACCACCCGACACCTTCACAAACTCCGTAAAAATAGGATGAGGATCAAGTGGACGAGCTAAAAATTCTGGATGGAATTGCACACCTAGGAAAAAAGGATGCTCACCCTTCCCTAATCCCTTACCATCTTTTCCTCTTGGCAACTCTGCAATTTCCATAAGCCGGCCATCTGGAGAAGTTCCTGAAAAAACCAAACCAGCTTGTTCAATTTGATCAACATATCTAGGATTTACTTCATATCTATGTCTGTGTCGCTCGACAATAATATCAGCACCAGCTCTAGACAAGATTTTTCTGTCAACACCAGTGCCATAATTTTCTGGTGCAATATCGTCTAATCTTTTTCCAATTCTTCCCGCTTTTTTATACGCAGCATGTGCAATAGTTTTTGGAACCAAGATACATGGAAATCCTCCGAGACGCATTGAGGCACCGTACTTTCCTTCATTTAATAACTTTTTCTGATGATCCATAATATCTACAACCAAGTGAGGCGCAGTAGCGTCAATTTCACTTGTCTGTGCCCCCTTAAGACCTACCATGTGACGAGCATACTCGATAACCATAAGCTGCATACCGTAACAAATACCAAAATATGGAATCTTATGCTCACGCGCATACTTGATTACTGAAATCTTTCCTTCAATTCCCGTCTCTCCAAATCCACCAGGGACAAGAATTCCATGAATCTTTGCAAACTTTTCTTTTAATTTCTTTTCAGTTGCTGCAGGTGACAATCCTTCAAACTGTTTTGAACTTTCCCAGTGCAATTTCAAATTTATTCCAAGTGAAAATGCTGAGAACTTAAGAGCTTCAATTACAGATACATATGCATCGGACAAAACAAAATCTCCTGTATCAAAATATTTTCCAACAACAGCAATATTTACAATTTTGCGTGCAGATTTTGCTTGCTTTGCTTTTGAAACAAAATTTTTCCATCCACTTAAATCAACTTTTTGTTGTTTGAGTCCCAAACTTTTTTCAACCATATCTCCGAACTTATCTCTTTCAAAATTAATTGGCACATCGTAAATACTATCTATATCTGGGGCCGAAATTACATTCTCCATTGGGACATTACAGGCAATTGCAATCTTTTCTTTCCTTCGCTGATCGATTGCTACGTCACTTCGGCCGATAATAAAATCTGGTTGAATACCATATGATTGAAGTTCACGAACAGCGTTTTGTGTTGGCTTCGATTTCATTTCTCCAATTTTGCTTGGAATTGGAAGATACGTAACCATAACAAAAAGAACGTTTCCTGGATTAGTAATTTTTAAATATCTCGCAGCTTCATAGAACATTACACTTTGATAATCACCAACTGTGCCTCCAATTTCCACAATTGTAATATCTGATTTCGCAACTTCACCTGAAGCTTTTATTCTCGAAGCGATTTCATCTCGAATATGTGGAATTGCGTCCACACACTTGCCGCGATATTTTAGTGCGCGCTCTTTTTGAATTACATCAAGATATACCATGCCTCCAGTCATGTAATCAGCGTTAGTTAAATCACGATTTAAAAATCTCTCATAGTTCCCCATATCTTGATCAGTTTCAAGTCCGCTATTCATAACAAAAACCTCACCATGTTCGGTGGGGTTCATTGTTCCTGCATCAACATTTAAATAAGGGTCAGCCTTAGCGATATTTACTTGATATCCTTTTGATTGAAGAATGGTTCCAAGCGATGAAGTTGTAATTCCTTTTCCAACACCTGACATAACTCCTCCGACTACAAAAATATATTTATGTGCTGAGGACTCCTTCTTTTTTCCAACCTTTGTCTGTGCGACAGTTTTTGGAGAGTCATTTTTCTGAATTTTCATGTTATCTAATTATAAATGATTTCCCACATTTTCAACTAGATGACAAAGGATAACTTTTATGGCGTTTTGGGTCCTCCAGAAATCCAGAACTCTACCAAAGTAAGTGAGTTTACATAGCAAAAACCCACCAATTGGTGGGTTTTTGCTAATTTCAATTTACTAGTCCTTAGTTTCCAATTCTAGCTCTTGAAATAGCTCCGAAGTAGCCTTGAGCTGGTGAGATACCAACTGCTGCTTGCCATCGTGATAGCGCTGACTGAGTAGCTGTTCCGAAGTATCCAGTATTGTTGTCAGCTGACAAGTAACCTCCTTCAATTAGGATAGCTTGCAGAGCTGAAACATCTGATCCACGAGAACCTATTGTGAGGTTTCGAGTGAATTTAGAGGCTGTCAGAGGGTCAATTACAGTGTTTGTAGGCGGCAAATATGGAGTTGGCACACTTGATCCTGTACCCTGCAATCTAGCTCTAGTAAGAGCTCCGAAGTAACCCTGAGCAGGTGATATTCCTACTGCTGCTTGCCATCGTGATAGCGCAGATTGAGTGGCAGGTCCGAAGTATGTTGTTTCGTTACCCACTGAACCGTTTCCACTTTGAGCAATTGTATATCCTTGTGAGTTTAGGAAGATTTGTAGTTGTCGTACATCTTCTCCTGTTGCTCCGATTGTTAGATTTCTTGTGAATGTATAGTTTGTTAATACTGGCTGATTTGTTGATCCGCCTGCATTACTTCCTACATACACTGTACATCGCTGGCCATTTACTGAGCTGAAGATTTCTCCTGCTGCACATGTTACTGGTTGATTAGGATAAATAATCGTTGTACCTCCGCCTCCAGAAGAACTTCCTCCGCCGCCGCCGCCGCCACTTGTAACAGGTGGAGTTTCAGGAACTATTACTGGCGGAACTGTACCTTCAACTACTTCGTAGATAGAGAATCCAGTCACAGTGAACACAAGTGTTCCGTTTGTGAATGAATTAATTACACAAGCAGGCGCGCCACAAATCACTCCATCTTTCTTGATTGTAGGATTTGTCTCTGTAATACCGTATAGAGTAATAGTTGCTGGCTTATTTAATTCTGGTACAGAAGCAGAGATAAGTGTTACTTTATTTCTCTCAATCTTAAGGTTATTATCGATATCCATTTCAGTTGTCGATCTTGTAATATCAACTGTTGTATTCCATCTAATTTTACCTATATTTGCTTTACCAAGTTCCAATAGAGGAACTGCATCTAGATCAATTTTAGCTGTATCAGGCTTGATATCGAAAGTAGAAACTAGAGGTTTAGGGCAACCGAATTCATTTACAACTGATTTAAGTGACAAAGGTGTTGCAGCACATCGATCCTTTGAATCTATTACACCATCGCCATCAGTATCAACATTTGAAGGTGGAGTAACTATTATCAAGTTTGAGATATTGACAGTAAGACCGGTTGTTGCCTGTGTATTCCCAGCCGCATCTCGAGCTACCGCTGTTAATACATGCGATCCGTTTGTAGCGCTCGCAGAGTTCCATGAGATTGAATATGGAGATGACGTATCTTCTGATCCGATATTAACTCCATCTAGTTTGAATTGAACTCCAGCAACTCCTACGTTGTCAGATGCTGTTGCTGAGAGTGTTACTGTGCCTGTTAGAGTTGACCCGACCGTAAATCCTGCTAGTGATACTGTTGGTTTTGTTGTATCACCTGGAATTACAACCGGTGGCACACCTCCTCCTGCAGCATTCATAATACCCTGAATTTCTGACTGAGTCAGAACCTTATTGTATACTCGCAATTCATCAATATTTCCGTTGAAAGTATCAACAACATTTAGACACTTGATACCGATACATGTTCCTCTATTTCCATCGATAACATCTAGGAAAGGTGACGCGAACTGATTTGCAGGACCAGACTGAACACCATTTACATAGAATGTAACTTGACCTGCAGAGTTTCTTGTAACTGATACGAAGTTCCACTGATTAAGTTTAATTGAATCCTGAGCACTTCCTACAATTGGTGTTGCAAAGAAGTTATTTGTGAACTCTAGGTTATTAGTTCCAGATCTTACTCTGAAGGCACTAGCTCCACTGTAGATTATATCTCCTCGTCCATTTCCATAACTTGACCAATCTCTTGGATAGATCCAAGCAGTAATAGTTGTTGGATTCTTGCCGATTAGATCAAGCATGCCAGATGTCTTTTGCTCTGTATCTCTAACGTGAGCAAGATGAGTAGGTGCCCCGAATAGAAGTGATGATCCAGTTTTGCCCGGTGCCCATCCTAGACCGTTCTTAAGATGCGCATTGTTACCACTTCCACTTAGATCAGCGGCTACAGAACCTGCACCTTCGTCAAATGACCAGTGTGCAATCAATCCTGATGCTGATGGAGGCGGTGGAACTGTTGTAGTTTTATCCAAGAAGTTTTCTGCTACCCATCCGTCAACACCTGATGCGAAGTTAATATTCCACCAGATAAATCCACCAGTATTTGTTGGTCCTCCAATCACAGTACCTATTGCATTTAACGCCTGTGTTCCAGCAAGTGTTCCGTTTGCAGTTGATCGAACATTTAGAGTTGTTGCATTTACTTTAACAGTGTCATTAATTGAGAATTTATTTGATGGTGTTACAACTGTATTGTTCGTAGTGATTGTTACATTTGCAGAAGTATTTGTATTCCCTGCTGCATCTCTTGCAACCGCTGTTAATACATGCGATCCGTTTGTAGCGCTCGCAGAGTTCCATGAGATTGAATATGGAGATGACGTATCTTCTGATCCGATATTAACTCCATCTAGTTTGAATTGAACTCCAGCAACTCCTACGTTGTCAGATGCTGTTGCTGATAGTGTTACTGTGCCTGTTAGAGTTTGACCGTTTGTCGTACCTGATATTGCAACTGTCGGCTTAACAGTATCTGTTGATGCTGTACCACTACATGCATATGCACCTACGTGTCCACCTCCAGGTCCGCCTGTACAAAGTGGTGACCCTACTGCTGGAATAAATCCATCGTCAGATGTAAACAATTGCCCGTCTGACCCTGCTGCATTCAAGACATTTTTAAACAATGGATTTCCTCCGTTAAGAGTACCGCTTGTTGCTTCTTTTCCGACGAAATCAGATTTTGCAGGGAAACCAGTTGCTGAAGGTCCTGATACGAAGTTATGGTTTGGAGCTTCGGCCATAACCACACTTTGAGTAGAGTAAAATCCTCCAGTTGTTCTTGTCGGATCCCCAGTACTATTACCTACAAAGGCATTTGCTTTGATAATACTTCCGTCTGCAGAACCTTCCCCTGTACCACTAACAATTATTACTGGTCCCGCTGTTGCGTCAAACGCAGCATTGTAGAATGTATTATTTTGGAATACAGATTCAGGTCGGTGAATTGCACCTTGTCCTTCAATTCCTGAGAATACGTTATTTCTGAATATTGTTTTACTTGATGGCTGAGGAGGAGTTGTTAGTCCTGGAGCATATGCACCTATTGTCATGAATTGATTATCTACATTTTCAACGATATTGTATTCGAATACGTTATTAACTGATCCAATAGATGGGCTGCCGAAACTTCGGAATATTGAAGAGTAGAAGTCCCAAGATCCCGTACTATCACTATGCACAGCCCCGTCTCCTGGTGCACCAAATCCAGCATATCGAGGAGAATTTCTTACATGGTTATATCTGAAAACATTGTTATTTCCTCCGAAAGTAAAGATCCACCATCCTGACATTCTTTCAATTATATTTCTTTCGAATACATGATTTGATCCACTAATATTTACCGCAGCCCCTGTTATATTTGAGAACAAGTTTCCGCTAATTGTACAGTTATTTGCTGAGCCTGCACTTGATGTCAAGTTAAAGTCAATTCCCTTTACTCCCGATTTATCAATTCTTGTTACATATATAAGTGAGAATACTGGACCTTCTGTAACAAGAGTATCTGTGTCGATAAGAGTTATAACTGTGTCTGTAACAGACTTAATAGTCTTAACTTTATCGTGATTCTGAATCCAGTTATTTATATCAGACGCAAGATAGATACTTGCCCCAGCTTCGAATCCTGCCGCCAAAAAACCTCCTGCTGGGTTTCTAATAGTTCTAGTTGCTGCGTCAAAGTAATAATTAGTTGAACTTAGATAAATACCATCTCTAATTTTATTATTCTTAACTTCACAGAAACTACCAGATGTTTCAACACTTACATGGGCAGGACTAAGACCTGCACCATATTTAGTCATGTCAAAGCCTTCAACTGTAATGTACTGATTTTTGATTCTAATACCTTCAATAATCGCCATACCGTTAGCCTTAAACGTAATTCTATTACTTGCAGTTCCGCTATTCACAGTCTGAATAAATTCAGGATAATTTCCTGGATAGACTAGACAAGTATCTCCTGCTACAGCTGCGTTTGCACAAGCTTGAATTGTTGCATACTCTTGTGTTGCTCCGGCAGTATCATCTACACACTTAATATTTGCAGTTGAACAAGTTGCATCTGCAACAGCCCCAGTAGTTGTCAGAGTTACTCCTGCAGATGTATTCGTATTCCCAGCAGCATCACGAGCGACTGCTGTGATTATATGAGAACCATTTGATACTGTTTTACTATCCCATGAGATTGAGTATGGAGAAGTTGTATCTTCTGATCCAATACTTGAACCATCAACCATAAATTGAACTCCAGTTACTGCAATATTGTCGGAAGCAGTTGCAGAAAGTGTGACAGTACTAGACACAGACTGACCTGAAGTAGGTGCTGTCATAGAAACTATCGGCTTTGTAGTGTCTGTTGTAGGTGTGGTGCCACCAACTTTTTCTATATAGGTTTCAGAAACCCATCCGTCCGCACCAGAATCAAAGTTTATATTCCACCAAGAATATCCGTCAGCAGAAACCGGGCCTGCAATTACTGATCCTTGATCACCAATATTATGCTGACCTGCAAGAGAACCTGAAACTGAAGCTGTATTTCTAGTGTTTACACCTGTACCGTTTACCTTAACACGATCACCTGTCGTGAATTTAGTTGAAGGACCTGTTGATGGTGGATTAAATGTAGCTGTAATATTCTTTGCACCATCTACAGTGACCGTACAAGTTGTAGTTGTTCCTGAACAATTACCTCCCCATCCACCAAAAGCAGAACCACTTGTAGGTACAGCAGTAAGAACAACAGTAGTAGGAGATCCAAATGTTTCTGAACAATCTCCTCCACATAATAGACCTGTTCCTTTGACTTCCCCGGATCCAGTTCCTAATCTATTTATAGTAATAACATATGTAGTAACATTTGATGTTACTACATTTACACTTGCAGCTGTTGTAAGATTACCAGAAGGATCTTTAGCCGTTGCAGTAATCACGTGAGGACCGTTTGGAACTGTTGCACTATTCCATAGAGATCCATAAGGAGCAACTCTATCTTCATTTCCGACATTTATTCCATCCACCATAAATCTAACGGCTGATATACCAATGTTATCAAGCGCGTTGGCTGTGAAATTGAAATTTCCAGTTAAAGTTTGACCGTTTACAGGTGAAGTAATATTAATAGTTGGAAAAACTGTGTCTACTGTAGGAGTAATAGGTGTACCAGGATCGGTTCCTACCGTTCCAGAATCACCTGTTGAAAATACTCGACTAGGATCACAACTATATGCTCCAATATCAGATCCTCCTACACCTTTACCACAAAGCGGGTGTAACGGGTCTGACGATGGCAATGGTTTTAGACCGTCATCAAGAGTAAATATTCTTCCATCTGGACCAAGTAAATCTGTAATACTTCTAAGCTTTGGGTCTCCACCGTTTTTACCGTTGGCTTCACAAAAAGCAAAAGATGTAAATATACCTTTGGCACATTTTGAAGGGGTACTAGGAAGACCAGGCTTAGCAGAATACCCAAGAGCAGCCGTGTTCGAAACATAGTTATAGTCTGCACGAGATGTTGCCAACATACTTGCACTTAATACCTGAATTTTTTGAAGATTTTCAAATGCTAAGGCTTGGTAAGGCATATATGCTGGACTTAAAACTAATTGGGATACACTAGATATTGCTTTACCAGCATCAGTTAATTTTCCATTTGAATCCATGTATCCTCTAGTGACCATATCTGCATGGAAAGCGTTTGCAAATAGACGCCCTGAGTCACTTTCATCTTTTATTACGTGGGCAATAATTGCTTCAGGTAAATATGAAGCCTCACCAAGGAAATAAAATCCTGAATCTGTTCGAGTTTCCGCTCCAGCTATGAAAGCATTGTTTGTAATTAGTGCTCTTGAAGATTCACCTCTAGTCAAGTTACCCCCGAAACCAATACCGCTTTGAGCAAATGCAAGTCTGTAGAAAGTGTTGTGATCAAATGTAATTCCAGGAACACTGATATTGAAGTTATTACCGATGTTTGCGAAAACATTTCTTCTGAAGGTAATATCACGTGTGTTTGGATTTAGAACTGGGTTATCTAGAGTTCCTCCACTATTTATTTGACCTAGCTGTACACCGTCATCCAACCCTTCAATATAGTTTTCCTCAAATAAGTGGCCGTAAGATTCGTCACCGTTATTATTAAACAACTGTATCCAGTCAGGATGGTTCGCTGTACCTGCTATTTTATTACCCTTCCAAAAAACAT
>CAZSLF010000002.1:0-34146 GCA_964607805.1 uncultured Candidatus Saccharibacteria bacterium
ATTTCTAATCTATGCGATAATTGATTTCTATGTGGAATTCATTCAAAGAACATCTCAAAGCAAATATATCGCCCGTATTTATTGCAGCTATTTTAGTCGTCCCGGCCTTTGGAATTGGCTTTTTTTCAGGAAGAGCTAATCCAGCAGAGGCTAGTTATGTTGCTAGTAGTTCTCAAGCTCAACATATAAATATGACACTTTTCTGGAAGGCATGGGCACTTCTAGATGAAAAATATGTAGATACAAATCCAGCAACAACTACTGCGGTTACAAGTGAAGACCGAGTATATGGAGCAATTGCAGGTATGGTAGGGTCAATGGGTGATCCATATACATCTTTCTTCACACCAGAAGAAGCCGAAGACTTTGAAGCACAAATTGAAGGTAATTTTGAAGGAGTGGGTATGGAACTCGGCATAAAAGACGGCATCCTAACTGTAATTTCAGCAATAAAATCAACTCCAGCAGAAAAGGCAGGAATTAGATCTGGCGATAAAATTTTGAAAATCGACGATACAGTCGCAATTGATATGCCTGTTGAAAAGGCTGTTAAATTGATTCGAGGTAAAAAGGGTACGACTGTTCGTTTAACAATTGGAAGAGAAGAGCAAGAAGCCTTTGAAGTACCTGTTGTTCGAGATGTGATCAATCTTCCAACTATTGAAACAAAATATGACAAGGCAACAGGAATATTCACAATTCGACTGTATAGCTTTACAGCAAATTCATCGACTTTGTTCCGAAACGCTCTTCGAGACTTTGTGGCTACAAATTCAAATAAATTAATTCTAGACTTGAGAGGGAATCCAGGAGGATATCTTGATTCTGCAGTAGATATGGCAAGTTGGTTCTTGCCAAGTGGCAAAGTTGTTGTGCGAGAAGATTATGGAAAGAATCAGCCTGAAACAGTAGAGAAGAGTAAGGGCTACAATATTTTCAGCTCTAATTTGAAAATGGTCATCTTAATCGACGGCGGATCTGCTTCTGCCTCTGAGATTCTAGCTGGAGCTTTGAGCGAATATGGAAAGGCTACTTTGGTAGGAACTAAGACTTTTGGAAAGGGGTCAGTGCAGGAATTTCTACCTTTGGATGAAAATACTGCTCTTAAGGTTACGGTTGCACGTTGGTTAACTCCAAACGGTGTGTCTATTTCTGCAAATGGTCTAACGCCTCAAGTAGAGGTCAAAGTGACGGCAGAAGATATAAAGAATAACAATGATTTGCAGATGCAAAAGGCCATTGAACTCCTTCGCTAGGCATGATATAGTCCTAGGACTAAAAGTTGGTGATAATTAAAATTATATGAAAGTAATTCTACTCAAAGGTGTTCAAAAATTAGGCAATAAGCTTGATATCGTAACGGTATCTGATGGGTTCGCTATGAACTCATTGTTCCCTCAAAAACTAGCTGAACTAGCCACTCCAGACGCTATAAAGAGAGCTGAGAAGCTTCGATCTTTCGAGGACGCTGCGAAGCAGGTTCGAGAAGATCTTTTGATCAAAAACCTTAAGAGTATTTCAGGAATTACACTCGATCTTACTAGCCGAGCAAACGAAAAAGGTCATCTTTTTGCAGGTATTCACAAGGAAGAATTGGTGCCAGCACTAAAGGAAAAGGCTCATATTGATATTGACGCTGCATATATCGATCTTGAAAAGCCTCTAAAAGAAGTAGGGGAGCACAAAGTAACTGTTAAAGTTCAGGACAAGACTGCGGAGTTTACGGTGAATATTTCTGCTGAGTAAATATAGTTTTTCTAGATATATAAATTAAAACCCCTCGAGCGAGGGGTTTTAATTTTGAGCTATTTGGCTAGGTGCCACTTATGCTCCTTATTCGATATTTGCAACTTTCTTAACCTGAACTTTATTATCAATAGCGATCTTTCGCTTTGTAGAATAGTTCACAATACCTTCCTTTGCAGCAAAAAGAGTGTGGTCTTTACCCATGCTCACGTTTTTACCAGGAAGAATTTTAGTTCCACGCTGTCTTACAATAATAGATCCAGAATTAGCCTTTTCACCAGCATAAAGCTTAATACCCAAATACTGAGGATTTGAGTCTGTTAGGTTTTTTGCTGTTCCGGCTGCTTTTTTAGTTGCCATAGTTTATAAATTATCGAATTTTATCTAAATTTTATCTTGATTTTATATCTTTTTGATGAGAATTTAAGCCTTTAAAGCTTATATTCTTTGTGTCTTTATCGGTTAATGGTCTTTTACACCAAAACCCGATTTAGACTAAAAATATATGTCAGGCTTAGATTATACAAAAAAACACGAATTAGGCAATAGGGAAAGGGTGGGTGGGTTAGGACGGATAAGGCGAGAACTATATAGATTGGTGTTTCTTAGTCGTACCAGACTAGAGAAGTGGCTCCTTTATGTTTCTTTAATCTTTGGTGGGGCGGGATTGGCCCTAAATATATATCTCATGTCACATATTAGGAAGCCGGTGCCGATTCAGGTGAATTGTGATATGGAAGTGGTGAAAGGGGAGTTTTCAAAGAAGAATTCATTACCCAATATTTCACCGGTCGCTCCAATTGAAGGGCGAGAGGAGCAAAATGATCCCAAAGCTAAAGAAAAAGAGGTAAAAACGACCAAACCATCAACCAAAAAAGCCACAAGTACGACTAAAAAGAGGGAAGCCGACACTGAAAAACAAGCTACAACCACAAAAAAGAAAAAGTCCAAAAAATAACACAATATGGATTATAATTTGTAAAGGGGTGGTTAGCTAAAATATGGCTAATAATAAGGGTGAATTATGCCATATTCATGCTATTTTTCAAGTATTTTGATTGACAAAAAGGGTCACAGGTGCTAAGATATTGCTATCAGTCGAAGGCACATATGTAAATTATGTGCTTTTTGATTTGAGTGCAAGCGTATAAATTCAGATATGGACATGCGCATTATAAAATAAATTTCGGCTTATTTTACAGCTCACGCTTGGACTAGCTATGCTTGTCTCAGGATCGATAACAAATCCATCGCTCCTAGTGACAGATAAAGCTAATCCTTCTCAGGTTGCGATTTCTTCTTCACCGATCACCACTCGTGTGGAGGCAGGAATCTCAAAACCGGATAGTTCTTCAAAACAGAAAAATCTGAATCAAAATCAGAAAACAAACGGAAAAAACAATCTCGGTGTCGAGGAAGCTGTTAGGGAATACTTCGCTGATATTCCTTTAATGGCCGAAATCTCAAAATGTGAGTCTCGATACAGACAGTATGAACCATCAGGTGAAGTGCTTCGTGGAATTGTAAACTCCAAAGATGTTGGAGCTCTACAGGTAAACGAAACGTATCACTTGAAGCGTTCACAGAAGCTTGGGTATGATATCTATTCTTTGCAGGGTAATATGGCTTATGCCAGATTGCTTTACGAGGAATCAGGTCCTCAGCCTTGGGCCTCATCTTATCCTTGTTGGGGTAAGTCACCACTTGCCGCGAACTTTAAACCTAGAGCTCGTGCAACAGTGACTACTACAGCTACACCAGTAACAGTTAATACTGCTTCTGTGGTTGCTACTGCAGATACTGCTATTATGGCAGCACCTGTGGCCTCTGTAACAAGTGACGAGACTTCGATTGCACTAAATCCGACAACTATTGATGCAACTTTAAACACTGCAACAGTTAATCCGATTTTGACTCAAAACACATCTGTTTTGGCAGAACGATAATTCTCTTGGTTTTGGCTACATGCCAGATCTAACAAAGGCACCTTCTCGAAAGAGTGGGTGTTTTTGTTTTTATGTAATATTTTCACACTTAGCACGTCACCCTTAATAGCTCAGTACTCTAAGCATCTGCTAGATACGTCAAAATTGTTTACCCAACTTATAAAATTACTAGGGGTAAAAAGCGTATTTCCTTGGCTCGGTCGGGCTAGGGGAGGGTAATTAGTTCTTCACTCCAGATATGGACCGATTGGTTGTATCAAAACTAGAAAAACAGTCATTTGACAGTAAGTCAAGTATATAACATAATACAGGTATGTTCTTTTAAAATTTGTTTCATTTAGGACGAATTTTGAATCAACTTATAATCAACAAAATCACAACTCAACTCAGAACTCAGACACTCAGAATTTATGAAGACACTATATTCGAAAAGCTGTACGGTATTCCGTACCGTCTGGCGAGCCAGTCTCGCCGCTTTCAATGTTTGCTCTACAGCTGCAAAGAAAGAAACCAAGTGGGTAATTGTATGCGCACTTGGAGGATCGGTCATCGTGGCATCTGTCTCTTATGTCAATGCTCACGTCATTCAGAAAGCCAGTCAAATTATCTCAAGTGGACAGTCAGTGTTTACTGACGGTAAGCAACATGGGATTTTTGAGATAATTTCATATCTATCTAAATCAGGTTTGCTTCTACTCGCATTGGCGCTAGCTTTCTTTGCGGGGTTGAATTATTTCGTTCGTCTTTTGCGTTTTCTCATGACTCATAACTGGTCATCAAAGATCAAGTATGAAGTAGATGGGAGGATTCGAAAGCATCGTGCTTACTTGGACATAGCATGTCTTCGTGGAGCAGAGTATGAATCGATCAAACTTCGTATTCAGGAACAGCCGTTTGGTTGGTCAGCTATCGAACAGCTGATTAATATTCAGGTTCAGTTCATTGGCAATTTCTTCAACCTTCTAATCTTCGGTACAGGACTTTTGTTTTTCAATCCTATGTATGCGCTGGCATTGTTTGCAAGCGTCTGCGTTCGTGCGATATCTGAGTTCTACTGGGGAAATAGGTGGTGGGCATTCAATGATTCCGAAACATCTTATTCCAGAAGGAGAGGGGTTTTAGCAACACTCTTTTCGAATGTCATCCCTCTATATGAGCTCAAATTTATGGGTAAAGCAGAGGTGGCAGACGAACACATTCACAGAAGCCAGCGTGCACATATCAACCGTAAGCAAGAAATTGTTCGCGGCGATGGAATCGCAAGTATTTTGACAGAAATTGTCACTGCTTTGGTACTGGGTATTGTTATCTTGCATGCAATTTACTCAGCGTTGGTAAAACGCGATGTGGCACTTTTGGTGCTTACTCTCGATTTCTCAATCCGATTTATTTCGAACTTGAAGGAAGTGCTTTTTGACCTTTCATCGGGTTGGAAAGTTACAAGATCAGTTGCGGTTATTACCGACGAATTTTTCGGGCTCAAACCATCTCTTCTTCAAGAGGGAACGGAAGTGCCTGCAAGGTTTGAAAGTATTCACCTAAAGGATGTGTACTTTACATATCCTGCTGCAGAAGTTCCTGCTCTTCGAGGAATATCACTTAGCTTTCCAGTTGGTAGCAAAGTTGCTCTTGTTGGGGAAAGCGGAGGAGGTAAAAGTACTCTGGCATCGCTCATCAATCGTCAGTATGATCCGACAGGAGGAGGAATCTTCCTAGACGATGTAAGTCTTACTTCTGTTCACCCACAAGCATGGTTTAGTCACTGCTTGTGTATGGGACAGGATTTTGCAATTCCGCACGTGACTCTCCTTGAAGCTCTATGCTACGGCAAATGGGTTATCGGTGGCAACCCCGCACATGAGTATCAATTCGGAATTGATTTAGGGATTCACGGAGTCGAAATGGAGGAAGTGAAAACCGCCTGTCTACGAGCAAACTTCCTTGAAGTAGTAGAATCCCTTCCGCAAGGATTTGATTCGCTCATTGGAACTGAACAAAGAGGTATCGAGCTTTCGAAGGGTCAGAAGCAACGCCTAGCACTTGCCGCAAGGTTTATGGCTGAGCGTTCTGTTATGATCTACGATGAACCAGATGCTGCGCTCGACAATGCAAACAAGGAAGCAGTCATTCGCGGTATCATCGATACCGAATCAACAGTCATACTTGTCGTGCACAATCTTCGTGCATGTGAGCACTGCGACCTGGTTGCATATGTTCATGAGGGAAAGATCGCAGAGTTTGGAAGCCATGCTGAGCTCATTGTTCAAAATGGCCTCTACGCTGCGATGTACCAAAAACAAGTGACAAAATAAGTGACTTAATGTCAAACTGATCACTCTTGATCAAATAAAAAATATACACGTCCGGGGGGATACCTCCGGCGTGTTTTTTTATTTAAATTTTACTTGGAAAATATTAATTATTAATAAAATAAATCTCAAAAATATTTTGACGCGCGAAAAAGTAGGGAGGGTAGATAAAAATCAAAATTCTTAATTGTGGATTTGGATCTGGATTCTTCTATAGGGAAGAACTATATAAGTGTCGCAGAATATATCTTTTCCGACATGCACCTATAGGCGGATGGCGCTTGGGGTCTCTCAGGTCTCTCCGCAGAATTTTTGAACTTTGTCACGCACATGCGTAATTAATTATCTTTTCTTTTATTTATCCTGACTTGTCTACCGTATATCTTTGATACATATGTCACTCATTTTCCTTAAAACGCAAAATATGCCCTAATCAGGCCCAGGTCAAAAAATGGGTTTCAATAGGGGACTCAATTCCCTATTTTCTCCCGCCTACATGTTTTGCTGTGAGGTTTACATGTGTAATCAAAACTTCGGCTTTAAATCACAAAATAGAGGTACCATTGTCCACGGATTTTTGGGTTTAAAACCCAGGATATGCTAGTATTGGGTCTTAGAGCAGTTCATTCGCAAATTCGCGACTTAAAGCTCAATTTCTCCTTGTTTAAATTAGTTCAACTCAGAAACTCAGCCAACTCAGCAACAACTCACAACTATATGTCGGTTATTCCAACAAAGAAAAAGAAAGAGAAAAAGCCAAAACCATTTGGTTTCGGCTTCATGGAACTCAGAGATAATTATGGTTTAGATCCAGCAGAAAGTGGTCTTCTAATTATTCTTCACAAGAGACTTGGCGCATTGTTAGATGCGAGACCGCCAAAGTACAATACGAATCCTGTGCCGATTAGTTACGAGGATTTGAAAGCAATCCATGACCTATTACTTGATCAGGTATTCAACTTGAAGGTTCCAGAGAATAATACTTGGGGCATGGATAATGAAAACGATCCAGCACGCCAAATATCAACAATTGATCAGTGTCGATGGGCTTACCTTACAGGTTTGATTACCCAAGGCGAGTTCGAAAGCTCAAGAGCATTTATGAGAATGGCTTAAGGGCCATTTTCCACGCATGGCGCACATCCTGTAGCAAATAAAAGTCGAAGCTCCGAACCAATGTGTTCGGAGCTTTAAAATTTCCAGCCATCAATATTTCCATTACCAAAAAAAATCCAAACAAACTACGCTGCCATAAAAGATCTAAAAATTGTCAAAATATCAGCCCAAATAACTTTCCACGTTTCTTTAATAAAGACAAAAAAATCTTTTACCCAGTCTTGTGCGAGAAAATCTAAAATATTAATTCCAAGAAGTCTTAGAATAATTACAAGAAGTATTAGTCCTAAAAATATTTTTAAAATCATATTTGATCAATAAACTGATTATACCATAGGGCTAACATGAGCAAGATATAGAGTTTTCGGGCATTGTCTGACTTCCCTTTTATATGATTTTCAAAAAGCTCGTCGATATAATTTTGATCAAAATATTGCTGAATATATTTATTATTTTTGATAATGCGCATAACTTCCGTCGGCTGCTTTTTTAGCCAAGCTTTAATAGGTGTTGGAAAACCCAATTTTTTTCTATCAGCAGTAGTCTGAGGCAAAATCGATTCGAATGCTTTTCTCAAAATATATTTGGTCTTCCCTTCTTTGTACTTTAATTCGTCAGAAATAGTTTGAGAAATTTTAGCAACTTCCATATCTAAATACGGTACGCGAAGTTCGAGCGAATGAGCCATTGTCATCTTATCTGCCTTAGCCAAAATATCTCCTGTAAGCCAATAGTTCATGTCCACGATCTGCATTTTGCGGGATTCTGGTAAATTATTAAAATTTGAATTGACTGAATTGTTCTCGCTGCTTGGATTGTCTGAGACGTCTACGCCTGCATATTTTTCAGGCAAAACTTTCCCAGGATATACATGTTCAGTTTTTGAAATTTCTGTTACTTCGCTTTGCGATTGAGGCAAATCTTTTCGCCATAATCTTGCAACTTCTTTAGGTTTGAAGATGTATGCATTTCCAATATATCTTTGATTAAACTCTGTCAGGGACCGGCGTAAATAATTAAAGCCGTAGAAATTAAATGGCAATTTGCTCACAGGCCTAATAATAAAATTGCGAACGAAACTAGGCAGCTTTGTAACTTTAGCCAGAGCAAATGGTTCTCTATATATATTGTATCCACCAAACAACTCATCTGAACCTTCACCAGACAAAACAACTTTAACTTCCTTATGAGCTTCGCGCGCTAGAAAATATAGAGCAACTGCTGAAGGGTCCGCAACTGGCTCGTCAAAGTGCCAAGCAATTTGTGGAAGCTCTTTAAAATATTCATCGAAAGAAACTTTGATTTCATGATGGTCTGTTTTTAGCGCATCAGAAACTTCACGAGCTTGAACATGTTCGCTTACTTCATCAAATCCAATTGTAAAAGTTTTAACTGGTGGGAGTCCGGCTGCTTCACGCTCACGCTGCATAAGCGTAACTGTAATTGCACTATCAATTCCGCCGGAAAGAAAAGCTCCAACGGGCACATCACTAATCATGTGGTGACGAACTGAATCAGTCATAACTTGGCGAATTTCATTTGCCAATTTTTGCTCATCTTTACTTGCTTCAATTGTCGTTTTCTCGTCAGCGAATTTATATTGCCAATACTTTGTAATTGTAAAATTATATGTGGACAAATCAATTTCCATATAACTTCCTGGTGGCAATTTATGAATATTTTTAAAACAAGTTTCGTCTAGCGGGTTATATTGAAACGAAAGATAATTATGAATTGCAGTGTGATTGACTTCAGGTTTGTATCTAGTGTCACGAAGCAAACTTTTTATTTCAGATCCAAAAGATTCTATTTTTGAAAATGGACCTAAGCCACTTTGTCTATAATATATTGGCTTAATTCCGAATTGATCACGCGCAATAAATATTTTATTTTTAGGAATGTCGAAAATTGCAAAACCAAACATTCCGCGAAGACGGTTGAGCATTGGTTCGAATTGTTTCGCGGAATCGGTGTTACTTGGACTCATATTGCCCGCATCAGAATCTCTATATTCTTCATAAAGATGCACAATAGTTTCTGTATCGCTTTTTGTCGAAAATATATGACCTTTCTTTACTAATTCATCGTGAAGTTCTAGGTAGTTGTAAATCTCGCCATTGAAAACAATTGCAATTGTTTTGTCTTCGTTCCAAATTGGTTGATTGCCGAGTGAAAGATCGATTATAGAAAGTCGGCGCATACCAAAAGCAAATCGCTCTTCATAAAGTTCGCCTTGATCGTCGGGACCACGATGTTTAATCGCACCGAGCATATCGCCAAGCAATTCTTTTGTTAATTCTTTATTTCCGAATATTCCTGCAATTCCGCACATATTTTTTGAGAATGGTTAAAGTTAAATAAATTGGCGCTTAGGAGCCGATCAATCACTAAATACAATTAAGGTTTTGGTAAGTATAACATAGGGTCTAAGTAGCCATCGACTGGTGCAATTGGCATACGATATACTTTTCCTCCACAAGAAACACTTGGTCGATTTTCTACATTTACAGCGTTCGCGGCATAGGCTCCGAAGTGCAAGTGTGGACCAGTTGAATATCCTGTATTTCCACTATACCCAATCACCTGTCCTGCAGTAACCGTCTGTCCTTCTTGAACACTTATAACTGACAAGTGAGCATAGATAGTCGCGAGACCGTTAGGGTGTTTTATGAGAGTCCATTTTCCAAAAGATGCTCTAGGACAAGTAATATCTGTATCCCCTGCCCCTGCAACCGTACCTGGACCAGCAGCTAGCACTGGAGTACCAAGCGGTGCACCAAAGTCTACGCCGTTATGTGAACCTGACGTATAGAGTCTTTTCGCGGCAACTGTTTTTCCAAAGAGCTGAGTAATTCTTATATTTGCCAATGGCCATGAAAGTGCTGATGTCCCAGATTGAGGAATGCTTTTTGGATCAAGTGTATATTTTAAAGTTGACTCATATGCGAATAAATCTTTTTCGAACGCTGCTTTTGCTGCCTGCTTTTCCTTTAAAATTTTCTGATAATTAGCCTCTTGATTTTTTGTTTCAGCTAAAACTTTATTTCGTTCGCTTTTATTATATTCGACAACTTTCTTCTTATCTGCCAATGCAGTTTGGAAATCACTTAACTCATCTTTCTTTTTCTCTTTATCAACTTTATTTGTTTCAAGATTCTGCTTTGCAAGACGAAGATTATTCACTTCAACTTGAACTTGGCCGTTTAGATTTACTCTATCATTAATTTCAACCAAGGTTTCTGAAATATCTCTCTTTGACAAAATCGCAGTTACGAAACCTGTGCTCTCTGTAAATTCAATTTGACGAAGACTTGAAGCAATTAATTTTCTATATGTTTCAATTTTTTGTTCAGATGTCTGAATATCATTATCTAATTTATCAATTTCTAAATCAGCTTTACTAATTTGGCTTCGAGTTTTTTTGATATCTAGATCCAGCACTTTTGCATTTTTATCTAGATCTTTGATAAGTGCCTGAAGGGTCTGAGCTTCTTTTGTTGTTTTATCCTTGAGCTCAGAATACGCCTGAATTTCTTTATTGAGCGCTTCGATATTTTTTGTTTGCTCCTCAATTTTTCGCTTAAGCTCCTCAACTGCTGCAGTTGATGCACCGAGAACTTGTCCAGACGGAGTTGATTGACCAATTGTTTGGCCAGGAGTTTGAGCAGTAGTTTGTGCCTGCGCTATGAGTTGTGTTTGGTTGGCTGTTTGTGTCTGAGCGTTGGTATTTTTTATGAAAATGTATCCACTGCCAAAAAACAGAACTCCTAAAATACTTCCGAGTAAAATATGCCTTTTATTAATTAGGCCCGCTTGTTTGCTATAAATTTTGCAATTAATATTGTCTGGAACTGAAAAAAGGGACATTGCCGTCTATTTTACAGTATTTTAGCCGGTTTGAGTATGCTCGTTTGGCGTAGGTTTAAAGCCCGGAAACAGCACTCGCAGCATCGGCGAGTCGCTTAAGTGTTTCTTCTTTTCCAAGTATAGACATCATTGAGAATGGATCTGGTGACTTCTCTTTTCCAGAAAGTGCTACTCGTGTAGGCCAAAGTACAATTCCCCTACCCTCATGCTCAGCGAAAGTCCAAATTGCTTCCTTTATTGCATCGGGTGTCCAAGGACCAGAATAATTTGAAATAATTTCAGAAACTTGAGTAAGAATTGCTTTTGTTGATTCAGGTGTTGCTTCGATTTTTTCTCCTGCGCCATTCTTCGACATCTTTGAAGGACAAAGTAGCAAAGGAGAATTTTCTTTTGACCAAACTGGGGCATGTGTAATAAATGCTAATTCACCAGTCCCTGCCCCATCCGCTCCTTCTCCTAACATATTTTTAATTTCACCAAAATTGCTCATCCTGTCGCGGATCAGAGTTTTAATTTTATCAAAATCAAGTGATTCAAAAAGTTCTATAGTACGTGCGTCAAGATAATCATGAATATATGCAGAAAGTTTAGCTTTAAAATCTTCGTCACTTAACATATTCATATGCTCTTTGTTCACCCAATCTAATTTAGTTTGATCAAAACTAGCGCCACTTTTTTGAACTTTAGATAAATCAAATTTTTCGACTAATTCATCAAATGTAAAAATCTCTTGATCAGTTCCCGGGTTCCACCCGATGAGTGCCATATAATTTACAAGCGCTTCAGGCAAATATCCTCTCTTTTTATATTCAGTGATAGTGATTGCTCCTTTTCTCTTAGATAGTTTACTTCTATCAGTATCTAGTACTAAAGGTACATGAGCGTACATAGGCGTAGGAACTCCTAGCGCTTCTTGAATTAAAATATGTCTTGGTGTATTTGAAATATGATCTTCTCCACGAATAATTAGAGAGATGTTCATAAAGGCGTCGTCACTAACTACAGCAAGATGAAAAACTGGTTCATCCATACTTTTTGCAATAATAAAATCACCAAGATCTGTTGTATCAGTTTCAATATCTCCACGAATTAAATCTTTGAAAATTACTTTTTTATTTGGATTCTTAAATCGAATTACTTCAGCGCGATCTCCTTCTTTTTTAATTTCCTCTTTAGAAATATATGCATGACCTGAATCAATCAATTTTTGCAAAGCCTCTCTATGTGCCGGCGCTCGCTCTGATTGAATTACGATTTGCTCATTCGGAAGCCCTAGCCAAGCGAGCGCCTCAATAATATTGTCCTTATACTCATCCTTGCTTCTCGCTTTATCTGTATCCTCAATTCTAAGTAAAAATTTACCACCATGCTTCTTAGCATATAGATATGCAAAAAGCGCAGTCCGGTAATTTCCGGCGTGTAAAAGGCCCGTTGGAGAAGGGGCGAATCGGGTGATAATTTTTGTCGTTTCAGTCATATTTGTGGGCTAGTCTAGCACTTTTAGGATGCGATTTCTAGCTTTACTACTATTTTGAATACTACTCATGCTTCAAACCAATCTTCACAATCTCTCTTGCAATTAATTCAGCAGCATCTGTTCTTGCAAACTTTTTTGCATTCTCGCTCATTTGTTTTGAAAGTTCAGGATTTCCGATTATTCGATCAACTTCATGAATCAAAATTTCGGGAGTTAGGTTTTGTTCTTCAATAACCACTGCCCCACTCTCACGTGCATAGTTGTAAGAATTTTTTCTTTGGTGATCGCCATTTGAATCTGTTATGGGAATGATTATTGACGGTGAACCCCAAAGTGCTATTTCGAAAATTGTAGAGCCTCCGCGAGAGATTACAAGGGATGCTGCGCCTGCGGCCATTCTCATAGAAAGTGTATTTAAATAATCATAAGCGTGATATCTAGATGCGAAATTACTATTTTCCAAAACAACTTTTGCAGTTTGTTTTACTTCTTCAAATTTATTTTTTCCAGTCTGATGAATAATCTGATATTTTTCAACCAATTGTGGAAGTGCTGTCAAAATAGAATCACTAATAACTTTGCCACCTTGTGAGCCTCCTAAAATTAAAAGGACAGGAAGATTGTGCTCTAGGTTTAGATATTCGATCGCACCGTTCACAAGTGGTTCTCTAATTTCTTTTCGTACAGGATTCCCAGTGTATGCAGTTTTATCTTTTGGAAAATATTGCGCCGCTTCCTTGTATGACAATGCGATTTTTGATGCAAACTTTCCTGCAATAGCGTTTACACGTCCCGGTACGCTATCAGATTCATGAACAATAACTGGAATTCGAAATACTCGTGAAGCAATTAACGTAGGAAAAGCACCGAAGCCTCCTTTTGAGAAAATCACATCGGGCATAATAAAATACATTTTGACAATGGCTGACAACACGCCAAAACCCATTTTAAAAATATCAAAAAAGTTTTTTATCTTTGAAAGACCTTTAGGATTAATTCTTCTCTTCCCTGCCATGGTCGCTACATACTCGATATCGTTGTCGAAAAGTTCCTGTTTGTTGTAGGGACTCGGCGCCATAAAATATAATTTTGGATCAATAATTTTTTCCTCCAGCGCAATATCGTGAATCGCCTGCGCTATTGCAATAATTGGATAAAAGTGTCCCCCACTTCCACCACCAGTCATTAGAATTTTCATGTCTTGTATTTTAGCAAAAATATGGCCGTGTTAAAAGGGTTTTTGGGTGCGTCTGAGCGGTCGTTGGCAAGATATTTTGAACCTTGACTTTTACCTAAATATATGCTATGCTTTTACCACTTTGCTAAGTGGTAAAGTCTGCCCTTTTTACGATAACATCTCACAAGGATCGATTCGTTTAAGGGCTGTTTTAGTACATTGTCAACTCAATATCCTACGCTAACAAAATGAAAGCGACAGTTACAAATACGCCCAACGATCGGTGTTCATACTTTGTCTCGTATCCATTGCCCGGACAGGGCTTGGATGTACGTGAAAGTATTACGTTCACATCTGAGGAATGGAAAAGTGCAGATGGTATTCAGCCCAAACCAGGGCAGATTGTCATCCTCACTGGAGTCAAAGAGTTCACTAGAGGCTGGAGAGCTGAATCGGCATCGCCGGTTGAACTTGAAGAGCCTGAAGTTGAACTCGTTGAGACAACACAAGAATAGATCATTCACCCCAAACAAATCCAGAAATGAAAAGAATTACAGCACCTGATATGGCATCTCTCATAAAGAAGATGTCCGCTCGGCTTGGATGGAGCAAAGCTCCTGACACTGATATCTGCCAAGCGATGGCAAACCGTCGTATGTACGCAGTCTTAATCGATGTCGGAGAAGATGCGATTTTTCGCTGGCAGAAAGGCACTCGTGAACCAATTGGAATCAATACCCTCAAGGTGGTATATACCGCCGCGATGATTGGAATCAACCTTCGCGATTGTGAATACGACAAATTATCCGATATGGCCAAATCAATTGGCTACATCATTTTTTTCGACTTGGTCGAGGATAGTTTGTGGAAAAGCGAGCTCAAAATCAATGATATGAGTTGGCTGTATGACATTGCTTTAGGAAGGAGTCTGGGCACTGCACAACCGGGTCGCCAAGCGATTTTGGAAGGTGCAATCAGGTCCTTTAAAAGTGAGGTTCAGACACGCAAGGCAAAATTAAAAACAGCCATGCAAGGTCTCGTTGTATCTGAGAAAGAACTCCCGAACGAACAAGTTGAAATAAACCCTGTTCCAACGTCGATTAGTCCTTCAGTATGTAAGACTGCTGTGCAGTTAAGCGTACCCCAACCTCAGCCTCAAACGCACGAAGTTGGGACACTAAACCAATTGGAGTTTGATCAGGTTTCGGCCTATGTCACGCTTCTTTTGCCTCTTGCAACCAGACTGAGTTTCGACGACTCGGCAACAGGAATCAAACAAAAGAAACTCCTCCGCGAATTACTCGTCGGTGGTAAACAAGCTTTGTTTCCATTGTCGACGATCATAAATCGTCTTTGCAACCCCCGGTCAACCCAAGACTAGTCTTGGTGAGATTTAGAGCCAGAACCAGAAACAGAACCAGAACTAGAACCAGAAACACCTATTACACCAATGAAACTTAGAGACAAAAGCATCGCCGGAATGCATGAAATTCGGCAACACCAAGGTCAAGGTCTGCTGCGCACAGCTCGTATCTACGGTACACATCCACGTGCAGTTGTGGAGATGATTCAAAATGCTGCCGATGATGATGTGCTAGCTAAGCGCATCGAGGTAGTTATCCATCGTCCGAAACGGTTTATCGCTGTTAGAGACGACGGAAACGGCACGACTGAGAAAAAGTTTGAGAGTGCACTTGCTACTGTAGGTACACCGCACCGCAAGGGACTGAAAGCCCTTGGACAGTTTGGTATCGGCCTCATCGCTCCTCTTGCAAAGTGCAAAAAATTCACTTTCACATCCCGTCCAAAACCTGGTAGAGGCGTCCCTAAAAACGCCCCTTATCACAAATGGACATTCGACTGTGAAAAGATTATTTCTCAAGCTGATTGCGTACGTATCCCGCACTGCGAGTGTCAACCTCTGGTTGATGGTAAGCAGCCGTGGTGGTCCTCCGAGATGCTTCTCGAAGATACAGTTACTGAATCATCCGTAGCAGATTTTGAGCTCTCTGATCTCATTCATCATATTGTCACGACAATTGGTCGGCGGCTTCGTCGTCAAAAAACGAAGCTCTCGATTAAACTCATTGACAAAGACGGTACAGTGACCGAGGTTGAGGAAGTTAAGGTCGCCGATTTTTCGGGTGACCCATTGTCTGAGTATACTGTGCAAACAGATCACGCTGGCATCATAACTTTTCGACTCTTCAGTCGGAAGGAAAGGAGAGGTAGTGCACAAGTTCTCTTTGGTCGTCGAGATCGAGATGAACGCATCAATGCCAAAGCCCTTCAGTTCAACAGACTGATTGGGTTCGATCACCCCGCCTTCGCGATTCTCCGCTCAGGATATCTCGAGGGAGAAATCCTGGCTGATAATCTGGAGTTGAAACCTGATCGCGATGCATTTCGCGAGACAGACGCTTTGCTTGATCTTGGTGTTGCCCTTCAAAACTGGGCTACCTCAATCGGCAAGGACCTCATGGCGCAAGCTAAGGAGGACAACTCAGGGGAGCGTCACCAAAGATTGGGTATGCAAACCATGGCGGTCATTGAACATCTGCTCACTCAACCTGAGTTTGCAGGCATTCGCAGGGTTGTTGACTCAGTGTCGGTTGGCAATATCGGGCAAGGCCATGTCAATGGTAAGGTTGTAAAAGACCTAGAACCAGTAACTGGCAAAACCTTGTCTGGAAGCAAACCGACCACACAGTCAAGTGGCAGCACGAGCACTAACCGTTCCGCTGAACCAAAGACAAAGGAAGCGCATGAACCCAAAGTGGTCCTCGGACCCAAGGGTGGACAGCGGAGATTCGTCAGAGGTCATAGCACCGGATTGATATTCGCGCATGATCCACTTGAGGAATCTCTCCGGCCCTATGAATTCAATTCCAAGACCGGTCTTCTTATCTTCAACACTCGGTTTCCTGGCTGGATGCTGGTGTCGGAGACAGGCTCGGATCCGCTCATTCTGGAGTATCAGGAACGAGTGGCCGTCATGGCACTCACTGAGGCAACACTGACAGAAGGTATTCGCGAAAGTGCGTACCTGATTGCAGATCCCGCCATCTCAGCGTTTGCGCGCTTGCTTGTCGATGGTCGCAAGGCCAGGAAAAAGGCAAAGGATATTGAAGTTTAAAGATCTGTACAGCGACACACTCGCTTAAAGATCACGACCCCGCGCATTGATTTGCGTGGGGTTTTTCTATGAGTAATGACGAGCTATTGAGCCATTACGGATTAATTGACGAACATCGAGATTTATGTTAATATATTTTTAGTTCAAGTTCGATCCTTGATCTCGTTCATTCTCCCTTGTACTTCCCTGTCCAAACCAAAACTCAGTAACACTCAATTGCAATTTATTGCAAACACTACTATTAGTACTATGAAAAAACCTTGGAAAACCCTGACGCAGTTCTGCGTCGTCTGCGCTATTGTTCTCATCGGCCTGTACACGGTTCGTACTGGGCTTAATCTCGCATACGAGATCAAAGTCGCGAGTATGGTGTACAGTTCAAGCCTCGAGACGCTTCAAGTTAGTCTCAAAGGAAATTACAGCTACTACGACGATTATAACTACACTCCAAATCCGGAGCTGTGGTATCAGATAAACACATCGCTGCAGACGACCACCGTGAATACTGCGGGTGCAATTTATACCCCAGAAGAAGTCGCGATATTGGCAAGTGCCGGCGGGCCGATGCAGCCTTAAAACTTAGGCACGCTAACGCTGATTTCATTCATAATTTCGAAGCCACAACCCCACTCGGGTCGTGGCTTTTTCATTTACATAAATTTAATATGAAAAAAATTAATATGAAATTTTCGCCAAGATTTTAGAAAGTCACTAGAGATTTCGCCGATCTATTTATGCGGCTACACTTCCCTTCTTCAACTGATGCTTAGAAATATTTAAAATAATTCCAGTGGATGCGAGTGTGAAGAACATTGCAGTACCTCCATGACTGACGAACAAAAGCGGTGTGCCGGATAGTGGAATAATCGCGAGCATGGCAGCAATATTTAAAAATGATTGCACAATGATTAAAGTAATAATCCCAACGGTGAGATATTGTCCGAAAGCGTCGGGGGCGAGACGGGCTATACGCAAACCACGAAAAGCAAACATAACAAACAAGGCAATAATAGTCACAGAACCAACAAATCCGAATTCTTCTCCTGCAACAGCAAATATTGAATCACTCATAGGATATGGCAAGAAACTAAACTTCTGAATACTTTGTCCAAAGCCACGGCCCATTACCCCTCCAGAACCTATGGCTATCAAACTTTGCTGAACCTGATAACTGCTACCCAAAGCGTCTTTTGAGGGGTCGATAAAGGCCTGAATTCGGTTCATAAGGTAAGGACGCTGGAATACTAGAATAGTGAGCCCTATGACCCCTATAAGGCCCAAAATAGCCAAATCCCGCCACTTTCCACCCGCTGTAATATAGATAGCGGAACCGGCTAAAACTATCACCATAAGGGTATCTGTGTCCTTCTGGCCCAGGACCAAAATAGCGGCTAAACCAAGCAAAATTACAAAAGGCATAGTGCCTAATTTCCAAGTCTTTACCTTATTTTTAACCGAGGCAAACCAGCATGCTAAATACATGATAAATCCCAATTTAAATATTTCCGATGGCTGGATACTTTGGCCACCGACATCGATCCAGCGGCATGCTCCATTTACACATCTTCTTAAGAAAGGAACAAAAGTCAAAAGCATAGCGATCACTGCACCAATCAAAATATAAAAAGCATATTTACGCCAAAAAGTGTATGGAATTTTGGAAGTGATATACATGGCAACTAATCCTCCACAAAGTCCAAGTACCAGCTGATTGAAAAGTATTGACCAGTACGACGAACTTCCCTTCGCCAAAAGTCCTAGAGACGCTGAGCTAAAAATAAAAAGTCCTACAACAAGTAGAGTGATAGTTAATATGAGAAATGGTTTATCTACTTTTTTCTTCATACGCGATTTTTCAAGTTTTTCAATATTTCTACTTTGCCTGCTTGCCTACTAAGCACCAACTTTAATTATTAAATTACTATAACATATCCGCTACATCCATTCCTCAAATTTACTTAAAATTTACTTTACCTAATCCAAAATTACCCCAACAATGCAATAATCGTACCCAACACTGCACAAATAACAGACATAACCCAATATCGCATAGTCACCTTGTATGAAGGCCAGCCGATTGCTTCAAAGTGATGATGAAGTGGCGCGATTTTGAAGACTTTTTTATGGAAATATTTTTTAGAAACAATTTGAATTGTCGATGAAGCTGAAGTTATGATTAGTGGAAAAGCGATAAGTGGCAAAACAACTACCTGTCCTGTCATGAAAGCGACAATTGAAAGAGTGATAGTGAGTCCGAGCATACCTGTCTCGCTAAGATAGTATCTGGCAGGTGGAATATTGAACCATAGGAAAGCAAGCAAGCCTCCAATTATAGTTGCACAGAAAGCAGCTATATCGTATTGCTGTTGTTCGAAAGCAATTAGTGCATAGGCACCGTATGCAGAGGCCATTACCCCCGCTGCTAATCCGTCTATACCGTCAATAACTGATCCAGTGAATAATCCTAGAGTTACTAACATGAAGAATGGAATAAAGAATATTCCCAAATCAAAATCGCCTACAAATGGAACATGGATTGCTAACAAATCTAATTTTGTATAAAACCAAAGTGCACCTACAAGACCTATCAACAAGACAATAAATATACGAAGCCATCTTGAGATTCCATCGCTATTATCAGTTGACTTGCCATATATCTGCAAAAGGTCGTCTATAAGACCAATGATTGAAGCAAATAAAAGTGCCACAACTGGAAGAAGTGTTTGATTACGACTAAGAAAATTTAACTTAAGTGTTGCTGTGTTTGGAAAGAAGAAAGATATGACGGCGATAATAACAATTACAGCAATAACAGAAAGCCATACTATTACACCACCGACGCGAGGTGTGTTCATCTCGCCATTTTCATTATGAATCTTTTTGAACTCAACAGACATGGCGTCGAGATTCTCTTTGCTACGAGATTTCCTCTTCCACATCTTGTACTTATACATGTAGTGTGTAAGCCAAGGAGTAATCGCAATTCCAAAAACGAATGCTATAAAAGCCGGCAAAAGGACCTTAATAGCGCTGAGTGTCATCATATAGAAATACTATATCAGAATTAAATGCCTGAGGAAATGCCCGAAATTCCGGATGCGAGATACGACACATCTGCAAATCGACCTTCTTTTGTTGAGCCTAGAACTACGATCCCGTAATACTGACCGTTCTTCTCTATTACTATGGCCAAGTTTCCTCCTGCATCGTCAGTAAAGCCTGTCTTGCCAAGATATATTCCGTCGAGGCTATCTAGAAGTTTATTTGTATTGGAAATGGGTATCTTCTTTCCACTAGTTGTTGTAATCATTGCATCCGAAACTCGTGTCACCTTCGCAAGTTCTGGATATGATACAACTATTTTATTCAAAATCTTTGCAACGTCGTGAGCTGATCCGATTGAATTACGCTCATCTATAGTCATGTTTTTGCCTGTTTCTGTTAGCCCTGAGCCATTTACAAAATGAAAATTCTCTAGACCAATATCTGCCGCCGTAAAATTCATATATGCCATGAAGCTTGTAAATGGAATTAGCTCATGCGTCAGCGAATATGCAGCAAAATTTGATGAAGAGAGTAGCATGTACGATACTAGGTCGTTCACCTTCATAAGTCCGCCTGCCTTTACCGCCGCATCCACCTCGTTTAGTGCCCCACCCTTAGATATTAGCTTGATTTTTAGTGGAAGAGTTGCCCAGTGCTCCTGAATTTTCTTTACTGTAATAGCCGTCATAAGCTTACTTAGGGACGCCAGTGGCAATGGTGTATTCGCATCTCTTTCAAAAAGAACTTCTCCAGTTGTTAGGTTTTTAACTAGAACTGACTCCCCTTTTACTTGGGATGGGTCGATTTCTAGTTGTACTTCAGCTGAGGTTGGTGTTGGGTTAAGAAAAAGTGAAAATAATAAAAGAAATGATGAAAATAGAATTGAAAAATTTCTCAAATTTTTCATCGCCACTTTATTTTTATTTTCGGGATTTTTCATAATTTCTTTATATTTATTTTACTTTGATTTCATTTTTATTTCATGAAATCTTCATAAAAACTTAATAAATATTATATGAAAATTTTAACATTATTTCATCTAATGCAACAATAATATATGCACATATGTGTGTCGTAGTTAATTCATCTTCAGCGATGAATTATTTATTAAGCAGACGGAGTTAAATCATCACTATCATTATCCCCTGCCTTAAAATCTGCAATTGCTTGTTTAACTGCTTCAAAGTCTTCCAAATCAGATACTTGTGATAATCCTAAAAATCTTAGAAGTTCAATTGATGGACTATATACTGGTGCGCGACCATCTTTTTCATCCACTTTTCTTTCTATAAGTCCACGTATTAAAAGATTACGAAGAATAAAATTAGAATTTACTCCACGAATATAATCAATCTCACTTCGCTTAATCGGTCCCTGATATAAAATGATTGAAAGAGTTTCAAGTCCTGCTTTACCTAAATCTTTTGAAAGTTCTTCAGTTCGCACAGCTTCAATTAATTTTGATGATTCAGGATTTGTGCCTAGAGTATATTCACCATCATGTTCAATTAAAACTATTCCTCGTGGACGAAGTTCAGTCTTCAATTTTTCAGCCGCTTCAATTATCTCTTCCTTTTTAGCGCCAGTAATTTTTGAAAGCGCAGCAATAGTCATAGGATCTCCTTTCCAAAAAAGGATTGCTTCAATATGTTGTGTTAGAGAATATTCTTGTTTGGGCATAATTATTTTAGATAATGGCTTGTTGTGAGGTGCTTATAAATTAAGCGTAGCTTGGTACTCCTATATCATTGCTTTCCATTTCGATTTCGTCAAACAAGTTATCTTGTTTAACATCGATTGACCCTTGTTTTACAAGTTCAAGCATAGCAAGAAAGCTTACGATTACATGCACACGCTCCGCTCTATCGCGAACGTTCATCCTCGTGCCCCGCCCCGCTCCTGTACCGGCTCGGTTTCCGCTTGGGCCTGAATTACTAAACTCCATGAATGACATCTTCATTGCACTCTGAATTCGGACAGCAAGTCTGTCCATCATTTCTTCAAGACTTACAACTTTTTTAACAAGAACTTTTGGTTCGATAACTTTTTTAGGAAGTGCGTTTATAACTGAATATATCGAAGATTTTAGTGCATCTGCGGCAATATCTTTTCCTGGTGCGAATATTCGCATAGTATGTTCTAAATCCCCTCTTTCATATATTTGTTGTGAACCAAATTTTTCTCTCACTCGCAGTGAATATTTGCGCATGAGTTCAAGAATTTTTAATCGCAATTCAAGATCGTGAATATCGGTTTGCTCCTCTGTTGTTAATTCAAGAGTTGGAAGAAGCGATTTTGCTTTAATCAAAAGAAGAGTTGATGCAATTAAAATAAATTGTGCGCGATGACGAAGTGAATATTCAGGAAGCTGATTTATATGTGCAATATAATCGTTTGTAACTTTTACAAGCGAAATATCACTGATGAAAAGTTTTCTCTTTTCAATTAGATTAAGCAAAAGATCCAACGGTCCTTCGAAGACATTGGTTTTGATTGTGAAGTGTGGGTGTGCAGTGTGTGAATTTTCTGCAGGTTGATCCATTTTTATATTATATACTTTATTTTCTACTTCTCCTCCCTCTTTTGCACCGCAATTCCCAATTCAAATAATTGTTCAGGGCTAACTTGTGACGGTGATTCCATCATTGGGTCGCGACCTTCGCCAGTTTTTGGAAATGGAATAACTTCACGAATATTTGGCTCACCTTCCAAAAGCATGACAAGTCGATCAAATCCCCATGCAATTCCTCCATGTGGTGGTGTTCCAGATTTAAATGCATGCAACATATGACTGAAATTCTTTTCAACTGACTCGCGCGCATGTCCAAGAATTTCAAAAACTTTGAGAAGTGCTTCAGGCTCGTGGTTTCGAATACTTCCGCCTCCAATTTCAAAACCATTTAATACAATATCGTATTGAGCTGCTAGAATTTTTTCTAAATCTTTGTCTTCGCGAGTTGAGTTCGCAAGTAATTCGCGGTGCGCTGGCTGTGCTGCAGAAAAAGGATTGTGAGTGAAAGTCCATCCGGCTCGAGGTAATCCGTCGCTGCCTTGGAAAACTTGTTTTTCATCTCTTTCGAAGAATGGAAAATCTACAACCCAACAAAAAGCCAAGAGGTTTGGATCGTTTTTATCTTCTCTTAAATCTGGACGGTCAATTCCATATTTTTCCATAGCTTCTGCATATGGAATTCTTGGAAATGGAATACTCTGAATTTTCTTTTCCGGATACAACTTTGTAACAATTTCAATCAATGTCTTTTCTGTCAAAGCCATTATTTCTTCTTGCTCAACAAAACTCATTTCAATATCAAGTTGTGTAAATTCTGGTTGTCGGTCTCCTCTTGTGTCTTCGTCTCTCATGCACTTTGCAAATTGAAAATATTTTTCAAAACCTGCAGTCATGAGAAGTTGTTTGTATTGCTGTGGAGATTGTGGAAGTGCATAGAAGGCGCCCCGTTCAAGTCTTGAGGGCACGATAAAATCTCTTGCTCCTTCAGGTGTTGATTTTGTGAGCAATGGTGTCTCTATTTCAGTAAAACCTTCACCGTCAAAAATATCTCGCACTAATTTTGTAATCTTGTGACGTGCTCGAATGTTTTTTTGTAATCTTTCGTTTCGGAGATCTAGGTATCTATATTTTAGACGAGTTTCCTCTCCTACTTCTCTTGTGTCTGCATGAAGATCATATGGTGGTGTTAGGGATTCATTTAAAATATTCATACTCAAAATTTCAAGCTCAACAGTTCCGTTTTGCTTATCTGCTTGAATATTTTTTTCGGGCCGAGCGTTTACTTTTCCTTTCACTTCAACAACAAATTCAGGACGACACTTTGTTGCTGTTTCAATTAGTTCAGGATCAACTTTAGGAAGAACCACTCCCTGCACAAATCCTGTCTTGTCTCGAAAATCAAAGAAAATCAATTTTCCCTGATCTCGACGCACATGAATCCAACCTTTAATTGTAATTTCCTCGCCAATATGTTTCTCAATCTCTCCTATATATGTTCTTTGCATAATGTAGATAGATAGTACTATAGAATAATGGGTTTTGCCACACTAACTTTTAAGTGTTGTTGCCAAATATATTAATTCGTGTTATGGTACTAATCCCTCGTGTGAGGAATTGTCCCTTCCAAAACTTCAGAAGCAACCCAAACAAATAAATTCAGTATGACCCAGGTACCACCAAATATTGAGTCAGTTTCACTGTATCCTTCGATTGGAGACCTTTGCGAAAATGCATTTCGTCGATCGGCTTGCTGCCACGGAGGTGATCCAAAAGCAGTATTGAGTGAATATACATTCTCTGTTGATGAGGCAGATATGTTTGTGAACGGATCACTCATGCCGTCTGATTGTCTTGATATGATAAATATTGTCCCTGTATGCGGAAGTCGGTCAGGAGATATCCAATACTGGATTATTCGCAGACAAGATGAAGGTTTTTATGTGACCGCGCATAAGCACGGCCAACACTGTGACCTGCTCCTTCAAATGGATAAACTTCGATTTCATTTCAATCTCGAGTACTCAACGACTTTTCCGAGGAGGCCGAGGAGGTAGGAAAAGTAAAAAATAACTTCAAACGGCACCCTTCAACTTTTGTGGAGGGTGTTTTTTTATTTCACAATATTCTCTGGAAGCCCTTGAATTGACTGAATATTTTTCTCTTTTCTATCAGCTTTTGCACCTGATATATAGCCAAAAATAAATCCAAGAATTGGCGGTCCGAATATTGCAAAATTATATATGTTTTCTAACGTTGCGGAAGAAAAATCACCAGAAAGAGGAAAATATACTAGTATATAAATAAACCATAGTATTGTTGCAATCACTACACCAGCAGAAATACCTATAAGTGTATGAGTTAGTCTATTTTGCATAAATAAATTGTATAGTATGAATATGGGCCTGTACAGATCTTGTAGAATCAGATAAAACTAAAACTCCAACCCTGTCACCATCCTCACTTTCGTCACCAGCTCACTCGTCAATTCCCTCACCTTCTCACCGTTGCTTGATAGCATCCTTTTAATCTCATCAGTGTCTTCTGCAATTTTTTCTCTCCGCACACGAAGTGGTGTGATAAATGCAATTAGGTCCTTCAATAATTCATCTTTCAAAATTTTATACTTACCTTTATTTTCTTCATAGAAAGCATCTAGAGAATTTTTGTCTCGCACTAATTTATGAATATTGTAAACATGTTCAGGAATACCAGTTATTTTTCCACTAGCAATATCGTCGGCTGACCCTGAGTCTGTGACAATTCCCATTACCAAAGATTTTAATTCTTCGTCTGTTGAGAAAAGTGGAATATGATTGTTATAGCTTTTACTCATCTTCTGACCGTCAATTCCAGGAATTATTTCAACTTCTTCGAGAATCATAGGTTCGGGTAATTTAAATATGGCTTTCTCTTTTTCCTCTTCACTTGAATCTGCGTGCACGCCACAGAATTCTCGATTAAACTTTTCTGCAATATCGCGAGCCATCTCTAGGTGTTGTCTTTGGTCATGCCCTACTGGCACAATATCGGCGTTATGAATTAAAATATCAGCTGCCATGAGAATTGGATAGTCAAAAAGGCCGACATTTATATCTTTACTTTTAGCTTCTGCGTCTTTGAAGGCATGTGCACGCATAAGATATGGAACGGAAGTTATACAATTGAAGATCCAAGCCAACTCTGTCACTTGTGGGAGATCTGATTGTTTGAAAATTAAAACATCCTTAGGATCTACTCCGATTGCAAGGTAATCAATTGCAAGATCAATTGTTGATTGTGACAAAGTTTCAGCGTCACGAACAGTTGTCAGTGCATGAAGGTCTGCAATGAAGATACGAGTATCATATTCTTGCTGGAGGTCTACATATTGCTTCATTACCCCAAAATAATTACCAAGATGTGGTCGTCCTGTTGATTTAACCCCCGATAGAAGTATCTTTTTCATATGCTGGCTATTTTATCAGAATTTGATGAAAAAACCATATGGGCATATAATTGTCACATGCGAACTTTTACTATAACGATTCTGCTTTTAATTGCGATTGGTGTCGCTTTCAATTATATTTTTGAGCATAGAGATGTGGTTACTGATAGAATGGGCCGGTTCTGCGACGCTTGGTCAGACTGCGATGAGGCTGGTGAGAGAGTAATTGACGGCAGTAATGTGAACAGAGATGTTTTTGGGCGTTAGGTCTGTTTAGTATCAGGACAAAACGCAAAAAAAGCGGAACTAAGTTAGAAAGTATATTCTTCCTTCTTGTTTGAACATACAGAAAGTAGGTTCATGTGGTCTTTTAGATATTTCGCCGCTTCTATAACTTCTTCTTTTGTCACGGCGTCTATTTTAGCGAGGTATTCGTCATTATCCTTAAGATCTAAGAATAATAATTTAATCGTTCCATCACTATCCGCTTGGCTTTGCACTGATTGTTGATTGAAAATTTCTCTTGCTTTTGTTCTTGATTTAACAAGTGTAATTCTTTCTTCGTCGATATTTCCTTCTGCTATTTTGTTAATTTCATCTACGATAATGTTGAGTGAAGTTTGTATATTTGCTGGGGCAATATTCATACTAATTGCATGTGTTCCCACTCCATCAGTTGCTGATTGTGCAAAAGACACTCCATAAAGAAGGTGCTTTTCATCTCTCAATATTTTATACAATATAGATGTATAATCTCCGGCAAGCATATGCAGCAATACTCGTAGTGGGTATTGATTAAATGCAGAACGACCTAAGTTCATTCCACCAAAAAATACGACTGCCTGATCCTCTTTAATTTCTATATGTTTAAATACTTTTTCTTTACTATCAATTTTATCTAAACCGATTTCATATTTTTCATATTCAAATTTATTATTTTCTGAAAATGGAATACTAGTTTTCATTTTCATAAAATATTTTTTCGCCAACCCCTCTGCTTCTTCAAAACTAATATCTCCATAAATACTCAATGAAGCATTTTCAGCTTTGAATCTTGAGTCATAGAAATTCTGCAAATCAGCTTTAGTGATTTTCTTTATCCCATCTAAATCCCCTAGTGCCATAAATTCTAAGCCAAAACCCTCAAATGCTAATTCTTTAAATCCAAGATGGCATTTTACTTGCGGGTCTTTAAATTTAGAGAAATATTCTTGTTCAATAATCGATCTATGTTTTTCAACCGCTTCATCTGTTAAAATTGCATGACAGACAATTTGAGAAACATAATCAGCCGCATGTTCCGCTTCATCTTTTAGAACAGTTGCAAAAAAATCCATTTTCTCACTCGTATATGTTCCAGCATTTCTAAGTCCTCCTTTTGGAGCAATTATACTGAGTAGTTCGTCCCTACCCGCATACTTCTCAGTCTTCTCATGAACAATATGCTCCAAAAAATGAGCTGTTCCAGCAGGAACTCCAACTTTGTGATCATATGCTTGCCCTGCACGAAGAACTAATCGAACATCAACAATATTCGAACCTTTAATCTCCTTATGCATGAAAGTAAGGTTATTTTGAAGCTTTTTTGTTGTTATCATCGCGAGATTATATTGCATCTAGCTCAATAAAGAAAGTAGAACCCTTTCCTGGACCAGCTGATTCCGCCCAAACACGGCCGTGGTGAGCTTCGATCATTTTCTTGGCTACATATAATCCAAGACCAGTTCCTAATATATTAGTTTCTGAAGCATCGGGTGCTCTTGTAAATTTAGCAAATAGTTTTGGCATAACATCTGGGTGAATTCCTACCCCTGTATCTGAAATTGAAACAAGAACTTTCTTTTCTTGTGGCTTTGCAGTAATCCAAACATGAATTCCTCCGGATGGTGTGTATTTTATTGAGTTATCAATTAGGTTCCCAATTACTTGTTTTATCTTTCCTTTATCTGCGTTTATCATGTATGACATATTTGGTGTTATGTCGAAATCAAGAGTAAGTTTAGATTTTTCAGCAACTGGTTTTAATTCGCCCACTACCATTGTCACTAATTCTTTTAGATCAAATGTACTAAAGTCATATTGCATGCGTCCTTGTTCGATTCGGGACACGTCTAGATAGTCGCCTACAACAACTACAAGATCTTGTGTTGATTTATATATCTTCTCAACAGCTTCTTTAACCATAGGTTGTAATTCTCCGAAATCCCCTTCCAAAAGCATTGACCCATAGCCTTTTACAGCTGTTAATGGTCCTCGCAACTGATGCGATGCCATAGAAACGAATTCGTTTTTCTGTTGGTCGAGTTCTTTGAGTCGGTCGTTTGCGGATGAGAGGTCAACGGCTAGTTTCTCGATTCTTTCTCGGTTTTGAATTTCTTTCTTAACACTTTTAATAAGGAATATTCCGAAAATTATAGATATTGATAATAGTCCAAAGTTAAGGAAGAAGTCTTTGCTTGTTTCTGAGAGGAATGTTCTAAGTAAAATAAATATCCATAGTCCGAATGTAATAAATTGAGTTGTAATTATTTTTACATCGAATAACTGGTGTTTCAAAATTCCATATCCACTAATCAAAGGATACAAAGAGAAAAGTATAAGCGGATATGGAGGAATTTGCGGAAAGAATGTTGTCATGAATACACTTCCTCCTCCAACTGATGCTGCAAGTGTAAACAAAACGGTATAGATATACCGCATTTTGTCTTTCTTTGATTCAGCTTTTCTTATTTTGTATAAGCAGACGCCAATACCATATGAAACTAATCCAAAAAAGTATAAGAAAAAATATATATAGAGTGGTCCGGGAACTGGTGCGAAATTAAACCCTACTTTTGGTACTACGTCTGATACAAATAAAGGGTTTGGATTTACGATTATTAGTACAACAGATAAAAGTGTTGCAAAAATAAAAGGGATTTTATTTTTCTTAAAAGTATCTGTAATAATTAATACTAGTAGTAAGTAGAATAATGGAATCAGTATTGCAGCATAATGCAAAACCAGATTTCCGATTTCAGCATGACTTTTTTCTGTAACTGCAGTCATTACAAAATAAGCAGAACTCCAAACGGCTGTACTAATTGTCATTGCAAACCAAGTCTGATTTTCTCCTTTTTGCTTATTATTCAAAAAAACGATAAGTCCAGAAATCACAGCAGTGAATGCCCCGATTAAAAGAGAAATACTATAATAGTTTAAAGAAACAAAATTCATTTTTATAAGTACTTATTACCCAATGCTACCGCATCAGGATGCAAAGATAAATATTCCGCGAATTTAATTATACTAGAAAAATTAACATTTGAGCCATGGTGTGGTTCAACATGTATATCACTTATATAGTTCTTCTTTTCCGATAAACATATTTGTTTGAAATTCCTGAGTTTTCCATCTAGTGCATATATTGCAGACTGGGGCGACGAACATGCTACATGAGGATTATCTTTTCCGTACTCAAATATTCCTCCAGGTATTAATTCATTATTAAAATATCCATGCCAATGAATCATTCCCATTCCATTGTTTGTAATATCATCCACATGAGTATTGTTAATTTTGAGATGTGAAGAAATCGAAGCCGTTATAGCGTTCCCTACTGCATGTGCCAGAATAACCTTGGTATCAAATGAGGGTTTATATGTACTGTCAATTTTTAATCCTTCAGGTAATTGAATACACATTTTACCATTAACAAGACCCAGTTTAAGCAAATCTTCGCGTGGTTTTATATGTGTTTTATTTGCTCCAGATTTTATACTCATAACCCAAACATCTGGAACTTTGAGTGAATATTTATGCGAATCTATCTCTATAATGATATTAAGGTGCTGATTTTTATCAAAAAAGTAATCCGTATTTACTGATTCATTATATGGATTAAGTCTAGATAACTCTGTAGGCATCTGTTTTGCTAAAAAACCAAAACTCATTCCACTTCTATTATCTAAGTGCATTTTTCCAATTAATTTATGGAAATTTTTTCTAAATGGTAAATCATCAATTTGCTTACCTTTTGGAAATAAATTTTTATCACTAAGATTGTTCGAACCTTCTATAATATCTGTAATAATTTCCTTGTGGACGCCCTCCTCAGGGTCAAATCTCTCCTCTTTAATAATAAACTCAGAGTATTTATGTGGACTAATTGGAGCAACAACTTTTGGAATCAATCCTTTCATAATATGCTTTTCAAAATCAGAACTATCAATATTAAATATTGGATGTGAAGCATTGTAATTATAAATCATCCACTTTTTATCGTCCGCGGCAATAACAATATTTGTCATATGATGTGCAAACAAAGACATGGCAGTATCAAAGTGTGTTTGAAAATCTGTTCGCTCGCTAATATTTGCTGGGAAATCTAATACAGAGATAATAGAATTATCCTTGAAGTTGGATATCTTAAGCATCGGAAGTTCTGAGGCAGGAATTTCTCCTGGAACAATTATGCAAAGATTTCGTATGAATTTTTTACTTGAAGTTAGTGATTTAATTGTTTCAAGATCAATATAAAAACTTTGTTGTTTAAGATGAAGTATATGTCTTATAATCCAAATTATGTTATTGAGAATGAACTTAAATAGTCTTCTCACTCTTTTTTTAAATGGCACACTCTGAAACGCATTTTCGAAATCAGTGAATTGAACTTTGTTCTTTTTTAGAGTTGATACAAGTAGATCTAACGCATTCTTAATATTAGGACTAAGGCTTGCATGGTCCACTGGATAAATTGTCACATTCATATGCAAGGCCATTTCTGATGGCTCAAGATGTACAACTTCTTCTATACCTAAAATTTTCTGTATCGCTTCTTGGGTGAGCATGTATATACCTATATTATCATAATCTTTAAATAGTGATTATGATTCAGTGGAATTATCTCCCTTCCGCAAACTTTTTATACTCCTCTAGCGTGCCTATCCCTAAGTTATTTCTCTTCATATTAACATTTTCAATATCTTCAATTTCCTTAAATGAAATAGTCCCATCAGACTTTTTTGTATACTGAGTACCATAAACTTGTGGTCGTTTTTCCATGAGTCTTAGTTTATCTATAAAATATGCTTTATCTGCAAGATCTATTTTTGAAGTATCCTCTATTTTAGAAAATATACTTTCGTAAATCCTCATGTTCTTCGGGTTTGAATGAAGCGCAATTGTTACTGCTTGCTTATAGCTTTCGTCACCTACTATATCTTTGAAGGGAAAGCCATTTTCAATAATTATTTTATTAAAATCTTTAAAATTTATATCTTGAAGTTCAATTAATTTTTCAATAGTAATTTCTTTTTTACTATATTTTGAGTTATTCTCCTGATCTATCTCAAATATCTTTTTTAATTCCTTTTGAATGGCATCTTTTATCATTAGTTCGATTATATCTTTTGAAATTCACTTTTGTAAAGAAAAACCCCTTCCACGGATGGAAGAGGTCGGATCTGTCGTGTCGGCAAGCTTTTGCCTAGCTGGTATCGCTGTCATCGGTGTAGCCGTTGACAGTATCATTCTCAGCGACAAATCCATGTTGAGGTTTGTCGGCCACCAGAACTCTCGTTGCACGTGAGTGCAACAGAGTCAGTGGTCGCCTGGACCTCGGATTGGGCTTGCTCTGTTTGGGGCGAGCCGCAACACGGTTATGCTTGGTCAATGTTTCCATTGTTCGATCTCCTTTTTATAGACAAATTCGATCCTATTCAACTTAGGGTTAACTCGAAAGAGAATCGATTAGATGTCCGGAAATATCATAACCTAACCTTATCTCACTTGGCAACCATTGGCCTTGAGGGTTTACTTCGAAAAAAGTGTACCCTGAGCTTTTAGAATATCCAAGATCTATACATCCAAACTCAAGTCCGAGCTCATTGACAATCCTTATGCAATCTCTTTTAACTTCAAATGGTAGCTCGTGCCTTGAATACTCCTGATACCCTTGTATGTTGCGCCAGTCAAGATTTGTCGGGTCATCGCAGCCAGTGATTTGAATCTTAGCTGTATAAACCTGGTCTCTAATTACAGTCACACGTAAGTCATAATCTTTCATTACGGCTGACTGAAATATTACGGGACAATTTTTTACATCTCTAAGATTCTTTCGAACCTCTTTTTTATCAATAATTTTGGTATAGACCAATTTATTTTGATTTGATTCCACTTTATTGGAAAGACGAATTAGTGCTGAGCCTGCAGGCTTCATTATCACAGGTTTATCACCTGATTGCTCTATGAATTTCTCAACTTGTTCTGGCGAATTGCTAATCAGCGTGTCTGGTATTTGGAAGCCAATTTTTTCTGCTAAAACTAATTGAGCAATTTTTCTGTTTGCCAAACGAGTGTTCTGAGGTTTTGAGATCCAAGTTGCACCCGGGAATAGATATTCAACCGAATCAACAACGGTTGCAGATTCTGATGCAATATACCTATCCATACCAGATCTTAACTGTGCCACTGTTCTTCCTCCAAGTCGTCTACACCATATGCCTGCAACCTCTTCATCTTTAATTTGAGTACGTAAACTTTTGACTGACGATGATTGAGGAGAAGAATTTGATATTGCAAAACTTATCTCATTTTTCTCCGGAAACAGTGATAAATCTACCAATTTAGTTTTTAATCCGCGTTTTTTTATACGACGAATAATATACTGGGCATGTTTGTCCTCTTTGTAGGACAGAATAAGTATTGTCTTCATTTGCTGAGAGTGTTCGGGGTTTGTTCTGAAATGTTCTTTCGTCGTTAATATATGACACCATAGGATAATGTCAACAAACTACACCCTCCCCTCATACAACCCCACCACCTTCTTTCGCATCTTCTCTGCAATCACTTCTGGGGCGTCTTCTCCATTTACATGATAAGGTCTACCAATAGTTACATCTAGCTTCGTACGCCAAGAATTAGCCACTACCGTTCGCTTCATAGCAACTGGCACAACCTGCACTCCTGTATTCTTCGCAAGTATTGCAGCACCCCACTTGAAAGGACCAATTTCTTCAGGATGAACGTTTGTCGGCTTCCAAATTCTTCCTTCTGGATACATAGCCACTGTTCCACCACGCTTAACAATTTCATATGCATGTTTCAATGATTTTTCAGCACCTTCTCCTGGAGTAACACGAAAAACGCCGAATAAAAAATATATTAGATCAATTACTCCAATTACTTTAAGCACCGCAAGCATTGGAACAATAAAAACGCGTGATCCCATAAATCTAAAAGGTAAAATATGTGAAAATGGATGCACGAATAAATCAAAAATAAAACTATCATAAAAACTAATATGATTGGAAATGAAAAGCATTGGTCCACGAGTACCATTCAAATTTTCTCGCCCATGAATTTTTAAATCAAAGAGAGAATAATATATTGCAGCAAACACAGGCACAAACATACTCTGCACAAAATATGGAAATGTATGTTCAAAGAAAAGTGAAATCTTTTTTCGCGCAGAAAATTTCACTGCATTGAATTTTTCTAAAGAAAAATCGACAACTAAAGAGTCGTCGATGCCACCAATTGCTATTTGATTGTTGAAAGCTGTTGAATTCTGAGGACTTTTAAGAGGCTCAAATATATTATTTCTATCAGGTATCTGGGGAGATAAATGCTCACCGCGATTTATTTTACGCGGTTTGGGTCTGGAAGCATTTTGAATTGTATCTACAACTTGAACCATATAAGCTTTAATTTAGTATCAATATTATACATTAGATTTGGTGTTTTTGCAATAGTCTCAGTTTTAACCATATTTTTAGGCTTTTTACAGCGTTTTCAGGGCGATATCTAGAGCATATCTTGCCCTGCCGCCTAGTGCTCCTAAATACGCCCTCTTCCTGCTACTCTCCATATGGCAATTAAAGGAACAAAAAGTGAGGCTACATATCCCCAATCCGACTGCCAGAAAACTTTAATATCTTTGTTTGTAATCTGGAAAATATTATATGTTGGCAAAACGTGTAGAGATAGAGCAACAAGTAAAACTACGAAAGCACATCCTATTAGAAAAGAGTTAATCCATCGCCCTGCCCCATATCCCAAGTGATCATGCGTAATTCTTACAACCGCATAAAAAATCACTGCAAATATAATTGCGAAAATTAATGCATGAGAATAAAAAAGTGATTCACCTTTTGTACCAAGAAAAAGCATCTTCTCTTTTATCGGAAGCGCTAAATAAATCATCGATGCTGGATAAAAAGAAATGATTGAAGAAAGTAGAATCTTTGAACCTTTGTAATATGTGAGAATTGTTAGAACTGCGATAGAAATAATAACTATGAGATTTATCATAGTTATTATTTTATCACACAAATTTATTTCGTGGTGAAAATTAATTGTTGATAGTGAAATAATTATCACTCAAATCACAATTACTTGTTCCAGAAAGAC
>CAZSLF010000002.1:34246-124905 GCA_964607805.1 uncultured Candidatus Saccharibacteria bacterium
TTGTTGATAGTGAAATAATTATCACTCAAATCACAATTACTTGTTCCAGAAAGACAAACCTGTAGTCTATATGAACCAGATGGAACACCTGACCAAGAATTTGGAGTACTTCCTACTAACCAATTGAAAGAAGTAAGATATGTATTCTGCAAAATCATGTAACTAGATGCGTATTGGGGATACTGATTGTAGTAAGGATCATATGGAGTATATACAGGAGGATTGTAAACAGAGCCGCCATTATATGCGCATGTGCTTCCTACAGGACAAGAAGAATTTGAATACTGATATTGTGTTTGATAATTAGTTTGGTATGGATATGGATTGTATCCAGTACTCTGAGGAACAAGACTAACATCCATAGATTGAGCTTGGAAATAATTTACGTTCGGTAATTGCCAAGAAAGATTTGAGTATGTTCCTTTTCTTAGATATTCGCCACCGTTTGGACTAATTACTCTTGGGTAGTTTGTGCCAGTGTTTCCACCACCACTTCCAGAACCTACTGTAACTGTCGCAGTCGCATCGCCATATCCAAGAACACGACCAATCAAAGTATAAGTTCCAGCACTTAAGTTATATGTATACTGTCTATGTGTGATTGTCCAAGTATAAACACCATATGCCGGAACTCTCACACTAGTAAAAGCAAGCGTACAAATTTGATTTGTTCCTGAATCATAAACACCAATTTTATAACTTGTCTGACAACCTGTATTGAAACTTAAAGTTTTTTCATAAGCGGTATTATTTCGGGCAGTAATAGTGAAAATGATATCCTCACCATAACTAAAATTAGATTTATTTGGAGATACTGTTATTGAAACATTTGAATTGTTGTTTCCTCCTCCGCCACCATTTCCACAATTATATGTATTGAAGAGAGCGTTTAATTTCGCTCTTGTATATGAACCAACAAATCCTGTCCCGTTCTTATACCCTACTGGAGTCAAAATATCATATCGATATTTTTCCTGAAAACCTGACACTAGAGACGCTGTCTCTTCTGTAAATATATTGTTAGATGTATTCCAAGTATTTACCTTATTGAACCCTTCTCGAGAAAGCGCAGTGTGTAGTGCTTCTACAACAGCACCTGTACTTCCGATCTGAAGATCTGAGGTGAAGTTATAGCAGAAATTATTGTTTCCATAGTTATATGGATAATATGTCTGGGCAATGGCTGTATCTGCACCAATAGAAAGTCCTCCTAGGACAAGGCTAAGGAAAAGGGCTGGTATTAGGGTAAATTTAAATGTCTTTTTCATATGACGGTAATATACAATATTTGTTGGGTTTTGGCTAGGAGTTCTGCTCGCAAATATTAACAATATTCAAATAATGTAAATACCCCAAGCCGAATGACTTGGGGTAGGATTTGGTCGCCAAATATCCTAAAAGCGCTTGGTTCCTAGGAACCGATGAGGACACCGAATTCCAGCGAATTTTCCTTGGTTGCTTCATCCGCACGGCGATGTTTCTCGATGATTCTCCTGAGTCGATCCATGTCTGTGACGTGGATAACTAAGACTCCGCTTCCATCTGGCCGCTTTTTGACGGATCGGGTCCAGACGAACATATCGTTACCAAAACGGAAACTAGTGCCAATTTTGTTAGCGACCTCATTGAACAAATCCATAGCCCCTGGGTCTTTCAGTGGTGAAAGATCGCGGAATGCTGCTTTGACGAAGTCGTTAAGTGTCAAAGACCAAATGTGATCATCCTCAACTTCGACACCACCGCTGCTGTTGCTGCATTTTTCCAGGAAAGCAACACTCTCCAGGGTAGCTTCCCAAGAGGGTTTAGCCTTGATTGCAAGCGCAATGATCTTTTCAGCTGCGCCTTCGAATACCGTATCGCCCTCGATATGCTCCAGAACTGCACGGTAGAACATCATAATTGGTTTCATTTAATGTACTTTGCGGATTGTCGAAATCGCTTACGAGTCCTGTTTTTCACGATGGACCGACGTGTAGCTTGACTAACCAGAGTGGTAGCCATAGCCAGAAAGGCCCTATTTAAAGGCATTTTTGGCTATGGCCAACAACCCCACAAACTTTCTCAAGGGACTTATATTTCCGAATATTATAACAGATTAGGTGCATATGTCAATACCAGTAGCCTCGTATATATTAAACAAAACCACTATGACATTTTGCCATAGTGGTTTTGTTATTCTGATATGCTGAATTTATCTAATTTACCTCCCCACCCTCCTCAACTCTTCAAACAATTTCTTTTCATCTTTTGAAGGTTTCTTTGGGATTTTTACAATAACCTTGAGCATGAGATCTCCTCTTGGAATTGATTTAGCATCTGGGTCACCATCCTTCAAAACAGTATGTGGTACACCCTTGCCTTTAATTCGCAAAACTTCTCCATGATCAATTCCTTCTGGAATCTTGACAGTAAATGTTTCGTCAAGACTTTCAAACTTTGCTTCACCTCCTAGAACTGCATCAGAAATTGTAATTGGAAGATCAGCAAATAGATCATAATTATTTTTTCTGAATTTTGACCCTACTGGATCCTTCTTCACATGAATTCGGATAAAGAGGTCGCCGTTTTCACCTCCAACAATTGATTCGCCTGAACCTCGGACGCGGAGAGTCTCGCCATTTTCAATACCTGATGGAATAATAACCTGAAGATTCTCCTTTTTCTGCTCTACACCTTTTCCTTTACAGACCTTACACTTTGTTTTTGGAACTTTTCCTGTACCTTCGCAATTATCACATTCAACCCTATTCTCAATTGTGCCAAGAATAGTCCGTTGATGTTTAATAATATGTCCTGTACCACTACAAGTGCCACAAGTGTTTAGATCAGTTCCAGGTTCTGCACGATTTCCTTTACAATGTGAACAAGTGCTTTGTTTTGTTAGATGAATATCTTTGTGAAGTCCGAATATTGATTCCTTAAATGAAATCTCTACATCTACTTGTATATCAGCGCCGCGTTTCTTGCGATTTCTGCTGCCTCTTCCGCCACCGCCGAACATACCGCCAAAAATATCACCAAGATCGAATTCAAAACCTTGACCATTTGCTCCTTGATTTCCAAATCCGAAACCACTGAAATCAAAACCTTCGAATCCTTGGCCTCCACCGAAACCGCCGAAGCCTTGGCCTTGTCCACCGCCAAATCCAGGACCAGCACTTCCGAATTGATCGTACTGTGCTCGCTTTTTTTCATCGGACAAAACAGAATATGCTTCACTCGCTTCTTTGAACTTAGCAGAATCGCCACCCTGTTTATCTGGATGATGTTGGTGCGCAAGCTTTCGGAAAGCTTTTTTAACTTCGTCTTGCGATGCACTCTTATCAACTCCAAGAATTTTGTAATAGTCTTTGCTCATGTAGGATTTTGATAATGAGTAGACTATTTAGTCTCAGCGTCACGAACCGGTCCTTCGGCCCCAGGGTTTTCACCTGTTGATCCTGTCGCGCCCGCACCCGCTGATGCGTCGCCAGCAGGCTGACCTTCAGGAGTTGCTCCTGAACCCTGCGCCGCCTGAGCCGCTTTCATAACAGCTTCACCGAATTTCATTAGTTCAGCTGAAGCTTCTTCTGTTGCTTTTTTAAGAGCGGACATATCAGTACTTTCTTTTGCAGTTTTAAGTGCAGCTAATTTTGCTTCAAGACCTGAAATAATTTCAGCGCCAGTTGAGGCAATCTTTTCTCTGTGCTCCTTCAATTCTTTTTCAGAAGAATATAGAACATGATCAGCAGTATTTCGGATTTCAACTTCTTCTTTCTTGGCTTTGTCTGTTGCTTCGTTTGCTTCGGCATCTTTTTGCATTCGCTCTATATCAGCATCAGTTAAACCAGAACTTGCTTCAATACGAATTGATTGTTCTTTGTTTGTAGATTTATCTTTTGCTTTTACGTTTAGGATTCCGTTTGCATCTACATCGAAAGATACTTCTACTTGAGGCATGCCACGTGGAGCTGGTGGAATACCGTCGAGGATAAAGCGACCAAGAGATTTGTTGTCGCTGGCCATTGCTCTTTCTCCTTGGACAATATGAATTTCTACTGAAGTCTGACTATCAGCTGCAGTTGAAAATACTTGTGATTTAGAAGTAGGAATAGTTGTATTCTTTTCAATCAATTTTGTCGCGACTCCACCCATTGTCTCAATTCCTAAAGATAATGGAATAACATCGAGAAGAAGAATATCTTTTACATCTCCTGCGATAATTCCTCCTTGAATTGCAGCACCAAGTGCTACTACTTCGTCAGGGTTAATTGACTTGTTAGGCTCCTTTCCGAAAAATGCCTTAACACGATCATGAATCATAGGCATACGAGTTTGACCTCCTACCATGATAATTTCGTGGATATCAGCAACCTTGAAAGGTGAAGCTTCAATTGCTCGCTTCATGATTTGCATTGCTCGCTCTACGAATTCATCTGCAAGTTCCTCAAGCTTTGCTCGAGTTATTTTCATAACAAGATGCTTTGGTCCGTTTTGGTCTGAAGTGATAAATGGAATATTGATTTCACTTTCAGTCGCAGTCGAAAGTTCGATTTTAGCTTTTTCAGCCGCTTCATCTAGTCGCTGCATGGCCAAAGGATCGTTTCGAACATCGATACCAGTATCTTTTTTGTATTCATCTGCAATCCAATTCAAAACTTTGTAGTCGATATCACGACCTCCTAGTCGATGATCACCGTCTGTAGATTTAACTTCTACGACTTCATCGCCTACTTCAAGAACTGAGATATCAAATGTTCCTCCTCCGAAGTCAAACACCGCAATCTTTTCATCTTTTTTCTTGTTGAATCCATATGCGAGTGCGGCTGCTGTTGGTTCATTTATAATTCTCTTAACATCTAGACCTGCAATCTTTCCAGCGTCCTTAGTTGCTTGTCTCTGAGAGTCGTTGAAATATGCGGGTACTGTAATAATTGCCTCAGTGATTTTCTCACCAAGCTTTGCTTCTGCATCATTCTTCATCTTTGTTAGAATCATTGCAGATAATTCTTCAGGAGAATATTCTTTGTCTCCCAGTTTGATCGTTACACCACCGTTTCCGGCTTTTGCAACTTCATATGGAACTGTTTTCTTGTCGTCCTGAACACCTTGCTCGTCAAAACTGTGACCTATAAATCGCTTAATACCATAAACAGTATTTTTTGGATTAGTCACTGCTTGTCGCTTTGCAAGTAGACCTACAAGTCTTTCATTAGTCTTTGAAAGCGCTACGATTGAAGGAGTAGTTCGTGCCCCTTCCGCGTTTTCTAATATTTTTGGATCTCCAGCCTCCATAACAGCTACTGCTGAGTTTGTAGTACCGAGATCGATACCAATTATTTTTGCCATAATTTTATTTTTGTTTAGTTAATTTTTAGATAATGTCGAGACGTGGCTCGAAATCGCTCATATCTAATATCTCAACTTATTCGCGAAAAATTCTAGTTATTCCCGCGATATTTTGAGTGATATGAAAAAACTAAGCAAAGGTTGGCGCACGTGGTTTAGAGCCTATATTGAAAATATCTGTAGAGTTTGGTTCCTCGAAATCATTTTGAGGTGTTACAGATGCAATTACTTCTGGTTGAGTAAGTGTTGTTGGTTGAGGTGCAATTAATGCAAGGATTTGTGAGTCTAGTGTTTGTGATGCTGAATCTGCGGCAGAATTAACGCCGCCGACTGCACCCGCAACAGAATTAGTGCCAGCTCCGAGTCGAATTGTCTGAGCACTTTGGGCCATTCCCACTTTTTGAACTTTGAGAATCTTTGGATTAACTGTGCCGTTTGGACCTTGTGCCAAAAATACGACAATAACGTAAAGCGCCAAACCGATTTGGACGAAAAGGACTGAAACGGGGCCGTATTGTTTACGTTCAATAATCATAATATCATCTCTCAATCTTCGTTAACTTTATATAATGAATTATAGCATGCCTGTCAAGGTTTTTTATATCCAAAACCTGATTTTTGTGGCCTAATTTACCTGAAACACTTTTACAAAAGCAGGACGAATCACTTTTCCATGAATTGAATATCCTTTCTGCAGAATTTCACCAAGTGTATGATCTTTTTCTGCTTCAGTTGTCTCAATATTTCCGATTGCTTGGTGCTTTGCCGGATCAAAGGCATCGCCAATATCTCCAAACTCCTCAATTCCCTGCTTCTTTAATACAGATTTGAATTGATTATGGATCATAATCACTCCGTCGTTTTGTCCTTCATGTTTAAGTGCCGCCTCGAAGCTATCAATTATTGGAAGGAGTTCCTCTACAAAACCTGCTGCTGCAAATTTCATAAAATCTGCTTTTGATTCCTCGTCACGCTTGCGGGCATTTATGAATTCAGCTTTGTCTCGCTGCCAGCCGTCTAGATATTGTTGTTTTTCTGCTTTAAGCTTTTCAATCTCAGACTTTAGTTTTGTGATCTTTGTCTGAGCGTCTCGGGATGTGTTTTCTTTGGCAACATCGTCCATTTCAAAAGAAATATCCTCCTCTTCCTCTTCGGTGTAGGGGCTTTCGATTGATTCAGATTCGGGTGTTGAAGTTTCGCTTAGGTTTTCCTCCTCCTGAGGGTCTTGAGAATGGTTTTTTAGTGTATCGTCTGTCATAGGTGGGTGTATTTTAAGGATTTTGTGGTCGGTTGGCAAGGCCTGCAGGGATACATCCATTTTCTAATACTTAATCCTCTAGATCTATTAAATATGTCCTAACATCTCCTACGGATTCGTTGATATTACATATCGTTTTAATTTCAGTGCCAGGAATCACTTTTATAAAAGCATCATCCTTCCATTGTGAAGTTTGATCAATTTCAAAGCTACCATATACATGAGGTATTCCGTGAATGAAAAAGAATACTCTACCTTTCCATGACTGATCTGGATTATATGGTAATAAAGGGTTACTCCCAGGTGCGTTTGTTCTAGATTGATTATCTAGATGGATAATGCCCTTTTTATAATCATCATTTGATTTTGTTGTGTCTATAATACACTCGTTCACTCTATACTTACCCACCAGAAATGCCGCACTAATGATCATTATTAATAAAAATAAAATTGAAAAGAAACGCTTTTGAATACCTATTTTTTCAAAAATATGTGAAATAAATTTATATGTATAAAACCAAATATAAGGAATTAACAAAAGTACTATTCCGATAGTAATAGGGTTTGGAATTCCAAAATTATCTATACCACCCCCTTTCCCTCCTCCAATGAATAAGAATTCTTCAGGCAATAAACCAAAAAGGAAAAAAATTACTGAAAATATACCTTGTAAAGTAGGGTTACTAAAGAAATCCGTGTTGCAGAATAAATATAATAATATCAAAGCACCTAACACTAGAAATGTGATAGCGCAAAACTTGAGAATTTTTTTCATAAAAATATTATATCACTAATTTAATTCTCTTCTTCTTCAACCAAAAAAACAATATTATCGGACAGAATCTGCAACATATCGTCATGAACCTGCATATCCTGTGGTTCCTTACCTGTGTCAAACGCCATATAAAAATAATTTTCTACCTGAAAGTCTTTTCCGCTCATAATCACTTCATATCTAATAAAAGTTACATCATTGCTCAGATTATGTTGGGTTACTTCTCCGACCGCGGCATATTTACCCTTTTTTATAAGCCTAGGTTTCACTATGTGATTTGCGCTAGTAACATTTTCATTGCGATCCTCGATTAACATCGCCAAAAATGGGTCAGGTCGAATTTCTGTATTGCCATACTGCTCATTTATTTCATTTTCTGTAAGATTGTCACTTGATTTCATCTCCGAAGCTAGCCCTGGTTTGAATTTTCCAATAAAAAATACATTAAACGAAAATACTTCATTCGCGTAACTTGAAGTACTGACTGTAGTTGTTATATACATACCGTCTTCTTCATTGAGAGTGTCAATCATGTCTACTTCTCCTATCAGGGTAAATTTCAGATCATCTTTTTTGGAAATGAACTGAACTTCATTATCACCTATAACTCTCTGAGTAAAATCAAATTTATATTTCTTATCAAAATAGGTATCCAAATATTTATCAAAGGAGTCAGGACTGTTAAGTCGAAAAAAGTTCCGCGTGATATCAAGATCTTTTGGGACTCCTTTAAATGAATATGTAAGTAATATGGCTACAATTACTAAACCGACAAAGATGATAATAGTTCCTAAAACAATTTGAGTTGCTTTCATTGGGATTAGTATAGCAAATTAAGTATAAAAAACCGCTCACAACTTGCGTTGTGAGCGGGATCTTCTTACATGATAACCGTGAGGTCACATGAAGAATTGTCTGGCGGATAGGATCGCAGCCAGACCGTTGGCAAGCGCGCCGCATGCAGGAAAGAATGCTTGCGAGATTGTCTTTGGCTTGCCGATGAATTCCAGTATGCAACCTAGGGAGCACGCTGCCCAGAACCACGGGTCTTGACCAGCAGGATTGTTCCACTGGTCGACGAATGTCGGCGTCATAGCGATGTACATCGCTATTGTGATCGCCACTACCCCACCATTCCCGGAAGTGAACTTCCAGACTATGAGGGCAATGATGGTACAGGCAGCAGCAATACTTTCCGTGTTGCCCCAACTCCATTGTCCATAGCCAATCGATAGTTTAACGATGGCTATAAGTGCGACTGTGCATGCGCCAACTTCAAATCCAAGCATACTCCATGGCCTTTTGTTGCCAGCAGAAATGATTGAGACCAGAAGGCATGTGTCGATGACCACCCACATTGACCAAGTGGCCAAGTTAAGTGGGACATTGTGTATCATGAGCTTCGTAGCAAGATACACAAACGCGGCCATGATGATCGCGAAGCCGATTTTCGGCAAATTGTCACTTTTCATCAGTAACTAATTTCTCCAGGTTGTTGTTTTAAGGGGTTAGCTAGAGTAGCTAACCTAACTTTTATGCACAATATAGTAGCACAATTTGCTACTAATGTCAATATATTAAAATAAAAAAAGGCCCCGCAATCTTTGCCATTTAAGGCTACTTACAGCGAGTTTTCATACGCTGCATAGAGATTGCGGGGGGTTTCTTGGTGACTAAATTTTTTGTAGATTAAGAGACAGGGTCTAATTATCGGTTTGCACCTTTTACCGTGTAGACGTCTGAACCAGGTATATCCTCCCCAGGTTTAGTTTAGTTTTTTGGCGGACCAGGCTCGTAAAGAGCTTCTTGGTAAGTATAAAAGAGCGGGTCAGGGTTTAATCTCAATACTCCTAATCTTGATTTTTCGAATGATTGAGATACGCATTCGTCAAGAGTCCTTAGGATAGTCGTCACACTTGTGGCAACGTGTTAGGGACAGCAATACCATATATGACTTATGGGTTTGTGTCAATAGCATAAACAAGTATCATATATACAAAGAAAAACCCGCCATTTTGACGGGTTTTTCTCGATAAATTCTAGAAATTAACGTTTACTCCATTGAGGAGCCTTTCGCGCTTTCTTCAGACCGAACTTTCTTCGTTCTTTTGCTCGCTGGTCTCGAGTTAGGAAACCTGCTTTCTTAAGAGTTGTTCTAAGAGATGCATCGAACTTTTCAAGTGCTCGCGCAACACCGTGTCGGATTGCTTCAGATTGAGAACTTGTACCTGAACCATTTACCTTAACTGTAATATCAAATTTCTGATCCTTAACAAATTCACTAGATAGAGCCTCAATAGCTTTAGTCTGGAAGTTTTCAGTCTTAAAATACGTTGCTAGTTCTGCATCGTTTATTGTAATAGATTGCTTCGTAGAAGGAGTGATTCGAACTCGAGCTGTCGCTGTCTTTCGTCGTCCTACTGCTTCGAAATATTTAGTTTGTGTTGCTGCTGTCATATATTTTTAAAAATGGCTTTTAGCTAATTACGCCGTAATAGTTATATTAATAAGCATCTTGGCCTTAAGCTTATTGTCAGGAAGCATGCCTTTAACAGCTCGCTTCAAAACTTCTTCGTATCCTTTTCGGTCGATAAGCTTATCTAGTGATTCAACTTTCTGACCTCCTGGATATCCAGAGTGTGTCTTATAATATTTATCCTGCTTCTTTGTTTCGTTCATGTCCATCTTTGAAGCGTTTATAACTTCAACTTGAACATCGGCAACAGTGTTTCGCTCGAAAGTTGGCTTATCTTTACCCATAAGGACGATAGCTACTTCACTTGCTACTCTTCCTAATTTCTTATTTTGTGCGTCGATTACTTGTTTAGTCATGGTATTTTATTATACGAGTTCAATTACAGCCATCTTACTTCCGTCAGACGGTCGTCGGTCTAGTTTGATAACTCTTGTATATCCACCGTTTCGACCAACATACTTTGGAGCAATAGTTCCAACTAGCTTTGGCACAATTGGATTGTTTCCAAGCTTAGCTGTAACAATACGTCGTGAAGCAAGAGTATTTTCTCGTGCAATTGTGATCAATCCTTCAGCAAATGGTCTTACTTCTTTAGCCTTAGCCTCAGTAGTAATAATCTTTCCTTGTAGGAAAAGTTCACGTGCTAAAGACCGTAGGAGAGCTCTCCTTTGATCTGTCTTTCGACCGAATTTTCTGTTGGCGTTGTTATGTCTCATGGTGGTATTAATCTGGTTTTTCTTGGATGACCTATAGTACTATGCCTTGAGCGACAAGCCAAGTGTTTCTAAAATCGACTTAATTTCATCTACTCCTTTAGAGCCAAGACCTGCGATCTCTAAGATATCTTCCTCCTTCTTTCGAATTAGGCCTCCTACAGTCCGAATATTGGCGTTTACGAGAGCATTTGCAGTTCTCTGAGACATATCAATAGATTCGATTCGAGTCTTTAGAACGTCATCTAGGGCCTCTTTATCAGCATGGTTTTCAGCCAAAGCCTCTGGTGAGATATCTGACTTTGTTGAAATAATTTCCTCTTCTTTGAAGCCAATAATAGCTTTAAGCTGAGTAATCATAATTTCAATAGACTTCTCAAGAGCTTCCTTTGGAGAAATAGTACCGTCAGTTTGAATTGTAAGCTTTAGCTTATTGAAATCTGTTCGGTCACCTACTCGCATCTGCTCTACATCGTAGTTAGCTTGAAGAATTGGAGAGAAAGTAGCGTCTAGACTAATTGCTCCAATATCAACTCGATCCTTGTGAATAAGTTCCTTAGCTAAGAAACCAATACCTTTTTCGATAGTGATTTCCATCTCGATTTCTGTAGATGCTTCTGTAATTGTAAACAAAACTTGATCAGGATTCGTAACTGAAACCTGGCCAGGAAGTTTGATATCTCCAGCTGTTACAGTTTTTGTACCCTTAATCTTAAGAGTTGCATTTTGGTTTTCATCACTAGAAACGATAAATCGAACTTTCTTAAGGTTTAAAAGAATAGTTAGGACGTCTTCCTTTACTCCGTTGATAGTTGTGAATTCATGACCTACACCTTCAATCTTTACATGAGTAATAGCAGCTCCAGGTAGAGATGAAAGGATAATTCGTCTAAGAGAGTTTCCTAGAGTGTGGCCATATCCAGGATACAAACCGTCGATCTCAAAAGATCCAAGAGTTGGCGTCTCCTTAATAATTTTTGGCTTTGATGGCAATAGAATTGATGTTTCAGACATAGAGAGTAAATTAATTGATTATCGTTTATAAAATTCTAATACTGCACCTAAATCAAACAGCAAGTCCTGTCCTTCTAGAGTTGGCAACCGTAATAGCGATCCTGTCTTTCGTTCTTCGTTCCATGTGACCCAAACCGGAGTAGCAGCTTCCTTAACTTTCTGATCAACAACATCGAAGATTTTATTCGATGCACTTCCTTTCCGAATTCCAATCTGATCTCCTGGCTTCACCATGAAAGATGGAATAGTAACTTTTCGGCCATTTACAGTAATATGACCATGCGCAACAACTTGTCGTGCAAATCGTCGAGTATTGACCAGACCTAGTCTCCATACAAGGTTATCTAGTCTAGTTTCTAGTCTTTCAAATAGCTTAAGAGTAGGCTGATGAGTCTTACTTTCAATTACTTCGTTTACATATCTACTGAACTGTTTTTCAGAAATACCGTACATAAATCGTACTTTCTGCTTTTCTAGAAGCTGCTTAGCGAATTCACTTTTAGGACCTCCTCGCTTTCCTCCACTTCTAGCTTCACCAATTCGAGCCTTAAACTTTGCAGTTTGAGTCTTTTCGAAGATAGGAGCTCCGAGTCGTCTTGCTATTTTATATTTTGGACCAATTTTCATAATAGTATTTTAAATATTTAGGTAATGGGTAAGCACTATACTCGTCTAGGCTTCTTAGGCTTCACACCGTTGTGGGGTACGCCAGTCACATCTCGGATAGATGAAAGACCAAAACCTTTAGTGATAAAAGATCGGGCAACTGACTCTCGACCAGATCCTACACCCTTGATAACTACTGAAATCTCCTTAACACCCATAACTGAAGCCTTTTCAGCAAGCAATTCGCCTACTTTAGCTGCTGCATACGGAGTACCTTTCTTTGCACCCTTGAATCCAAGAGCACCAGTTGAAGACCATGCTACAACGTTACCCTTCATATCTGTAAGAGAGGCTTTAGTGTTGTTGTAAGTTGACTGAATATTCAAAATAGCAGCATCTAGCTTTCTTTTACTAGCTGCTGTACTGGCTTTCTTGCCAGTTGCATCTGCCCCACCTGTTGCGATTCTTTTCTTTCCCATAATAGTATTTTAATTAGTTAGGTTAAATAGTGAGGTTAGAATTACTTCTTAGTCTCCTTCTTCTTACCTGAACCCATGGTCTTTTTAACCCCCTTAAGTGTTCGGGCATTTGTTTTAGTTCGCTGACCTCGAGCCGGCAGACGTCTAGCATGACGTGATCCGCGGTAGCTTTTAATATCCTTCAAACGCTTGATATTACCAGAAGTTTCTCGCTTCAGGTCTGCTTCAAGTTTAAAAGATTCAACAATACCTCTGATTTTGTTCTCTTCTTCAGCTGATAATTCAGATGTTTTCTTACCAAAATCAATACCTGCATCTGTAAGAATAGTCTTTGAACGACTTCGGCCTACGCCAAAAAGAGCCGTCAAGGCCATATCAAGCCTTCGATCTGGGATGTTTATACCAAGGATACGCATTTAGTTTACTTGATTAACCTTGTCGTTGTTTGTGACGAGGGTTAGCCTTACATATTACGAACAAAACCCCCGCGCGACGGACGGCTTTGCAGTGTGAGCATTTTTTATTCACTGAGGCTCTAACTCGCATAACGACAAAATTCATTAATTAATAATAATGAGGTTTTTATCCTACTACAGGACAAAATAAAACGCAAGCGCTATTTTGGCAGATTAGGCCTAAATAGGGCTTTACTTTAGTCTAACCTCGTCTTGTAATCTTCCCTTTCCCTCCATATGGGTCAATTTCGACAGTAACTCGGTCCCCAATCAGGACTCGGATTCGGTTATAGACCATCTTTCCGGCTAGATATGTGAGAAGTTCGATATTTTCCCCTTCAGGGTTTTGGTATCGCACCTTAAACATGGCGTTTGGAAGAGACTCTACCACAACACCGTTTATAGTAGGTTTTTGCTCCTTTTGATTAGCTTGCTGGTTATTATTTTGACTTCTTTGTTGGTTTTTACTCATTTGTAGGTTTTAGGATAGCAGGTATATGGCTTAATTTCAATGTTATTTTCACAAATCGGGCTTATATTTTGAGAATCCTGTGGAAATTATTGAATAATTAGGTCAATTTTATTACTTGTAGGGATAGATTTCTTCCAGAAAGGTCGGATAGAAATTGTAGTTTCAGCTCCTATAATATGTCCTGAAATTATACTGTCGGCTTCGGCGACACTCTTTTTAGCAATTTCCTGCTTCAAATCGAAAGGAGTGACAGAAAGTCCTGTTTTTATAGTTCCAGATACGTCTACGTTGAATGATCCATTTACAAGAGATTTAGTATCAGTTTCGCTAACATCATATGAAAGACTTGCTAGATCATCTTTAATTGGCACCACTTTTTTACCGGCAAGGATATATGTCACTCCCTTCATCAATTGTTCCTTTGAAAGACCGATTGCTTTTGTTGTAACTCGGACTTTTACACTGCTCACCCCGTCACTATTAGTTATTGTTCCAAGACTTGTAGTTGTCTCGATACTGTCGGTTATTATAATCAAGTCTGCATGATTAGCTTTAAATTCATTTATAGCTATATTTTCTGATTCAGTTTTGATTGTTGCGACAGCATCCTGGATTGCGGCCGAATTTGTATCAGGTGCAGTTCCACTTTGTCCTCCAGTAAAGTTCGATGCCACTTTTGCATAAATATTCTTATATCTATCAGTTCCGGCAACAAGACCAGGGAGTCTTAATTCTAGGCCCGCAGCAGCATTGTAAATACTTCCTGGCTTGTCTGCCTCTACTTTTGCAGTGATTGTACCTGGGTTTGATCCACTTTTACCAGGGATTTTAACGTCTGCAATTAGTCTATATATAGAGCCGTTGGCAGTCTGAACTCTTGTTGTCTTTACCAATTCATAAGGATCAGTGCTGAAATTGTTATATAGAGTTATAGTCCCAGTAGCTTTTTTGCTAATGGTTATAGTCTTCAAACCTGTAACACTAGCTGTCTTCTCCGCGTTCTTAGTTAGTGCCTCATAGGCAATTGGTTCTGGAAGTGTAGTTGCTTCGATATTGGCAGTTTGTTCTGGTGCTTCAATTACAATATTTGCTTTTGCGAATATTGTTTGACCAAGTCCTGCAAGAACAAGAAGACAAATAACTAGAAATGCAATAATTTTCTTTGCCCCACCGCCGCTCTTTCTGCGAATTCTGATATTTGTTGGAATATCCTTGTCCACTTCCCATTTCTTATTAAATTTTTCACTAGGAGAAAGATTTTTCTCTTTATCAGCAATTGTTGCAGCGATTTTTGCTTCGTCTTCATGCTCATGTTCCATAATCTCCTCATAGTGAGCCTCTTCAGCTTGTTCGACATCGCTTAGTTCGCTATCTGAGTCTGCACCACTAATTTTATGTCTCTTAATATCAATTTCCTCTTCGCCGTCTTCTTTTGCTTTTCTTCGTACACGTTTAAGAGCGCCGACTTGGGATTTTCGGGCATCTTTCTCTGCTTTGTCTTCTAAGCTTTTAGTTTTTTTGACTAATGGAATATCGCGAATAGAACGCTTTTTGCGTCCAGATCCCGTCGTCCCGGCGCCCGTTGATTTCTCGCTAGCCTCTGGTGTATGTTCAAAAGTTTCTTCCATAAAAATTACTTCAAGTTTTTATTAAAAAGTGCATTATGCACAACAAGTATATCATTAACTATATCATGGCGTTTAATTTTGTCAGGAACCCTGGGTCGCCGTCCACCAATTCTGAAATACCGATGAAATTATTCAATGAACTCCTATCCAAAACATCAATCGTAAGATTCTTTTCTGACATAGTTAGATCAAGGTAATTATCTTTCATTAAATAATCCTTAAGAACATGTGAAATTACACTTGGAGAAGACAAAAATACATGTGATGGAAAACTGCCAGACATCATTGAGCCGGCCGAGAAATCTTTGATGCCTTTCCGCCATTTATCCAAAACTGAATTTATTAAAGGTTCAATCTTTCCAACATGCGATGCCTCAAGATTTTTTTGGAAATATAAAGTAAGCAAATTCATAGCAACTTCATATGTTACTTTGCAGTTTTCACTTATATCTTTGAGAATATTATTTAGTCCAATTGGCACAGTGCCAAGCTCACTAATATGATTATTTCGCACAATCTGAATATGCGTCATGATTTCGTTCACGCGGATAATTGCAAAATCAGTTTTTATATTCATAATATCTGCTTCTTTTTGCGCGGCGCTCAAGAGCAAAGTTGGCTCAGTCTTAATTACAATTTCAGAAATACTATGAAAATATGAGTCTAAGACCTCAGTTAAAATATTTCTTAATGTTGTTTTTGTATAACTAACATATCCCGCGAGTGAAAGAGAGGTAGCCATTTTTCCTACTGGTTCCTGAATAGAATAGCCGTTTAAAGTGGAATTAAGAATATTTGTCTCTAGAAGTGTGACTTCTTCTTTATCAGCTCCAGCAATAGCCTTTATTTCAGTATCAAAAGTTTTGTCTATAATCGCTTGAGTAACTTTAAATTCCTTCGCCTGATCAAAATGACTTATAACAGTCTTTCCTTCAAACCAAGGAGCTGCCAGAGATACAGTTACCTTACTAATATGATTAACCTGCAAATTGGCATTTTTAATATCCTCATATCTTGTCTCCTTTAAAATAGCTTGAAGCAAAGTTTTAATTCTACCTTCCAAATATTCATATGTTATTTCAGCATGTTCCGGATTAAATGATTTTGTTCTATATGTTTCGATAGTTGGACGAGCTGATTCAATACCTTCTTTATTTGAAGATTCTTTTGTTACAAGTGCTGTTGAAATTGAAGTATCAGAAATTGCAATTGCAAGTGAGACGAGCTTTTTCATCCATAAAATTATATCACACTCAAATAAAATTTAGCCAAAAATTTACAACAAACTGCGCAAATTATTTAAACACCTATTTAAGCACCGCTTTTATTCTTCGAATTCCTTGCGCAACAGCTTCTTCTTTTTGTATTGAAAATGGTCTCTCGCTATTATTCGGATTTAATTCTCCAGTTTTTGATACATGTGGTCCTCCACAATATTCTTTTGAGAATGCTTCATCGATAGTTCCACCAGGCTCACCAATATAATATACAGTAACAATATCTGCGTATTTTTCGCCGAAAAAGTGTAGTGCTCCAGTCTTCTCAGCCTCTTCTTGAGGTAAAGACGCTACTTGGACAGGTAGGTCTGCGAGTATTTTTTCATTTACAATATCTTCAACTTGTTTCTTCTGATCATCTGTCATCTTTTCAGGATGTGCAAAATCAAAACGAAGACGCTCGGCCGTAATATTGCTTCCCTTTTGCGTAACATGGTCGCCTAATACAGTTCGAAGTGCTTGGTGTAGCAAATGTGTCGCTGTGTGATATCGAAGTGACATGTCACTTGTGTCTCCAAGGCCACCTTTAAATTTCTTTTCAGCACCTGAGCGAGAAATTTCTTGATGCTTCTTCATATCTTCTGCAAATGCATGTAAGTCTACTTTCACTCCTCTTTCTTTTGCAATTTCCTGAACTAGTTCAATAGGAAAACCATAAGAAGTCACAAGTAAAAAAACAGATGACGGTGCTAATGTTGCAGACTTATCTAATTCATTATCTTTGTAATCTTGAGGTGCGCTTTCAGGTGTAATTGTTGATTTGATTACATTATTAAAATATTTCATCCCTTCTTTTAGAGTATTTCTAAACTTCTGCTCCTCCTTATCTATCGTAATTTTTATCGTTTCGCGCATCTTGCCTACATTTTCATAAACTTCTTCATATTGATCACAAACAGTATCAGCGATTTGGAAAAGTGCCTTTGGTTTCAAGTTCAAAACATCTGCGAATCGCACAGCTCGACGGATTAGTCGTCTAAGAACATAACCCTGATCTGAATTTGCAGGCAAAACTCCGTCTGAAATTAGCATGACAGATGTTCGTATGTGATCAGCGATAATACGAGTTGCCTTCAAATCTTTGATAAGATCACGAGACGCAGAAATATCACGCAATTCTTCAATCTTTTGTATAATTGGACTAAAAATATCAGTATCGAAAATATTATCCTTTCCTTGGAGAACCATGGCGACTCGTTCGAAACCAGAACCTGTATCTACGTTTTGAGTTGCGAGCTTGCCAATGACTTTTCCGTCTTTCTTTTCGTACTCCATGAATACATCATTCCAAATTTCAACTACTTCCTGAGCATCATCAGCGGCTAGGAATTGCTCATGACTCAGGCCGACACCGTCCGCGTATTTGCCACTAACATCATAAAACATCTCGGTGTCGGCCCCACAAGGACCGTTTTCACCTGCACTCCACCAATTGTTTTTTGCAGGCAAAAAGAAAATACGATTCCCTCTCACTTCATGCTTTTCGAAAATTTCTTTCCATACTTGTGCAGATTCTTCATCTTTTGGAGCGTTTTCATCTCCTTCAAAACAAGTTACATATAATCGATTTGGATCTAGACCAAAACCGACTTCTTTGTCAGTTAACAACTCGTAACTCCAATTAATTGCTTCTTTTTTGAAATAATCGCCAAGTGACCAATTACCCATCATTTCAAAAAATGTTCCATGCGTATTGTCGCCAATATCTTCGATATCAACAGTTCTTACGCACTTTTGAAAATTTACAAGACGAGTTCCAAGTGGATGTTTTTCTCCTAAAAGATATGGCACGAGAGGTTGCATACCTGCTGTGTTAAAAAGAACCGAAGGGTCGTTTTCTGGTACAAGTGGTGCGCTTTGAATAATAGCGTGATTTCTTGGGCTAGATGCGAAGAAATCTAGGAATCGGCGACGAATTTCTTTAGCTTTCATGGTTTCCGGATTGTAACATGAAGAGGTGGTTTTTTGAAGTTGACTGAGATTATTTAGCAGCAAACAATTTCTCCGCCATTTTAATCTTCCCCGCAATCTCATCTAACCCTTTTTCGAAGAATTCTGGCTTTGTTACATCGATTCCTATATCTTTAAATACATCATCGGGACGCTTTGATGCTCCGGCGCTTAAGAAATATTCAATTTTTTCTAAAAATGCTGGATTTCTCTTGTATTCGGCATAAAGTGAGTTGGCAATCAATTGTCCATAAGCATATGCATATACATAGAAGAAATATCTAAAGTGTGGAATTGAAACATATGCATAACCATCATCTGGAGAGAATTCAAAGGCTGGACCTAGGAAAGCTTTGCGATTTTTTATCAAAGTTTCGGCGATTTCTTCTGAACTTAACATTCCTTTTTCTTTTATTTTTGTATGTAAGTCAATTTCAAATTTGAAAAATGAAATTTGGGCATGAGTCGTAAAAACATCATCCTGAATTCTTTCAAGAAGCATATTCAATTTCTCTTTTTTTGATTCGGCTCGATTGTATTGGTAGTCGAAGAGTACATTTTCAAAAAAAGTACTGGCAACTTCTGCAATTGAAATACTAAAATCGGAATATAGTGCAGGCTGTGATTTCGAAAGTTCGAAGTGAATAGCATGACCCATTTCATGTGCCATAGTTGATACACTATTTCCATCATCGACGTGATTCAGCAATATATATGTTGGAACTCCTGTTCCACTTGAGCAATATGCGCCATTTCTCTTTCCTTTCTTTGGATAGATATCAAACTTCCCTTCCTTGAGGAAATTCATGAACATCTCTGCAAACTCAGGTTTAATTTTACTAAAAGCATCATAAACAATCTGAACACCTTCATCTAGAGTGTATTTCTTTGCAGATTTAGCCATGCTTGTACCAATTTCAGCTAAAGTCAGTTTAGGTAGCCCTAAAACTTTCGCTTTCAATTTAAAGAATCTTTGAGAATCTGGAAAACGTTTTGTAACAGCTTCAACTAAGCTTTCTACACTGGCGATAGAGTTTTGATAGCTCAAAACAGTTGCTTCATATGGTTTTGTAAAGCCACGCAATTCATCTGTCGATCTTTTATTTGTGATAACTGCATTTAATTCAGCTTCAGCCAAGAAACTAATTTCTTTATATTTCTTTGAAATTTCCGCATGCAAGGCCCGTCTCTCTTTAATTGGCAAATCACCCTTAATAGCAGAGGCTTCAGTAATTGGAATTAGTTTTCCTTTATGCTTAACCATTTGGCTAGTCAAAAGTTTCTTCTGAGCGTCTACCCACATGCTGTGAGACGGTGCATGTTTAATACTTAAAAGTTTTTCTTCTGCTTCGGATAGATTATATTTTGCATTTTCAAAAATTTCTTTGAGAAATGTATAATACTGAGTCAAACTCGCATCTTTTAGAAACTTCTTTTGATTGTCAGGAGTAATTTTTGCCAATTCCAGGTTGAAAAACATAACCTGATTAGATGATTTCACCAATCGCTCATGGTATGTATTGAAAAGCGCCTTAATCTTATTATTCTCCGTATCAATATCTTGTAAAAGATGCAAATACCAGAGTGGTTTGAAGACACCAGTCTTTTCAATTAGCACAGACCAATCGTCGAGTGCGGTTTTGAGAGCTTTTATGTCTGTTGTGTACTTTGGAGCGGCGACTTTTGCTGCGGTCTTCGCGCTAGAGCCAGTACTGCCGTTACTCGCATACTTCTTTGCAAACTCCGTATATGTCTTGTCAATCAATATTACATCTTTTTCTAGTTGAGGATCAGTAATTCCTTTATATATTTGTGAGAAGTCCCATTCAGTTTTAATATGGACTGAGGTTTTTGCAGTTTTTGCTGCCTCCTTGGCAGATTTTTCCTCCTTAGCTTTTACGGGCGCTTTCGCTGGTGTATTCTCTGATTTGTTTTTTTGCATGTAGAACTATACTAGCAGGCTTTTGATATTATGAAAATCATCGAGCAAAACCTTGCGATTACTACCCTTGTATAGAGCCACCGCTGGATGATACATGGCAATTATGTCAACTTTGCCATAACCAGTCTTCCCTTTAAAAACTTTTCCATGAATTTTGGAAATGGGCAAAAGCTCGCAACCAATCCCTGCATATTCAAAAATATATTTCATAGATAGACGCCCAAGTGTCACAATAACTTTCGGCCGAATAATTTCAATTTGCTTTTCTAAAAATTTGCCATAGATAGCAATTTCTTCGGGAAATGGATCCCTATTATCCGTCGGCCTATCGTTCACCAAATTCGTCACATATACAGTTGTCCTATCCAATCCGATTGAATTCAAGAGAATATCCAAAAACTTGCCAGACGCTCCACAAAAAGGTTTGCCAGTTAGCGATTCTTTCTTTCCAGGTGCCTCACCGACAAACATAATCTTAGAGTTTAAATCCCCTTCTCCTATTACTGGAAAAGTATTGTTTTGGCGGCGTTCGTCTGCTAACTGAGTTTTTAGAGCCAAAATTCCATCTCTGACTTTTTGAATTCCCTTGGCTTGTGATTCTGAATTAGATTTTGATCTAGACATGGTGTGATTATAACAAAAAACCCACCGTACTAGACGTTGGGTTTCGACTGATGATCGGAGCTTTCTTTTTCCTCCAAGAGAACAAATATGGGATATTTATCCTCTGAACTTGTGCGAACTGCGATGTATCTAATCCTTCCAGTTATAGTTTCGACAATATGAAAGGCTTCTTCTGGTCGAATATACAGTACGATCAATTCTTCACCTGTTCTTTTATTAATTGCAGTATAACAGTATCCTTTTTCTGGTTTTGTTAGGAGTACAGATATGTGGATGCTCAGTTGAGGGTGCACACTCATTTTATGGTTTTGGGTAGAAACAGAAATAAAGCAGGATTGCTTATGTGAACTTATGCCGAACACATAATGTTGCCTCATGTCTATTTTGTCAATTTGAGTTTCGATATTTAAAATTTTTTTTGAAAATGAAAAGACCTACCCCACGCGGGAGTAGGCCTCGAAGTATCAATCTGTCTTAGCCATTACATTGGCTCGATGAGCTTATAGTAGCCGATCTTGCGGTAAAATACGGTTGAATCATTATTGAAGGGTTTGTACTCAGCATTCGAATAGCTCGAAGAGGTACTCCTTCGTTCACAGCAAGTACAGGTATAGTAAAGGAGTCTTCTGACACCTGAATTCTGGAATTCCATGCGGCAATGTACCCAGTCAGATCCTTTGAGCGCAAAGTCTCATCAAAGCTCCTTGCCCGTAACAAACGAGCTAGACTGAATAATTCCCAAACGTTCAGTTGAGTCCATTTGTGGTCGGGCTCACCTTCCGTTGATTGTAATACTGATAAATTGACGAAATTTTCTATGTCTCGCGACCCAATTCGTATAGCCTTCTGATAATATATGCGAGGAACTGTCTTGAGCTCGCGGCATATAGCATCAAACCTATCACGATGCTCACGAGCTATCGCCAATGTCTCTGGCTCAAAGCTCTCATCTCCGGCTTGGTGGGCAAGAAGAACTTTGTCCAGAATTCCATAGTCCACTGGAACATTGAATGCAAAATTGCAGATATTCATTTCTACAAGTAGTGTTGGGTGAAATCTCATAGAGCAGATACAGTTTATTCGGGATTTGTTTTATATACTTGCATCTAACCATTGTCAGAAGCTATTTAAGTACATAAATCTAAAAGATATTATACATTGAATTATGAAATAGTCAATACTATTACTAATTAACAAGAGAGAACTAAACCTTCCCCACATGCTTCTCATATGCCTTTCTCGCCTCTCTTCTATATTCACAATGCTCACATGTTGGCGACTCACGCGGAACTTTGTCGCTATCTAGACATTCTTTAGCTCTTTTTAAAACATCGTCAACCCAGTCACTTTTACCAGTATATGGAATGATCTTTACGCTAAACTCCAACTTACCGTCGAAGGCAGCGCGATCCTTTTGGCCATTTACATAAACAAAATAACCGGTATCACTAACTGCAAAACCGTTATTGCGCACCAGCCACTGATAAATTTCCATCTGACGACGATACTGATTATGCCAACGCGTATCCTCCAGCTCAATTTCCCCTTCCTTACTTGTCGCTTTGTAATCAACAACCGCAAGAGATCCAGGCTTCACCTTTTTATTCTTCGCACTACTATCTAGACCCGGGTGTTCCGCGCCGTCATTGAATTGCCAGATATCATCGACAGCTCCAAAAATCAAAAAATTAGTTTCAGGATGCAAATATTGCACACCAACAAAGTTTTCTCGCCAATCAGTCATGTTTGCATGATCAAAAGGAATAGCATCGAGGTTATATTCTTTCATAAGTGGATGCGGATCACCTTTTTTTCTATGAATATCAAATTCTTTTTTTAGCAAATGGTCCACCGCAACGTTCAAAGTAAATCCAGGCATAGAAGGTTTTGCTATTCCTAGTTTCCTGTCTAAATAAAAACAAAGTGGACACTCTAAAAACATATCAATCTTAGTTCGACTTAGTTTAAAAGGGACACTTTTCACTCCGTTCGCAGGCGATCCATGATTTTCTGCACCATAAATACCCCAAGTTTTTACAATATTACTTTTATTAGCATTCCAAGTGCCCTTTTTTGAACCCGATCCAGCCGAGCTTGATTTTGCATATGCCATATGTAGCGATTATATACTGAATATGTTTAGTTTGCAGGCACAGTCTTTAACACCTCTGAAGCTTCGTCGAAAAGTTCATTTATCTGATCTTCAGTAAAGCCGATTGACTTAAGCTCTGACTTTTTTTCAAAAAGAGTTTTAACAAGCACGATATTTCTATCCATAAGTGTTCGCTTATCACTAGGTGAAAGTGTTGTAAGACAAGTAATAGGATGCAATTGAGTATATTCAATCAACTCTTGCATATTACCTGTTTTAGGATAGTCCCAACTAAGCATCTTTAAACCCTGACACTCAGCGTAGTGGACAGCTGTCTCTGTAAAACGAGTATTTGTAATTAACCAACCTTCAGAAATTTTCTGTTTTATACCTCCATAATCAAAAACAGTATCTTTAAGATCGTCATAACGCGCTTTTACGTAAAGAGAAACTTTCAAATCAGTTTTGGAGCCCGCGTCAGAGTGATATTTTACTTCTGCCATCATAAGTTTATCTGGATTCCAAGCCACAACATCTACTTCATGAGGAACACATCCTCCAAGTACAATTTGGCCGACCAGAACTTCATAATTCCATTTCGCCTTAAATAATTCTCCAACATATTGTTCAAATGGAAATCCAGTAGGTCCAAATTCCAAAAGTGAACGTCGAAGTGAGTATCTTGCAGCCACAACTCTTGCGGCGTCCTTCAAAATTCCATATGCCCTATGATAAATTTCAAGTGCAGTCGTAGTGTTTGCGGTCGGATCACTACCATGGCCTTCCCTACCTTCACCCTCACGAACCTGATCAATTACTTGCGTCACGATCTTTTCCGCCTGATGTGGCTCCGCACCTGATTTAATTAGTGATTCATAAAGCTTCTTCTCATTGAATTCTTCCTTGCTGCCATCTTCTTTTCTTACATATAGAGGATTATTCATGTAAATGGTATTCGGCAATAATTGCGATAATTACAGTATTAATTATTCGATTATACCACCACCTAGACATATTTCGCCATCGTAAAGCACACAGCTCTGGCCTGCTGCAATTCCCTGTTGTGCCTCCTTGAAAGTTATATCGATTTTGAATACGTCCATAGTGCCATCGTGTTGCTTTATCATAAAAGGTTCCACTTTTACAGATTGCAATTTCTGTCTATGTCTAATTCTCGCTTTTATATTCGATGAAGTGCCACGATCTTTTGATAAAAAGTTAACGCTATTCAAAACTGCAGTCTTTGATCGATCTTTATCCATAAGCTGCTTTTCAAGACCGACAGTAATAGTGTTTTGCTCAATATCTTTTTCAATAACAAAACGCGGTGCAGTATCGGGCGATGAATTCCATATTCTAAATCCATGTCTTTCGCCAATTGTATATAAAAGCGCACCGTCATGATCACCTATAATATTTCCATCTAAATCTAAAACGTTTCCTTGTTCTGTATGTAAATACTTCTGTAAGAACTCTTTCATATCAAATTTGCCGATAAAACACACTCCCTGACTGTCTTTTTTGGCGAATACGGGTAGTTTGGCGTGTTCGGCTATCATTCGAACATCTTCCTTAATTAAACTGCCTACAGGGAAAAGCATATGTCTTAATCTAGTGCTCTCTGTTGCCCAAAGAAAATATGTTTGATCCTTAATTTCATCCTTAGAAATTAGCATTTCAACTTGAGGAAAAATATCTTGATCTTCTGACACGTTTGCACGTGTTCGAAGGCTTCGAGTCCGAGCATAGTGACCAGTTGCAACAAAATCTGCCCCAGCTTCCATAGCGGCTTCAAAATATGCTCCGAATTTTACATATTTATTGCACATAATATCCGGATTTGGCGTTCGACCGGCTTTGTACTCGTCTAGCATATAGTCTGCTACATATTTTTTGTATTCGTCTTCAAGGTAGATTGTTTGAAATGGTATACCAAGCACAGCCGCGACGCGCATAGCGTCGCGGCGATCCTCCTTCCAAGTACAATCAATATCGTCAGGTTGCCAAACTTTGATAAATACGCCGCGGACATCGAATCCGGCCATTTTCAAAATATATGCTGAAACAGAAGAATCTACTCCTCCTGACATCCCTACATAGACAATAACCGACTTCCCTTCGCGCTTTCTTTGCTCAAGCAAAGAAAGCGCATGCTCTGGAAGGCTGCGTATAGCTCTTTCTACAAATTGTTCGATTTTGGCCATAAAATGACACCTCGAAGGTATCGGTCGTAAAGATTAGCACGATTTTTGGTTCCGATACAGTCTGATACTGTTTCAAAACTTCCAAATACTGGCAGTTAGCAGACAGCTATTTTACTGCAGGTATTTCTTCTTAAGACGTAGATGCTCAGCATATGTTTCGCTAAAATGCGTTGTACCATCATTATCAGATAAAAAGAATAGGTATTTGTTGGGTTTTGGTACTATTGCTGCGCGAATAGCGTTTATTCCTGGATTACTAATCGGTGTTGGCGGCAGACCCAGACTTTTATATGAATTATAAGGGTCTGTAGTAGTTAAATCTTTCATAGTAAGTTCGGCCGATGTCTTACCTGTTATATACGTAAGTGTGCTATCCGCTTGAAGTGGCATACCTATTTGCATTCTTCTTAAAAATAAATCAGAAACAAGGGCCATATCTTCCGGTGTCTGAACTTCCTTTTCTAGAATTGAGGCCAAGATTATAGTTTTTGCAAAATTTGGGTTTTGATCTATTTCAACACCAAGTTCCTTTTCAAGTGCAGTAATTCTACGATTAAAATTATTTTGCATAAGCTCGATAACTGCACTAGATGTGGCATATGGATAAAAGAAATATGTATCTGGGAATAAATATCCTTCAAGTCCTTGTGACGCCTTCATAAAATCCTCTTTTCTTATATCAACAAGTTTCTGGCTAATACCCTCGGCCATAGTATATGTAGTTTGACCTTCCGGAATTGTTATTCGCACTTGTTCATATCCATATTCACCTTTAGAAACTCGATCTGCAATACCTAGAACATTTTGAGGAGATTCAAAAACATAAATTCCTTGTTTAATTTTCTTACCCAGATTAAATTTTTCAATAATAGATAGAAAAGTGCCTTCAGATTTGATTAGTCCTTTCACTTTTAGTTCATTTGCAAGAATAACAGGAGTCGTACTTGAAGTAACATAAACAACTGCGGCACCTCGCGCACCAAATCTTGTCTCATCGATCTTTATTTTATCTACACTTGGTGCAGTAAAGAAAGTAAACCAAACTATACCAAAAGCAATTAGCGCTAGAATTAGAAAGACAAGAATAAAAGTTAAACCGATACGAATCTTCTTGAAAATGGAAATAGTGGGTGTATATGGCGGCATAGTAGATTACAGATGAATATGAATTTTATAAACTAAATTTACAGACTAAATAGGTAAATTAGTTGGTGGCTCAACCTTCTTAGCTGAAATTCTAGCAAGATTCGGAGTTCGCGCAACTTGACCTGGATAGTGATATATAGTGGCCAACTCTTCTGTAGTCATAACAAAAGGATCCTTCTTATATCCTTTTGGAATATATTCAGGCATGAAGAAAGATCTGTATTGATATAACTCAAATATTTTCTTCTTTTGCTTCATAGTTTTCTTCCCTGAAAAATCTTGCCAAGGATAATCGAAGCCAGGTACGCCGTCAGGTTTAAAGCTATTTAGGTTTGGAGTACCAAAGTGTCGTAGAACTCCTGCAAGTCCGGCTTGAGTTGTACCTCTAAAAGCATCTTTTTCTGCAACATATATTGCTCGTATACCACAATCGAAAGGAAGTTTACCTAGGTTATTTTCAATTGCATCCACGGCGTCCTTCTCACCTTTTGTCATCGTCACAACACTTAGATTCGGATTATCCTTATCAACTTTGATATCTCGCTTTGTTCGCTTAATCAAATCTTTTTCAGCATCGTACTTCCAATCAATTTTTTCAAACCAAGTTCCAGGTTTTGGTTTACTTTTAGTATGTGCACGAATACAAATCTGAATCCAAACCTGCTCACCTTTTTTAAGTGAACCAAGATATTCAATAACTGGAGTAATAGGATCAATTTTTCCCTCCTCTTTATCACTAGAAGTACTCATGCCTTGATACGCGACATATGTTTTAATTGGCAAATGAGAAGGGCCAGTCTTTTTAAACTCACAGCCCCAATACTGGTTTTTTTCAGGATCAAAATTCATACGTGTTGCATAATCTTCCTTAGTCACTTCATCAATTTCAATATCAGGAAATTGCGAATATAGTTGTGTTTCGATCATTTCCTTAAATTTCTCTCTAGCCCAAATATAAAAGTGCACCTGACCGTCTATAGAAGCCATTTCCAAAGAAAACCAAGGTCTACTTGATCCTTCCCAAAATTTCTGTAGCCAATTACTTTCTCCTCCCGTTTGAAACATAGAAGTAATAACAATTTCCATAGCAAGCGGAGGCTTTACTACTCCTTTTGGCAAATGACATTCAATAACCACATACTTTTGTTTTGCGAAAAATTCTGCGCGCACATATTCAATCCAAACAGACCAAAACCATTTTGCCAAAATAAATGGCAAAGAAATAATAGCAACCGCAAAAACAATTTTTATTGAGACCGAAAGCGTCGCCGCGAATGCTTCTTGTGCGAGTGTTTCCATATGCTCACTCTATTTTATATTATACGAAGGTATTTGTGAAATAGATTATGAAAATGTATGCAAGAAAAAATCGCGCACCTTTGGAGTGCGCGATTCGGTTGAACACGAACGAGTGTTGTGCTATTCCGGTTTACCAGAAGTAAAACCCATGAGGCTTAAGGCCTCTTTCACAGGTTCGGGAAAAGATGGATCAATATTTCGGAACCACTGAATTTTTTTGTTCTCCGCTTTGACCTCGATTTGTGGATCGAGGATCTGGATTTCATGGAGCAGCCACTTGGAGTGCGACATACGGCAGACGCCCGCACCTTCACCTGTCGAGTCAGGGTTTAAAACATCCTGAACACCGGCAAATCGCGCGAGGACACCTTTTTGATTGATGTCCAAGTCCAGTTTACGCTTTGCTTGGCGCGCAAGGGCGTTCCAGGTACTTTCGCCTACATTGTTACGTCCTCCTGTCGCGAACCATGTATCATTAAATGGCGCCTTTGTCCGGAATACGAGCATGAACTCGCGAGTACCGTTGACAACCCTGGTAACAACAAAGTAAACCATAGGGATTGGCACCCAGTCGGGGATTTCCTTAAAGATTTCGTCCGGGATGTACTTTCGGGCATCGACAATACTGTCTGGAAAGACGTTTGGTCTTTGAAGTGGATTCGTAATCATGGGAAACGGTGAATTGTGTTGGAACTGGTGCCGTCGAAGATGATGCAGTATGCATAACTTCTAGCGCCAATACCATAATATAAAAACATGCTATCGGTCAATAGCATGTTTTCACTCCAAAAAATAGTTTTATTTTTTTGATTAAGCCTTCTTCCCTGCCTCAACCAAATGATACTTTCCTTCCTTGTCCTTCTTAAAATATTTACCACTCTGAAGGTTTACTAAAATAGTATTTTCCTTAACATATCGTTCCTTCAAAACTTTCTTGATGATATCCTCCTTTGTAAGTGGGCCGTTCTTTTCTAGAACTGACTTAATTACATCTTTGACTACACCTGATAGATAACCCCATTCAGTAAGAGCATAAAGACCTCGTCCAACCAAAACAAATCGCTTATCTTTAATCAATTCGTTGTGAGTTGTAGCAACATGTGCCTTCTTCTTAAACAAAACTTCAATTTGCTTTGCAATATCTCGGAAGTGGATTGGAGATCCATGTTTTCGCATAGCTAGGAAAGCATAATCTCGAATTCCCTTTGTAGAAACGTTTGGAGAAGTAGACTTACCCCATTCTCCTAAAGGATTCTTAGAAATATGCTTAGAAATATTTAACCATCGGCGAGCAACTTCTTCGTTTCGATATTTTTCGTTTACATCCTTAAGATTTTCTAAAAATGTCTCAATCATCTCAGACTCAGGAACCAAATCATGATCACCTAAAGATTTATATAGTTTTCGAAGAGCCTCGTGAATCTTTTTTGAAAGCGCAGCATCTACATGCCATCGGTGCTTAAATTCATCGTCTTCTTTTTCTTTCTTAAAATCGTCACTAATTACAAGTAAAAAGTGTAAATGGTTTCTCGTAAGAGCATCCTTTGAAAGAATTGCCAAAAGCTCGTCCTCAGCCAATAGTCCTCCTAGTGTATGAAGAGCGGCTGAAAGCTCTGTAAAAATAAGCTTTTCCTGCTTAAAAGCAGCAGATTTACGGATATTTTGAATAGCAGCGTGCTCGATCTGTCGAACTCGCTCACGAGTAATAGAATACTTCTCTCCGATAGCTTCTAGGGTCATTTTCTCCCCGTCTTTGTCAAGACCGTATCGTTTTGAGAGAACATTTTGAGCCCGAGCCGGTAACGCGCTCAGGAGCTTTTTTGTAATAATTTTCGGCTTGAATGAAAGGTTGTGGGCTGTCATATAAGTTATGTTGTTATATTTTTAGCATACTATTGACAAAAGGTCAATATATTTGGATTCTGTGGTGTAAATTGGGTCAAAACTTGTATTCATATTGATTATAGGCTCTTAAATACTAGGTTAATAACTTTTCCTGGAATAAAAATGATTCTATCAGGAGAGTTATCCCCAGTCCTCTTTCTAATTTCCTCAATTTGTAGTGCAATATTTTTCATTTTTTCTTCATCTTTAGCATCTTCAATATTTGTAGTTATTGTTGATCGCACTTTTCCGTTAATTTGAACCAAAACGATAACCTCATCTGACACTAGATAGTCAGGATTATATTTTGGCCACTCTGTAAGGTGAATACTTTTAATATTCTTAATTTCTACAAGTATATTTTTTGCACTCGAACCTTGCTTGGCTTTTTTTGCAGATATCTTTATCAAATCAAACAACTCTTCGCTTGCATGCGGAGCGAAAGGTGAAAGAATTCTCAAAAATGCAAAATATGTCGAAAGCGCAACCCTTTCTTCTTTTTCAAGTGCATTCAAAAGAATCATCATAGTCGAAATTGCAGTATTGAAACTAAAATCTTCAATATCTTCCCCAACTTTTTTAATTGTTTTGTGAAGTAGAGTCAAAGTTGCCTTACTTGTTGCCTTTTCATCGTCAAGAGCAGTCGCAGTAAAGTCTATTTTGCCAAAAAGTCTCCAGAACTTCTCAATAAATCGGCGAGAACCTATCATATTGTCCGTACTCCAGGCAATTGTCTGGTCAAAGGGTCCCATAAACATCTCATAGACACGAAGTGTGTCCGCTCCATAAGTTTTAACCATATCGTCTGGGTTTACGACATTGCCAAATCGCTTACTCATCTTTCTGCCGTCAGGCCCCATTATTAGTCCTTGGTTTTTTAGTTTTGAAAATGGCTCAGAGGTCGTTACTACCCCAATATCAAACAAAAATTTATGCCAAAACCGTGCATATATAAGGTGCCGAGTTGCATGTTCAGCACCACCAACATACATATCAACTGGCTGCCAGTACTTTTCTTTTGCAGGATCAACAAGCTGCTTTTTGTTTTTAGGGTCTATATATCTAAGGTAATACCAACATGACCCTGCCCACTGAGGCATAGTATTTGTTTCGCGTTTTGCCTTCCCTTTACACTGAGGGCACTTTACGTTTACCCATGAGGAGATGGCGGCGAGCGGAGACTCGCCCGTACCAGTAGGCTCGTATGACTTAACATTTGGAAGTTTAAGCGGCAGTTCTTTTTCAGGAACTGGCACTACTCCACAATCTGGACAGTGAATCAAAGGAATCGGCTCACCCCAATATCGCTGACGTGAGAATACCCAGTCACGCAGTTTATAATTAATTGTTTTTCTAGCCCAACCATTTGAAACTAGATGCGTAATTACATCTTTGCGCACTTCATACCACTTTCTACCTCTAAATTTCATAGGCATATCAAGCACACCGTTTGGTTCACGGTAGAAAACTTCATTGTTTTCAATTTTTTCTCTTAGCTCAGGGTCATTTTCAGGAAATAGAACAGTTTTAAGAGGAATATTATATTTTTTAGCAAATTTAAAATCTCGCTCATCGTGCGCGCTACAACTTACAATACCTGTTCCATAGTCAGAAACAGCATATGAAGCAATCCAAAGCGGAATTTCTCTATCGCCTGCAGGATAATCAATCATGCGACCTGTAAATATTCCTTCAATCGTATCTTTATATGCAGGACCTTCACTGCTTTTCTTCTTTGAAATTTGCTTTGCAAAATCAAGAATCTCTTTTTCATTTGGAACACCTGCAACAATTTTAGGAAGCAAAGGGTGATCCGCACCAATAACCGCAAAAGTTTGCGCGAAAAAAGTCTGAGGAATTGAGTCATACATCTCAATTGGCATATCAGTGCCTCCATCTATACCTTTTATTGTGCAAAGCAGATTTACACCTTCACTTTTACCTATCCAATTCTTCTGCTGCTCTTTTATTGATTCCGGCCAATGAAGCGCATCAATATCCTCAAGCAATCGCTCTGCGTAGTCTGTGATTCTAATTACCCATTGTCTAAGTGGTCTTTTTTCTACGACTGATCCGCAGCGTTCGCAAAGGCCATTTTCCAAATCTTCGTTAGCTAGACCTGTTTTACAAGAGGGACACCAATTAATTGGTTCATGAGATTCAAAAGTTAGACCTTTTTTATGCATCTGAAGGAAAGCCCACTGAGTCCACTTATAATATTCAGGGTCTGTAGTGTTCACCTCACGAGACCAATCATAATTAAAACCGAGAATAGAAAGCTGCTGCTTATATGTCGCAATATTCTTCTTAACAGCAATACTTGGGTGAATCTTGTTCTTTATGGCGAATTCTTCTGCAGGAAGGCCGAAAGCGTCCCAACCCATAGGATGAAGCACATTGAAGCCATTCATCGTTTTAAAGCGAGAATATACGTCTGTAGCTATATATCCTTTCGGGTGTCCAACATGAAGACCTGTCCCAGAAGGATATGGGAACATGTCGAGAATATATGCTTTTGGTTTTTCTGCAGAATCAGAGGTTTTATATATTTTGCTTGATTGCCACTTTTTCTGCCATTTCTTTTCTATTTTCTCGTGGGTGTATGTAGGTATTATTTTTTCACCGGATATTTTGTCGGATTTATGATCGCTTTTATGGGCAGGAGAATGTTTCATCGTCTTCATATAATACAACAAAAAGCCAAGGTAACAAGACCTTGGCTTTTTGCGAAATTTATTTTCTGGTTTTCGGGAAAACTTTCTGAAAACTTTGAAAACTAGATTCCCTTCACGATATTGTATGGAGGATATCGCTGTGGATCGATTGATACATCGAAGCAGTGTTCACCTGCTGGATGTGTATCAAATCTTCCTTCATAACCACCGTAATACATGCTGTCATATGCAGCCATTGGTCTTCCGATTCCACCGCCAGTGCCATTTGCACCTTGAATTCTCTTATCTACTTCACCATCCTGATCGAAAGTAGCGCAAAGCTTGTAAGCTGGAAATGAACTTGAAGCAACCAAAGCGCCAGCTACATATCGCGGCCCTTGTCTTACAACTTCATACTTATAATTCTGATGTGTAATTGGGTCTGTAGGTAATTTTGTTGCATATGGATCACCTGAAGTCATTTCATCTAGAGTTGCTGGAAGGACTGCACTCTTTGACTGATAGTAGTTTAGGATTTGACCGTTTAGTGATTGAAGGTCCATTTCTCTTTGATTATCGTCTCTAACAGCTCTAAGTAGTGTTGGAGAACCAATCAAAGTGAATCCGAAGATCAATGAAGCTAAGATTATTGCTCCAAAAACCCATCCTGTTACTACTGCATTCTTTCTATTTTCTGAAAATGAATTTCTAAGTTCACTTCTTGTATACCAAACAAGAGCTGCTCCAACTAGAAGAGTCACAATTACTTTCCAAACAAATCTAGAAGCAATTTCTCCTCCTAAGAATGTATTGATGAATACAACAAGATCAACTGCAAGCATAACAATCGAAAGAAAAAGTGTTAGAAACAATCCCCATCGTCTAATCCAAATATCTTTCTTAGCAGAATCAACTTCAATAGTCTTATGCACTGTTCGAAGCAAATATACTAGAAGCGGAGTTGCAACAATTAGAATTGAAACAGAAAGTCTCATAGACTGACCATATGGATCGTAATAATTATAGACATCGCGAACGTCTGGTAATACTGAATTGATAACTGAGAACATAAATGTCAAAAATGTCGCCACAAGCGTATACAGCACGACAAAGACACCAAGATTCAAAAAGAAATCTTTGGCTGTCACTTTAGGTTTTAGTGTTTGTTCCATGGTTTTGTTTAAGCGTTAAAAAAGCCAATTAAGGCGATTTTATTTGGTAATGGGTTAAGGCTGGTAACTTATGCGCCTCATATTAAGATTAAGTCCTTAAAAGGCGTATGAGTGTATTATATCAGGTTTTTAGGGCCTTGCTTCTAAGATTATATAAATAAAAAAAACCCTATCTTCTGCATTTGCAAAATATAGGGTTCGAATCTGTCTCGGTATTTCACCGCTCGTCATACAATATGTAGACACTCAGCCGCTCAGAGCTACGTATGAACCATTGTCTTGCACTTCGAATTTAAAGATTTGTTCCTTCGTGCGAATATCAGTATCAGCGGGCACGAATATCCTGTAACGGAGCACTTGTTTCATTCCGTGAATCTCGCGAAATCGTCTAACGTTGTCCGGACAAGGATCAATCTCAATTTGGACACCTGGGGTCTTCACGATAGCGCGAAAGTCTTTGGACTCCGCAAAATGTGATAAGTACTTAAGGGTCCAGGGATGTTTTTTTATGAAATCACGCGGCACGTCGATATCATCGTCTAAAGATGCTGCGACGCGAACAAGTTCGTTAACGAACTCCTCTAAGGCTTGGGCATTTGGGTACATAATTTTGTCCTCGAATTGTTTGGGTGGAATGGACGTGCATGGATCAGAGAATCTCGATGGATTCCGCGATATCGGCAAGGATGTTTGCGAATATCTCGCGATCGGCAGGGCTCATACGAGTGATCGTAAAATCCTGAACACGAGAAACATCTCCCCAGTCTCCGTAGATCGCGAGCCTGTTATGAGCAACAGCGAGCCACATCGTATCGAACTCGAGTTTGTGTTGAAGCTGCAGAAATGTTTTCTGCTGAAACTTCTCTCCAACGTCGGGTTTGAATATGATGCGAATCTTGTTGCCTGCGACAACACCTTGCAGTGCTTCTTTTGCACTCCGTTCGTCCGTGATTTGTGTTAATCTCATGACTGAAGTCCTTTCTTGGTTTGAGGTTGATTTAAATAGCTACCAGTGTATATGATAACATATTTATGATATGTTGTCAATATTTAAACCTTAAATTCCATCACATCCCCATCTTTCACAACATATTCCTTCCCTTCAGTTCTAACCAAACCCTTTTCCTTCGCAGCAGCAAAAGATCCGGCTTCCAATAAATCTTTCCAAAAAATAACTTCAGCACGAATAAACTTTTCCTTAAAATCAGTATGAATTGCCATGCCTGCAACAGGTGCGGTCGATGCACGCGCGATTGTCCAGGCCCTAGTTTCCTTTTCTCCTGTTGTAAAATATGTTTCCAAATCAAGTAATTTGTATCCGGCTTTGATAAGTGAATTAATTCCATCATCTTTTGCACCTAGCTCCGTACGGAATAATTCTTTTTCATCTCCTTCCAAATCTTTTAGTTCATGCTCAACACCAGCATCGACAATTACATATTGATCTCCCTCGGCTGCGAAGTATTCGAGCAAAGATGTAAATCGAGGGTCGGGTTGGCCGTCTGGGCCATTTTCATCTAAATTCTTCCCTCCTGCTTTCTTATTTAAAACATATAAAATCGGCTTCCAAGATAGAAGATTTAGATTTTGTATTGGTAAAATTTCTTCTTCAGTAAGTTGAGGCAACGCCTTTCGTGCCAACTTACTATCCTCCAGCACTTTATTCACCTTTTCAAGTGCAGCTTTTTCAATTACAGATGCTTTCTCGCCTTTCTTTACTTCCCTTTCAACACTTTGCAATCTTTTTGTAACAGTTTGCATGTCGGCAAGGATAAGTTCGAGGTTAATGACTTCAATATCATTTCTAGGATCAACTTTTCCATCAACATGAATAATATTCTGATCTTCAAAAATACGCACAACTTCTGCAATTGCATCTGTCTCACGAATATTTGTTAGGAATTGATTTCCAAGACCCTGACCTTCCGACGCGCCCTTAACTAGACCAGCAATATCAACAAATTCAATCGCTGCAGGAATAGTTTTTTGAGTTTTTGAGAAGTCTGCTAGCTTGTGAAGTCTATCGTCGGGCACTTCAACAACACCAACTGAAGGATCAATCGTACAAAAAGGATAGTTCTGTGCTGGAACAGACTTTTTAGTCAAAGCATTGAAAAGGGTTGATTTACCAACGTTTGGAAGGCCTACAATTCCTATAGATAGTTTCATATATTTTGGTTAGATTTGGAGTGTAGCATATTAGAGGTTGATTATAAAATATATTTCTATACACTTGCGGAAGACAGATTCGGCTGCATACATGTCTGCATTTCGAATCGAGTAAACTAAGCACATCATCAAATACATACATAGAGGGTTTAAATATGAAAGCTACAGATCCAATTACACGGAAGGAAATTGAGTTGTTTGTTGGTATACGTTCAAGATTCGGTATCGGTAATATGGGATTCAATCCTTTAATAGAATGCAGAAGCTCGAGACAAGTTGAAGTTCAGCTTGCAACAAAAGATGGACTGCTTGTTCCTGACGGTGTCGGGTCAATCTCACTTGGTATTGCTGTTGATAGCGATGCTTATCCATCTTTCAGGGAAAAAAGGAGTATTCATGCTTCATACCTGAGATTTAGAGGTTTCAATGGTGGATCGAACTCTGCATTTACACACCCTGCTCTATTTTTTATGTTCGGAGCACTGACTCTTTGTAAATATCCGGAACGTTGGAGTTATTTATGTCAACATGGCGGAAGGCGAAACTTAAATATACGGCGTATCAGGCGGATGTTGACTAGTCCGCTCTCGCAAGAGGTGGAGAAATTGTGCACAGACAATTCAATTGATGCTTCAAGGGATTTCAGTATTAATCGTCTCCATGACGACTCGGACGGGATGCGATATGGGCACATCAGGATTAAATTCCTTGGCGATAGGATACTTGCAAAAACTGACACCACAAAGCTTGGTTCTTGTACTAAGGAGGAAGGATTGGCTTTTGAGGACCAAATGGTCGCCGAGGGAATTATGTCCAAGGACTGGTGTCAAATATTACGTCCTAAACATGAGTTACCTGTAAAACCAAATGACTCAGGTGATTTTCAATCTCGACTTCTTTGGAATTCATTTCATATTCTAGCGATTGCAATGCTGGAAGATCAGAAAAGACGTCCGTTATCGCACTGAGATTGACGGATCTAAAAAAACACGGGCGCAGGGATGAAATCCCTGCGCTTTTTACTTCCCCATAATCTCCCTCAACTTCCCCTCATGAGTTTTCATAACTTCAATTGAAGCGTCCATCTGGCTTTTGCCTGTTTTCATCTTCTCTTCGATTTGCTTTGCAATATCCATGAAAAAATCTGGATTCTTTTCAATAGCAGTGAACACTTTTTCTTGCTCGGCTTCTGGAACACCTTTCATCTGCTTTTTAAGCATTTGTTTCATTAGAAAATTTTGGAAAAATGACATGTCGATTATTCTATCAAATTTGATAAAGGTCTAGGTATTGACATATACCAAATTAATGATATAAAGATATCAGACCCTCCTAAACTCTTAGCGAACCAACCTGCCAAACAAACAGAACAAACCATGATTGAGATACCTATTTACTACGTACATGTCAGCAACTGGGTTGCGGGCATCACTCTTTTCATCTTCGCACTCATAACCCTCATAACATACCTCTGGGGTGATAAAGTAAGCATCTGGTCAGAGGGCGGCAAACTGACACCCCTCTTCAAAATCCTCCAGCCTTGTGCGTTTGTCGTCACATGTACCCAGACATTCATGTCTGTGTACTGCTGGATTGAGGTGATTTTGTTTGCAAAGGATCATGCAATTCCTTATGGTCCACATAACTTCATTGTGTACCAGTATGGGTGCCTCTTCAGCACATTATCAGTACTCTCTTCGATGGTCATTAATTACTATTGTAGTAATGGCATTCGCGGTTTCCACGAGAAAAACGCCCAGCTCTTCCAGTAGCTTGTACATCAAGTGCACAAGCCTTCGATCCCGCCACCTCGGCGGGATTTACTTTTTAAAATTTTAATACTTATCCGCGCATTGCACCTTTAATCAATCGGCAGTGTAATAGTAAACTCCGAACCTTTACCTTCTCCGAGAGAATTTGCCCAAATTTTTCCACGATGTTTTTCAATAATATTCTTGGCCATGTATAAACCAATTCCCATACCTTCTGTATCTGTGTGACGAGCGTTCGTAGCACGATAGAATTTAGAGAAGATTCGAGGGATATCGTCTAGTGAAATGCCGATACCATTATCCCTAATTGTGATCACAACTTCGCCACCAACTTGTCGCGCTTTAATTTTAATTTGACCTTTTTCTGGAGTGTATATAAGAGAGTTTTCAAAAATAATTTGAAGAGCGAATTGAACTCGAGTTTTATCTGCTTGGATTGTTGGTAGATTATCGTCCATTTCAAAAGCAATATCCAAATTTTTTCTATCAATTAAATCATCGTGAGATGTAAATAGATCTTTCAAAATTTCTTCAATTCTCACTGGCATGAATCTATATAGATATAGATCGTTTTCATCCTTAGATACGTCAATTACAGCGTTTGTAAGCTCAAAAAGACGCAAACTGGCGTATTGGATCTGATCTACGGCTCTGTTTCGCATGTCTGCATTTGTATCTTCGCGCAGTTCTTCTGCCAACCACCGAATATGTGTTAGTGGAGTTCTGAACTTATGGCTTACGTTGTTAATAAACTCATACTTTAGGATATCGGCTTGGCGAAGCTGTTTCCAGACAAGAGTTCCGACGAGAAGAATAATAATTCCGGAAAAGAAAGGTATGGGCCAGAAAGGAAAGCCATTATACAAATGAATTAAATAATTATTCAAAACGTTTATACCTGCAGTTGAAAAACCAACCACCGAAACGAGAATAAAATATATGAGAGCGTGACGAGCCACCACATGCAGGTTTACTAAATCATATTTTAGAAGGCCATATGCAAGCGGGATTGTATATAAACCAATAACAGCCGTCGGCAACATACTTATATTAATTCCAAAAATTGGCAAAAAGAACAGCGAACCAACAACATATGCAAATCCAAAAGAAAGATAGAAATAGTTCAGGCGACTTTTATCCAATTGCTCCAATTTGTGATACCCAAATCCAAGTGCAGTAAAGAAATATGCCGCTGAACCTAGGAAAAAGACTGCTATTGTCCAATAATATGGTCCAGGAACAAGGAAATATGGGAAAAATTGCACTGGAGCAACACCTGCAATCAACAGTTCAGGTCTCACTATTGTAAGCAGAGCCAGTGCTGTAGCAAATATGTACATGATTACTAGTCCAACCCTTTGTTGTTCCAATTTTTTGAATACTGAAAACCCAAAGTGCGCAGTAAAACAAACACTAAATACAATCACGTTCGTAATTAACATGAAGAAATATGAAAGATTTTCGTCTACTGCATTTGCTCCGAGCAAATGTGCCAAGAGATAAATAACAAAAGAAAGTGTTGCGAAAAAATATAAGCGATTATCTCGCTTTGTCCACCCTCGTGAGAGCACGAAAAGGCCTAGTGATAAGCTGAGTACTGCGGATACGGTGTATCCAATATTGTGTAGCAATAAACTGAGATGCATCTATCCAAGTATATCATGCAACTTTTTGTAAACAACCAAATTAGCCTTAGTTTTCAACTTTTTTAATCTCTCAACAATTTTCCATGATTCAATCACCTCTTCTTCGGTTGCAAACATTGGAATAGACAAAGACGGCGTTGCGCCTGCATCGCTTTTAATTGAGTTTTCAAAAATAATTTCATATGCATCTTTCGAACTATTTTTCAAATCTATAAAAATTGAGGGTTTATTATCATGAAAATGAACCTCCACACCCGACTTATCCATATCAAGCGCTTTTCCAGACGCCATACTATACAAAATATTGTGTTTTTGATTTTTTAACTTAAAAGTTGCACTGAAAAATGTTTCAGTCGTTGAATCTTTAGGAATATTTTTCTCTTCTGTATAGCCTTTATACTGCCAAAATACTGGAGATCCTTGAATTTGTAGATTTTTAAGAAAAGAAAGCTTTGATTTATGAGAAATTTTGGCACCACTGTTTAAAATAACACCAAATACAGATAATATCTGCAGCAAATGATTCTGTCCCACATCGTAAAGCGCACCAATTTTGTCATAAAAAACTCCCCTATCCTTAATTCCTTCTTTTTCATATATAACTGCTTTTATTTCCCGAATTTCTTGTGCGGGCAGAAGCGCCTCCAAAACCTTTGGATTTGATGCAAATAATTGCTCAATATTAATAAGACTTTCTTTTGCAAGATAATGATCTACAAATTTTACTTCAAAGCCTCGTGATTCTAATCGAGAAAAATCATTGATCGCCTTCTTCGCATCCTCTAAACTATTTCCAATTGGTTTCTCTACCAAAACCTGAATTGGTCGCTTCAAATACTTGCCAGCAACTTTCTTTATATTCTGCGAGAAATTTTCAGCTACTATAGTATGTAAGCTTGGTGGCAAAGATGAATACAGGATCAAATTAATAGGACCCAACCCTGACTTATGCTTTTTAATCACCTTTTCCACCTGATCTGCTATTTTCTTATAGATTTTTTGATCACTTAAATCACCTGATATATATGTATTGTTTGGAAGTGTCTTAAACTCATCAATTGGAGTAGGCTTGCGTCCAGCACCTATAAATACAAAATCCCCACTCATTGAAACCTTCTTGAGCGCTGGTATAACCCTATTTTTTGCTAGATCTCCTGTGATTCCGAATAAGACAAATATGTTCATTATTGAACGATTGTATCACGAGAGGCATCTGTAGATGAAGCTGTATCTGTACCGCCAATTGTTGGGTCTGTAGATGAAGAATTACCAGTTGCAACCGGTTCTCCAGTAGTACCACTATTCAAAAGTGAGGCAATATCAACTTTCCCATCTAAACTATCCTTAGAATTCTTCTCAACTTTAAGAATCACTTGAATTTCAGCTAGATTTCTAAGTGTTGAACGTGATTGTGCCGTAGCATCGCCAAATTGACCTGCTTTAATATGATTATTTATTTGAATAATAGATGAACTAGCGTTATCCAATCGCTTATTAACCAATTCTATTGTAGTTGAAGCATATTCATATGCCTTCAATTCAGTTTGAATATCGATAATAGTGAATCTTAATTCTTTAATATTTGAATCATATACCTGCTGAGCCGGCTGAGCAGAACCTGCAAGGTTTATAGAAGACGATGCAGCAATACTAGCCATAACTTTTTCTTGAATATCAATTCTAGAATTCTTTGTCATGTCTAGTTCATTCTTCAAAGTTACAAGCAAAGACGCAACTTCAGGTTTAGCTACAAATTTCTTTGCGTCAATTGCAATAGCAAGTTGTGTTCCGTCTGGGTTGTCAGACATAGCAACTGTTGCGGTTGAAGAAACGGTATCACTTACAGCCAAACTACCATCTGGGTTATGAGCAAGTGAAAGGCTTTCAAGAATTAATTCATGAGTCGTAAGGGCAGATTCAAAATCCACAACTACTTCTTGAGCCGCGTTCAGGTTATTTTTTGAAACTAGTGAAGCAACACGATTTCGGATCTGTTCAGCTCTCTTTATAAATTGATCCTGTAAAATCTGCTTATTTTCTTCACTTAAATTACCCTGTGCAGACAATACTGCAGCTTCCTGTAGTCTTTTTTCAGTGATTTCTACTGCTAATTTTGCTTTTGCCTCGTCTGTAACCGCTGTTAGATCTCGAATTGATTCGTTAACATTTAATTTTACAGAATATAGAGAGTCTCCTGGTAAAGCTTGTTCTGCGAGAAGTGAAGCGCCTCCAGTAAACAAAAGTAGAAAAGAAGCGACAAGTGCTGGAACAAATTGTCTTCGTTTTATGTATGTAAATAGGTTTTGTGAAAAAGACAACCCGAAAGTAAATCTACCGTTCTCCGTCTTTTCAACTAGTGAACCATTCTCAGATGAATATGAACCAAATTTACTCGCCTTTTTATCAGAGTGAACAAGAGACACTGCCTCGATCTTTTCAATAACCAACATGGATTGCTTAAAAACCTCACGTTTTTCTTCGGGAGTCATAGCTACCTGTCGGTAACCTTTTATTAAATTTTCGAAATTAGATTCAATCATATGTGAGTATATCCACCTTGAGCACATCTTTTAATATTTTAATTGCTCGGTGAATACGAACGGAAACAGTGTTTTCTCTTTGGCCTGTTGCTAAAGCAATTTCTTTAACAGTTAAGCCGTCTATATACCGCATAAGCATAAGAGCCCGATCTTCGTCCTCGAGATCATGTATAGCTTTGATTACAATTTCAGCGTCTATTTCGTCTACAATCGAATGGTTTGAGTTTCGGTGATCGTTTGGATCAAAGCCTTCCTCGAGGAGAGAGTCAAGAGATAATTCTTTCTTCTTGCGGTAATTGTCAATTATTGCGTTTCTGGCGATTCGATATAGTAGTGCTTTAATATTGAGAATTTCTTCAGCATCGGACGCCATATATTCCCATACCTTTACAAATGTGTCCTGGACTACATCCTTAGCTTTTTCACGGTCTGACAACTTATAGAAGGCAAACTTGAAAAGCGAATCAGCATGTTCGTCGTAGGCTTGTTTGAATACAATTTTGAGATCGGTATGTGTCCTTTTTGACATAATTCATGACGTACCAGCGGGCAGGTTATTACAGAGTATGGCGAATCAATGCATATAATGGTAACATATTTGTAGCAGAAATTCATCAAAAAACAGTGCAAATCGTACATATATGCCCTCTTTATCTCCTCAAAAATTCAAAAATAGAGCTATAAATAAGGCCCAAAAACGTATAGTCACTTATGGTTGGGTAAAAATGCTCTTTCTTTTTATCACCCTCCTAGTTTGTGCACTTGGATTAGGTCTAATCCAGTCCGCTATGATCAGTAAACAGGCCTTTTTTGAGCGTTTAGAGACCTATATTAACTTTGCTAACCCGAATTATCGCTTCGTCTATATATATCCAGGCATGCGTCGTGAGGAGATTGTAGAGAAATACTCCAAAATTTTGGCCTGGGACGACAAAGACCGCCGCTGGTTTATTGCCTCTGCCCCGGCCGATCCAGACAACGGCGGCTATATGGACGGATATTTCCTAGCTAAAACTTACTTCGTTGAAAAGGATGCAACTGGCCAAGAAGTTGGCACTATGATGCATAAGGAATTTCTAGTGGCTGTTAGTGAAAAAGTTTTGGCGGATGAAAAACCTGATATTAAAGGAAGTGGCAAAAAAGATCCCAAAGATGAAGAAAATGAGGACAAAAAGGATAGTGACAAAAGTGGCGACAAAATGGTTGTAGATAAAAAAGAGAAAACTATAAAGGATCCAGTAAGTGACAAAACTCAAGTTATTAATTTAGATACTGCAATTACTATTGCTTCTATTATACAAAGAGAAGCCGCTGGCCCTCATGATATGAATTTAATTTCAGGAATTATTTGGAATCGTATGTTTAAAGGAATGAGCTTAGAACTCGATGCAACTTTGCAATATGCAAAAGGTGGTGAAGGAAATTGGTGGCCACAAGTTACTGGAAAAGATAAATATATTGAATCCCCATATAATACATATCAAAATAAAGGTCTTCCTCCTGGTGCAATCTCAAATCCTAGTATCGACGCTATAAACGCTGCATACAATCCAAAGAAAACAGATTGTATTTTCTATTTGCATGACAATAATCGCAAAATTCACTGTACAAAAACTTATGCCGAGCATAAGAAGAACGTAGATCGGTATTTGCGTTAGTTAAGTCTGCACGGTTTAGCGAAAATTACCACGAGTTACCGCGCAGAGTTAGCGCGCAATTCCTAAAAATGGTATTGCCCAAGTTTTTTCTGGCTTGCCATCACTCCCTATCCTGTCTCCAGCTTTTCGTCTAGCCTTTCTTCTGTCCTCAAAATGCTCAACTGCACGGAAACTAGATCCTAACATAATCGTATGCTCACCATATTTGCGATTTATATTGTCTACTTTTATGTTTAAATTTGTATGATCTTCTTTTTGTTTCGCATCAGAGTCATTTTCAAAATTATCAAAAAGAGATTTCATATTTGTAACTAAATCTTTAGGAACAAGACTTCGAAGTGTTAATCCTGACGCGCGAAAATCGACATGACCCTTGAAAATTTTGCCAAATAATTTTCGGGCCACACCAATTACGACCAAAGGATCATCTGTAGGTCTTTCGAAAACAAATTCAGTACTAAAATATTTGAATTCCTGACTTTTGATAAAGAAAGTACACTCTTTCGCCTTAGCACCAACAAAACGCAGTCGCTCGCAAGCCTCTTCAATATTTTTTGAAAGGTGTGAGAAGACTATATCTTCTTTGCGCGAGGCTGGGACAAAAGTTCTAGAAGACATAATCGATTTTGGCATCTCCCTTTTTTCGCTACTTACATGTAGAACTGAGAAACCGTTTAGCTCGTTGTGGATTTCACGATATGGTTTTGAAATATTAAGAGCTGTTAGTTGTGACGAGGTCAGGTCCGCGAAATTTTTAGCAGTCAAAATACCATGCGAACGCAAAAGTTTAGTTGTAGCCGTACCAATTCCCCAAACTTTTTCTATTGCGAGATTTTCTAGGAAGCTTTGACGATTATTTTCTTGGATAATGGTATACCCTGCAGGTTTCCGATGTTTAGAACCAACCTTTGCCAGCACCTTAGTCGCCGCCAATCCTACACCAAAGGTTAATCCTAGCTTTAACTCAATTTCTTCTTTGATTTTTCTTCCAATTTCTGCATAACTTATTCCGAGCACTTCGTCGAGTCCTGTTATATCTGCAAAGCATTCGTCTATACTATATTCTTCAACAACTGGAGTATATTTGCGGACAATTGAAAACATTCTGCGAGCAAAAATCGCATATGATACATAATCTGAGGCAACAATTATAACTTCAGGACAAAGTTTACGAATATCAGCAACCATCATGCCACGAGTAATACCTTTAGCTTTTGCTTCATAGCTCATAGCAGCTGCAATAAATCGTTCACCGCCAGTTACAATTGGTTTACCTTTTAGACGCCAATTTTTTACTTGCTCAACAGATGCGAAGAAAGCATCGCCATCGAGATGTAAGATTGCTCGGTTTTTATAGTTTTTCATTATAGATTGCCGCGCAATTATTACTTATACTTTCTAATAACCGAAACAACCACACCAATTATCTGCCCTTCAGTTGGATATATTATTGGGTATTCAGAATTTGCAGGTTCCAGACATAGCCTACCTTCCTTCATAGCCAAGAACTTTATCGTATAACCGTCAGGTAATAGTGCCACAACGATATCACCAACCTTTGTTTCGGCACCACGCTCGAAAATAACCATATCACCTTCACATATTCCAGCTTCGATCATAGAATCTCCGCGCACTTCTAAAAGATAACTGGCGGACTTATCGCGCACAAGGTAATCTTCGAGGTGCATTACGTCCATTAATTCTTCTTCAACAGGCGTAGCAAAACCAGCTTGTATACTTCCAAGAAAACGAATGGTTCCACTCTGAGGTTCAATTGCAATATTTCTCGAAGTTGTTAAACCTTTTGCTTCTTTTGCATAAACACTTGGCATAGTTGGAAAATCTTCACCAGGAGAAAGCTTGCCGTTTTTATCTTTATTTATAAAACCAAGAGCTGCTAATTTATTTATTATATAGAAAGCAGAGCTTCTAGAACTTACACCAAAAATTTTCAAACACTCAGTAATAGAAGGCATGCGCCAATATTTCTTGAAAAATGATTCAAGCTTAGCCAACTGCACCATATAATTTTCAGGCTTTTTCTTTCTCTTCACAATACCTATATTATAATCGAACAATTGTTCGAAAGCTAGATGCAGATTCACAGTTTTTTAGCAATAGAAAGCACACATAGAAGATTCATGAAGAAACCCCTCTGCATATATCATATATATAACCTATCTACCCACTCTATCCCTCGTAATTGCTCCAAAATACCCTTCTGCAGGCGCAATACCCTGTGCCTGCTGGTAACTAATCAAAGCTTGTTTAGTAAGAGGCCCGAAATATGTAGTTGGCGCAAGAGTTCCAAGGTTTAAGTGTCCGGCAGATTGTAGGAATATCTGTAATTGTTTTACATCTTCTCCTGACATGCCAATTTTTAGATCTCTGTAAAAAATATTGGCTGGTAAGTTTTGTGAATTAGGAGTGATTGAGGTATTTGGAATATTTTGAGCAGCTGGTGTTAAATTTATATTATTAATTGAAGCTCTCGTAATCGCTCCGAAATATCCTTCGGCTGGAGTAATATTGTTTGCTTGTTGATACTTAATTAGAGAAGCTCGAGTGATTGGACCAAAGTATCCAGTGTTGTAAATTGGCTCAAGTAGATTTTTTGAAATTAGTAGATTTTGAAGTTGTACGACGTCTTCACCTCTCATACCCACTGTCAGGTTACGCGTGAATATCATGCTTTGCATATCGTTTGGTATGTTTGGAGTTCCGACAGCACCACCAGAGTATGTTGTACACCTCTGCCCTGTTATTGTGTTAAATATCTGACCTGTACTGCATACAATTGGATTGTTGTTAGCGGGTGGTATGTATGTTATAGCTCCTCCTCCAGATGAATACCCTCCACCACCACTACTTGGACAAGCACTTGTTGAGAAGCTAGTGATAGCTCCAAATCCTGTATATTCTCCACCTGCAATTGCATATGGTCTAAAGTAATATGCTGTACCACATGTTAGAGATGAAATATTAGATGAAAAAGTTCCAGCTGAGTTTTTGTTTCCTAAAGTAGTAGTTGCAATTACAGTTGAGAGAGTTACATCTGTACCATATGCAAAACCATGCTGACTAATAAATCCACTACCTACATCTACAAGAGTTGCATTGATAGTTGCAGAAGTTGGTGTAAGTGAGGAAGCTGCAGTACTAGTTACTGACGGAGCGGAGCAAACCGAAACTGTTCCATTTACCGTACCGCTATTTGTAGCGGTTGGTGAGAAACAGGCGTTGCCCGTTACAGTCCCATAGTTGATACTATCATCATGAAAAGCGGCATTGCCGTTAATTACATCACTATTATTACTATCATCATTAAAAATACTGTTACCAGTTAAAGTGTTGTTATTTCCTCCGGAGCTATTAAAAATATAAAGTGGACTACCAACAACTACACCAGAGTTGCTCCTGCCACTATTAAAAACATAACTTGTAATAGCTATACCATCTGATCCATATACAGTTCCACTAACATCATCTGACCAATCCTCTGTACTGAAAGTGAATACCCCACCACTAGGCACCGATGTATGATACCCAAGTGTATTGTATGTAGCATTACCTGTAATTGTACCTCCACTAATACTTGTACCGTTAAAAGTTGCATTACCATAAATATTTCCATCATTGGAACTAGCATCATTGAAAGTAGCGTTACCATGTATATCACCATCATTATTACCATTATCATTGAAGATTGCGTTACCTGTTATTTCGCTTCCCATACCCCAACCCCCGTTAAAAACATAACTAGTGATCGCTACATCGTCAGATCCATATACAGTACCGTTGACTATACCTCCCCAATTTTCTTGGCTTAAAGTAAATACCCCTCCGGTTGGAGCCGTGGTATGGTATCCAGTGGTATTAAAAGTAGCATTGCCTGTTATTGTTCCGTCATTTAGTGAGCCGCCATTAAATACAGCATTTCCATTTATAGTACCATTGTTACTGGTAGTACCATTAAAAGTAGCGTTTCCATTTATAGTTAGATCATTGTAACTAGTATCATTGAAAATGGAATTGCCATTTATTGTACCTTGGTTATTGCTGCTCGCATAAAAGTTAGCCGTGTCTGCTACGTTAATTTCAATACTCGACGAAACAGATAGAATAAAACTAATTTTGTTTACAGAAGCAAGCGCACCGCCATTTGTAACAATATTCTCATAAATTCCAACATGATCACTTGAATCCGGTAGCGCTAGTGCCTGAACAGTAAATCCTATATCGCTCCACCAATTATCTAAATTATTCCAGTCACCGTCTGATGACCCGTCGAAATATAGATCTGGGTAATTATGATAGGTTACAGCACCATTAACTGTTCCACCTATTGGGTTAGTTGCAGGAAAATAAACGTCGACAGCACCTGTAACTATCCCATCGTTTTCTGCAGTCTCACGAAAGATATAATTAGTAATTATCACACTATCAGATCCATATACAGTACCTGTAACTTCACCCGACCAATTTAAAGTACTCAAAGTAAAGATTCCTCCACTCGGTGCAGATGTGTGGTAAGCGGTTGTATTAAAAACGGCGTCTCCATTAATAGTTCCATAATTAGAACTCTGACCATTGAAAGTAGAAGTACCTATTACGGTACCACTTGCATTGTTAACACTAAAATCATTAAAAGTTGCAGTACCCTCTATTACGCCGGTTGTGTCATTGTAACTTTCATCATTGAAGGTTACATTCCCATTTATTGTATCTGCACTACGACTTTCATCGTTAAAAGTTACATTTCCATTAATTACACCTTCTGTATCACTCTGATTATTGAATACAGCATTGCCGGTTATTGTTGCTGCATTTGAACTTGTACCTTCGAACGTAGCAATACCTCCAACAGAGATTTCTAGTGCGCCTAAATAGTGACCACTCTCAACATTCATCGAGTTAATTGAAATAGGGTCCCCTGAATTAGTATCAACAGGTGCCTGGATGCGTACATCATCGCTTGAATCTGGGAGAGCTAAAGCTTGAATTGTATGTCCTGCATCACTCCACCAACTATCTAAATTAGCCCAGTCACCGTCCGCAGCAGAATTGTCATAATATAAAGTATCAGCAGACGCGAAAGCAGGCGTGAAGAAAAGAAAGGCAAATATAAAAACTAATATCAAATTTTTAATTGAACGCATTCCCATAATTATACAATAATTAACTTACTAGTCACGCAGATTACTAACAGTTAGCATGGCTAGTCCATAAGATATTTTTTCAACATCTCCTCTGTTCCGCCAATTTTCTTACCCTTATTCAAAAGTCCTGTGGGATCAAATAGCATTTTTATATCAAAGAAGGCTTTGAAGACTTTTTCGCCATAGAATTCTCTTATAAATGGCGTCCTCACAATTCCATCACTGTGATCAGCACTCATATTTCCATCTAAGGATTTAATTAGTTTAATAACATCTCGAACAAGAGCGATTATTGCATTGCCCACAGCTTCTTTCCCTTTCATAAAATCAAAGACAGGAATCATACGAATAGATCCATCACCAATATGCCCATGATATCCATATTCTAGATTATGTTTATCCAAAATATCCTTAAGCCCAGGAATTAATTTATCAAAATTGTGAATCGGCACGATAATATCCTCAATACAAGGCACAGCATGAAATCCTGGTCGATTATAATCTCGCATAACACCAAAACTAGATCGTCTAATCTTCCAAACGGCATCGTGGAGAGGCTCATCTTCTATGTATGAGACCCTGACAGGCCGCTTTAAAAGTTCATGTAGTGTCAAATTCGCGATTGAATCAGTTTTCTCCTGTGATTCTTCACTAAATTGTGCGAGGACAATTAGATTTGTTGTTTCCCCAAAAAATTGGTTGCATAGCTCAGTCTCATTTTTCAAAAGATTTTTAGCTCTTTTAAATGTATTAATATCAAAAGTCTCAACGCCCTCTGGATTATGTCGCATAACTGTGTCTAGGATATATGGCAGTTCGTCAATTGAATCAACTGATACCACAAGTAATCGTGTAAATTTAGGAATATCTGCAAGCCTTAGAACAGCTTTAGTAGCAATCCCTAATACACCTTGAGAACCAACAAAAATTGGTGTTATATCCACTTTATCAATCGACATATGTGCTGCTGGGATCCTTTCAAGTCTAAATCCAGATGCAACTTTTGGTACTTTACCGATCGCAGTAATCAAATCGTCACCAACTTCAGTGCGAATTTTGACCAATTCTTTTTTAATTTCTGTGGATCGCAGCAATCCTTTAAGACTTTCTCCTGTATTTTCAAGAACACCTGTTCTAATTAGCGTTCCGTCAGCCAAAATCACTTCAAGACCCAAAACATTATCAATTGTAGCTCCGAGGCGAACACTTTTTTCTCCAGAAGCGTTGTTCCCGATCATGCCACCTATTCCACAAATATCTTTAGATGAAGTATATGCTCCGAAAAGCAAGTTATGCTCGGCTGCTGCTTTTTCAATGTCACGGAACATGACACCCATTTCAACAGTTGCAGTTTTTGCAATCGGATCTATTTCAATTTTATTTAAATTTTCAGTTAAATTGAGAATAACCCCAGTCGTTAAGGAACCTCCACTCATACAAGTGCCTCCTGCACGTACAGAAATAGTATCCGTAAACTTTTCTTTATGATTTCTTAATAAAATATTCGAAATTTCTTCAGAAGTTTTTGGAAAAATGACCCCACTTGGCACAATAGAAAAAACACTTGCATCGCGAGCATGCGTGGCGAGCACTTTTTCATCTTTCAAAATAACTGAGTCGAAACCTTCAGGCATATGTCTGTAAATTTTAGTTTATTACTCACTAATTATAACTTACAAATCAAAAACCCGCACTGTCGTGCGGGGTTTTTGCGTTTTTTTTGATCTTTTGATCCATGTGCTTTGATCTTGGTGGCAAGTGCTACCAGAAAAACGCATTACGCCTGCCTGCACGGATCCCTGCCTCAGCAAGGAGTTCTCCGTCGACAGCCCTGTAGATAACCTCGTAGGCCTGTTCAGTCTGGTGAAAGGCGGTTGTACTTGGTGAACCACGATACTCAGCCTGATCAGCTTGAGGCTGTGTCAAGTATGAGGATGGCTTCGAATATGGAACCGGACGGACTCGCCCAGGGTACAGACCGATACCTTGATCTTTTGACATACTAAAAGTGCGGTAACGTTATCGCAATACGAGTCCTGTTTTTCACGGTTGGACTGACGTGAGAGTGTACTGAGTAAATTCCCAACAAATATTATAGGACATATGCTGGTTTTGTCAAATAGTATGATAAAGACCATTACAAATGAAAAGAAAAAGCCCCCACAAGATATGAAGTCCGTGAGAACTTTTCTTGTGGAAGGCTTGGAGGCGCCGCAGTTTTTTAGATCAATGTCGACATGACAGGATTCAGACATGCAGACCATCCGTGCTTCGGACGGAACCATTTTGGGAGTGGAGCATAACCACCCATGTTGATGTGTGCTCTTGCACCGAATTGTAACGCTAAAATCACCACACTCCAAAGTATAGCCTCTTCGAATGTCACATCACCCATCATAACTTCGTTATGTTGCTTATGGAGATTTACTGACGATTGAACAATCTTTACAGGATCACCTGCATTGCAAATCTTACTCACTTTCTCTACAAGCAAGTGATATGGATGATCCAAATTTGGATCACATTCCGTAAGGAATGCAGACACATCACTGACGTTAAACTCTTCTGGAACACTTGGCGCCATAACTGGAGCAAGGTCGGCAAAATGATCGCCCACTTGGAGTCCAAGATCACAATTGGGACGAAACGCCACACGCCACACCTTGCCCTGACCATAATCAAAACTAATCAAAATTACTGTTTTCATGAATTTAGTCCAGTGGAAGGACAGTAATCCGCATGGTGAATACCAGCAGGTCGATTACTGTCTTTCTTCCAGACTAAAAAAACTTAAGGAGCTATTACCGACATTTATACAATATAACATTAAATCAGTCAATTATTCATGATTTAGTAGCTAGTTTTAGCTTGACAAATACCCAATATAGGTGTATAATATTACCATCTATTTAGGCACTCAACTTGAGGCTTGTTGCCTTAAGCCATACTGCCGAGATACCCAAAACAAACGCTGGAGGTATAGCTTTCAGCACTGGGAAATGACTTCCGATTGACCATCAGCTTCGCCTCCCCTGCTTGCAGGGCATCGGCTAAGCCAAGATAGTCAGCCTGAAATTATTTGGTAAAAAGCACATTGGAATTATGAAAGCGAAAATGTTTTTTGAAGGTGCAGCCCTGTACCTCGGTCTGTTGGTTCTAATCTTTGCTTTGGTCGTTAGTCCAGAGCACGGTACGGAACCAAGAATCGCTGCCTTGACGATGACATTGTTCATCGCCTGGGCAATGGTCAATGCAGGTTGCCGTTTGTACGGCACTCCAGTAGCTTGGTTCGTATCTCTCATCCTTAATGGTGGCGGAATTCTTTTTCTCACCAAGAAGGGTCTGCAATACGCTCCGAAATTTTCCTGGCTCGACGCGAAAAGTGTCAGCCTAGGAAATCATGCCGGTTACATCGTCGAGGAAGGCACTCTCACAAGTGCCATAATACTGACGATAAGCATCCTAGTGATCTGGAGCATGTCCTATGCGGTCGACCTGATCGGAAAATCCTGGGGCCTCACAAGCTCAAGAATTTCCCGTCTGGCTACTGACGTTACAATCATCACGTTGGCTTGCCTCGCAGCTAGGCCTCTAGGGATTATCAATTCGATTCCACATCTGAGCGCACAGTCTGCTTTGCAGATTGTGAGTTCGACGAAGCAATCTCCGGATTATTCCCTGCCTCCGGGTATCGGGCCAAAGGATCTTGCTGAATTTCTCCTTCCCGGAGAGCCAGCGAAAGGCAAAAAGACTGAGCCTGCAAGAACACCAATCGGCAAGGACGCGAAAATCGACTTGCTGGCAGACTGCCAGCATGAGGATAATTCGCTTCCAAAACAGGCAGCTGGCCAGGCTTGGCCTGACCCCTCACTTTTTCCCACGAAGTGATAAAACAAAAACGATGTTAGCAATCCTCAAAAGTTACTAACAGTAAGCCGCGTGAGCCTTGTGCTCCGCGGTTTTTTATTTGCCATTTTTTACTCAAACCTAATCTCAACACCATCCCACCAACCATCGCTATCTGTATCGCGGTTATTTGGATCTGATTTTACGCAAGTTTCGCCGGCACGAAGTGCAACTTCGCATCTTTCCCTTGCATCAAATAAACCATCCTTGTCAGTATCTGTAATTGCTAATTGCAATTCAGCATCAAGTTCATCAAGTGTCTTGTCTGCCTTTTCTCTAATCTGACCATCGCTAAGACCTGTTAAAAACTTCGGCATGCCATTTTCATCTTTTACAAACAATAGATATTTAATACCGAATAATTTTTCTGCATCAGATTCCTGAATCTCTTTATTTGTAGATAAAATAATTTGTTTCTCATCCTCCCATACATTTACATAATCTTCCTTTTTAATTTGACTTAAATACTGATTTAAATAACCGAAAACGGTGTCACACTCCTCTTTTGATTTACAAATTTCAATATATTGATTTCTAGATGCTAAATTCATACCAGCTAAATCCTGAGCAGCAGCTGCAGCTTTATATTTTTCAAAAGCTAGCCAAGGGTCTCTCTTAGCTTTTTGTGTTTTATTATTTTGGACAATGAAAACCCCTGCCCCACCAAGCACAATCAACGCTATAAGAATTGGAATTAAATTTTTCCGTTTGAAAATTCGACTAAAAACTGAGTCAAATTTGGAACCAAAAAAAGTTTTAACAAATGGCTTCTCTGGTGTAATTACCGGCTCTTTATATGGTGTTCTATTGTATGAATCCATATGAATAAATAATATATTTAATGGTAGTTACTCTTTTTAAACTTCCCCGACTAGAAGAAAATCAAAAGATGTAATTTCCGGATCTAAATTCATGCTTTCAATTAATTTTGCAGCATATGCAGTACGGTCAGGATCTTCGATAAATTTCATTGCTAACATCTTTTCAGACCAGGCGATACGTTCTTCATCTGACGGTAAATTTGGTTGTGCAGACAATATCATATTAAATATTTCTTCATCTGTTGAATCTTTTGTGACGGCACTAAATACATTTTCAAAATTTTCTCTTAAATTTCCTCCTTCTCCCCCCAAAAATATCATAATCTGACGATCCAATTCAGAAGCCTCGCCAGTTTTATACTCACCTAACGCACTTCCTGTCGCGCCTTCAACTGTGTGGTTTGCTCTAGCTCGCAATTTATCAAAAAGCCTCGGAAGCCCAACAATATTTTCATATTTTTCTTTAGGGCTTCTAGGTGGCTGTGTTTTGAGGTTGTTTATCATTTTTATATTGTATCATTTTTTTGAGAATGACTTGTCTGCAAAGACCACATAACAAAACAAAAAAGCCCCACGAAGGTCATGTGACTTTTCGTGGGGTTGTTTGGTGCCAGCAATATGGCTTACCAATGTTTATAAATTTTAGCCAGTCAAGGCGTTTCTGACGGAGAGACCTCCGTCAACTCGAAGCTCAGCTCCGGTGATGTATCTGGCTTTGTCAGAGGCCAAGAACACTACTGCTTCTGCAACTTCCTCCGCAGTACCTTGCCTTCCGAGGGGGATTTTTGGTCCAAGTTCTTGTGCAATCAGAATTGTCTTTGGATCGACTTTTTCAGGTTCAATCGATCCAGGTGCGACGATGTTGAATCTGATTCCAAGCGGACCATACAGAACGGACATTGCACGCATCTCTCCAAGTTGCCAAGTCTTTGATGCATCGTATGCACGGTCTGCTCCAAAAGCAACATATGCATGAACTGAACCTATGTAAATCACGTTGCAACCAGGTCGCCCAATCATCTTCCGAACGACACTATCGGTTACATGGCGAGTACCATCGCAATTCGTAGCCATGATTTCCTCGTAATTGTCGCCGCTTGTGATAGCAGCATTGTTCACGAGAATATCGCATCCAATCATATCGAGCTTAGCAGCCTCGATCTCATGCCCTTTCGAAATATCTAGAAGCATGAAGATAAGGCTCGCTTTATTGCATCTTTTCTGGGTTGAAATATCTCTGTCGATGACAGTTACATGACATCCTTCCGCGTGAAATCGGGTTGCGATAGCAAATCCGATTCCGCCACCACCGCCTGTGACGACGACGTGTTTTCCAATAAGACCATTGAGAGTATCCATATGAGTATAGAGTTTGGGGTGAGCTGAGTTTGGTTTTTTTCTGAAATGAGTGAGTGAAACCGCCCACAGTTTTGTGGGCGGCGCGATTTGGTGTGGCTAAGCTGTGTTATGAACGTATTCACTACACCCTATCCACTTCGGCTATTTGATTGCGGAGTTCTACATGTGCATTACCATAAAGTCTGATAATCCACTCGTCGATAGTGAAGCCGTGTGGAAGTTTGTAAACTACCACGGCGTAGCTCCCATACATCTTCGGTCCACCAATTCCGTGAGTTTTAAGCATCGGATAGAGGACATATAAATACTTTACCTTCGACCTCCGCGACCCTAAACCCTTCCAAGTCTTGCAAACCGAGGCTGTTGTATCTCCAGATCCAAAACCTTTTCCTTTCCAGAAGAAAATACCTCTGTACTTCCGAAACTGGCAGGTAGGGTCAGGTCGTGGAGAATCATAACCAACATGGGCCAAAGATTGCCCTTTATCATCTACCAGGTAAACCTGTTTAGGAGGCACGTCCTCTGACCAGTCACTCGCTGTTTCAGGATGAATAGGATGAAGTTCCAGAAGACGTGTGTCAACCCTGGATACCATCAAACTGTCGATATTGGCAGGATTAATATAATCAAGCAGCCTTGGAAATTCCCTATTGAATGTTTCGATCTGTGCTTCTAACCTTGTCATGGTACTTTTTGTGGCGAGGCCACGGTTTGAGTTTAGCTTCACGCTTTACTCGGTTTTGTTCCAGCTTCACGCTGGGGAGGCTATATCACATAGCCAATCCGTGATAAATATGCAGTGATTTGTGTGGTTTGTCAATACGAGCACTTAAATCTAGGAAAATTTTCTTTTGAATTTGAGAAATGGCTTTTCTAAATACTTAAAAGACATTGATGATATTAGAATAGTAAGTAGCAGGCATATAGTTGATATGATTAGAAAAGTAGGAATAGAGATTTGTGATGACATAACTGTTTCTGTACCAACTGCGCCTCCCTCACCTGTTACATTTGAAAACCATATTTTATCTAATACAAACAGTAATATAGTCAATGCAATCATATGATAAACATATAATCCATATGAAATTCTACCCAAATACGTTGTGGTGTTGTGTATCTTTAAACGTAATGATGAAAAACTTTGTTTTTGGTTAATTTTTCTTTCAGTTGCGAGTATTATTACCAAAGCAAACAATGTCCCAAATATCAAAGGGAGGAAAATTTCAAACATTGCAGGAATGTTAAACTCATACACATACCCACGGATGAAAGTTATGGCTAATATTATTGATACAAGGATGCTTGGTCCTGCTTTTTTTATGCGATTGAACCTTGATATAAACTTTAGGATTTTTTCATAATATATTCCCGAAGCGGCACCTATCATGAGATATGACATGATTGTTGGTGTTAAATATCTAAGTGCATCGTAATCCCCTAAGAAATAATATCTGCTGGCTGATGAAATAATTAGCATCCCAACGATTATCCATAAAATATTCTTTCTGAACATATAAAATAATAGTGGCCATACAAGGTAAAACTGTTCTTCAACTGATATTGACCATAGAACTGCGAGCATATCATTATCGGTGCCAAACATTCCCCTAAAAATACTACCCGACATGAAGATATGATAAAAAAATTCTTTTGAATTAATGAAGATTTCATAAAATCTAAAGTTTGATACAGAAAGGATAAGCCAGCTCAATGTCAAAATTAGGATAATTGAGAAAAAATATAGCGGCCAAATACGCAGTATTCTTCTTACATAGAAACTTTTAATTGAAATATTCCCTGTTGTACTCGCACTTTTACTCGCCCTAAGTTCATTTTTCAGTAAATAATTAATCAGAAAGCCACTCAAAACAAAAAAGAAAGCTACACCTAAGTCTCCAATCTGCGTAAAAGCTCTGAATAACCTATCAAAAGATATATTTTCAAATGGAAAGCTAATAAATACAACCATATGCGCCACAAAGACAGTCAAAAAAGCATAAAATCGATATGAATCGAGGTATGAAAAGTGGGTTTTGTGAATTTTCTGTGTGGTTGTATGTGACATGGGTAGATTTGGATAATGAGATATATTGTATATCAAAACCCCGTACTGGTGTACGGGGTCGCTAGGATGTGTCGTGTTATACAACTTCATCAACTAAACCGAAAGATTTTGCTTCATGTGCGTTCATGTACCTGTCGAGCTTGCACTCTCGCAGAATCTGAGCTTTTGTCTTCCCTGTTTTCGCAACAAGGATATCATAGAGCTGATTCTGGTCTTTCTGCATTTCGCTAATGAGTTTATCTCGTCTCCTTTTTGAAACCATGGTGTCGAGGCTAACACTTTTGGTCGAAAGATGGTGGATTAATATTCCAGCATGAGCAGCACACTTGCGAACATCACATGCCTGGAGCACAACAGCGGCCATTGAGGCAGCCTTAGATATAACAAGACCAGTTGTCTTGCCTTGGTACAGCCTTATCAGGTCATAAATATCCAGACCAGAACCAACTGAGCCGCCACCAGAGTCGATTATAACCTCGAGGTCAGGCGAATCTCTTGATTTTAAATACGCCAAAGCCATTGCTACCTTTTCATACAAATCTCTTTCGGTGCCAGAACTGATATACAAGGTAGGACTAGAAGCCTTAATTGCTTCTTCGAAGATTTCGCTAAATTTCATTATGTGAATTGGTTGAATGTGTTTGGATGGGGTTTGGTGAGAGGAACTTTCGAGAAAACTGTAACATGAGGTTACTGTTTGTCAACAATAGATCCGTTTAAGTATAATTAGTATAAGAAATAAATACAAAATATTGACGTATAGCATATTAATAAGTACTGTACTTCCCGTCTCTGACGCATTGTTATAGACCTTCCGCCGAAAGTTCTCGGCATCGTTCCTTGAAAGGAGCTTGAATACTATCTGACCTAAGTGCCCCTTTACCATAGGTAAATGAGGATGTTTTGAGTTGGATTGATATAAAGGCAAACACCATGAATAACACGAACATACAAATACTTGCACTAATCGTTGGTGCAATAACCGCACTCATATTCGCGATTATTGTACTAGACATTACGGTATTAAAACCCCGAGCGAAGGCAAGAAAAATTGCTGAGGAGGAATATGAGGCTAAATTGCATGAACTCATTAAGCAAGCACAGGAATTCCTCCAAGGCAGACATTTTCTTGTTTACCTTCGTACACGCGAAAACAAGAAGTCTGGTTTAGAAAGTGACTTCATATCAGCATTGATCAGTCTAGGTGTTGTAGTTAAGCCTGTGCCCGAAGATGACTTGAAAAGAATTGTATCTGCAGACTTTGAGCCTCTAAAAAAAGGTAACTATGCTGTAATTGTTTACTTTTGGTTTCAAGATTGTCGATATCATTTTGACTATCGTCTGATTACAAAAAATGATGATGGTGACGGAAAGGTTCTTTTCAGTGGCTGGGCTGGCTGCAGTGATGGGCGTACAGATCAATTCTTTACCCATACTGCTCAAAAAATGGTTGCCTCTGCTATCTACGACGTTTTAAAGTAGACAAATAGTGGTTGTTTTAGTTCGTTCCCGCGACACATCATGTGTCGCGGGATTTTTGTTTGAAAAAAAAGAAACCCGCCAACGAAGTGGAGAATTTCTCCGTGATTCGGGCGGGTTGGTTCAGTCGGGTTTGAAGTATGTTGTAAACACATACAAACCATCATCTTCTTCTCTATAAGTCAGTGAATCGTCTACTCCTACATATTTTCTAAAATCGACGAGGAAGCCGGAATTAAACTTTTTATCCAGTCTTTCCTTTTCTGCATGACTCATGGAAAAACGAAGATTTCCTCCACGCTTTGAAAGACTTTTAAGGGCTGCGAAGATTGATTCATTTGATTCATCGAGACTAATATTTCTGGATTTACCAGATGCGAGGTCGACTACATTCATATAATAAAGGGCTGATGGTTAGGAACAGGATGAAATCTATCATGTGGTATGTGGAAAATCAATTGGGTTTAAAGGTGTTTTCTTGCATAACCATCACGTTACTATTGACAATCTGTAGTTATTAGTGTATTATATTCACAGTACATTGAATCTGTTTTGGGCTTGGCAGAAAGGTGAAAATTTTATTTTCAGCACACGCTGAAGGATTTTCCCTTTTCACACCAAGCCCATATTCAAACATGAGTACAATTCCAGAGTCCTGGGTGGCGGATTACGCCCACTGGCGTGATCTACCCTTGGATCAAAAAGTAGTTGCAGTTGAGGAATCCATACTCGCCTGCGGCTCAGACCGGTCAGCTATTTATGCAGCCTTCAAAACTGTAACACGCTACCCCTTCGGTCACGACTTAGCCCTCGAATCATCGGGCCACGATATTTGTGTCAAAGGAGGACGAATTAATCTTCCTACAGGAAGATTGGTAGATTGGCGTATTTGGAGATCGGAACACGTCGTGGAAATCGACGTATGGTGAGATTTTGGCCTCATCACAAGAAAGCCCACACAGGCTTGCACTTGTGATGAGGCTTTTTTTTCATGATTTTAAATTAAATATTTATGAAAGAATGTGTTGACGCATGTTTAAACTATAATATTATTTAAATTGGTGAGGTAGAGATTTCTAGACCGCTCGTAACTGGGCGGTTTAGCATTTTAGAAAAATGAATATTGAAAGAAATCCTTACATAGCAAAACCCAGAAAAGGTAAAGATGTTTCTATGGTCTAATAGACGACTTCTTCCTCTACTGTGCAATTCGTATTTACCCAGTTTAAATCAAATTCAACCAGCTCTCGCCTTTCGGTATTTAGAATGAAATATGTTGAAGCTGATGTATCGTTAGATGGATAAATCCTAGGCATTCTATTATCGACTTTCTTTTCAGGACAAACTCTTAGCAAAGATGCCGCGATTGTAAAAAAGACATCGCTGCGGTCGTATACGGCATTATCAAATCCATATGAGTTAGCTACAGTAACCTTGTACTTACCAGGCTTAACATCGCTACCAATTTTCCAATCATAGCTCAGGTTGTTATACGACACGCTATTTGAAATCTCCCGAACACAACCTTCTGTTTCCGAATAAAGGCAAATTGAGAATGGTCGCTGATGCAGATTATTAGAATGTTTCCATGCAATTTTTACAGTATCTCCTATCTTGTATGTTTCAGCTGTGTTTGGCGACAGTACAGTTATTGAATATGTAGGTGTCACGACTTTATTCACCTCTTCCTTTTTTGACCCTGACTTTGCAGGAACAGATGCTTCAACAGATGTATTTTGCGAAATAGTGGTTGTTGCCTGCGATGTGCTACCAATATCAGTATTTGTAGGGGTTTCAGTTGTCGGAGCATTCATTTTTAAATATACATATGCTCCACATCCAATCGCGACTAGTGCGATGAACAATACTGCCAAAAGACTAACTGAGCCTTTATTTAAGTTTTTCATATATAAAAGTTTAGCATAAAAACATGTGGTCACGAGTAATTTCCTCGTCGACACTCGGAAATTCTCTCGACCCCGGCTCGCGGTCTCGCCTGCTGGCGAGACATCGCTGCGCCTTCCACACACACGAAAAAATCCGCATAAATGCGGATTTTTTCTGTTCGGTGGACCCTAGCGGATTCGAACCGCTGACCTCCTCAGTGCAAATGAGGCGCTCTACCAACTAAGCTAAGGGCCCAGATATCATCTTTACTAAGCTTTAAGGCTTAGCCAGCCTCCTATATATACTATATTTAGGCGTCTTTAGATGATATCAAAATTGACGGTTTTAGCAAACTGCCATTTTCCAAATAGAATTTATATATAGCTTATATACTCCTATTCAACTACTGACACTTATACCCTGAAATACGCTCAGTCTCTATCGAATGGCCACTGCTATCAACACAAACGAATTTGCCATTTTCCTTTAGAGTAGCGAAAGCTCTCCAGTAATTAGGTGCTTCAATACAATTAATACTTCCCTGAATACCAATTTCAGCACTCTTAAATAATTTCTGTGTCGCCGAGTCGCTACAAACACCAGCATATGAATTATTATGAGTAGTGTAGAATAGTTCTGCTTGTGCTCTTAAGCTGCTCAGATTTGATTTAACTACAGCTGATTTAGCCTTCATGTTTGCAGGACCATACATCTCTGACATTGCTGGGTGATCTTCAAAATCGTACGATATTGAACTGATTTTTTTGACAAATTCTTTATATTCTAGATCTTTAGACATCTCTGAAGATTTGAGTGTTCCATTTTCATATTGTTCCAACTTATCAGCAAGAGATTTTGACATGGTCATAATAACTGTTGAAGTTGTGGCTGTTTTGCTTCCGAAATCATCAACTACATATGTACTGATAACCCAAAATCCTGAGCTCGGGAAACTATAGTTTAGAGTTCTATCAGTAATTCTAGAATGCACAGGATCAGATATTGATACATCATAGAGTTGAGGAGTATCTAAATTATCAATAAACCAGAAAGATCGATAATTCCCAGAGCCGCCATTAACTTTTGTTGCAAACTTTTCATTTGCCTGCAACGCTCCGTTTGACCCAGCGTCGTCTAGAAGAACAGGGTCTTCTGATTTATGAGAAGTAAACGCTACAGAGAATTCTGTATTAATACCAGGTGTCAAAGGCGCAATATGAACAGGCATCCTTGCAACCTCTGCAGCTGTTGGGTATACAGGTGGCGTATATTCTGGATATGTATATGTAGTGTTTGAATTAGACTGACTATTAAAACCGCTTGAAGTACAAGTCCTATTCAAATATCCAGAAATATTTGCCCGCGTTAGCGGTCCAAAATATCCTTGAGCAGTTAATCCTTGATCCTTTTGATATCTTATCAATGCACTTTTAGTTACACCTCCAAAATATCCATACGCAGCACCTTGGGGCATTTTCAAATAATTTCTTTCAATTAGATATTTTTGTAGTGCTGTTACGTCTGATCCATTTGCTCCTTCTTTTAAGTCTCTTGAGAATGAATTCGCTACGCAAACAGCACTTGCCTCTTTCACATTTACAAAAGAAAAAACTGCAATAGCAGCAGCGACGATAAACAGACTGGCAAACGAACTAATAATCAAAGAACCAACAGGCAATCCTAAAATTTTATTTTTCATATGATATTAATTATGCGAAATATACTTATCGAACGATATGCTCGTATATTTCGCGGAAACTATACAATAAGTATATCAACTATTTCTTAAGCGCCAACTTAATCAGGTGCGCAATCAATTCATCTTCGTTGCTGCCAACAGCATGTAAAGATTTGAGAAATGGCGCATGCGCATGAAAATGTGGATGTGTATTTACATCGAGTACATATATACCGCGTCTTGGTGTGACAATTACGTCCACAGTTCCAATATGGCGAAGACCTAAACTATCTTTGGCTCGCTTTACAATATTTTCAATCACTTCTTTTTCATGTGTAGTTAGTTGCGCAGGAACTCTGTGACTATAACTTCCTGAAAGCTTATCCGCGAAATCCATAACATGATTATGAGGTTCTACATGAACAGGCATGAGTGGATAGTGCTCTTGGCCACGGAAATCGTCTATAAATCCAGAAATAATTTCCTTTCCAGTAATATATTCTTCTACAACAATATCAGGAGAAAAAAGTCTGGCATGATCGAGAGCTTTTATTAGTTCATCGAAATTTCTAGCAATTGATACTCCTACTGATTCGTTAGCATTGCGAGGTTTTACAACAACAGGCATGGGAAATGTATGGAAGAGATCCTTAGCAACATGTTCAATTTCATCTCCATGTTCTAAATGAAAATCTTTTGCATATGGAGTTTTAATTCCTTCTCTTTTAAGCGTATCGCGAGTGGCTTTTTTATCACGAGCCATAATTGTTCCGAAAGATTTACTTCCTGTAAATGGCATATGAAATGTATCCAAAATATGCTGAATCCTTCCGTCTCCACCATATGCACCATGAAGAGAATTAAAAACAACATCAACGTGTCGTAAAGCTTGCTCAGGAAGCATAGGTAAACCTCCAATATGCCAGACACCTGCTTTATCAATTAAGATATCAATTGCTTTATACTCTTTATTCCAAGGTTCTTTTTTTAGGACATCGAGAATTCGCGCTCCCATTTTCATGGAAAGATCATACTCATCACTTTTTCCGCCGCGAAGCACTCCAACTTTTATATGGGACATGAATATTACAACTATATCATATTAAGTTTTGTTAAAGTTTAAATAAAATGAAATGAGTTGTGGAAATATCACGTTTTAATCATTTATATTTATTTGATTTTAATTATTTGTCGTTATTTTTAGTTATTTCTACTGCTATTGACAAACCCATAAAAGCATGTATAATATACACCATATACGTACCTTAAAATACGATCTGCGTAAAAAGCCTGTTTTTAGGCCATTTTTGAAGCCAAATTTAAAGTCAAAATTAAAGAGGTTGAAGAAGGAAGAATATAAAATTGGTTTTTTACGCAGATCACTCCGTGCCGTTTACGGTTTAGATTTATGCGTTCACAACAAGTAGAAACCACACGTATATGAAACTTCGCACAATCTGGGCGACTGTTACAGTTGCCGAGGAAGGCCTTACCGCCTTCAAAGTCACAAAAACGGATGACCGCATCAACCCTACCGCACTCGCTGTTGGGGATGAACCGCTCATCACAAATGGTATCGGATACACCCAGGTATTCGACGACCACAAACCCAGCCCTCGATTCGATCTCTTCTTTCGCAGGGAAGGATCGAAGGATTTGGACATCGGGGACAAGATCGTCGTCCTCTGTCAAGACAATGAAGGCGAACTCATTTACCTGAATTGGACAAATGAGGCGGAATACCGTCGCTGCCAGGCTCAAATCGACCAAAGGCTCGGGAAAAAGAAGGCCGTGCAAGTGCAGAAGCCGACTCAGCCTACCAAGGACACAAATATCTACCGGCTTTTCCACGACAATCAGTCGTTTACTGGAAAGATCGGCGACATCGTTCGTGCACTCTACAAGTACGATCGCCAAAGCCAGGCTTCGGGCTGGCCCTGCGATTGTGTGTGGAGCATTCATGACGGACGGGGGTTCGTAAAGTGCGACGCTCCTGCCCATCCGGGTACCAATCAGTTCTTGGAGCCCAAGCCTGAAGCTGCCGTTAGCGCGGTTGCCGCGTAACCACAAGCCGAAACTACGGCACGGAACATTCGAAGGGCGAGACCATTAGGTCTCGCCCTTTTTTAACACCATGAATTATCCACAAATTTGACAAATTACCATTAAATATGATGTAATTGAATCGTACTGGGATAGCCCCAGTCATGAATGCACATTTTTTAATTGCGTAATTCTGACTGAATTTCAACCCTACATCCACTCACACCGAAACACAACGCACAAATGAAAACCAAAAATATTTTGGTCGTCTTGGTGATGACCATTTCCCTGAAATTGCTCTGCCTTATTTCCCTCGTCCCTGCCACAGCAACAGCTGCAGTGAATTACCCTGTCATCGGACAGGAACTGCGCAACCAAATTACCGAGGTTCGTGCCACAGGAGCTTTCCTGGGTAGCGAATACACCGAGATTTGGCAAGACGAGTACGTCGCCATCTACCTTCCATCCCACCCACAGAAAGGCATGTTGTTCAAAGTGAACTTCGTGCCGACAGGAGTCGAGGATTATCTCGAACCAGTACTCACAGAGTACAGAGGTTCGACTTCTGTCACAATCACGTCCCCTCGCGATTACCTGAAATTCAAGGATGGTACAAAAGAGATCTTCGGTTCAACCGAATTCCTGGGCCAGACAATATATTTCTATATCTGGTCTTGGTTTGAAGAAGAAGGTGATGGAGATGGAGATGGTCCAGAGAAATGGTCCGTGAACCTCACCTGGGGTGACTCAGCTGCCCTGTTCAATGTAGGTACTGAGGTTGATCGAACCACGTTCGGTGTTCTCGAAGACGAGCCACGCAAATGTGGTTTCAAGATCCTTGGAACCAGTTTCGCAGATGGTCAGTTCTGTATCGACGCAACTCACGACTCCGATGCAGAGGTCAATATGGAAGTTTCCACGAACTTGAAAACGTGGGAACCAATCACCGCCGAACGCGAAACGATTCCTTCGACATTCAAATACGAAGAAGGAGTTAGGTTCATCGACATCCACCTCTCGCCAAACCTGACGCCCGAGCTTAAAGCAAAGTCGGCAGATGGAATATATTTTAGGATCAAGTAGTAGTTGCGATTTCGAGCCCTGGCTCAAGTTACAGCATACTTCGATTCACGGCCGGCACCCTTAGGGGCGCCGGTTTTTTGTTTACAGAGCAATTTACCTATTCTTTACTATGCTTGCTTGACATTTACATATATAATGTGTTATAATATTCATATTCTGAGATAGCCTCGGATGTTCATTTCACAAAAACACTCAACCACAACCACCACTATTCTGTTATGAAAAATGTAACTCTCGCTCGTCTGCTTTTCGTATCGATCCTTGCGATGATTTCGCTCTTCGCGAGTGCAACCGATGCGGCGGTGAAATATCCGGTCATTGGACAAAGCTTGCGAAACCACCTTACAGCGGTTCGTAGCGCCGGCACTTTTGTCGGTAGCGAACATGCCGAAATCTGGGAAAAGGAATACGTGGCGATCACGGTTCCCTCCCATCCTGATAAAGGGATTCTCTTTAGGGCGAATTTCATTCCGGTCTTCGAGCTTCCCGGGTTTTATGAGCCACTTCTCACTTCATATGACGGTTCGGTTGCTGCGCGAGCAACAGCCGATCTTGGCTATTTCGAGTACGACGATGGCTCCGTAGAAATCTACGGATCAACCACGGTCTTGGGTCAGAAGATTTACTTCTATTCATGGTCCTGGTGGGACGATCATGGCTTCGAGCAGTGGTCAGTAACACTGACTTGGGGTCCCGGTTCAGCGATCGACGAATCAGGAACTGAGATCGACCGAACTCACTTTGGAACATTGGCCACTGAGGTTCCATCACTTGGGTATGAAATAATTACCCAAGAGTTAGGGCTCGACGGGTTCGCGATTGGGATCGTCTTTGATAACCGCGCCGATTTAGTACTCGAGGCATCGACAGACCCGACAGACCCCAAAGCATGGCTTCCAGTCGGAAGTTTTGTCGAGGAGGTTCCAGATTCAAGCGTGTACGTTGAAGGGATCGATTTCTTGGGAATTGTATTGACCCCAGATCTTTCAGGAGCTCCGTTCAACACGAGCTCACGAGTGTTTTTCAGGATCAAGTAATGCAGTCGGTCGCAAGACCTTATTCGCATGCTTTGATTCACGGCCGGCACCCTTCGGGGTGTCGGTTTTTTGTTTTCTATTTTCTCGAAGATTTGGGCAAAAAATTTTCTCCTCTTTTCTTTTTATGAAATGTAATGGCAAATCTATGAGTCTCGGCATTGAGTTCTATTATTTTTTCTGGTGTAATGAGTTTTGACACTGAATTTGACGCTTTCTTGATGAGAATTTCATCTTCACCTGTATACAATATTTCGCGTGCCTTATGGGCATCATTTTTAACAACCGAAACTACGATTGGTGATTCGCTAACTAAAATATTTGAACTTGTATATGCATCTGGATATATTTCAGGATACTCTTTTGCAAGTCGAACGAAGGTGTTTTTTACTACTTCGTTTGCTGCATTGAGTTGAGCGATTCCACCATCTATAACAATAATATCTGGCATGCGCCATTCCATATGACTTAATCTTCTACTTAAAACTTCTTTGAGAGCACCTGTATCGTTACTTGAATCAAAATTTTTGATTATAAATTTGCGGTATTGGGATTTGTCTAGCTCACCGTCTGTCATAACACACATAACCCCTACCATGTCCTTACCAGACATGTGAGCGATATCATATGACTCAACACGAATTTGCTGTGTTGCCTCTTCGCCTTGCCAATCATGTGTGAGAACATAACTCGGATCAATATTATCCGCGTTATTATCAGAGTTTTTGACAGTATCACTTGAACTAATATATCTGCCCGTGCCTTTATCTGCATCTCTCTTAATCATAGAGATATCTTTAATATGCTCTACAGAATATAGAGTCTTTTTAACAAGATCGGCAAGTTCGAATTCTTGTTTTTTGGCATGGAGGAGCATTTCGCGCTTGAGATTGGCAATAACCTTACTCTTTTTTCCTTCGAAGAATAGTCGGATATTATTAATTATTTTTCCATACTCCTTTTTAGATATTTCTCCAGAACATACTCCAGGACATAGTCTTATGCTTCTATTAAAACAAGGTCGTGGTTGTTTTCCAGGAGGCAATTCATCTGCTGGAATACAAGTATCTCGATACGGGAAAATACGGCGCAGGATTTTCATCGCTTCACGGAGCTCGGCACCGTATGGGTATGGTCCAAAAATATATTTTCTGGAAAGGCCGTCTGTATTCATTTCCAAATTTCTTCCTCTCTCAACAATCACTCTTGGATATTCTTCGTCAGTAATTACAACATAATTAAAGCTTTTATTATCTTTTGAAAGACTGTTGGTAATGGGCTGATACTTCTTAATTAACTCTGTCTCGCGAATGAACGCTTCAAGTACAGAATCTGCTTTCTCAAATTCAATTCGATCAGCGATTGCTATCATATTCACAATTCGCCGCCCCCGCGTATCAATTAAATCCGGCGAAAAGTAGCTACGGAGACGATCCTGCAAGCTTGTCGCCTTTCCAATATACAAAGTCTGCCCTTCATGAATAAAGGAATATACTCCGGGACTATCGGGAATTTTTAGTTTTTTAAATTGGGCGAGATTCATTTTGTTTATTTTGGTGCCTTAGTGCTCAAAGCGAGCAAATAGCGCGCGCGGGTCGCATATAGGTTATGCAGATATTAATATGGCATATTTCTATATCAAGCGTTATACTTAATATATATGAAAACTGTACACAATAGAAGAGCGCATGCAACACCTCTAATACAGATGCTCGCCGTGTCTTCAAGTGTATTTCTTATAGTAAGTTTATACATATTCTTTAAACATAGTATCGGAGAATATAAAATAGTTAATTACGATATATTTACTTACACTGTAGTTATAACTTTTGCGATATCATATTTCTTTGTTTGTTTGTATTCTGCCGAAAAAGCAATACAAGGTACTTCTAAAGAGAAAGCTGGAGGATTTATAGTTCTGATGTCACTTTTCCTTATGTCGATTTTGTTTCTTATCGAGGTTCAGATCGGTCATAGCCTAGCTTCTATTCCAGCGATTCCTTTGACTTTGGTTTTTTAGAATTCGCGGCATTTTTATGCCTTTTTACCACCAATATTTATCTTCTCAGAAAGACTTGACAATATTCTAGTCTGTGGTACTTTATTGTTGTCGTGGCATTCCGCCCCGGCTCCCCCTTACCACAAGCCTCAAAAGCGAGTGGATGAAGAAAGTACCCTACAAACCCCGTTCGGGGCCAAAGGATACGGAACCCTTGCCCGACGTTAAGGCCGTCGTAAGCAATGGCTCCGCGAGCTGGTGACCCTTTTTCAAAGGAATATTCACCGGCTCATCCAAAGGCCCTTTATCGCCATGAACAAACAGATCGAGCTGGTCGCTCGGAAAGGCTCAGGACTTCGGATCCTGTAAGCTGTGTCCGAACCGATCAAACTCAGAAGCACCCACCGCAAGGTTGGTGCAGATACTTAGCGAAATAAAAAACTGCGAGCTTAATATCGAAAGTCCTTCTCTATAGAAGCAGGGAATCTACGCGTCATCCCTGTTCTAGAAAAGTTGTGGCCTGAAAAAGTTCTGCTCCTGCTATTGAGCCTACCATACTCATCGCTAGGACTACGCTCCACCTTCTACTATGTCACTCGTTTGACAAAGGAAGGTGGGCGTTTTTATTTTCCAAACTTAAACCCAAAACTACCTCGACTTCTTCAAAACCTTTTCCAAATATTTTCCGGTATAACTCTTTGGATTGTTCGCAACTTCTTCAGGTGTTCCTTTGGCCACAATATTCCCACCTTTCTCACCTCCTTCAGGTCCGATATCAATAATATAATCAGAAGATTTAATAATATCCATATTATGTTCGATTACGACAACAGTATTTCCTTTCTGTACCAATCGCTGCATAATCTCAATTAATTTACGTACATCTTCATAGTGAAGACCAATTGTTGGTTCATCCATAAGGTAAATAGTTTTCTGAACATGAGGTCGATACAATTCTGAAGAAACTTTTACACGCTGGGCTTCTCCACCTGACAAAGTTGTAGCAGATTGACCTAGTTCCAGGTATCCAAGACCTACTTCACCTAAAGTTACAAGACGATCGTGAATTGCAGGTACGTCTTCGAAGAAAGTTATTCCTTCTTCAACAGTCATTTTCAAAATATCATAAATATTTTTCTTCTTATACTTCACCTCAAGTGTTTCTTTCATAAATCTTTTGCCCTGACAGATATCGCAAGTAACATAAACTGTAGGCAGGAAATGCATTTCAACTTCGATCATTCCATTTCCCTGACAATTTTCACAACGACCACCTTTAACGTTAAAAGAAAAACGACTAGGCTTCCAACCTCGAGCTTTCGCTTCAATTGTTTCAGCAAAAAGATCACGGATAAAAGTAAATGCACCTGTATATGTGGCAGGATTTGATCTTGGAGTTCGCCCAATTGGACTTTGATCAATCAAAATTGTTCGTCCTAAATATTCTGTACCTGTAAAACTAGTACAATTAAATATTTTTGCTGATCTATGATCACGATCAAGTCTTGCAAGCAAATTCTTATGCAAAATTTCATAAACAAATGTCGACTTTCCGGATCCAGATACACCAGTAACACAAGTAAGTCTTCCAAGTGGCAAATCTACGTTTAGATTTTTAATATTATTCACCTTTCCACCTGCAATTTTAATCCAACCTCTATCTGCTTCGCGTCGCAACTCAGGAAGTTCAATAACTTTTTCTTCACGTAAATATGCAAGTGTGACAGATTCACTTGTATTTTTCTTTGCGGTCAAAAGTTCGCTTAAATCACCCGCAACAACTACATGGCCACCATGAACACCTGCTCCAGGACCTATATCAATTAAATAATCGGCAGCATAAATAGTGTCTTCGTCATGCTCAACAACAATTACTGTATTACCCATATCACGGAGCTGAGTTAGAGTATGAATCAATCTATCGTTATCACGCTGGTGTAGGCCGATTGTAGGCTCATCTAGCACGTATAGGGCACCCACGAGACCAGAACCGAGCTGTGAGGCCAATCTGATACGCTGTGCTTCACCTCCTGACAACGTATTGGCTCGTCGTGAAAGAGAAAGGTAGTCGATTCCTACGTCATTCATAAAATGCAAACGCGAAGTAATTTCCTTTATAATAATTCTTGAAATTTCTTCTTCTGTTTTTGTTAATGGCAATGAATAGAAAAATTCTAGCGACTGCGCAATAGTCATAGCAGTAGTTGTCACAATATTTTGTGTCTTGCCTGTTTCATCTTTGATAAAAACATGAAGAGCTTCAGGACGAAGTCTTGCACCCTGACAAACCGGACAAGGATCATTTATAAAAAATTCTTTTGTTCCTAGACCGTTACACTCAGGACAAGCACCGTATGGCGAGTTGAAAGAGAAAAGTCTAGGTTCAACTTCTGGGAATGAAAAACCATCATGAGGACACATGAATTTAGAAGAAACTAAATAGTCTCCGTCTTTGCCTTCGAGCGCTCCGGTTTTATCTTTTTTTGATTTTTCCTTTTTTGCGGCTCCAGCGCCTGCGCCATTCGCGGCATCTTTTGCAGGCTCTGTAACAATTCTAAGTAAACCATCGGCCTCGTGAAGTGCACGCTCAATAGCTTCATTCAATCTCTCCTTAAAAGCCTCTGAACTATTTACAAGCTCAGAAACATAAAATTGATCGACTAAAATATCAATATCATGCTTCTTATTCTTATCAAGCACTATTTGTTCTCGAAGATTTTTCGGTTTTCCGTCGATACGTGCTTCTGTATATCCTTTTCCTAGAAAATCATATAGCTGTTGATAATATTCACCTTTTCTACCAATAACAATCGGTGCATAGATTGAAAACTTTTCTCCACTAATTTCGACACCCATTACATCTTTACTATTATTAGAATGCGTAACTTTTTGCACAGTTTCTGCAATTGTTTCAAAAATTTCCTCTTTAGAAAGTTTTTTAATTTCTCGTCCACACTCTAAACAGTGTGGCTTACCAATTCGCGCATAAAGGATTCGCAAATAGTCATAAATTTCTGTAATAGTCGCAACAGTTGATCGCGGATTATTCGAACGACTTTTTTGGTCAATGGATATAGCCGGCGACAATCCTACAATTTCATCAACATCTGGTTTTTGCATTTGTCTCAAGAACTGGCGAGCATATGATGAAAGAGATTCTATATATCGTCTCTGCCCTTCCGCGAAAATAGTATCGAAGGCAAGCGAAGACTTGCCGGATCCTGACAGCCCCGTAATAACCACCATCTTATTTCGTGGCATCTCAACAGTTATATTCTTTAAATTATGTGTTCTAGCACCACGCACAATAATCTTATCGCTTTCCGCATGGAAACCGACTTTTGTAGGAGCTTTTGAAGGTATTTTTTCGGGCTTAATAGGTTCTTTCTTGGCCATTTAGATAGTATAAGGTCAGTATGCGTTTTTGTGCAACTATTTGGTAATGAATTTGGGTAATATAACTAAATAACACATAAAAGCTGAAAAATTGGATGGGATCAAATATAACTATAACCACAGCCTAATGAGCCATGGTTATAGTTTAATTCATTATCCTAACCTACTTACTGAAACCTACTATTTAACACCAAATATATTTTTGTAATACTGGAATAAGGCTTCGTAAGTTGATGCACCTTGAGTAGGTGTAGTCACAGGAGTGGGTGCTTCGATATGGATATAGGCATCACTCATATCACTTGATTGACCGGAACTTGTGCAGTCGGCACATATTTTAACAAAGTATGTGCCCGGTGAGACAGTTGTTGGAATTACAGCAGAGAGAGCGAAACTACCTGTACCCACAATAGTTTTTTGAATCAATGTTTGTGTGCCTGCACCAACAGCGGAAACAAGCTGAAGTGCATGACTAGAACCTGATTTTGTTGTGTCGAATTCTACTTTCATAGATGACCCAATCTTATATCTTTCACCACCATTAGGTGCAGTCACCTTAATTGGATTAGGCGTAATAGAAGTTACCAAGTTTACATAATAGGCTTTATCAAATCTGATTGAAGAAATTGTATATCTATTAGACTTACCAGTTCCATCAGGCATACCGAACATATATCCTATACTCTCAATTGTGAATGAGTAGTATCCAGGTTTTGCTTTCCAATCCGGATATGTTTGATAGTAAGGCTTCATGTGCAATTTTAATACTGCAGTAGCACCCTTTTCAATAAATGTAACACCTCCTGTATCTCTAGCACCACTTTCTATCCCTACAATTCTATAGACTGCTGCAGAAATCTTATTACCGAATGAATCTGTTAAGTCTCCAATAATTCCATTTGAATTTTGGATTGCAATTGATCCAGTTGTAGGTGCTGTAACACTTACTGTCATATTAATCTCGTATTCATCAACTTCACCGACATTTGTAGCTTTGTATATTTGCTTAATGTCTTTTAAGAGAACACTGAATTTTACAGGACCCATAGCTGGAGTGCTTGTTGGTGCCGATATAACGTTTACATAGTAAGCATTATCAAATCTAATTGTCGGAATTACATCTCTTACGCTTTTTGCTGATCCATCGGGTAGACCTAGTGTATAACCAACACTATTCAATGTTACAGAATACGAACCTTGTTTCGCTTGCCAATCAGGATATGTTTGATAATAAGGCCTCAAAGTCAGTCTAAATACAGCAGTTTGACCCTTATCGATCATGAATGCATTTCCAATATCTCTAGATCCAGTTTCTGCTCTAGTTATTGAATACTGAGCAGTAGATATTTTATTTCCGTTTTGATCTAATAAGTCACCTAATATTCCATTAACCTTACTTATAGCAACAGACCCTGTACTAGGTGCTGTTATAGAAACTTTGAAATTTATAGAATATTCATCTCTTTCGCCGACATTTACAGCTGTGAAGGTTTTAATTGCTTCCTTAGAAATAACACTTAGTTTAATTGGCTCTACAGCAGTTGTTGATGTTGGTTGTACTGTTCCATTATTTCCAACAACCACATTAACAGTATTACTATTAATAAACCCATTAGCTGAATTAAACGATGCAATATTCAATTTGTATGTTCCTGGTACTAAAGGAACGACAGGTTCGTTCCACCAGCCTTCCGAGTGAACACCTCGTCCAATAGTGCTTGGTATCACAAAACTAAGTTTTGATCCGTCATATTTAGCAAAACCATTTAGATTTGTTATATCCGTTGCAAAACCATTTGTCCATGATTTTGAACCGTCAGCTGTTTTAAGGATTATATTTCCACTTCGCCCCGCATTAGCTACATTAACAGTTAACAATGATCCAACATTTACCGGCTGAGGAATGACAGAACTGATATACGGAGAAACGTTCGACACTGGAGAGATTACAGTAAAGAAGTTATCGCTGAAATCACACCGTGATGTTCCCGCTGAACAAACCTTTGCTTGATATCTACCTAAAGGTAAATATGTAGGACCACTCGACGCTGTTGCGAAACCAATCGACTGACCATTTACATCACGAGGAGTTATATTAGATTGTTTATGAGTTGTTAGTTGATTTCCGTTTGAATCATAAATACTTACATCTACCGGCTGAAAAGGATTAGCTGAGGTCCAAATAACACTCAAAGACTCACCTTGCGCAACAGTTTCTCCGCCGTTTGGTGCTACCACTCGAACTTGTGGTTGAACTGGTGGAATTATTGGTGGAATTGTACTACACATGAAAGCAACGTCTGCAACAATCGCAGCTCTAGTGACAACTCCCACATATCCATCTGCTGGAGATATTCCTTTTGAAACTTGATATGCAGTTATTGCAGTTTTAGTTAATGGACCGAAGTACCCTTTATCTACGCCTGCTTGCATTGCTAAAAATCCTTTTGTTTCTAAGTAAGTTTGTAGATATATAACATCTGTTCCAGAACTACCAACTGTTAGATCTCTTGTTATTTTAGATGAACATAATATTGCAGGAACTGTTGGCTTGGGTGGTGTAGGTGGCGTAGTAACAAAACAATCACTTGCCATTATTGCTGCTCGAGTTATAGGACCCACGTATCCATCAGCAGGTGTTATTCCTCTTGCAATTTGGTAAGCAATTACAGCAGACTTAGTTCTTTCGTCGAACTCACCCTTTAGATCTCCAGTTGGCATAATCAAAAAACCTTTTTTATCTAAGAATGTTTGAAGTGCAACAACGTCAGCACCTCTACTACCAAGACTCAAATCAATATTGTATGTGTAGCAAGTTGTTGTTGTCATTGCACGCATAACATGATCTCTACTAAATAGAGAAATATTATAGAATGTATTTATCACTCCATCAGCAGTAGATGTTCTTAACGAGTTGGCACCGTATCCAGAAATAAATACTGAACGATGACTATCAAGAGAGTTTGTTGAGAATTGAACAGTCAAAATTTTGCTTGTATCCTTCGGTAAAGTCAAATTTAAACCGGCAAGTCTGACATAATAAAGTCCATTAGAATCTTTAACAAATGTAGAAGATGTTACAGGAATTGTAGACACAACGCTTGTACCATCCATGACTTTAATAGTATTTATAAGTACAGCCGGGTTTTCAGGTACCATAGATGTTGATTTGACATCTATACGAAGATCGATAGTTTGTACTTTTGAATTTAACTCTGAAGATTTCAATATCAAGCCATAAACTGGAATATCATTTCCAGGAAGAATATTTGAGTTATTTGAAGGAGTTGGAGACAGTTTAATATCCAACTTTGTTGATGTCGGAGTTGGTGGTTGAGTAGTTGTTTCATTACAACCCATATCTGACATAATCGCAGCTCTAGTTATTGGTCCTACATATCCATCTGCAGGAACAATTCCTTTTATATTCTGATATGCTGAGACTGAACTTCGAGTCAATTCACCAAAAAAGCCTTTAGCTGATCCTGACGGGATAACTAATAATCCTTTTGCCTCTAGGAATGTCTGAAGTATGATCACATAGAAACCCTGGCTTCCAATTGTTAGGTCTACACTTAGAGTAGAACAAGTAGTTGTCGCAGTCTGTGCATTAACAGGATTCACATTTGCTAAACCTAAACAAAAAATAGCCATAAGAGCGATCACTCCTATAGCTTTTCCAAACCTTGATATTGATTTTTTCATAATATGCGTTGCTAGAGTATTTAATCCATCATTTAAATGGATAATTTAATAATTTGCGAATAATTGGCGACAGATTAAATACATTCCCAGTTACACAACAAGTATATCAGTTTTGTAAATAGTGGATGGAAAACTGGGGATAGACAAAATAAAAACTCCAGTCAGTGACTTGCTTGCGCGAAGTATGACTGGAGCGAAAAGGATAAACCTTGTAAATAAACCGGAAATCAGAAATGATCAATGTTCCTGACTGAAAATGAGTCGTTGAAAAAGTTGGGGTGATTGACGGATCGCAGCACCATCGATCTCTTTGACCACAACCCCGAGTGCTTTGCTATTCGAAGTGATCAGTTTAAGCGCAGCCACCGTCTTTGTTTCAAACTCACCCCACCGAACCTTGAAAGCTCCTTCACTGTCATCCTCACGTGACCGTTTACAAGCTCTATAGCCACATAAGTACGGTCGAGTCGTGAAGCGAACAAAAATATTTCGCTCCTCCGATATACCAAGCTCTTTCGGGACTGTGATAAGTGTGGTCTCGGTCTGCTCTTCTGTACGTGGAGAGCCATCTACAACGAAAACTGCTCTCTCAAGGGGGTTTGCCTTGTATTTTTCGAGCGCACGTAAAAGTGCGGCGTTGGCGATTTTATCTGGGACCAAATATCCCTGTTTTTGCTGCATACTTATCGAGTGTGCGTATTCTTTATCAGGATGCTGATCAAGCACCATACCAATTTCTGAACTGATTGGAAAAACCACTAAAGGCCTACCATTCTGTTCACAATATGGTCGAATTACGTAATCGATCAAAGTTCCTTTGCCACACCCCGGAGGGCCAGCTAGGGAAAAAATTACCGGGTCGTCTTGTGTTGACATAGCAATCGGGTTTGGATGTTGAGTGTTGGATTCGAAAGGATATATTTCCTGAATTCTTTACAAATGTGCAATCCCGCATACCTGTGCGAGATAAACAAATTAACATATCAATTGAGTTTTGTCATGGATCTACTTCATCCACTCCTTTTTCGCCCGAATTCCTTTATTTTTATCCTTCTTCAATTTTTCCACCTGCTTTTCAGTCTTAGCCAGCTTCTCAACCATCGCTTTTATCTCATCTCTCAAAATTGCAGCTGTTTCAAAATCAAGATCACGAACAGCATCGCTCATCTCAGCCTCTTTCTGTTTAATCACCTTCTTAGGATTTTCAAGAAAAGCAGTATTATCCACCGCCATCAACCTTGCAACAGTTTTTTGGTGTTCACTTTGAATCGCTTCAGTAATATCATGAATTTTCTTGGCAATGGTCTTAGGCGTAATCCCATGCTTTTTGTTATATGCCAATTGAATCTCTCTTCTTCTATATGTTTCCTTAATAGCTTTTTCCAAAGAATTAGTCATACGATCCGCGTACAAGATAACTTTGCCCTCTACATTTCGCGCTGCTCGCCCAATAGTCTGAATCAAAGAAGTTTCAGACCTCAAAAATCCTTCTTTATCGGCATCTAGAATTCCAATTAGTGCCACCTCCGGTAAATCAAGTCCTTCTCGGAGCAAGTTGACTCCGACCAACACATCGAATTCTCCTTTTCGTAACTCAGTCAAAATCTGAATACGCTCAAGCGTCTCAATATCACTATGTAAATATTTTGCTTTAATTTTCTTTTCTTTTAGAAATTCTGTAAGGTCTTCAGCCATTTTCTTAGTCAAAGTTGTAGCAATTGCACGGAACCCCTTAGCAATTACCTTTTCAGACTCTTCGATAAAATCAAAAATCTGCCCTGGATATGTTTTACCCATCTTGGCACTTTGGATATTTATACCTTTATGGTCCGCATCATCACCTTTCAAAGCCGAACCGTCAGTATTTGTAACTTTTGCTTTTAATTCCACCACAGGCTTGATAACAAGTTCAGGATCAATCAAACCAGTTGGACGAATAATCTGCTGTGCAATATTTTTACTCTCTGCCAGCTCATGCGCACCTGGAGTTGCTGTTGTAAATACAATTTGTCCAACTCTCTCCAAAAATTCTGGAAATTTAAGTGGTCGGTTATCTGCAGCAGAAGGCAATCTAAAACCGAAATCAATCAAATTTTTCTTTCTTGAAGCATCTCCAGCATGCATACCACGAAGCTGTGGCACTGTAACGTGTGATTCATCAATAACAGTTAAAAAGTTTGGACTACCGTCTGGATTATGAGGAAAATATGAAAGCAGAGTGTCCGGCGCCTCGCCAGGATTTTTGCCTGCAAAAATCCGAGAGTAGTTTTCAATACCATTGCAATATCCAACTTCTTTAATCATTGCCAAATCATATCGAGTTCTACGCTTAATTCTTTCAGCTTCTAAAACTTTTCCATCTTTAAGCAGCGCCGCAACATGTTTATCTAACTCAGTCTGAATTTCAACAATTGCTCGAGCTCTTTCATCCTCAGGAGTTACGAAGTGTTTGGCTGGGAAAATGAAAAAGCTCTGATCCCCTTTCAAATCTTCAATTATTTTACGCGTAATCTCGTCGATAATTGTAATACTTTCAATTCCAATAGCGTTAAACTGTATTCTATAAATCACACGCTCCGATACTGGCATAATCTCTATCGTATTTCCCAACGCTCGAAATGTTCCAGGTGATAAGTCAGCGGTATTTCGTTCATAATATAAATGAATTAATCGTCGTGTAAATTCAAAACGATCAATTTTCATACCCAAAGTCACTTTCATATTTACCTTTTGATACTCTTCAGGCGAACCTAAACCGTAAATACAAGAAACGGATGCAACAATAATTACATCTTTACGCGTCAAAAGTGCCTGCGTAGACGCATGTCTTAGGCGCTCAATTTCTTCGTTAATCTGAGCCTCCTTCTCAATATATGTATCTGAATGCGATATATATGCCTCGGGCTGATAGTAATCGTAATATGATACGAAATAGTGAACAGCGTTCTTAGGAAAAAATTCTCGGAACTCTTGAGCGAGCTGCGCCGCAAGTGTTTTATTGTGAGCAATTACAAGGGTTGGCTTGCCAATTTGTTCAATTACGTTAGCCATTGTAAATGTCTTTCCAGAGCCAGTAACCCCGAGTAGCGTCTGATAGTCGAGTCCTTTTTTAAGTCCCACCACAAGCGATTCTATGGCCTTTGGCTGGTCTCCTGCTGGCTTAAAGCCGTCTACCATAGTAAAAGGACTTTTGTTGTTAGATGAAATGCTTGCCGCAGTTTTCGCTGAAGTTTTTACCTCTTTTTTTGCTGGTTTTTTGGCGGGCATATGTGTATTTCGATTATATATGAAATACGGGAAATGAGTAGCTTTAAACTTATTTTAGACCTGTTTTAATTTCAAGCTTGGTTATACGATCTTCGTGTATTCGAAAACCTTCCCCGATTACTTCTAGTCTATGAACAAATTCTTCTAGCAAGGGTCCTGCTAGTAATTTCGATGTGTGACGCTCGAAAGCAGCAAGAAGTCTTTCTTCCATACCTTCCAATTTGTCTTCAACTCTTTTAAGTCTTTGATCTATTGAATCAACTTTATTGTCTAATTTATTGAATCTTTCGTTTGTTACAAATTCTTCGGGCATATTTTTTATTTATTATTATATTAATTTGAATAATGGCCGAAGTCTACTAGACAGAACATTAAATTCTCATCAATATTTGATAAAATATGGCTCAAATTAAGATCAAGATAAAATGAAGTTTTGCTGTGGATATCTTATGCCAAGATTTGACCAAATCGCCTTGCCGATATAACTTTATATGCAGATTGTTGTTTGACTTTCTCCCGTCACCCTCCCCTACAATCATATTCACCCTCTCACCCTAATTCTTTATGCATCGTATTACTGAATACAAAACTTTCCTCAAGAAGGTTAGCTCAGAAAAAAGGATAGTGCCTTTAATCGAAAACCTTGGTATGCCTAAAAGGCAATTTCTGAGATACATCGAAGGAATGGGGATCGATATAGTCTGGTTTAACCACTATTCGAGACTCACCCGTTGCTTTCATTGTTTTGTGTTTTTGTTAGCTTTTTTAACAGCTACAGTTACAGACTATTACAGCAGCAAAGCCAACTGGGTAATCCCGTCCATGTGTTTCTTTGCTTTAATTGTAATCTTGGTTTACGCATGGTTGTTAAAATGGCTTGCAAGCAATCTCAATAGCTCACTAATTGCATTGGACTGGGCTAGAAATAATTTAGGATTTGTTGACGACGTAATTTTAGCCCTTCATGAGCTGGACGAGTTTCTAGGTCATGAGGCAGTAATACGACGGAAAGAGGATCCTGTGTTTATATTCCAAGTTGAAATGGAAAAAATTGTAATCCAAGCAAGGTCATTATGCGATCTTTCAGGTGAAATAATTGCAAGAAGATCTCATAATTTTAAGGAATTAATAGGCTCAGCTTCGCACTTGAAGTCATTGGCAAATAGACTTGGGTATGATTGTCAAACTTTTAATGAGGCTCTGCATACTGAGCAAGCATCCTAGCCTCCAAGACGATTTCGGCCCAGTACCCCACGCGGTACTGGGTTTTAGTTTTTCAGAAATCGGAATTTGGGCTTATTTTATTTAAACTTTATACTTACTTAAGAAATTATTCTTAAATTCTTCATATGTTCCGTCAATAATTGATGCTCGGATGCGATTTGTTAGCTCAATTAAAAAATATAGATTATGTTGTGATGCAATAATTGGACCCATCATCTCTTTTGCATGAAAAAGATGTGATACATATGCTTTTGTATATCCTGCGAGACTTGGACAAATGAAATCTTCATCAAGTTCCGATAAATCTTCTCGAAATTGTGAATTTGCAATATTTATTTTTCCACGAGAGGTAAAAAGTGTTCCAGTTCGGCCATTTCTTGTAGGTAAAACGCAGTCGAAAGTATCACAACCATTTTCAATGGCCATAAAAAGATCAAGGGGCTCACCGATTCCAAGTAAGTGGCGAGGTTTTTCGGGAGGCAATATTTCATTTACCCACTTTACTGAAGTGGACATGTCTTCTTTTGCAAATGATCCTCCAATTGCAAAACCATCAAAACCAATTTCGCGACTTTCGCCGCCGCCACCCTTACCTTCGCCATTTCCACCATTTCCATCTAAATTTTTATCAGTTTCTTCACTTTTAATTAACATATTTTTTAGAACTTCTGCGCTTTCCTTTCGTAATTCTTCATATCGCCCACCCTGAACCACAGCGTATAGTGCTTGCTCGTATTCAGGCTTGTAACTCACCTCGTCAGGTTTTTGAATATGATGCAAATGATGATATTCCAAACAACTTTTAGCCCAACGATGTGTTCTATCAAGTGCTTCTTGCTGATATCGAAGTGGCTCGTGCGGAGATGTACATTCATCGAAGGCGATTATGATATCTGCGCCGAGAGCATGCTGAATTTCAATTGATTTTTGAGGAGTAAAATAGTGGGCACTGCCGTCTATAATTGATCGAAACATAACACCATTTGCATCGATCGCTGCAGGCTTCATCGCTTCTTCAGGAATATCATTTCCATATAACTTTCGCTTTGTTTCTGTAATTTCAGGCAGAATTTCTTCGGCATCTTTACCCTTCACTAACTTAGTAATATTTTTTCCTAAAGCAGCACCTAGAGAGAAAGCTTGAAAACCTCCTGAATCAGTCATAGTCGGACCTGACCAAGACATGAATTTTCCAAGACCTCCTGCGCGCGCGACCAAATCATGTCCAGGTTGCAAATATAGATGATATGTATTTGCTAATACTACTTGGGCACCAGTTTCGCGAATCATATCTGGAGTGAGACCTTTTACTGTTGCCTTAGTACCAACTGAAACATAAGCAGGAGTTTCAATTTTTCCATGAGCAGTCTGAATAGTCCCCACACGCATGAGTGGGTATTTTTCGCCTAAACTTTTACTCAAATCTGAGCTTAAATTTTTATTAATTAAAAATGAAAATTTAGTGAATGACATATGTAGAAAGCATCATATACACCAATCGCTCTTGACGCAATATATTTAGAGGAGCATGCTATTGCTAGACCTTGTTCGACTTTGGTTCTAATCCCTTTAGGGATAGCCATAGTCGGGTCCGCACATCGACAATTCATATTTGGTTGCAATCATGAAAACCTACCCTAGTCGGTCTTGGTCAATGTTCGTAGTCGTGAAGATCTTGATCATTCTTATGATTCCTAGATACTTCTTTCCCTCCCTTTATGCAGGTACTGAAAACCCCTACACTCCCGTCATTTGGAAAGGTGTAAGCGTGGAGAAAGTTGAGAAAAAAACAACTCCCCATGATGTTTGTAAGCATATGATTGAGGAGGTTTCAAACCTTTCTCGTCAAATGCTATCCGGAAAATGCCACGAGGCTACCATTTCCTATCGAGACGATGAGAGGAAACCTTTCGACGTCTTAAACCTTACCTTGAAAAAAGAAAAAGGGCTTTCACACCTGGAAATACTGAATGTTACTACCGATTCACTTGATCCTGTTGAAGCAGGAAAACTTCTTAAAAATGGTGAAGGCACAGATGCGTTTGGATTCATCATTATCGAAAATGACCCAATTTGCCCCGAAAGGGTGTTTGAGGTCGAGTGCAGGTTCCTAGTTGATGAAAAGAACATCGTTGTTGTTCGATACAACACGGATAGTTCTGAGATCTTCATCAATTATGCAAACCCGGAACTGAATATAACAAAGGAAGATTTAAAATCTGAAGAGGCTTGGTTCTATCTCCAGAGCCTTACACTCTGTGTAATGAGGCCACTCAAGGACTTCCTAGAGGTGTATCCAGAGGGTGTTTTTCCTCATGAGAATGACAAGGGTACCGTTGAACCCGAACCAAATCATCCAGAACCTGAAAAGTATCAGGCTGAAAAGGACTTGGGTATCATCATACCAATCGCACACCAGCCCAGCTGGCTTCAAAGTGTATGGCAAGCGTCTCACACACCTGTTGTACACAGCGATCAGCAAGTGCAAAAGATGAGAGAAGAACAGGCCGATAAAAGTACAGGCATCACTATTTGCATCGTGGCTGTAGTACTCTTCTGTTTCGCCGTTTGGGCAGCGTTTTCTCCAATTGTAGTAAGGAGAATTAAGCGTTACAGCATGCAAAGATCAGCATGATACCGACTCTCTTTTACAAATGAATGTCGGACCGAAAACCGTCGCCCTAGGGCGCGGTTTTTTCTTTTTTATCAGCCTTGCCAAAATTTACGCCACTCTCATTAAAAAATCCCCGTCTCTGTATGCATTACATTTTTCTCCAAAAATTTAATTAGCTTTGTTGCGTCACCTTCTCTATTTTCACTCTTAAGCAGAACAATTCCTATTTGGCGCTTGCCACCTTTCGCGAGAGTGACTTCGAAGATTGAAGCAGTGGTCCATCGACTTTCATCGATATAACCATTTTTCCCTCCTAAGAAAATATCAGTATTCAAAAATCTATTTTTATTGAACCACTTATGTTTGAGAATGGCGAACTCACGCACCCGAGTCATATCATACAAAACGGGCGCTTTTTCCTTTACGTATTTTAAAAGTTTGAAAAGATCTTCGGAAGTTGAGACATTTTTAGCGTTCAAACCACTGGGATCTTCAAAATATGTATCAGTCATACCAAGTGCGGCCGCTTTTTTATTCATTTCAGCCATAAATTCTACACGCCCGAATGATTCGGCGATTACTTCTGCGCCGTCGTTACTAGATTCCATGAGAACTGGATACATGAGGTCACCTAATTTTATTTTTTCTCCAGGAACTAATTCGCCTTGTGCACCATATGCATTATATGAATCACGAGAAACAACTACGACTTTTTGGAGGTCCATTTTCTCATATGCAACTATTGCAGTCATAAGTTTTGAAACAGAAGCGATTGGGAAAACTTTATTCGCGTCTTTGGCCATAATTCTCTCCCCTGTTTTTATATCGGCTACATAGTATCCCTTTGCGGTTACTCCAAGTTTTTCTATTTGGTCAGGCGCTAGTATTTTGTACAATGGCGTAAAGTTCAAAGACTCTTCAGTAATAGTCGCGGCTCCATCATCAGATCCTCTTGGTTCAATTTCCTGATTTTGACCTGCAACTGTTCCGTTATTTGCAACATTTCCACCTAAAACAATATTCATATCCTGTCCCGTGCTGGTCTCTGCTGCCACCTTATTGCCACCAAATCTATCCTTAACAAGCAAAATCCCTTGAGTTAGTGAAGCTGCTACTGAAATTAGGATAATAACCAAAATAGCGCCCCATAGCATGTATGTTGCAGGACTAGAATCAAATGTATGTGTTTTTACCAATTTAAAGCTATACGAAGGCCTTTTTGTTGGAGCTTGGATTGCAGTTTTTGGTGTTCCAGTAACAACACCATAGACTTCATTTTTACTATATGCTCTTGGCGCACCTAAATGCGCAAAATTAGGAGTATCTAATCCTGAATTTCCGCTAGGAACCTGAGAATTTGTTTCCGTATTTTCAGAATTAATATTATCTTCGTTCATTAAATCTATTATATTTAAAAATACCTTTAATTACTAGTGCATCAGACTTTTAGCAATCAAAGTAATGGCTTTTGTAGCCCTGCTTACCTATTTATAGAAAACCTTATTACTATATCGGGCATCAACATATTTAAATTGCACTCCATGCAAAGCTTTACTTGCAAAAACAGCTTTCAGTCGGTCGATTAAATCGTCAATATCATGCGAAATATCAATATGTATTACACCGTTATGAGCGATTTTAATTGTGCAAAGGTCAGAAGTCTCACAAGATACATATTCATCTTTTAGGTCAATAGTATTAATAAATTGAACTATTTTTAATAATGAATTGAACTTTTCTTCATCCAAAAATCGCTGACCGATAGGATTTCCTTCAATTATTCCTCTAAATTCTGCTGATTGATTTGCGCCTTTGTTTAGCATTAAATCAGGTTCTTCTCCAGTCACTGACGCAGAGTCTGATGAAGTGTCACCAGAAAAAGCCATTCCTCTATCCAAAATAATTTTATCAAAAACATATCCGTTTTTATCAAATTCATAACAGCCTGCAAATTCTGAGTTTGTTTCTGTTGGAGTTGCCGAGCTTTCCTCATCTTCTTTTACCTCTATAACCTCATCTGTTGAAGTTGCACCTTCTATTGAAAGTGTTGACGATGCAGATACGGTTGTTGAAGAATCCGATTTTATTGTTTCGGTTGTGCACCACATAGCCATTCCCAATCTTTCTACTATTTCTACTTCTAATTTTCCGGATAATGAATTTCTCACTTCAACCGATTCAATTCTAGGATATTGTCCTACGAGAGCTTTTTCCAGCTTTGTTTCGCTAATAAAAATAGTACTCGATGCTGGAATTATGCCAAAAAGATTTTTATTCTTTGAGATATCATCTGAAACAAATTGCTTAATCTGCGTATCATCAAGTTTTACTACTCCCAAAACCGAAATTTCTTTTAATTGAAATTTTGGCATCTTACTTATATATATAAATCCAACAATACAAGAAACAGCTAGAGTTAAAAACAATCCAATTTTAATATTTCGTCTAATTCTTCGGCGCCTTCGAATACGACTAGTGTTCAAAAAACTTTTTACATGACGAGGATGTGTCCTATTTATCATTGTTCGGCTTTCCTATAACAGTTCGGCCTTGCATGTATGGTCTAAGTACTTCTGGAATAATAATTGTTCCGTCTGCTTGCTGATGATTCTCAATAATTGAAATCAAAAGTCTTGGTGTAGCAAAAGCAGTATTATTTAGTGAATGGGCAAATCGCAACTTCCCTTCTGCATCTCTATATCGAATATTCAATCTTCGAGTCTGGAAATCATGAAAATATGAAGATGAATGAGTCTCTCCGTACCTCTCCTCTGACGGAATCCATGCTTCAATATCATATTTCTTTACATGACCAAGACCTAAGTCTCCTCCACAATTCAAAACAATATGATATGGCACTTGTAGTTCCTGGAGCATATCCTCTACGTTTTTTGTAATCTCTTCATGCAAATCTACAGAAGCCTGGTGTGTCGCTTCGCAAAGCACAACTTGTTCTAATTTAAAAAATTCATGCACTCGATATAATCCGCGAGTATTTTTTCCATGACTTCCCGCTTCTCGTCTAAAACATGGTGAGAAAGCTAAAATCTTTTTTGGTAAAATTGCAGCGTCTATAATTTCATCAGAATAATATCCCATAGTTGCAACCTCGCCAGTTCCTGCAAGATAGTCGCCGTCTTGAGTTTTATACAAATCTTCTTCTCCTTGAGGAATGTATCCTGTGCCAATTAGAGTTTCTCTCTTTACAAGTGAAGGCACAATCATTGGTTCAAAACCTTTGCCACCTAATTTATTAATTGCATACTGCCAAATTGCAAAGTTTAAAAGCACGGCATCATTTTTCAAAAAATATCCTCGAAAACCTGCAACTTTCACCCCTCTTTCAAGATCAAGCATGTCATGTGCGTACATAAGATCAATATAACTTTTAGGTGTGAAAGCGAAATTTGGTTTGTCGCCCCATGTGCTAATCTCAACATTTTCTTCATCTGATGCACCTTCTGGAACTGACATATCAGGAATATTTGGAACGGCGACCATTAACTTTTGCCACCCCTTCATAACTTCTGCAAATTGTTCTTCCTCAACTTTAAGACCTTCCTTAAGATCCTTCATACTCAATATGAGGTTGTTTCTTTCAGCTTCATCTTGTGTTGATGTAATTTTTTGACTTGCTTCGTTTTGTTTTGCCTTCTTTTCCTCAATTGAAGTTAAAAGTTCTCGACGCTTATCATCCACAGTCAAAAGTGCATCCACGTCAAAATCAATATGCTTTTTCTTAGCACCAAAGGCAATTAGGTCTTTATTTTCGCGGATGAATTTAATATCGAGCATGGGGTTTTATGAATTTTCTTTAGGAATTATGTAAATGGGTTAAATTATGAAAATTCCTTTATCGGAACTTCAGGGAAATTTGATCGAAAATTCAGCAATATTTTAGCTAAAATTGATGATTTTATAATATCAGATGGTTTAAGATTTCGCCAATGACCAACAAAATACCACAAAACATACAATATATAGAGTACATCGAATTAGCCAATTTGGACTGTACCATAAATATGCTCGAGGATATGCCCCTGGGGCTATATTTGAGGCGTGGAGAGGCCACCCAGGGTGAGGCTGTGGATTTGCTTTGTGTCGATTCTGAGGCCAAAACCGGCGAAAAATCAGCCAGAAATTCGGTGCATGAATCTTCACAAAATTCGGCTCGAAAAAAAGTTTGTATCATCGGTGCCCGTAAACATACGGCGTATGGGGTTTTGGTCGTGAAGGCCATTATCCAAGAACTTGCTCGTTTTGATCCAATAATAATTTCAGGGCTCGCAACTGGAATTGATACTGTGGCTCTTGAGACTGCGCTCGAACATAATTTGAAAACAATTGCTGTAATTGGATCTGGTTTGGACGATGATTCTATATATCCTCGTGAAAATCTTTTGCTTACATATCAGATTGCCAGGTCGGGTGGAATAATTGTGTCGGAGTATGAGGAAGGTACACCAGCGCTCAAGCAGCACTTCCCTCGTCGAAATAGAATTATGGCTGGTCTTGCGGATATTATAATTATTATAGAGGGCACGCGGAAATCCGGTACCTTAATTACTGCCCGACTCGGACTGGAATTTGGCAAAGATATAGTTTGTGTTCCTGGATCTATATTTTCACCACTATCACAAGGTCCTCTTTCTTTAATTGAACAAGGAGCAATTCCTTTGACGCAGATTTCTGACATTCTTGAAGTGCTGCATTTGGAAGAAAAAAATTCTCAGTTAGAGTTTAAGTTTGATCAAACTCACGATGCACCACCTGATAATCCTGATAATACTGAAAAGAGAAAGTCTGATCGTAAAACATATAAAAATTTGGAAGAATATCCACAAAATCTCAAAATAATTCGCGAGGAACAAACTCTGGCTGAAAAATATTATCGTTGCAGTGAAGAAGAACTCGGAATTCTTAATTTGCTCGACGAACCCCTCGACAAGCAAGAGTTATTGGAAGTTTCTCAGTACAAATTGGGTGCATTGCAGATAATTTTGATTCAATTAGAAATTAAAGGATACATAACCGAGAAATATGGAAAAATTGTCCGAGTCTAGAAATTATGCAATACTCAATGAATGCCTACTGGAACAGCCAAAAAAGTGAAAAAAGTTTCAACTGCTGACGCAGAAGAAACTTCCTCTAAAGAAATTACAAAAACTCATGCACGCGCGCATGGGCATGGTTTTAAATTGCTTATTGTAGAGTCTCCTTCTAAAGCTAAAACCATTTCAAAATACCTTGGATCTGAATATAAAGTAGTTGCCTCTGTTGGACATGTTCGAGACCTTCCAAAATCTGCTAAAAAAGCTATTGATATTAAGGGTGGATATATTCCCAACTATATTATTTCTCCAGGAAAACAAAAAGTTGTTGACGAAATTGCAGAACTTGCTAAAAAAGCATCAATTGTATTACTCGCGACTGACCCCGACCGAGAAGGAGAAGCTATTGCTTGGCATGTTAAAGAAGCAGCGCACTTAAAGAAAACAAAGCGTGTTACTTTTCATGAAATTACAAAGGAAGCAATTCTTGAAGCTCTTGAACACCCTAGAGAGATTGATGACAATTTAAAACAAGCACAGGAGGCTCGTCGAGTACTTGATCGTCTTGTAGGTTATGAACTCTCTGGTTTGATTTGGAAAAAAGTTCGATATGGTCTTTCTGCTGGACGAGTACAATCCCCTGCACTTCGTATAATTATGGAACGCGAAAGAGAAATTCGTGCTTTTAAACCTGAACAATATTTCGTTTTGACTGCTGATTTTGAAACTGAACCTGCAGCAGACGCATCTGGCGCAAAAAAGAAATTTAAATTAACTATGGAGTGTGTGGATCAACCAAACACACAAGCTCGCGCGGATGAAATTGTTGAAATTGGTAAAAAATCAAAGTGGATTGTCGGAGCAGTTGAAGAAACTGAAGCTAAGAGAAGTCCGAAGGCGCCATTTACAACTTCTACACTTCAACAAACTGCAAGTACAAGATTAGGATATTCACCTTCAAGAACAATGATGATTGCTCAAAAACTATATGAAGGCGGACATATTACATATATGAGAACAGATAGCACCACTCTTTCAGGTGGCGCAATTGCAGAAGCCAAAAGAATTATCGAGGCTACATATGGCAAAAATTATGCTGAAACTCGTCAGTTCAAAACTAAATCTAAAAACGCTCAAGAGGCTCACGAAGCGATTCGTCCAACTCACTTAGACAAAGAAGTGGCTGGTTTTGATGATGATGCAAAAAGACTTTACCGCATGATTAGAAATAGAACACTTGCTTCACAGATGTCAGACGCTCGCATGAGTCGAACAAAAATTATTGCTGAGGCTCAGACTTCTGCCGGAAAAAAAGAAGATAAAGTTCCAGAATTCAATGTTACTGGTTCACGAATTCTTTTCGATGGTTGGCTAAAAGCTGATCCTGATTCAGCAGGTGAAGACGTAATCCTTCCAATTCTTCCAGTTAAATCCCCTCTTACTCTTGAAGATTTGCGATCATTAGAAAAATTTACAGAACCACCAGGCCGATATACTGAAGCTGGTTTAATTAAAGAACTTGAGAAAAGAGGTATTGGACGTCCTTCGACATATGCCAGTATTATCAAAACAATTGATGAGCGAGGTTATGTTGAAAAAGTAAATAAAAGTTTAGTACCAACTGATACAGGAGATGTTGTAAGTTCTTTCTTGGAAGAACATTTTGCAAGTTATATTAGTGATGACTTTACTGCATACATGGAAGATATGCTCGATGATATTGCAATTGGTAAAGCAAAATATATTAAAACTATTGATGAAGTATATAAACCACTTCATAAAGATGTAAAGGAAAAAGATTCTCTGGATAAAGCAACAACTCTCGGTGTTGCGGATGATAAATTCAAATGCCCTATTTGCGGAAGCAATATGATAATTAAGCTCGGGCGTGGCGGTAAATTCTTAAGTTGTAATAAATATCCGGATTGTATTGGAGCTCTGACTCTTGAGGGTTTGGAGATTAAAGGCGATGAGCCAATAGGTATTGATCCGGCAACACAACTTCCTATATTTACAAAAGTTGGACGATTCGGTCCATATGTTCAGCTTGGCGAGAAGGATAAAAAAACAAATCCAAAACCGCGCATGGCAAGTATTCCAAAAGAAGTTGATCCAACAAAGATTACTCTTGAAAATGCCCTTCACTACTTATCCCTTCCTCGTGTTCTAGGTGTTCACCCTGTAACTGGCAAAGAAATTACTGCTAATAAAGGACGGTTCGGTCCATATGTTGTACACGAAGCTGATTTTAGATCGCTAAAGAAGGATGATGTTTTTACAATAACACTTGAGCGAGCTCTTGAGATTTTCGCTGAAGAGAAAAAGGTTGGTAGACGTGGTGCGTGGAAGAAGAAAACTGATACTAAGACTGAAGAAAAGTAATAGAGATATATCCTGTGTCATTTGACAATGGATATTTACAATGCCATTATCCCTTCAAATCTCAGTTCTGTTCAAAATCCAAACACTAGGAGGAAAAATTGAAAACTTTCATAAAAATAATCACCAACACAACTCGCAAGGTGTTGGATTTCTTCGGAGTTGATGCAAAGATTAACCATGGCTCTAAGCGAATTGCAATATTATTCAAGAAACAAGGCTTTGCCATTAAAATTCCAAGAATAAGAATATTTGAGGCGATCCGTTGTGCATGGGACGCTCGAAATAACGATGAATGGTCGTATATATTCTTTTTTCGTAAAAGTAGTCCACTTTATACGACCGCATACTCACTTCTGTTTGAAGGAATCTTTGAAAATTGGAGGGAGCGTCAGTTTTCTAAAAACTATGGTGACCATCCTTTCATTGTGCCAACTGTTTTTTCATTCCTCGGGCTAATCAATATAATGAAACTCGGGCTACCTTTAAGTCGAGAAGTCAATATGTATTACACCATTAGACTGACTGAAAACCCTGAACTCATTAATGCGTTATGTAAAGACAGTCATCACTTTATGAATGGTTGCAATTTCGTCATTTACAATAACCATATCGCAATTGTGGATTACGGAAGTCTGCGAACACAGGAAGTAGTCTTTCGCAATTTCTCAACATTAAACACCCTCCCAATCTCGAACGAGCCTGCAAATTAGCGGGCTCGTTTTTTATTAAAAGAAAAAGAAAAAGCGCCCTTTGCGGGACGCTTTTTCTATTCCTATTCATTATTTAAATACGGTTTACTTGATCAAGTTCGTTGAACTTGAAACGTCCCAACCGCAAAAGTCGTTACCGAATCTTTTCTTGAGCATATCTGTCGATTTGTCAAAAAAAGCGTCGTAAGTTGATTTATTATCTTCAGTATCGCGGTCATCATACATGAAACCGATACCGTACTGGTCCTTAGAAACTTTTCTTACATATAATTGCAAGTATTTTGGATCTGAGGCCCATTCTTTTGCAACAGCTTCTAATTCTGTTGCTGGAATTTCTTCTTTAAATTTCCAAATACCAGTTATGATATTTGAAAAATTTTGTCTAACATCTTTTGATGAGTAAATATTATTATCAGTCATATTTGTTGTGAATAATTAAGGGAAACAATTGAATAATGGAATACTAAAATAATGAAGGGAACACTAATATTATACCATTATCATGGAAAAAAGTAAAGCAAATCTTTTAAATCCGTAAGGTGTATATTTTAAGCCTCATAA
>CAZSLF010000003.1:0-74490 GCA_964607805.1 uncultured Candidatus Saccharibacteria bacterium
GCAATATTTTTTGCCTCCGACCGCGCCGCTTCGACCATTTTCAAATTTTGTATTGCATCCATGGCAATATCGCTTAAACCCCACTGCTTGCCTCCGTACAGCTCACCGACGCCTCGGAGCTTTAGATCAAGCTCTGCTAATTCAAATCCGTTCTTGGCTGACTTTATCGCTTGTAGACGATCAATAGACGTGCTTGCTGTCGTTTCAGTCGAGAGATAACAATATGGTTGGTGATTTCCTCGGATTACACGGCCTCGTAATTGGTGCAATTGTGAGAGACCATATCGCTCGGCATGTTCAATTAAAATAATACTAGCATTTGGAACATTCACCCCGACTTCAACTACTGATGTTGCGACAAGGATATCAATTTTTTTGTCGAGGAATTCGTTCATAGCTTTTTCTTTTTCAGCAGGTTTCATTTTCCCGTGAAGTATGCCAATTGAAAATTCTGGAAAGATTTCTTTCTTTAGTCGCTTGGCTTCGCCAATTACTGATTTCATAGATTTAGCTGGAGCGCCTGCAACTAATTTGATTGTTCCATCGTCTTCTTCATCCTCAATTCGAGGACAAATTACATATGCTTGTCTGCCAGCTAAGACTTCTTCGCGAATATGATCATATACTTTTTTAATCGCGATAGGTTTTACAATTTCAGTTTTAGTTTCTTTTCTGCCACTTGGCATCTGGTCCAGAATTGAAAGATCTAGGTCGCCGTACAAAGTGAGAGCGAGCGTGCGCGGAATTGGTGTGGCAGTCATAGAGAGTAGGTGGGGAGTTACATCGTGTTTGCGCGCTAACTTTTGTCTTTGATTTGTACCGAATCGGTGTTGTTCATCGATTACTACTAATCCAAGATGTTTGAACTTAACATTTTTCTGGATCAAAGCATGAGTTCCAATTACAATTGCAATCTCACCGTTTTCCACCCACTTTGATAATTGTGGACGAGAAATATGTGTCCATCCTCCAGGATTTAATTTAGATGGAAACTTTCTACACTCTTTACCAGTAATTAATCCAATTGAAATTGGCAGATGTCTAAAGAGCGTAATAAAAGATTCATAGTGTTGCTTAGCTAAAATCTCAGTCGGCGCCATATATGCGACCTGCAAAGTTCCAAACTTCTGATTCTTTGGTCGCTCTTTTACCACAGCATAGGCCGAGGCTGCCGCCACTGCGGTCTTTCCAGAGCCCACATCGCCTTCGAGCAGCCGAGACATGGGGTATTGACGCTTCATATCCGTCAAGACTTGATCAATTGCATTTTGTTGGCTAGTTGTTAAGGGAAATGGCAGTCTCTTCACAAAATTATCCGCCGAACTATGATCGGCGATTACAAAACTTTTTTCCTTCATAGCCTTTTGTCTTTCAATTTGTGATGAAAGTTGTATGAAAAATATTTCTTCAAATGCAAATCGCTTGCGCGCAACCTCAGCATCTTTTTCTTTTTCAGGAAGATGAATCCAGATTAAAGAAGTTAAAAGGGAAGGGAGATTATATTTCTTGCGTAAGTCTGCAGGGATTGGATCAGCAGATTCATTGTAAGCTGCTGTTACAACTGGATCTGAAAATATTTTCTTGCAAGCATGGTAGAACCAAAGAGATGTAATACCTTTTGTTTCTGCATAGACCGGCGCGCAAAGATTGACGGTTGATTCACTTCCGCTTAGTCCCGACCCCGACCCGTCAAAAAGACTTCCTCCTCCAACATGATCAGGCACTGCACTAACTGATTCAATTCTAGGGTTGATTGCGCAGAGTGAGCCATTTTTCAAACTAATTTTACCGATAATCTTTACTAGTGAATCCTCCTGAATAATTTTGGCGATATATGGCTGACGAATCCACATGAGTTTAAGTTGGCCCGTATCGTCAGTAAGAGTTGCTGTGGCGATTGGAATTTTCCCTTTAAATGTTTTACCGGTTTTCAATTTACTCACCCTTCCAAAAATCGCATATTCTTTTGTAAGGTCTGCGCCTTCGTTTTCTATATTTTGTATTTGAACCGCATCAGAATTCTGAATATATTTTTTAGGAAAATAGTGGAGCAGATCGTCAATAGTTAAAAGACCAAGACTTTTTAGAGCTTGGAGCTGATCTGGTTTTAATCTGAAATATTCCTTGAGAGGGGTAACAATAGCCGACATTCACTTATTGTACCTCTATGTCGTTTTTCTTGCTCTTGCGCCCTAGGCCAATTTTATGGGCTATTCTATGAGTCAATTTCTTGGCAATTTTGATTCGGGGCACTTTTTTAAGCTCACTATTATGTGAATGAGCAGGCTTTACGTTTTCTTCAATATCTAAATATGGATCTGTTGATATTTCTCCATCCTCTTCAGTATGTGAATGTGTAGCACGAATTACAGGTACCTTTTTTCTCGTCGCAACTCCATGTTTTCTAGCATAATGATTATTTGGCACAACCTGTTGCTCACGAACTTCTAAAGTTTCAGCCTCATCTGACATAGACGGTGCGTTTAGATTATCAATTGCATTTAAACTATTTTCGTCACTTATCTCCTCAACTCTATAGTGTAAAGGTGCAATACCTTCAATATCTCTTTCAATTGGAAATTGGTCTATAGATTCTTCATGAGAATGGGCAATCTCGTCCTCTCTAAGCTCAAATTTTTGCTGATTATCAAGTGTATCAACTGCCGAATATTTATTCGCCGAATCTTTCATACTTCCGCTTGTTGTTGGTGTCTCAAACTCCTCCACATCATCTTCAGGGAAGGCGGGCACGATTTTCATTTTCTCGATTTTTTGATTGCCTAACTTTTTTGAAATAATAACTCTAATTCGAGGGTAATATCGAAGCGATAGTGCAAAAGACATACAAAAAAGTGGCCAAGCCACTGATAGAAATCGAATAGAATTCAAATTAAATAGAATTGCTAGGAAAATTATTATTGTATAAGTAAATGCCGCGGCAAACTTATGTTTTCTAGATAAAAGCCATATTGCAAGGACTATCGCTACGGCAGCTCCTAGAGCAATTGTAAAGAGTTCACCGAATATATTGGTGATAAATTCAGGGTAGAAAACTATGATATCAGTAGCCTTAAAAAACGATAATACGGCGAATGCTATGGATGTAATAGCCAATCCAACCTTTAAAACAAGGTTTATCGCAGAAGTTCTAATCATAAGGGTTATTATAGCTATCTTGAGAGGTTAAGCGCAAGTGGGTGTGCAAAGCACGGTTTTATATTAAGTCGTTAGAAATTTTTGAAACAAGTTAAGCTGCAAAGTAAAAAAGCCACCTTTTGGGCGACTTTTTTACTAAATATTTTATATTTAAAACTTAAGAATTAAGAAACGTGGTTTGAAATGTGTTTAGCCATTTCGAACATAGTTACCATCTTCTTTCCGCCGAATACAGCCTTAAGAGGTTCATCTGCAAGGATGTTTCTCTTGTTCTTAGGATCCTGTAGATCGTGCTTTTTAATATATACCCACATCTTTGAGATAATCTCAGATCTAGGCATAGGTCCTTTTCCTACAACAGCAGCAAGTTCTGCGCTAATTGTAAGTGGTTTCATAAATGCTGAATTTGCTTTAGCAGTTTTTGGCATATTTTTTATTATTAGTCTTGTAAGAGGATTATACCCTATATATCAGTATAGGTATAGGGGTTTCTAAAAGGTGGGTATAAGTCAGGATAATGGTAAAAGGTGTTTTTGAATCGATTTGTGAGTGAAATTGGGTATCGCAAATTGCGATATCCAATTTTAGAGTAGGTGATTATTCAATCTTAACTGGATCTGGTGGTGTATCAGTGTTTGAATCTGTATCAAAACCAATTTTTTCTTTTGGTTTGGCATCTTCTTTTACAAGAAATCGAATGATTCTGAAAATTTCATGAAAGTTTATGTTATTAGTTCTTTCCATTTCTTCAACTTTTTCTCTTAGCTCTTTGTAGGCATCGATCATATCACGGAGTTTAGTGAATATTCGGATTATTTGTATATTTACTGCTATAGCTTTTTCACTACGCAGAACGCTTGATAACATGGCTATTCCTTGCTCGGTGAAGGCGAGAGGAGGAATTCTGAGGCTCATTTTAAGGTTAGAATTGGGTATCACAAATTGTGATACCCAATTTCTGACTTCCTCAGAGTTGAGTTGGAACATAAAGTCTGGTGGAAATCGGGTCAGGTTTCTTCTGACCGATTGATTTAGTTGTGCTGTAGTAACACCATAAAGCATGGCCAGATCTCTGTCTAACATAACTTTCTTACCTCTAAAATAGAGGATTTTCTCTTTTACTACAGATATATCTATATTTATTGCTTCAGGCAAAATGTTTTCATTTTTCATGTTCATAAAATATCAGATAGGACATTAAATTCTCATCAATTTTAGATAAAATTTTGGCTTGTAAAAGTTATAAAACGAAAAAATGGGTATGCCAAATTGGCATACCCAATTTAGGTCTATAAATAAGGTTTAATTGGATATCACAAATTGTGATATCCAATTAAGGGCTAAAAATAACGATAAAATTGGAGGTCACAAATTGTGACCTCCAATTTCGGCCGAGCATATGAATAAATTAGATTAAATTGGAAGTGCCAAATTGGTACTTCCAATCTAGTCAGGTTAATATTGCCGTATATGACGACCAAATCAGCAAAATCATCCCAAAATATTGAATATTACTTCGCCCAAACACAATTTGGCGAGACAGTTATTGCCACAACTGAAAAAGGGATTGTATACCAGGCATTCATTTCATCTAAGAAAAAGGCAGTCGAAGAGATGAAGGGCCATTTTCCAAATGCTTCTTTAACTTTGAAAGAATTAAACAAAAAAAACGCGCCTGCTAATTCTTATGATCCTTCAACTAAATTAGACTTAATCGGCACAGACTTTCAACTTAAAGTCTGGAATGAACTTTTAAAAATCCCAGTTGGGCAGACTCGTACATATGCGGATATTGCTAAAAAAATTGGAAAACCAAAAGCGGTTCGCGCTGTGGGAACTGCAATTGGAAAAAATCCTATTGCAATAATTGTTCCATGTCATAGGGTGATTCAATCTAGTGGTGCGATAGGGCAATATCATTGGGGGAGTGATCGGAAAAAGAAGATATTGGAGGTTGAAAACGCTAGTGGATTTAAAGTTTGAAGTTTAATGTTTTATTTTCTATGTCTTTTGTGGTCTCTGCAGGCTCACTATTGGTGTACTCAAAGATTTTAATATGTAATATAATATTATTATGCAAAAAATAATCCCACATCTTTGGTTTGATACCGAAGCAAAAGAAGCTGCTGATTTTTATGTGCAGACATTTAAAGATTCAAAGATATTGAATCATAGTGTTATTAATAGTACTCCGAGTGGAGATTGCGACATACTCACTTTTTCTATTATGGGACATACTTTTATGGCTATTAGTGCGGGTCCTCTTTTTAAAATCAATCCTTCTATATCTTTTATGGTTGCCTGTGACTCTGTCGAAGAAGTGGAAAGACTTTGGGGTATATTGGCAGATGGTGGAGAGGTGCTTATGGGACTTGAGACATATCCATTTAGTAAAAAATACGGCTGGCTAAACGACAAATATGGTGTCTCTTGGCAAATTATGCATAGTTCAGATAATTCAATCCAAACAGTAACGCCTTCCCTTATGTTTGCAGGCACACAGGCTGGTAACGCTCGCAAGGCAATGGAATTATATATGTCAGTGTTCGAAAATTCTGGTCCTATGGAAGGTGAAGGACATATTTCTGAATATGGAGAAGGTATGGAACCAAACAAGCCTGATATGTTGAATTATGCTCGTTTTAAATTAGAGGGGCAGGAATTTGTGGTAATGGACAGCGCCATGGAACATGCTTTTAATTTCAATGAAGCTGTTTCGCTACTTGTTAATTGTGATAATCAAGGAGAAATAGACAGATTGAGCAACGCTATGTCAGTAGTTCCCGAAGCCGAGCAATGCGGATGGTTGAAAGATAAATTTGGAGTTTCTTGGCAGATGAGTCCGACAGTTATGCATTCTATGCTGGCAACTTCAGATGAAGAAGCTAAAAATCGTGTAACCCAAGCTTTTTTGGAAATGAAGCGGTTCGATATTGAGAAATTAAAAGAAGCTTTTGAAGGGAAGTAGTTTCGGTTTTTTTATTGAGAAGGACTACTCCTTCATAGCCGCTTTAACTCCAGCTCCGACACCTTTAGCAATTCCTTTCAATATTGCAAATGTAGTTTGGACAACTAATTTAGTAACAAATTTCACTCCATTGCCCACGGCGTTTGCAATATTTTTAGCAATATCGGGTTTTACTTCTTTGCCACTTTTAGTTTTGAATGGTTCGCCTGAGGGCAGGGTTCCATTTATCATAATAAAATTTATTGTTTCTTTAGGAAGTTGATTCATCGTATCCATAGCTTCTTGCATCTCTTCTACTTCCTCTGCTTCTCGTCTATATCTTTCAGCTTCCGCTTTTTCCGCCTTTAGTGCTTTCAGTTCGGTTTCATCGTCAGATAGAGTTTCTACTCCACCATCATGAGGGATTCCTAAAGCTGCACGTGCTTCTTTCAGTCCATCGTTTCTTGTATGAACGGATGACTCTAGTTGATGAATTCTTTCATCTAAATCGCCAACAACGCCGTTTAGATATTCAATTTGCCTTGTAGGATCAACTCTGGCTTCTGGATCTTCGAGTTTTTCCGCTTGTAATATGCCTTCAATTTCAAGATGCAAATCATTTACACGTAAAGGTTCCGGTTCTCCTTCTTGAAGGTTGCCTGTGCCTAGAGATTCGTTTGTTTCTGCACTGCTTTCTGTTTTATTTTCTGCATTGTAAATATTATTTTGTTCAGGACCTTCATCTTTTAGATTTGAGGTAATGGTTTCTGGTGTCGAAACATTTTCTTCTGATTGATTTGGATTTTGATTGTTGGTGTCAATATTTAAAGTTTTACTTTCCGGACTTTCTGAGGAAGTAGAAGAATGAGAATGCGCCCCAAATGATTCATGTTTTGTCATGATGAAATTATACACTGAAGGGGAGAGGGGGTAAATTGGGGGCGGGAGGAGATTCGGTCACGAGTCGTTTGCTCGTCGTCACTCGCAGACGCTCGCGACCCCGACTCGCGGCCAGCACCACTGTGCTGGCATCCGCTCCGTCTTTCTCATCAGCACTTCCTTTCGAGAAAAAATAAAAAAGCTCCAGCAGTGGAGCTTTTTTATTTTTTCTAGCGGAGGATGTGAGATTCGAACTCACGGACAGTTTTACCCGTCGGCGGTTTAGTAAACCGCTGGTTTCAACCACTCACCCAATCCTCCGACCATAGGATTATAGCTAATTTTGACAGGTTGTATATAGCCAAATAGTAGAAGATAGACATGCACCCAACACTTTGCTAGTCTTTTCACTAGTTAGTTGTCTTGTCAGTCAAACCATTGTCCTGAAACCTCTACCTGTTGGAAATATGAAAACCATACCTTGGAAACAATTGCTAGAAAATTCGCGGCTTATTGAAGCACAAATCCGAATTAAAGAGCGAGACAAAACGTACTGCGGACCGATAGGTCAGGCGAGTATAGTAGGATCAAGTGTATTGTTACAGCTAACCTGGTGTGCAATTTACGACGAAAAGAAAAGTTGTTGGGTAGTCAGCGAGTATGCTTCCGTGTTGTTTCTGGATATGGAAACAACAAATATTGAACTGGATGATTTGGGTATTTACACGCTAAGTAGTCAAAGTTTTATCACAGGCTCAATTTTCTTGTATCCACGAAATCATTTGAACCCAGATTATGTTCATGGGTTGGATCTGAAAAAACTGCCACTGCCTCAAGTGGTGCAGTTTGATGAGGATACCGATGAGGTTATGATCTCTTGATCTTTCCGCATGCAGTTAGTTGCGTACCCACCAGATGAGTCTGGTGGGTATTTTTGTTTTTAGTCAGGATAGGATCTAGATAAACTTAAAAGATTCCATCGTTTTTATGAATGCACCTTTTGTATTTTCGAAAGTAGAAATTTGATCGTAATATTCGACTGTTATATATTCATCGTTTCCTTCTGCACTATAAACATATCCTCTAATATCATAAGGTGCTGTTCCATCTTCTGGTTTTATTGTTGATGTAGTGTCGAATCTGTGCCACTTACGACCAGCAATCTCTCCTGGCTTCTCTGATAATATTTTGTACCCATTTGCTACGAGGTTGTTTCTCATATAATCAACCATTTCCAGCTGAGAAAATACGCTTTTGTTTGAATAAATTGTAAAACCTTCTAGAAATTTGTCTGACTCGTTCAGGGAATTGAAACTGTCTATTAGAGTAGGATCGTTTTCGCGATTTGCTATAGTCGTTGTAATTGGCCAATCTTTAGGATAATTGAACTGAAATTTATGTGTATTGTTTATATATGGAATGGTTTCGTCAGAAATTGTCACCTTTGAACCTGAAGCAGAGTTTGTGCCTGTAGAAGGGTTTGCTTGATTCCAGCTCATTCCCAAAATAAATAATCCAATTAATATGTTTACTATTACACTGACTACTATAATTATTATTCCGAATATTTTCATATTTTTATAGTCCTCTTGTTAGGCCACCTTTGCTAATAATAACTTTCTTGATTTCCTCAGTTACTTTTTTGGCATCAGTGATAGAAAGTCCCTCAATAACAATACCGTTTATGAAACCTCCTTTGTTTTTTGCGTTTATTACTGGTGCATTTGCAGATGCATTTTCAATAATTACGTCCGCTACTTTAAATATTCTATCTACAAAAGATTGATTGATTTTTACATCTTGGATAGTGTCATATGACATATTCTGCTCAGAAATACTAAGTACTCCTGTTTTCATATAGATATATTGCTCGCCGAAGTTGTAGTTATAATGACTTTTCCAAAGGAGAAGATAGATAACTCGATAGGCAATTGTTATAACCAATATTCCAAGCCAGATCCAGAATATAATCATCCAGTTAAACTCGCGGCCGTTCTCACCGAAAAGTGATCCGCTAATCCAAGCTGTAAATATTAGAGGTGTAATAGTTGCTCCAAATGCTAGTTTAACCAATTCACCGACCCACCAATCGCTACTCAAGCCGTATACTTCACTTGAAATGGGTGAGGAGAAGTTGGCTTTGATTGGTTCATTGTTTGCAGTTGCTTGTGTTTGGTTTTGATTAGGGTTATTTGGATTTGGTTGATGACTATATGATGAGCTCTTGATTTTACCCAATAAAAGCATCTTTAGGCCATCTGCAGTTTCTTTTTTTACACCGTCGATATGTGCAGCAATTCCTGAAGAATATGTGGCACTTGAAATATGAACATCGTATATACCAAGAATTCTGTCTAAGATATCCTGATCCACATATACATCCTGAATCTTGAGATATTGAACATGGATTTCTGCAGGCATGAAGACTCCTTTCTTTATAGTTAGAAAGTCATTGTCATCCTCATAGTAGTAAGTTTTTATGTAATATGAGACGTATATACCGTATAAACCCCACATGATTCCGAAGAAGACTGCGAATATACCTAGTCCGATGGCAATTGCTTTGGGTACAGAGAGGGTATAAGTATTCGCTCCTGCGATTATAAAGAAACAAGGTAATGCGACTACTGCTGATAGGAAGAATAAAATAACCGCTTTTTCTATCATCTTCTTCCAAAATTTTCTCCGTTTTGCTAGAGGAAATTTTGTTAATAATGAATCATTCATTTTTTTATGGGTTTTGGCCCGTTTTTATTACTATATTTTAATGCCTAAAGTATATAGTATAAAAGGGGTGGGGAGAAGGTTGGGTTATGGGCGGAATATTTGCTTTCTGGACGTAAGCTTAATAGGTATTCCGATTCAAACTAAGAGGTAGACATAAAATTTCTTTTTAGGTACTATCCTGTTTGGCTAGTTGTTTCAATTCACCCTCCTTAAACCATTAACAACCACTGTGTTATGAGTGACGAAAAAGATAGCGATAAAAACCCAGATTTGACCCCAGCTGGTGTTCAAGAAGAAGTAAGACTATCGACGATCGATGAGTTGATAGCCTCTGGTCTCGGAAAATTCAGAGTCGTTCGGGGTTTTGAAATCCGAAGAACCACATCTTCGCTTTCCGACCCAGGAAAAGGTTTTCTCGAGAATAGGGATATTGCAAATGCGTATGCCAGTGATTTGAGCGCAAATTCAGCGAACTCAAGTTATGTGGTGAGTGAGGTTGTCGCCTTGACCGATGGTAATACGTGTTTTGTTCTCAGAAGTGATTCCCCTGTGCAACATCATGATGGCGAGAAGGAGAAAGCAAGGATGAAGAAGGCATTCATTAATAGTCTCTCCCCAGAGAAACGTGCACTTTTGGATCTTTGAGTGTTGGTTCAAGATAATAATTCGACCCCGTAGGCTTAGGTGCTATGGGGTTTTTGTTTGGATAAGTTTATGGTCTGAAAATCTGTTTTATATATACAACTTCATTCTTGTTGTTGAACTTTATTTCATTTCCAATATTATTTGATTCTACATCAACATAATCTTTTTTTAGCTCAGCTGGAGTTATATTAGCTTCGCCTGTAGGTGATTTTTCAAAAGCATATGTTGAGATTATTGTGGCGTCTGGGGATAGGGTGAAAGTTTCAGATTTTACTTCTGTATTCTTGAAATACATATCGCCGTTCGGAAGACAGCTGTCTTCAGTACACTTTCCATCTGCTGTTGCTGCAGCTACTGCTTCGGGACCTGTTAGATAGTCAAAGAAGTCGAGAGTTATCTTGTTTCCTTCAATAGATGTTATGTATGCAGTTTTGTCAGTTTGGATGATTGTTGCTTCGTCTGTGGGATTTTGTTCTGATTTATTATTTTGATAATAGTAGATGCCGGCTAGTATTAAGAGGAGTACGATGATTATTGTGATTGTTTTTTTCATGGTGGGGTAATTTTTTGTGACTAATTCGCTGAGGATGAAGCTGTTTTGTCTTGAGTTGCGGCATTTTGTTGTTGTTGCATCTGTTGCTGTTGTTCTTGCATTTTATCTTCTACTGACTTCATTGCGTCTTCTTTGGCTTCGTCTATTTTGTTTTCGATCTGTTCCATTGCTGCTCCTTTTTCCTTTTCAATTCTTGCGTCCATGTACATGTATACGCCTAGGGCTCCAACAATGAGTCCAATTATGACCGCGATTATAGGTGCAACTGAGCCTTTTTGTGTAGTTTTCATATGGGGTAATTATAGCACGGGAGATTCTGAGATAAATAATCTTCTCATCTATAAACCAAAAATAATTTCAATATAATCTCTTGAAAAATTATAAATACCAAAATATATATCCGGGACTAAAACGATAGAGAAAATGAAAATAAGAATTGCTAAAATGAACAAAACTCTACTAGAGTCAATTTTATTATCATTAACTTGAGTTTGTTGATTTTTCTTGTTAAGAAAATATGCAATAGAACCTGTTATTGAGCCAGCCAATATTAAGGGTATTGAAAAAATCATTATTATAATACCTTCAACAATTCCTGCTGCGTTACAATTTGGTGCACAATGATTCGAGTTGTATTCTGCAAGATATAATATACCCAACAAACTTACTAAACCGAGTATTAAAAAAGTAATGCTAAAAGCTTTTAAAGTTCTTATGATCATGGTGCGATTATATCATTTATAGTTAGTGGGATTCGGTCACAAATAATTTTCTCGTCGTCACTCGAAAATTTTCGCGACCCCGGCTCGCGGCCAGCACTACTGTGCTGGCATCCGCTCCGCCTTTCTCATCGATCCGATCTCTCGAGAAAAGATTAAAGGACCACAGCAGTGTGGTCCTTTAATCTTTTCTAGCGGAGACGGAGGGATTCGAACCCTCGAAGGCCTTTTGAGGGACCTTACCTCTTTAGCAAAGAGGCACATTCGACCGCTCTGACACGTCTCCATTTATATAAATAATACCTATTAACTGCCTATAATTACCTATATATGTACCGTAACATATTAGCAGAGCCTTGAAAACTTAGCTAAAACAGTGTTCAATAGGACTCTTTCCTGGATTAGACGGATTCCGCAAAAAAACCGCCATACTGAATATGATCAAAAACGTAATAGTAATAATGTTGGCCATTCTCATAATTCTTTTTGTACTTGTGCCACTTTCTTTTATGGCTTTGGGTAAAATTGAGAATCCTTTTGCTTTTGAGCCAATTAGCGCTTTTGCGGATAAAGAGGAATTAGCTAAGCGAATAGTGGATTGTACGAATCCTGAGCAAAGCCTAGAAGCGCATGTCAGGGATACTGCTCTTGCCCGAGATGAAGAAGAAAGTAGTATTGAATCAACTTTTTATAAATTTATTATCAATTTAGAGGCTCCTGTTGTGGATTGGCAATATACAAAGGGTGTTTTGGATGATGAAGTGGCTTCATTTGTCTATAAAGATGTGATTGTGAATATGTTGGCGCGAACTTCTGTTTCGAAGTGCAATTCGGCGGCTAAAGAGATTTTTGAGAATTTTCATGAAAAAACTTTGGGAGTGGAATATTTTTCAAGTAATACATATTTGACTCAGGGTGCACCAATTGGACTTACTCGATCTACTTTACGTAGTCATGGTCAAGGAGGAGTAGGGGATGCAGATTATTATTGGTATCTATTAGATGAAGAATTTGTGAATTTAAGTTCAAAGCCAATTGTGACTATTTGGTATTCAACAAGGGTTGGGCGAATTGAATATTGGTTTGCTTTTAGAACATTTCAGGAAAATGAACAAAACCTCAACAAAGTTGCAGAGGAAGTACTAGAAGGTATCGAGTTTTTGAAGTTTTAATTTTGTTAATGGCAGAAGGCTAGACTTTTTACCTCTGCGCTGTGTGTTTCCGGTAAATTTGATACGATATTTTGAATAATTTGAACCAAGGTGCTGAGTGTGGCACCTGTGGTTAATACATCGTCAACAATATATATGTATTTGTATGCCTGGCCATGTTGGCCAAGTCCAAATATTTGCTTATATAGCAGGGTGAATTTGCTTTCATCGGATAAAAGTCGCTCTTCTCTAGTTTTTTCATGCTGAGATTTGGTTTGATCCATATCTATGAGGAAGAAATTGGGGCAAATATCAATTTTTGGCTTGTTGGTCGATCTGTCGGCATCATTAAACTCCTTTATATATCCACAAATTAGCGCCATGTGATCTTTTTTCTTTTGCTGACGCGTAAAAGATGAGGATGGGGCATGAAGTATTAGTATTTCAGATGATTTGGCTGCATCACTTTGATTATCAAGATTATTGGATATACCAATGTCAGAACAAATGTATTCATACAACTCCTTGGCGATATATTTTAAAGCCTCTTGATCTAAATTTTTACTTTTCTTCACAATTTCTTTAACTTTTTCATTTTTATAGTCTTTAATATAGTTTTGATTGTTTTGATTGTTTTGTTTGTGCATAATTTTTTTTGTTTATTAGATATTTACTAAATTTTCATTTAATATTTATTAGATTTTGATATTAATTTAATATTTCCTTAATAGAGTATGTGAGCTATACTATTTACTAAGGTAACTAGCACTCTACACAGTTCATGGTGAATTTTTTACAAAATATTTTTCAAAAAGGAGAAGATAGCGTAATAGGCCTTGATATTGGCTCTTCGTCAATTAAGGTTGTTCAACTTAGGAAGAGAAAAGGTCGTGCAATTCTTGAAACTTATGGCGAAATTGCGCTTGGTCCCTACGGAGGGCTCTCTGTTGGGCAAGTTACGAACGTAACTTCGGATAAAGTAGCGGAAGCGATTAAAGATTTGCTTAGGGAGGCAAATGTTACGACTTTGATTGGAGGGTTGGCTATTCCATTTAAATCGAGCTTAGTAACTCTTATGGAATTACCTTTTGTTGATGAAAAGCAGCTAAAGGAAATGATTCCACTCGAAGCACGTAAATATATTCCTGTGCCAATTAGTGAAGTAACTCTAGATTGGTGGGTAATTCCTAAAGAAGCGGCAGGTGAACTAGATTTTGTTCAGACTATAGATGAGAACAATAATAGGACGACGGCCATTCCCAAGACACAGGTTCTAGTAGTTTCAATTCATAATGAAGTTCTAAATACGTATAGTTCAATTGTTCAGTTAGCTGGTCTAAATACAAGTTTTTTTGAAATTGAAATGTTTAGCGGTACCCGATCCCTATTAACAGGGGAGACAACACCTGTTATGGTCTTTGATATGGGAGCTGCTTCAACAAAAATTTATATTCTTGAGCGTGGAGTGGTTCGATATTCTCATATTATAAATAAAGGCTCTCAAGATGTGACAATGAGTATCATGAAAGGGCTTGGACTTACATTCGATAGAGCAGAACATATTAAGAGAAATCTGGGTACTGGTGTTGTTTCTGACGAGAAAGCGGTGTTTGAAGTGATTTCGCTGACGCTTGATTATATTTTTTCAGAAGCGAACAGTGTAATTTTGAGCTATCAGCGCAAATTTAATAAACCACTTGGAAAAGTTATCTTAATCGGTGGAGGATGTGCGATGAAAGGGGTGTTTGAATTAGCAAGAGCAAATTTTCAAACACCCGTGGAGCTTGGAACGCCATTTGCAAAAGTAGAAACACCAGCTTTCATGGAAGATGTTTTGAAAGTAACAGGATTAGAGTTTGCAGTAGCGATTGGAGTTGCACTAAGAAAGTTGCAGGAAATGAGATAGTTGATATATAATTAAACAAGTACATGCCTGAAACAAAATTTCAAACATCATTTATACCTAAACAACCAGTGACTGGTGGGGAGACAAGACACTCTGGTGGATCTAGTATATTTTTTCTCGTATCTTTTTTAATTTTGGTTGCAACTGCTGCAGCAGGAGTTGGTGCATATGTATGGCATTCAACTATTGAGAAACAAATTGAAAAGGGTAATACTCAATTGAAGACTCATAGAAGTTCATTTGATAAAAATACAATTGAACAATTCACAAGACTTGATAATAGAATCGATGTTGCCAGTTCTTTGTTAAAGAACCATGTTAGTGCGTCTAGTATATTCCCTCGTTTGCAAGATGGTACTCTAAAAACTGTGCAATTTAAGAGTTTTTCATATGCAAATTCTGGAGATGGCAAAATTGTTATAAGTATGACTGGTGAAGCTCAGGATTATGAAAGTCTTGCGCTCCAGGCAACTGAATTTACTGAATCACGCTTCCAAAATTCATTTAGAAGTCCTATTTTTAGTAGTTTTACAAAGGGTAAGAGCAATGTTGTTTTTACATTCAGCTCTGGAATCGATCCTTTTATTCTTAAATACTATGATGCAAGACAAACTGAGATAAATAAGGCAGAGACAGGTCAGCCAGCAGCCGGAGCAACGACGGAGGTACCAGCATCACCTAATCCGACAAATTAATTATATGTTTAAAATCGCACTACCAGTCATTTTCATATTAGCTTCGATAGCAGGATTTGTTTTTTATGTAAATCCTGAATATAAGAGTGCAAAAAAGGACAATGAAAAACTAATAAGAGTCAACGATGCTCTAAAACAGGCAAATGAATTGCGAGATTTGCGAGATAAACTAGCTGAAGAACGCAAAAAAATTAGTGACCAGGACTTGGTTAGAATTTCTAGAATGATTCCTGATGGAGTTGAAAATATTGGTTTGATTATTGAAATGAATAATATTGCTAGAGATAAAGGTATGGAATTGTTAAACCCAACTATCGGTCCTTCGGTTGGTGGAGCGGCTCCTGCTGGTGGGGCAGAGGGTAATCCTGCGCTTGCTACAAGTCTAGATGTAGGTCCAGACGGCAGTAATCATGGTGCACTTGAGATGAGTTTTGGGGTTAATACAACATACGAAAAGTTTATTGATTTTCTAAAGGAATTAGAAAGGTCACTTAGATTGGTAGATGTAAAAGAAATAACTTTCTCAGCCCCAGATTCTAAGACAGGTCGATCGACTTTCAGTGTTACTATCGAAACTTATTGGCTTAAATAAAAACTATTATGAAGCAAGCATTTTCAAAATATAAATGGATAATAGCAGGAGCGATAATCATAATTTTGGTTTTTGTTTTGTATGCCATGTTAAAACCTGAAGCAAAGAGTGCTGACGGTATTGAGAGAACTATTGTTTCAATACCTGGGGGAGACGGATCAATTACTGGAGAGGAAGATCCAGCTGCAGGTTTTATCCAGCAACTATTGGCTATCAAGCAAGTGCATTTCAATGCTGAGTTTTTCCAAGATCCTGTATATAAAGAACTTGTTGATCAGTACAGACCTCTTGATAAGAGACCTGTTGGACGACCAAATCCTTTCCTTAATATTGGCGTAGATGGAGTTGTATTTTCTCCTGATTCCGCTCCTACTGGCTCTGCAGCACCTGCAGCTGGTGCTGGTGCTACCGCTGGTACAGATGGAGGATTTGTACAAACATCATCTGAGGATAATATTCCGGAGTAGATATCTGATTGATATAAATCAATAATCGGTTATCAACTGACTATCAACAATAGAATCTAAATAAAATTTGGTGTAATATATAAACATAATGAGTTTTTTAGACGTACTAGTACGGCAATCAATCATCACAAGCGATGATGCAAATATTATTGTTGAAGAAGCGACTGCATCAAGTCGTACTATTGAAGATGTACTTAGAGATAAAGGAATTACTGCAGATGTAATTGCAAAAGCTAAAGGAGAATATCTACAAGTGCCAACAAAATCTTTGGCTGATAAGGATATTCCTTTCGATGTATTAAAATATATTCCGGAAGAATCGGCACTCCACTATAAGTTTATCCCCATGTCGATCACAGACGGGGTTTTGGAAGTAGGAGTTGTAGATCCTGATAATATCGAAGCGCGAGATGCGCTTAATTTTATTTCGGCGAAGATAAATATTCCATTTAAAATATATATAATCTCTGAAGATGACTTCAATCGCGCTTTAGGATTCTATAAAGGTCTTGGTGGAGAAGTAAATAAAGCTCTTACGGATTTGGAAAGCGAATTTTCTCATGCAGATGTTGAAATTGCCAAAGAGGGAGATGAAAGAAATAAAAACGGTCAGCCAAATATCATCGAAGATGCTCCTGTTACAAAAATCGTAGCCACTATGCTTCGATATGCAATTGAAGGAGATGTATCGGATATTCACGTTGAACCTATGCGAGAGAAAGTTCGGATTCGTTTTCGAGTAGATGGAGTCTTGAATACAAGTATTGTTTTGCCTGCAAAGGTTCACGACGCGGTTGTGGCAAGAATTAAGATTTTGTCCAACATGAAGCTAGATGAAAAGAGAAAGCCGCAAGACGGACGTTTCTCTGCGCGTATTGAAGGAAGAAAAATCGACTTCCGAGTATCTACTTTTCCTACAAACTGGGGAGAGAAGGTGGTGATGCGAATCCTCGACCCAGATAAAAGTGTGCAAAAGCTTGATAAATTAGGCTTTAGTCCTAGAAATTTGGATATGATTAAGCGGGCGCTTGATAAGCCATACGGTCTAATATTGATTTCAGGTCCAACTGGTTCAGGAAAGACAACAACTCTTTATGCCATGATGCAAGAAGTTGATAGAAATGAACATAACGTACTATCCCTAGAAGATCCGGTGGAATATGTTATGGATGGTGTGAGTCAATCACAAGTTCATCCTGAAATTGGATATACTTTCGCGACCGGTTTGCGTACAACTCTTCGACAAGACCCCGATATTATCATGGTGGGGGAGATCCGAGATAAGGAAACTGCAGCTCTTGCTATTCAAGCTGCCCTTACAGGTCACTTGGTGCTTTCAACTATTCACACCAATAGTTCAGTAGGTATTATCCCTCGACTTATTGATATGGGAGTTGATCCTTATATGATTGCACCAACACTTATTTTAGGAATGGGGCAGCGACTAGTAGGAAAGGCCTATGAGCCAGCAGTTAAGTCAGTTCCAGTGGACGATAGTATAAAAGTTATGATTGATAAGCAGTTTGCTGATCTTCCTGAAAAGTTTAGAGGTGAAATTCCAAAGGAAACAGAGTTGTATAGAGTAAACCCTACCCCAGAGTGTCCAAAGGGGATAAAAGGTCGAGTAGCCGTGCTAGAAGTATTTGAAATGGATAAGGACTTAGAAAGAATCATTCTCAAAGATCCTACTGAACTTACTATCAATAAATTCCTTAGAGAAGAAAAAGGTATGCTTAATATGAAGGAGGATGCAATAGTCCGAGCCCTACGAAAAGAAATTCCTTTTGAAGAAGTCTATAAAGTTTAATTGAAACCACTTTGCGCGCTGAACAAACTAAATCATCAACAGTGCCTTGCATCTATTTTTTAAGGAGTGTGATAAAATATGCTTACATTTCGATGTAATATCCTATGACAGACGGTGTACCATATAAAATTCTTATAGTTGACGATGATAAGTTCCTTTTGAATATGTATTCAATTAAATTTCAAAAGGAGAATTTTGAAGTATTTACTGCGTCAGATGGGAAATCTGCACTTGAACAGCTTGAAAAAGGAACAGTTCCAGATGCAATAGTTTTAGATATCGTTATGCCAATTATGGACGGCCTTGAGATGTTAGAGAATATGCGAAAACAAAGTTTAGCAAAAGATGCAACAGTTTTAATTTTGAGTAATCAAGGTCAATCTACAGATATCGAAAAAGCAAAAAGATTAGGGATCGACGGATATATTGTGAAAGCCACTACAATTCCATCCGAAGTGGTAACAGAAGTTCTTCGTATGTTAGCAAATAAGCATCACGGTATGAACGCATAATTATTAATATTAATACAACAACCATGAGTACAAAAATTGAAGACTATAAAGAAGAAATAGAAGAATTGTTAGGAGCAGTATTCCGAGAAGGGGCATCAGATCTTCATTTGTCTGAGGGAAGACACCCTACAATTCGAACTTCTGGTATGTTGCTACCACTTGTTAAGAAGCAGCCTCTTACTCATGAGGATATTCAGGGTATGCTAATTGCACTTGTAGGTGATAAAGGATTTGAAAAATTTAATACGAATAAAGAATTAGACTTTTCATATCAATACAAAGATCTTGCACGTTTCCGAGGAAACGCTTTTGTACAGCAAGGATTTTATGGTATAGCACTGCGACTCATTCCCAAGCAAATTAAAACTGTTACTGAACTTGGACTTCCTTCAACACTTGAAGCTTTTGCACGTAAAAAGCAAGGATTCTTTCTAGTAGTAGGGCCTGTAGGACAAGGAAAAACTACGACTCTTGCCGCGCTTGTTGAGCTTATCAACCAAGAAAGAGCTGAGCATATTATTACAATTGAAGATCCAATTGAATATGTTTATGAGCAGAAGAAATCTATTATCGATCAGCGAGAAGTAGGTATTGATACAGATAGTTTTGAAATCGCTTTGATTGAAGCACTTCGACAGGATGTAAATGTAATTTTGGTAGGGGAGATGCGAAACCATGAGACTATGGCTGCTGCTATTACAGCTGCAGAAACAGGTCACTTAGTATTCTCTACACTTCACACAAATAGTGCTGCACAAACAATTGATCGTATTATAGATACTTTCCCAGCAAACCAACAAGATCAGATTCGAGTTCAGCTTGCTTCAGCACTTTCAGGTGTATTTTCTCAAAGACTTGTGCCAAGAATTTCAGGCGGGCAAATTCCTGCATACGAACTTTTAGTTTCAAATGCCGCAGTTTCTAACCTAATTCGAGAAAAACGAACTCATGAAATTAATACCGTTATTGAAACTGGTCTTGCAGAAGGTATGATTGATATGAACCGATGTTTAGCAGATCTTGTAAGACGAGGTGAAATCAGTATTGAAAATGCTTACCAGCGATCTCTTAATCCAAAAGTTTTAGAGAGATTAATATAAACACAATATGTTATATAAATATAAAGTAATTAATCAAAATGGAGTTGAAGAGGCAGGAACAATTGACGCACAGACTATTGATATTGCTGTAAGTTCACTTCAGAGACGTGGTTTAGTTATTACTTCAATACATCCGGCCGATGAAGTCGGTTTCTTTCAAAGAGATCTAGGTATTTTTGATCGTGTAAAGCAAAAAGATATTGTGATTTTGTCTAGACAGATGTCGACTTTGTTCACATCTCAAGTATCTGCTTTGCGAATTTTTAGACTTCTATCTACAGAAGCAGAAAATAAGCCTCTCCGTGCTGTTTTAAGTCAGGTATCAGATGATATTCAGGGAGGTAGTGCGATTTCACTTGCTCTCTCGAAACACTCTAAAGTTTTCTCAAACTTCTATGTGAATATGGTAAAGGCAGGTGAGGAATCAGGTAAATTGGATCAAACTTTTCAATTCCTAGCAGACTACCTAGATAGAAACTATGAAGTTACAAGTAAGGTGAAGAACTCACTTATTTATCCAATCTTCGTAATTGGTACTTTTATCGCCGTTATGGTGCTTATGCTTACCGTGGTTATTCCAAAAATCAGTCAGATTTTGATTGATTCAGGTCAAGAAATTCCTGTTTATACAAAGGTGGTAATTGCACTTAGTTCATTCCTTGTAAATTGGTGGATCCCTATGCTAATTGTTCTCCTTGGAATAGGATTTGTTGTTTGGAGATATAGTAAAACAGAACCAGGAGAATATGCTATGTCTACTCTTAAAATTCAGATTCCATATATTGGAAATCTATTTAGAAAATTATATCTTTCTAGAATTGCTGATAACTTGAACACTCTTCTTTCCAGTGGAGTTCCTGTGGTAAAAGCCATGGAACTTACTTCTAGTGTTGTGGATAATAAAATATTTGAAAATATTATTGTAAAAAGTCTGGACGATATTAAAGCGGGAACTGCACTATCAGACGCGATGGGGAAGTATAAAGAAATTCCTGGAATCATGATTCAGATGATGAAAATTGGAGAAGAATCAGGAGAATTAGGAAATATTCTTAAGACACTTGCCAAATTCTATCAAAGAGAGGTTATGCAAGCTGTAGACACTCTAGTTGATCTTATCGAACCTGCCATGATTGTAGTACTAGGTCTTGGTGTAGGTATTCTACTCGCTTCAGTATTGATTCCAATCTACAATATCTCATCAAGCTTCTAAAAGTAGTTAGTAAAATATGTTTAGTTGATTTGGAAAATGGCTTAATTGCTAGTTTATCCACACCAGCAAACTATATAGTTGTATAACTGCTATACTTAAAGCACCTAAGGATCTTAATTGATCAGAAGGTTTGGTTAATTAAAATTTAGATAACGTTATTTATAAATTTATAAAATGAAAAAATTACAGAATAGAGGTTTTACATTGATTGAGCTTTTGGTGGTTATTGCCATCATTGGTATTCTTTCATCAGTAGTTCTTGCGTCTTTGACGACAGCTCGAACTAAGGGTCAGCAAGCAGCGGTTCAGTCTGATCTTTCAGGTATGAGATCTCAGATGGAACTTTACTACGGTTCAAATGGTAATATGTACTCACCCCTAGGAGCCACTGTGGCTGTTTGTACAGCTGGAGGTGAAACAGGACCATTTGCTGCTGCTGCAGTAAACGGTGTTTACTCACTAGCAACTGGAGCTCGATCTAAGGGTGCTACGGTTACTTGTAGAGCTACAACTACTGCATGGCACGCATCTGGGGCAATCGGAGGAGTAACATACTGTGTAGACAGTACTGGAAACTCAACTACATCAGCGACTGTGTCAGATACTGATTTCAACTGTCTATAAAAATTACAGTTTAGTTTGATAAAAAAACAACCTCTTCGGAGGTTGTTTTTTTATTTGCATTGAAAAGTTCTCCACAGGGGGTAATAATTTTGTATATATAAGGGTTATAATTAATTTAATTATTGTTAATAGGGGTATTTATATAAATTTATAAAATGAAAAAATTACAGAATAGAGGTTTTACATTGATTGAGCTTTTGGTGGTTATTGCCATCATTGGTATATTATCAGCTATCGTAATGATCGCACTGAATTCTGCAAGATCAAAGGGTTCTTCTGCTGGAATTAAGTCGCATATGACTAGTTTGAGAAACCAAGCAGAGCTTTATTACAATACAACTGGTAATAAGAGTTATGGATTAGGAGGTTTGGTAGCTGCTGGAAACTGCCCTGGTACATCCGCATTGTTTTTGGCAGGGACAAACAGTCTAAGTGGTATCATAAATGGTATCTTGGCAGATGGAGTTCCTGTTTTGAACACTTGGTGTGCCACAAATGGAACAACTGTTACTAATGCAACGGCCTGGGCAGTAGCAGTAATCGATCCAGGGGTCCCTGGAGGAACATCTGCGCTATGCATTGATAGTTTAAGAGCTACACTTAGAAGTGTTACTATAACACCAGCAAATACACCAGGTAACGCAATTAGTGCTGGATCATGTATATAGTCTGTAGATTAAGTCATTGATCAATACTCTAAGTCAAAAAAACACTCGAAACACCGGGTGTTTTTTTGTTTTCATCATATTCACTGATATAATATTTCGACATGAATAGTATTTTCTCTGCAGAGGTAATTGCCAATTACTTACCAATCATATTTGTTGGAATTTTAGGCCTAATAATTGGGAGTTTTTTGAACGTGCTAATACTCCGATACAATACTGGTAAAGGTTTTGGTGGCCGGTCAATGTGTTTTTCTTGTAGAAGACAATTAACCTCAATAGATCTTGTTCCTCTGCTTAGTTTTTTGGGTTTTAAAGGGCGTTGCCGAACTTGTAAATCAAAAATATCGCCTCAATACATATTAGTAGAAATAATCACTGCACTATTTTTTATTGCAGCTTATATACATAATGTGGCTTTGTTTGGGTCTGCGAGCCAGGGTTCATTTTCAATATTATTTATAATAAAACTAGCAACTGACTTCACTATCATGTCCCTTTTAGTTTCTATGGTTGCTTATGACATAAGGCATAAAATAATTCCTGATATTGCAGTTGTGTTATTTGGTATTCTGGCTTTAATTTCGCAGTTTGCTTTAGGGAATCTTGATTGGAGATTATTTATCGCTGGTCCAATTCTAGCTTTGCCTTTCTATCTAATATGGCTTTTATCACAAGGACGATGGATGGGGCTAGGGGATGCCAAACTAGTTATCGGCTTCGGATGGATGCTAGGTCTATCAGCTGGCGCAACAGCTATCATATTTGGATTCTGGTTTGGAGCAATTATCTCTGTACTTTTGATTGCAATTCAGCGTATTACGAACTTGGAAAAGGTTCGCCGGTGGACACGAAGTCTCCATATTCCTCGCCTCAATATGAAGAGCGAAATACCTTTTGCACCGTTTTTGATTGCAGGCCTCCTCATTGTCTATATTTTAGGGTATAATTTATTTACATTCAGTTTGTAAATGGTTTCTCATATATATGAATTCAAATAATCTAAAAAAGCAGTTTGAAAGATTGAGTAATTGTCTTGGCAATAAAATAAGCGGCAAAATAAATTTTGGATTTACTATAGTCGAATTAATTGTAGTAGTAGGAATTTTCTCTTTGATAATGGCCGTAGCGCTATGGAACCAAAAAGAATTAAGTAATAATATTTTGATTACAAATCTATCGTATGAAATTGCATTAGCTGTTCGTGAGACACAATCATATGGAATTGGAGTAAGAACAAACGTAGCTAATCCAACTTCTGCTGATTTTAGAAAACCATTCGGATTTCATGTGGATCTAGATAACCCAAAGCGGTGGGTTCTATTCCAGGATAAAGATGAGGACAGTGAATTTGATGTAGGTGAAATTTACGCCATTTATACATTCCAAAATCAAAATGGCAATGAGATAACGGCACTTTGTTTAAATCATCCAGTTTCTGTGCCTTGTAGGAGGGATCCTGCGCTCGGAAGTTCATTTATCACACTTAACATTCTATTCAAAAGACCAAATCCTGAAGCTTTTTTCAAAGGGGATAAGGGGTTGGGAAGTGGAGAGACTGCTTTTCCAGGACCAGCATACATAGTAGTAAATACTCCAGGAAGGAATAATTGTCGTGCAATTATAGTCGAAACTACAGGACAAATTAGAGTAGAAAGCGCGGCAAGCACTAATCCTGCATGTCAGAATCTTTAAAATATTCCATTACATATATCAAAAATTTAGCTTACACCATTTACATGAATAAAATTCCTCAACACTCTACTGGATACTCAAAAAAATACTCGTCAAAGCATAATTCACAAAAGGCTTTTACTTTGATTGAGATGATGGTATCTGTAACACTTTTCTTAATTGTAATGACTATTGTACTTGGGGCTGTGCTTGCAATTATCGACGGAAATAAAAAGACTCAGGCTATAAACGGCGTATCAAATAACTTGAGTACTTCAATTGAGAGTATGGTTCGAGATATCAAGACAGGTCATAAATATCGATGTGGAGTTACGCTTGGAAATCCTCCTGCCTCAGCACCTGTAGTGGTTGTGGGTGGTGCTCTCGATGTTCCTGCTGGAACCCCTTGTGATGCTAGTGCAGCTGTAAGTAGTATTACTTTCATGTCTACAATTTCAGGAACTCCTAGACCAGTACAGTACGCTAGACAATTAACTGCTGGTAAAGGCAGTATTGTTAAAGTATTTTGTCCTGCAAGCGTGGCAGATTGCTCTGACCCGGCTAACTATATGCGAGTGACAATTACATCTCCAGATATAAACGTGACTAGAATGGCCCTATATGTAAAAGTTCCAGCTCCAAGTACTGATCAACCAGGAGTATTCGTACAGATTCAAGGTACTGCTGCAGTAAACGCTTCGACCGCTTCAGACTTCAGTATTCAGACATTTATTTCACAAAGACTTCTAAATATTTAATCACATGAATTCATCACATAAAAAAATGCATAAAGGTTTTGAAGGAAAGAAAGGATTAACTATTGTAGAATCTCTGGTAGCAATTTCTATTCTTATGATTGCAGTACTGGGTCCTTTAGTTGTTGTATCGCAAGCTTTTAAAATATCTTTCTTTGCTAGAGATCAGATGACTGCTTTTTATCTTGCACAAGAATCTATTGAATATGTTAGAAATGCCAGAGATAGAAATTCACTTACACAAGAAGATCCTGCTGATTGGTTAGATGGTATTGCAGTGGATAGTGCAGGTGTTCCAATTGCAATTACTGTAAATGATATTGGTGCCCCAGCCCCAGTTAAATATCAACTGGTTAGATCAGGTACTTCATATAGATTGCTTATGTGTGGAGGAACTCCAAGTACTTGTCCTAAGGTAAGATACACTTCAAGTACTGGTTTATATGGAACTGAAACGGGCGGCACTCAGTCTGTGTATACAAGAGAGATTACATTTACAAAAGTTCCTGATGATCCAGCAGCTGAGCAAGAAATATCAGTGAAAGTTCTTATGACTTGGAACCAGGTGGGTGGAACATATAAATTCCCACTATATGAACACCTTACAAACTGGAAGATTCAGAATTATGAAGGTAGTTAATATGTGAATGGTTTCTGATATACTTAATCCAAACAATTGATATGACTCGATTTATAAACAAACTAAAAGAAAAGAATAAAGCATTTACGCTTTTTGTATCACTAATCGTGGCCTCGCTTCTACTGGCAGTTGGATTTTCAATTGGGAATATATTAATTAAACAATTAACACTTGCTTCATCTGGAAGTGGATCTCTTGTTGCTTTTTACGCAGCTGATAGTGCCGCAGAATGTGCCATGTACTGGGATAGAAAAAATAGTGCAGGGTTTACTGTTGCTGATAGTCCTTTCAGTACATCTACAATTGGGGATGTCAGAATTGTTTGCGGAAAGGGGACTGGCACAGGAGATGACGATGATGACGATCCAATAACAGGTCTTGTTTATGGATTTAAAAAAGTTTGTGATGATAGTGTCTGTGGCGTCGGAGCAACAACTGCTACAACTGTTTTCTATGTAGATACTAGTGATCCTACTGATCCAGCATCTAAATCTTGTGCTTTTGTTACTGTAGTTAAAACATATAATCCTTCAACAGGCATAGAAGATACATCTATTGATGCAAGAGGTTATAACGGAGCACTAGTAATCGATCGAAGTATTCCTGGATACGGTATGGACCATTTAAATCCAAACGTAAAATGTGATCTAGGTCAACCAAAGACTGTAGAGCGAGGTATTTTCATAAACTACTAAATTTCGTGTATGATAGGTAAATATGGCTTCTAACAATGTCCCTGAAAGCGTCAAAAAACGGCTTATAAAGTTGCGAGAGACTATTGAAAAACATAGGCATAATTATCATGTTTTGGACAAAGAGGAAATTTCAGCCGAAGCACTCGACTCTCTAAAAGCAGAATTGGTTGAAATCGAAACTAAGTATCCAGAATTGATTACAAAAGATTCTCCTAGTCAGCGTGTCGCGGGCGAACCTCTTAAACAATTTGAAAAAGTTCCACACAAGGTTGCGCAGTGGTCTTTCAATGATGCCTTTAACGAACAAGATATTATTGATTTTGATAATCGCGTCAAAAAGTTTTTAAAACAAAGTTTGGAAGGGGTTGGGCAGGGTGCTGGCCAAAGCGATAACGGAGCACCATTTACTCCTGTGGATTTTGAAGGAAAGCCATTTTCAAAAGAAGAAATTTCAGAACTTAGAAAAATTTTAAAAAATGGACCAACCTACACCCTCGAACTTAAAATTGATGGCCTTAAAGTTGTTTGTGAATATGTCCGCGGAACTCTAGTTCGTGCCGCAACAAGAGGCGACGGCCGTATCGGCGAAAACGTTACTCACAATATTCGAACAATACAATCCGTACCACTGCAGCTTCGCGAACAAGTATCAATAATTGTTGAAGGAGAAGTTTGGATGGGTAAAAAGAATTTCGAATTACTCAATCGTGAGCAGGCAAAAAAAGGCGAAGAGCTATATGCAAATCCTCGAAACGTGGCAGCGGGTTCAATTCGTCAATTGGATCCACAAATTGCTGCAAGTAGAAAACTTGATACTTTCATGTACGATATTGCGCGATTCGAAACTGCCGATAAAAACAACGCTATAAATTCTCAATATGAAGAATTAAAATTTTTAAAGCATCTTGGTTTCAAAGTTAATCCTCATGCAAAGATTGGAAAAAACGTCGATGATATTTTGGCTTTTTGGAAAACATGGCAAGCAAAAGCTTCGAAAGAAGATTATCTAATCGACGGTGTAGTAATTAAGGTAAATGAAGAAGTTGCTCAAAGAGCAATCGGCTACACTGGGAAAGCTCCACGATTTGGAATTGCATTTAAGTTTCCAGCGGAGCAAGTCACTACTATTGTTGAAGATATACAATTGCAGGTTGGACGAACAGGTGTAATTACTCCTGTTGCTCACTTGAAGGCGGTTTTAGTTGCCGGCAGCACAGTCTCTCGTGCCACGCTCCACAATGAAGATGAAATACAGCGCCTAGATATACGCATTGGAGATACTGTTATTCTACAAAAGGCAGGGGACGTAATTCCGGATATTGTAAAAGTTTTGACAGAAATGCGAACTGGTAAGGAGAAGAAATTTAAATTTCCATCTCATGTTGCAGAGTGTGGAGGCGACGGGCGTATCGAGAGAATTCCGGGACAAGCGGCATATCGATGTGTTGTGCGCGACTCGGGTGTCATGCATCGCCGTCGCCTCCACCACTTTGCGTCTAAGAAGTGTTTTGATATCGAAGGCATGGGACCTAAACAAATTGATCTTTTAATTGAGAATAATTTGATAAATACTTCAGATGATATTTTTACTGTTAAGAAGGGAGATCTTCTTACACTTCCAAGATTCGCAGAAAAATCTGCGGATAATTTAATTGAAGCAATTTCAAAGGCGCGCAACGTTAGCTTACCAAGATTTATTTTCGCATTATCTATTGATCATGTTGGGGAAGAGACTGCAGAGGATTTGGCTAAACATTTTAAAACTCTCGACGCTGTTATGGATGCAGCAAAAATTAAAGACGGTTCAGCATATAGCAATATAAACGGAATTGGCACAGTCGTTGCTGAGTCTCTTGTGACTTGGTTTCAAAATCCTGATCATAAAGATTTGATTAAGAGGTTGCGCAAGCATGTCGTGGTTGAAGATTTTGGAAATGGTTTTGGATTGCAATCTGGCGGGTCTGTGTTAAAAGTTTCCGCGCGGACTGATGTGAATTTTTTCAAAGACAAAACTTTTGTTCTAACTGGCACACTTGAAACTATGAGCCGAGATGAAGCTAAGGCTAAGATTAAGGCACTTGGCGGAGATGTCACTGGATCAGTTTCAGTAAAAACTAATTATGTATTGGCGGGAGCGGAGGCGGGGTCTAAATTGAGCAAAGCAGAGGAGTTGGGCGTCACAGTAATAGACGAGAAAGAGTTTTTGAAGAGGTTGGGGTAGTTTCAGACAGTTTGTAATAGTTTATATAGATATTTCTGGGATTTTTTGCACATACAGAAAGATATTTTTGTAAATGGCTAATCTTAAGGATTATTTTACTTTTTATTTATCAAAATTTAATGTACGTCAATATAGACTTCATTTGTTTATAAGTAAATAATTAAGATAACGATATATGAAAGTATTAGAAGCAAAAAAAGAAGAATATGTATTGAACTCTACATTTGAGGTATTTAGCTCAGATATGGGTGATTTTCAATTGCTGACTGCAACTCAATTTGAGAATTTGAGGGTTGATGTAGAGCAATTAAAAGTAGATGTTAAGGAATTAAGACAAGATGTAAACCAATTGAAGATTGACGTATCTATTCTAAAGGCAGATATGATAGAGGTTAAAAAAGATATAGCCCAACTTAAGGTCGACGTTTCAGAAATGAAAAATGATATCCGGGAAATAAAAGCTGACCTACGTGAGCTTAAAGCAGAGTTTTTAGATTTCAAGAAATTCGTTATGGAAATGTTGAAGTCACATGAATTCAGGCTGAGATCTATAGAAGCTACTGCATAAGAGGTGAGCATCTTACAAAATAATAAAAAAGCCCCTCCAACCGTTACCTTTGTTCATCGTAATAGATGATCACATTGGTATTGGTTGAAGGGGTTTTGCCGATTACTCGGTTTCGGCTTTCGGGGTTTGGAGGGAGCGACTCATCGAGTAGGTAAGCCAAACTCCGATTGCGAGCGAGATTCCTGTGGTGATATCTCGCGGTAAGCCAGGCTGCATTCCCATGAGGGATTTGCCAGCGCTGCGGTAAGAGAAGAAGATCACGACGACAAGTGCCAAGCATGCAATGAACTGTTTCGAATTCATGGGTTGTGTAGGTTCTGGATTGATTTTCGGACGAAATACTGACTTTCTGAACGACCATATTATACACCTAAACCACCATATTGTCAATACCCTAGGTAATCCAAAAAATAAAGGGTATATGCTATGATGGCGCTATGAATATGTCTCAAAACGACACAGTAAATGACACAGCAAACGACACTGAAAAGAGCGTCCAAGACGCCACAACAGGAACTCAAGAATTCACAGTCGCAGATGTGGAAAAACTGGCAGCTCTATCGCGCCTGGCGCTAACCGCTGATGAGAAGGTTACATTCGCTAAGGAGATTGGTGGTATTTTGTCGTACGTTGGGCAGATCCAAGAGGTGTCGGCTGGTGCGATTGATTCGGAAAATCATGCGCCTAGAACTGATAAGAGTCATTATCCTCATAGAAATATTATGCGAGAAGATGTGGCGGATAAGGGAACTGGAGCTGAATTAAATCCCGATTCGTCGGTGTTAGTCGAAAGTGCACCAAGACATACTGAAGAATATATACAAGTTAAGAAGATTCTTGGCGGATCGCAGTAATTTGCGAATTTGTGTGAAAATTAAAAAGTCCAAAAAGAAATCGAAAAAAACATGAAAGACAATCTCAAAAATTTAACAATCACAAAAGCTCAGGAACTTTTTTCGGCGGGCGAGGCTACTTCGGCTGAGTTGGTTGATTACTATCTTTCAGTTATTAAAGAAAAGGAGGGAGAGATAAATGCATTTCGAGAAGTTTTTGCAGATGTAAAAGACGCCGCTGATGCAGCAGATAAAGAGCGGGCAGAAATTACGCAGGCAAGCGCAGGAGATACAAAGGCTTGGATAAAGGTTAAGCCTTTGCTTGGTATGCCATTTTCAATAAAAGATAATATTTTAGTAAATGGAAAAATCGCAGGAGCCAGCTCAAAGATGCTTGAAAACTATGTTGCACCCCACGACGCGACTGTAATTAAAAAGTTACGAGAAGCAGGCGCGATCTTTATCGGCCGAGTAAATATGGATGAATTCGCCATGGGAGGTTCAACTGAAAACTCTGCATATGGCCCTACAAAAAATCCACATGACCTAACTCGTGTAGTAGGTGGATCATCGGGCGGATCAATTGCATCTGTCGCTATGGACGCATCTATTGCATCTCTTGGATCAGACACTGGTGGATCAATCAGACAGCCTGCATCCTACGCCGGAGTAATTGGACTTAAGCCTACATATGGAAGTGTTTCAAGACATGGTCTTATGGCAATGGGTTCATCGCTAGATGTTATCGGTCCAATCACTCGAAGTCTCGAAGATGCTGAGTTAGTTTTCAATATTATAAAAGGAAAAGATAAATACGATGGTACTTCGCATGACAATTTAAGCGATGGTAATTTAAATAGTGATTCAGGCGCAGGCGCGGGTTCAGGCGACCCTTCAACCATGACAATTGGAATTATTCCAGAACTTTTGAATAAAGGAGGAATCGACAAAGCTGTTCTTGATAATTTCAATTCTACAATCGAAAAATTGAAAACGGCAGGTGTGACGGTTAAAGAAATATCATTACCAAGAATATCTTACTCACTTGCAACCTACTATATTGTTATGCCAGCTGAAGTTTCTTCAAATATGGGACGATATGATGGAATAAAATATGGAGGACATGTGGAAGGGGATACTTTACTTGCTGACTACATGAAAACTCGAGGAGAATTGCTTGGAAAAGAAGTTCGCCGAAGAATTATTCTCGGAGCATATGTGCTTTCAGCTGGGTACTACGATGCGTATTACAATAAAGCAAATATTGTTCGAGAATTACTGAAAGCGGATTTTGCCGAAGCTTTCAAATCTGTTTCTGTTATTGCAACTCCAACCGCTCCGAGCCCAGCTTTCAAAATTGGTCAAAATAGTAACGACCCGATTAAGATGTATCTTGAAGATATCTTTACTGTGCCTGCAAACTTGGTTGGAATTCCTGCAATTTCAATTCCGACAGGGACAACAGACGGATCTGATTCAGATGGAAACAAGTTGCCTTTAGCTATTCAATTCATGGCACCGCATGGTGGGGAAAAGGCACTATTTGCAATTGGAAGTGTTATATAATTGACACATGGATAAAACTATATTGGGGTTGGAGGGTCGCACAGCAGATCGCGTAAACGATTTATTAATAATATTATTAGCCGTTGGGATTATATTTGGAATTTCATTTTCAATTTCTAAACCCGCTATTGTTCAGGCTCAAGCCCAGGCAAATGCGGGCATTTTTTTTAATATTGGTTTAAAGCGCGGCGACTCACATCCTCAAGTAAAACTCCTACAGAAATTCCTCAATGCAAATGGATTTACAATCGCAGACTGGGGTGCAGGATCAGTAGGATCTGAGACAGAACTTTTCGGCACTCAAACTGAAAAGGCTCTGAAGGCTTTCCAGTGTGCTCAAAATATTTCTTGTTCTGGCTCTCCAGAAACAAATGGTTATGGAACAGTTGGTCCGGCTACACGCGCAAAATTAAATTTACTTCTTGGAAATGGCGCAAACAGTGGTTTGCCGACTGACAGTCAGGTATTGGATGGAGCAACTGGTCCAACTTTATCTGCAAAGGCTAACGCTGAGCTGGATGCACTTGTAAGTGGAGCGGGTAGAGGTCAATTCTACATATATGAAAACAATGCGAATACTCTTCTTGGTGCTTTAAAACCTAATCCAAATTCTTGGACTAATAAATTAGATTTTACAGGTGTTATGACTTGGCAGGACGAGTGGAAAGATGCCAGAAAGCCTGGAACACTTATCACTCCGCAATTTATGATTCAAGCGAGCCATTATAAATTGCCAATTGGAACTAAAGTTCGTTTTTCTGATAAGACAGGTGCTATAGAAGAAAGAACTATTACTGACAGTAGATTTATAACAGGGAGTGATCAGCAAATAGTGAAATTAGATAGACCTTTGCCTACTGATAGATTTAAAGTTTATAAATTATTAAGTTTTAGTGATGCAAATTCCCTTATTGCATTAGATCCAGTCAGAAATTACGACAAACCTGCTGTATTAGTCTCACCAACTCTGGCTAAGTACCCGATAAATGACAATTTAAAGATATTAACACTAAATCAAGATAGAGCAGTAATGATTGGAGTATTGACTCAAAACCATGTATTCGGTAGGCCGACAAAATTGGATGGTTTAGTTGAGCTCACGGATGTAAATAGATTCCATAATATTGATAGCAAATATGTAAATCCAAATTTTGCGGGTATTAGAGACGGAGATTCAGGTTCGCCGATGTTTATTGTATACAACAATGAATTGGTACTAATGTCTGCATATTCTTTTGCCCATCTTGGTGATTTCTATAGTTACAATATAAATAAAATTAATGCGACCATTGCTGAAATGGGTAGTGCGGATAGGGTGGGTATAGTTAGTACATCTGGATTTGTTAGAGAAAATAGTATGCCTCTGTTCACAGTTGATTCTAAGGATAAAAATCTGCAAGTGGTTGAGAAAACTGCGGCAGGAACATTCCTCGGTAGAGTTACTGCAAATGACATAGATATATCAGTGGGCCAGACAATAACCTACAGTATTGTAGGTGGATCTGGAAAAGATTATTTTGATATAAATAATAATGGTGATATATCTGTAAAAAATTCTGCAAGTTTGGATTTGAGCTCACCAATACTTAAATCAACTGCAGGAGTTACAAGTGGCACGGTTTCGTCTCTAAGATTAAAGCTGTTTATTAAAGCTGAAGATAACGGTACCCCTAGAAAGGCAGACTATCTATACGATGACAATATAATGAAGGAGTTTTCGGCTGTTGAGGTTGAGGTTAAATCGCTGACTCCTGGTCAGATAACTCCACCGCCTGCAACTGATACAACAGGTTCTGGAGCAAGCACAAACCCTAAAACAATATCAATAACTTCACCGATAACAAGATCTCAGATCTTGTCGACTACACCACTTAATTTTTCATATCAAGTGACTAGTTGGCCTTCTGCAAGTGTGAATGTCACTCTGATTCCATACAACGCTGACGGCATAGAAATTAGAGGAGGTGTAAATAGTTTGGTCAGTGGTAGCTTGACTAGTATTTCTCCAACAATAAATGGTCGAACTGGAACAGCTACATATAATCAACTAATTCCACAAACAACAATAGATCAATTCGATACACGCGCTAGAATTCTTGGAGCCTCTATGTCAGGCGGGCTAAAACTTCCAATTAAATACAAAGTAAAAATTTGCGGATCAGGAACTGACTCTGTGCTTTGTGCAATTTCAAACGAATCATTTACTTTAGCTGCAACACCTGCTGTTGTCACTCCTCCGCCTGCTGATCCTGTTATAGTCACAGTTACAAATAGCGCGCCAGTACTTCAATATATTGGTTCTAAGATTATTGCAGAAGGTGCACTGCTATCGATAAATATTAACGCTGCAGATCCAAACAATGATTCTCTAAGTTATTCGGTGTCAAATATGCCAGCAGGCGCTAACTTTAATTCGAGTACGAGAACATTTACATTTACACCGACGCTTACTCAGTCAGGTTCGTATTCACCAACTTTTATTGTATCCGATGGAAAGGGAGGTATTGATAATGAAGTGGTTCTTATAACAGTGACAGATAAAATTACATCTAGAAATACTGATACAGATGGAGACGGTAAAAATGATGAAATTGACGCTTGTCCAAGCACACCTACAACACTTAAAACTTCCGTAAATACATATGGTTGTGTTTTGCCAAAAGTATCAAGCTTCGATATTAGACCGACGATGGAAAGAGATCTTAATATTGTTAAAAATCTTGAGCTAGGGAAAACTGGTGTTGGAAAAGTTAGGTTTGGTAGTGACATATCTCTAACTAGATCCACTTCAGCTCTAGATATTGATACGAATTTAAAATTCTATCCGAAAAAAGTTGTTCTGATTTCAAGTGTAATTCCTGAACTTAACAAGCCAGCAACCATTACCCTATATAATATTACCGAAACTACACCTAAAATTATGAGAGATGGCGTCGAGTGTAAAGCTCCTGCTTGTATAATTAATTCGTATTCTGGTGGAACTATAGTATTTACTGTTACTGGATTTTCGACATATGAAGTTGTTGAAGGTGCTGTGCAGAATCAGACACCAGTTACATATTTGTTTGGTGTAAATAAGTCAGGTACAGGAACAGGTACGATCAGTGGTCCTGGGATTTCTTGTGGTATCGATTGTAGCGAAAACGTGAACAACGGGTCGTCGGTCGTACTTACGGCGACGCCTGCATCAGGATCAGTATTTACTGGCTGGTCTACTGGTTGTTCTGGAGCAGGTATTTGTTCAGTGGTTATAAGCAGTAATACAAATGTAAATGCGGTGTTTGATATTGCACCTGTAATTACGACTGGAGGCGGTGGCTCGTCAGTTGGTGGCGGAGCAGCAGCTTCGTCTGGCGGAGGAGGTGTGACTACTGGAGGCGGTGCTATAGCTAATACAAATCAAACACAAACACAGAGCCAGGCACAGAACCAAACGCAATCAACTTCAGTCTTCTGTCAGGCAGGCGAATCCTTCAGTCCTGTTACAGGTCAAAGATGTACTCTATATAGTGGAACAGGACAATACACTGAGGCACAGTTAATTGCACAGAATCAGCAATCACAACAAAGTACTGGAGCAGCCTCTACATATCCATATGGAAGAAATCTTACGATTGGTAATCGTGGTGACGATGTTACAAATCTTCAAAACTTCTTGATTGGACAAGGGTATCTTGCAAGCGGTAATAATACCGGGTACTTTGGTCAGGCTACACGATCAGCTTTGGCTTCATGGCAAGCAAGTGTTGGAATTAGCCCCGCTGAAGGATATTTTGGGACAGTTACTCGCTCAAGAATAAGAGGAGGACAAGCTCAAAGTAGTGTTCCAACATATACTCCACCAACACAAAATCAGAATCAGGGTCAGGGCGGGGTATCTACGACATTTACAAGAAATCTAACAATTGGCTCAAGAGGTGCCGATGTAACTGCACTTCAAAATCTATTGATCTCGAAAGGATTTTTATCTAGCGATAATAATACAGGGTACTTCGGTACTGCTACACGTGGTGCTCTTGCAAGATGGCAAGCAAGTGTTGGAATTAGCCCTGCTGAAGGATATTTTGGGACAATTAGCAGGGCAGCTATGAGATAATGGTGCATTGAGATACTGGCTCATATCTAGTACTATTAAGGAAATATGGCAGACAAAAAACCCGAAAAGAAGCCGGAGAAAAAGGCTGAGGCGCCAAAAGTTTCTTTGGAACAAAATATTGTATTTGTTTTGGGAGTAATAGCACTGCTAATGCTTATAGTAATTCCTGCGGTATTTGCTGGATTTGGAGTGAATAGTCAGTCAGTTTTCAATGCAGATTCATTTAAAGAAGGATTTATTGGATTTGCTGCAAAGTTATTTACCTCTATAACTTTTATTTCTGTTTTTGTTTCGCTTTTGTTTGGGGTTTTAATTTTCTATGCAAAGATGCGATATAACCAAGTGATAGAGAATTGGAAAATTTCTAAGATGACCCTAGGTTCACCACTTGCACCTTATTCTGGACCAAATATTGGATTTGCTGCGCCTGCTGGGGTAGCTGGATTACCAGGTCAAAATGAGCAAGTAGCAGTGCACGGACCAATCGCTCAAGCGGGAAATGAGAAGTGGCAAGATATTGAATCTAAAATTAATTCAGCCAATCCTTCAGATTGGCGTCTTGCAATTCTTGAAGCAGATATTGTTTTGTTTGAGATGCTTGAGCAAATGGGTCTACCTGGAGAAACGCTAGGTGAAAAATTAAAATCAGCTGATTCATCTTTCTTTGGAACAATTCAAGAAGCCTGGGGTGCGCATAAGATTAGAAATGTAATTGCGCATGAAGGTTCGGGGTATGCTCTTTCTTACAATGAAGCAAGACGCGCAATTGATTTATATAGAAGGGTATTTGAAGAGTTTTATTTTATTTAAGCCTTACTTTGACCCATACCGTGAATCAGGAAATAACTCAGAAATATAAAAGAAATTTTAAACTTTTCAAGAAGTTATTTTTTGTTTTAGCTGTAGCGCCAATAATTCTAGCAGGATTAGTTTTTACTTTTTTACAAAAGAGTTATTCTCCACCGCCATATACAGGAACTTTGCCTTGTGTTAGTTATTCTCCAGATGACTTTAGTAGAGATAGGAACTTTTCTGAAGAAGAATTGATGGAAGTTTTGGTTAAAATAAAGAAAGTTAGTAATTGTGTGCGAATATATTCTGTGACTAGAGGAATTGAAAAAGTTCCAGAATTAGCAAAGAGGATGGAAATGGAAGTAATCGCAGGTGCCTGGCTTGTAAAATCAGAGCCAAAGATTAACGCAGAGGAATTAAAAAATCTAATCGAGATTGGCAGGGAATACGATAATATCAAATACCTTATTGTTGGAAATGAGACCGCTTTGCTAAATAATCTTAGTGAAGAAGAATTGATAAGGTCAATAAATATAGTTAGAGCGGGAGTGTATGGATCAAGGAATAAAAATGTTATTGCCAAACTGGCAAAAGAGAAAAAATATCCGCCAATCACAACAACAGAAATTGCTAGTGTTTGGGTTAATAAAAAAAGTGTCATAAATGAAATAGATGTAGTCGGTCTACACTCCTTCTCATATTGGGAATGGGCTCATATAGATGACGCTCTACCTACAATTTTAAATACTTTTGAAAGAGTTAGAAATGTTACAGATAAGCCGATCGTATTTCTAGAAACTGGGTGGCCAACTGCGGGGCCACCCCAAGGTTTAGCAGAAAGTGGGCTCCTGAGCCAGAGAAAATTCCTAAAAATGATGGATGAGAATTTTGGTGCGCAAGGAATATTTTATAATATTGCTGAGATGTTCGATGTGCCTGCAAAAGTTGCAAACGAAGAAGGTTTGCTCGGGCCACACTGGGGTATATTTGATAAGAATGGAAATCAGAAGACCCTTTTAACAGTTAAGGATATTTCGCTTTGGTTCGCAATTTATATTCTGTTGATGGTAATTATGTTGTGGTATTTTTTGGGATATTTTGAGTATCCATTTATAAAAAATGACCCTAGGTATGAAAGAAGAAATGATTCCGGCTTAGACTCGTCACTTCTTGCTAGTTTTTTCATAATTATAATCTTGGCTTGTGTTTTTTCTACTGTAACTATGCTGTATTCGAAGTTAATGGGTGTGAATATAATCATGGTGCAGATTTTGTGTGGATTAATTTCTTTGTATGGATTCTTTGAAATTTCTCAAAAGATCATGCAGAATTTTATTTCTAAACATGCAGCAAAATATTTATTGAGTAGATACTCGCAGGTTTCGGTTGAAGAAAAGAGTGCCAATACTGATGTTCTGGTTTCAATTCATATAGCAGCAAAAGATGAGGATCCTGAGCAGGTGATTCGTACGCTTACATCAGCCTTAGCGCAAACTCATAAAAAGATTGAGGTGGTTTATGTTGATAATAATTCTAAAGATGAAAATGGATTCAATATTGTTAAGAAACATTTTGATTCTCTTTCTGTGACTGAAAAGTTCGGAGAGGATAAAGTTTTGAGCTTACACTTCGAGAAAAACATTTTTGGGTTTAAGGGTGGGGCACTAAATTATGCAATACATAAAAGTAATCCTGATGCACAGTATATTGCCATATTGGATTCTGATTACGAGGCATATCCAAATTGGATAGAGACAGGGCTTATATATGCAAAGGACGATGTAGGGTTTATTCAATTTCCTCAGTCGTATAGGGGAGGTGAAGATGACGCTCAAGGTGCTGTAAATAGTGAAGGGCGGAACACTGAGAATTTTATTTCAAGAGGTGCAAGACTCGAGCAAGACTATGTATTTAAAGTTATGTACCCTATGCGAGCAATTTTAGGAAATATTGTTATGAATGGCACGATGGTAATAATCAGGAAGGCTGCGCTGCCTGAACATAATTGGCCACTATGGTCTATTTGTGAAGACGGGGCGCTCGGAGCTGAGATTATTGCTAAAGGGTATAGATCGGCCTTCGTACCTACTGTGGCAGGACAGGGTGGCTCACCTGAGACTTTTAGTGAGCTTTCGAAGCAAAGAAATCGATGGGTTTTTGGATCTATTCAAATATTGAAGATGTGGATGAAAGATAAGAAGCTAAAATGGAATAGGACTATGAGCATGTATCTGTCAGATTGGTTTGGGTGGATTATGCATGGTTTGTATCCATTTATCATAATATTCACAATTAGTTTCATACTTTCGGTATGGTTTGTATATTTCTCAATAATTTATGATTGGACTTTCTTTTTAGGTTTAACTTTTATAGGACTATCTCTCATTCTCTTCATTATCAATATTGCTAAATATATTGGATGTGCTCTGCCAAAAGTTACCAAAGCGAATACAACTTTAAAGTTCGGTGACAAATTTAAGTTATGTATAAAAAATATTTTCTCACTCATATTGCTTGAGCTATCAGTTGTTAATATTGTTTGTGTATCAGTTCTGCAGTCTGTTTATAAAAATAAAATGAACTTCAATGCAACGAGATCCCCTGAATATCATTCACACATGCTTAGATACGGTGCATCTGGTTACAAAAAATTTATTGGGGCAGTCACGAATTTACTTCTTATTGCACTACCAGCAATTTTAGTTTTGTTCGCTTTATGTGGAAGTTATTTTATTCTTGAAAAGACAAGTTCAAATCTGGTCTATGTTGTTTATGGACAGTTTGTTGTGGTTTTCTTGCCACAACTTATTTACTTGATTTATAAGTTGAAGTATAAATAATTTTTTTGCGCTTGACTAAAGACCTGTTTTGATTCAATATGTCTCTATTGCGGGGAAGTGTAACAGTTGCATACAAGGCTCATAACCTTGAGGACTAGGTGCAATTCCTGGCTCCGCAACAAGTTTGCAACATGATTGGATGAAGAAAATAAGTGCTGTCTTTGATGCCTAGGGTGTCTGAGGGGGCACTTATTTTCTTTTTAGGCTGGGTAGTTGGGTATGATCTCAGGTTGACTCAAGGAGTCTGAGGAGGCTTGAAGGAGTATGAGGGAGATTGGGCAAACCTTTATTTTAGTGGTGTTTTATGTTATAAAACATGCACGTTTGGCTTGTGTTCAAATGTAGTTTTAAAGCGGTTTTATATGTCGACGTAGCTCAGTCGGTTAGAGCGGAGGACTCATAAGCCTCAGGTCGGTGGTTCGATCCCACCCGTCGACACCAATGTTCTTCTCAACTTGCATATATAAAGAGTTGAAGGTATTCTTTTCCCATTCAGAAATTTCAGTCAACCCAGCAATTACCTATGAATCAATCAAGCCAGTTAAACTCTCACAAAGAACCTTGGTATTTTTCAAATCAAATCGCCGTCTCATCTCTGTCAGGTTGTGGTCGCACAACACTTCTTGATAACTTCAAAAAACATTTCGCAGCAAGTTGTTATCGGTATGTATCTGCAGGAGAAACGATGCGAACGATCGCATCTGGTAGAGGGCTTTCGATAGAACAACATGCTGCGAATCTTTGCGATAATCCCAACCAGGGTATCGATGAGGGTCTCGATCAATGTGTTGCTGATTTTGGTCGGCAAAACTATGTGATTGGTGAAGGTCGGCTTTTGCATATTACATTCCCACGTGCTTTTAAGGTCAGACTTGTCTGTGATATTGATATTTGCGCGATGCGTCGCTCGGGTCAGGAATGTGGAGATGAATTCGAAGCTGTGAAAGCGGCCTTAATCGAAAGAAACAAAAACGATTGCCTCCGCTATGATTCGATCTATGGTCGTGCATGGAATTGGCCTGACCTTGCATTCGACTGTGTGTTAGACACTGGCTCAATTGGAAAGGATGATATGGTTCAAACCATATTGAAACTACACCGTGATTGGTGTTCCCGACTTGATCTTGTGGACAGGATTTTTCATGATATCTGTCATCCAACGTATCGACTCGATATGAATCGATTGCGTATTGGAAATTAGAGTTGTGGTTTGATCTTCAAGTTCAACTTAACGCCGCCGCGTCCTAGATAGGACCGGCGTTTGTATTTTACAAAATAAATATAAGTAAATTGTAAGAGGTAGAAAATTTGACTTCATTTTAGAATGCATTAATGCCAATGCATAGAGAAATTAATAGGGATTTTTTTAAAGTGTGGAGTGGGGACATGGCGTATGTCTTAGGTTTTATGTTTGCAGATGGAAATATTATTAAGAATAATAGAGGAGGGTATTATTTTGCTATTTATACTGCGGATGAGGAGCTTTTAATAAGAATGAGAACTAGTATGGGGTCTAGTCATAAAATTTCATTTAAAATGGGAAAGTTAGGTGGTTGTTACTCGATTCAAATAGGAAGTAAGGAAATGTTTAATGATTTAGGTAAGGTAGGGCTTACTCCGAATAAGTCAAAGAGAATGATATTGCCTGAAGTTCCAAAAAAATATTTAGGTGATTTTGTGAGAGGGTATTTTGACGGCGATGGACATGTTTGGGTTGGGCAAATTAACAAAAATAGAGAGAAAACTCAAATGACAATACTGACGGGTTTTACAAGTGGTTCTTTGAATTTTTTAATCTCCTTAAAAAATATCTTGAAATCAGCTGGTATACGCGGAGGATGTATATATAAATGTAAAACTGGCGAATACGGAAGACTTTCATTTTCTGTATTCGACTCTTTGAGATTATATGAAATTATGTATAATAGGCCACATACCCTATATTTGGATCGTAAAAAGATGGTTTTTGATAAATATAGGGTATTGACAAAACGATGCGGCTGTAGCTCAACGGTAGAGCACTCGCCTGTAGACTGGCAGCTTTTAGCTTAAAGGCTAATTGAAACTCTTTGGGATATCGGTGAAGGCTAAGTCTAGCAATAGATATGCGAATACCGAGGGAACTCCTTTTAATTAAGGAGAGCGCCGTAGAGACTAGATACCAGAGTACCTAAGTTTGCTTTGCAAATACGGTAAAGATATAGTCCATACTTATATGAAAATATAGGATTCAAGCACGCGAGAGGTCGTGGGGTCAGCACCCATCAGCCGCGCATCAAAGTTGGTAAAACCAACAAAAACGCCCACCCAAAAGTGGGTATTTTTGTTATATAATCGATATATATGAATGAAATAAATTCGGAAACAAAAGCACAAACCAGCATGGGTAAATTAATAATCGCACGTCACCATGAATCAGACTGGAACCATAAAGGTCTTTGGACTGGTATGAGAGATAGACATCTTACAGAATATGGTTTTAAGAAATCAGAGGAGATGGGGTGTTTGGTGAATGATATTAAAGTTGATCATGCTTTTGCATCGATGCAAGTTCGCTCGATTGAAACTTTGTCATCTATGCTTGAGTCGACAGAACAATTTCATGTTCCAACTGAGCATGCATCTTCATTAAATGAAAGAGATTATGGAGACTACACAGGGAAAGATAAATGGGAAATGGAAAAAATATTAGGGGAAGAGGGGTGGAATAAAGTAAGACGTGAATGGGATTGTCCAGTTCCAAACGGCGAAACATTGAAAATGGTTTATGAAAGAGTGGTGCCATTTTTCAAAGAAAGAATTTTACCTTTACTAAAAGATGGAAAAAATATTCTCATGGTCTCTCATGGAAATGCAATTCGTGCGCTTATGAAATATATTGAAAATATCCCGGACGAGGAAGTAAAAAATGAGGAGATGATATTCGGTGCAGTTCTTGTCTATGATTTAGATCAAGAAGGTCATATGGTCAACAAAGACATAAGAAGGACGGATTCTTCTGTGAACGCATAGTTTTTTGCGCTTAGGTGTGATTTTTCACCCTAAATGCTAAAATATACCCATGAAAATCAAAGAAATCGCCTTTACTGTATATGCAGTAAATGACATGAAAAAAGCAAAGGAATTTTACGAAGGTGTTTTAGGTTTGGTTCCAGGTTCAGAATTTAATAGCGATACATGGACTGAATATGAAGTAGGGACAGGGATTTTTGCACTGGGATGCGCACCTGAACAATGGAAGACATCACCAGACGGTGCATCAGTTGCATTTGAAGTAGAAGACTTTGAAGAAGCAGCGAAGAATCTAAAAGATGCTGGTGCGGAATTTAAAATTGAGCCATCTGAATTTCCAACTTGCCATATGGCGGTTGTAAAAGATCCGGACGGAAATCATGTTTTAATCCATAAGCGAAAATAGGCCGGTAAGAATTTTATAGATCAGAAATCGCTAAAACATGGATATACTGAGACTAATCCGAGTAAGAAGTTGGGTGAAAAATATATTTATTTTTGCGCCAATATTTTTTGGTGGATTTGTTTTTGATATCGGCTTACTGGCACAAACTTGTTTAGCTTTTGTCTTGTTCTGTTTTCTTTCAAGTTCAGTCTATATAATCAATGACATATTTGATTTAGAACAAGACAGAAAACATGAAAGTAAAAAGGGGAGACCTTTGGCATCGGGTAGAATTTCAGTTCCTGTAGCTGTGGCGATATGTGCCTCCCTTATTGTTTCAGTTTTTGTTATAGGAAGTATTTTTATCCCAGAAATTTTATGGATAATAGCCATATACTTCTTACTCAATATTCTGTATTCAAAGAAGCTTAAACATATTCCAATTGTAGATATATTATGTATTTCACTATTCTTTCTTATAAGAATAATTGTTGGAGGAATTTCAGCCTCAGTCCATATTTCATATTGGTTAATGGTCTGCACGGTTTTCCTCGCACTATTCCTAATAGTCGGAAAAAGACTTGTTGAATTCACTCAAGAAGAGCGGCGGCCAGTACTCAAAATATACTCTATAGATTTTCTGAAGAATTTACTTATGCTTACCTCTGTACTTGTGATTGCGACATATAGTGTATATGCACTTGTTGTACTTGATTCACCCTGGGCAATTGCAAGCATCTTTTTTGTATTGCTAGGAATACTACGGTATCTATACTTGATATACACATCTAAAAAAGTTGAGTACCCTGAAAAAGTATTGCTTCAGGATGTTACAGTCTTTTCGAGTGTGGCACTTTGGATGCTAACGATGTTTTATATTTTTTACTTTTAATTCACGCCAGAACGCCCATAGCTTATACTTATAATAACTATTAACCACTATGAAATACTTAATCACAGGCGGATCAGGATTTTTGGGAATAAATATGGCGAGACACTTACTTGCGAAAGGGCAGGAGGTTATTATTTTAGATAAAGAAAATTTTGATTACCCAGAACTTAGCAAAATAAAATTCGTAAAAGGAGATGTTAGAGATCCGGATTTAGTGGCTAGGGCGATGGAAGGAATCGATATTGTAATTCATACAGCAGCGGCCTTACCTTTATATTCTGAAGAAGAAATTATGACAACAGAAGTTGAAGGTACGAAACTTTTGCTCAAAACTGCTTACGAGAAAAAAGTTTCTCGATTTATTCATATTTCATCAACTGCCGTATATGGAATTCCTGATCATCATCCACTCGTCGAGTCAGATAAATTAGATGGCGTTGGCCCATATGGTAAAGCAAAAATTTTGGCGGAAAAAGCATGTGAAGAATATCGCGCTAAGGGTATGATCGTTCCATTGCTCCGGCCAAAATCTTTTGTGGGGCCGGAGCGCTTAGGAGTATTCGCTCTTTTTTATGATTGGGGAAAAGATGGAAAGAATTTCCCCATGATTGGAAATGGAAAAAACCGATATCAATTGCTCGATGTTGAAGACTTATGCGATGCAATATATTTAGCAGCAACTATCGATCCGAATCTGGCAAACGATACATTTAATATCGGTGCAAAAGAATTTTTAACAATGAGAGAGGATTACCAAGCGGTTTTGGATAGGGCGGGATTTGGCCGGAAAATTATAGGCTTGCCTGCCACTCCAATTATTTGGATACTGCGTCTGCTCGAGGCTTTGAAATTATCACCTCTCTACAAATGGGTCTATGAGACGGCCTCAAAAGACTCTTTTGTATCAATTGAGAAAGCTGAGCAGAAGTTGGGGTATAAGCCCAAATATTCGAATATACAGGCCTTGGTGCGCAATTATGAGTGGTATATAGATCATTTGGCTGAGTTTGAAGGTCAAAGCGGCGTGACGCATAGGGTTCCTTGGAAACAGGGTATACTTAAGGTGGCTAAAATATTTTTTTAATCACGTCCTAATCAAATTTTATGGCATACATATATCTCATAATTTCTTTTACTTTAAATGGCATAGCAAACCTTATGCTACGCTATTCGGCTTTGAATGAACCCGAAATTCGAATGCGAGATATTGGATTTCAATTTATTACTGATCATCGTTGGTTGATTGCCGGATTATCAATTTTCGCAGGCAATGTTATTTTCTATATGCTCGCTTTGCGCCACTTACCAGTTTCTGTTGCATATCCTGTTATGGTTGCAATGAGTTTATTGATTGTAGCAACAGGCGCAAACTTTTTGTTTAAAGAAGCAGTGACAGGTACACAAATTGTTGGATATGTACTTTTGATAATAGCTATATATTTATTGACTGCTAAAAAGATCACTTCGAACTAAATAATTAAGTTAGATCCAAAATACTATGTTGCCACAAGCGTATCCATTTTTTAAAGATTTAGATATATCAAGTCTTAAAAATAATATTATTCTGCTTGATATAGATGGGACGCTCGTTTTTGATAATGGTCTGGAATTAGATGACATTACGATTCAGAAAGTTAAAGAATTGGCGCAGTCAAATAAAGTTTTTTTATGCTCGAATAGTAAAGACTTGAAACGAGATAAAAAATTTCAAGCAATACTTGGTGTTGGATCAGTGTCTGGAGTTTATAAAAAACCAAATAGAAAGATAAAAGATTTGGCTTTGGAAAAGTTTAATAAGCTGGAGGATGCAAAGCAAGGGTTAAACAAATCCGCTCCAATAGTTGTAATAGGTGACAAATCAATTATAGATGGAAGGTTTGCCAAAAAGATTGGCGCTGAATTTATTAAAATCAGAGGTTTGTATTCTGGTCGTGAATCTATCTTTGTTCGTGTTTCTTATTTCGTAGATCGACTGTACAGTATATGCTGTAAATAAGTAGGAAGAGGAATGAGATTAGAGTTGTATAATGTCCTGAAACAAAATCTTTTGAAGGAGGGAAAGTCATCGAAAGGGTGGTTGTTGATTTTAGATTTGATTGAGACACGGGAATTATTGTGAACCCCGGTGAAGCTAAATAACTTTTTTGCTGAACTGAATTAACTTCCGGTATCCATCCAGGGTGAAAGCTTTGGCGAATGAAAACCCATTCAAATTCTGTATTGTTATTTGGATCTTTAACTGTATTGGAAATAGTACCAAGTTTATGTGGAAGACTGCTGAGACTAGGAAGTATGATTGAAGTATTTGTATTATTTCTCAATATGTCTTGTAGGGGAATTTCTTGAACTGTAGTTGTAGACATGTCTCTGATTTTCTTGATAATAGGATCAAAAGGATATGTTTCTTTCTTAGTTTTAAAAGTAATAATTTTTGTTGGATATCTCGAATATCTTTTCTCAAGATTTTCAAACGTTTTTGAATCGTCATCAAGGAGAAATATTACATGAGGGTTTTTATCATAATTTTTGAGTACTATATCAATATATTTTACAAGTTCCTCTTCTTTTTTATGCTTATAATTTGTAATAAGCGTAAATCTTGATTTTTTACTGAGTCGAACTAATTCATCCACATCGGCTGAGTCTACATAAACTGTAAATAAATTATTAAATATTCTATTTGTAAATATTGTTTCTTGAAAACGGCTGTAGTCAGGGTCACTAATTTTTCTATTTCTGAAGCCTGTATCACCAATAAATAAACCAATATTACCTCGAATAATACTTGCAAAAGGGGCAGGATTATTTATCTCTGCAACAGTAAAACTAGGAGAAGGTTTTGTAATTGTGAAGAAATCAGGATCACCAAAATTTACGAGGTTTTCTCTATTTTCAGTTGTTTTGTCTATCAAGACAAGAGTTTCTATGCCGAAGAATTTTAATAAATCCTGTTGAGTATGTATTTGTATTGCACCGGATGTAATTGGCTGATAGAAATTGGTTAATCCCCAAGTATCTGGATGGGGACTGAGGGTGTTACGGGACATTCTAAAAAACATACTATTTATGCTCGATTCAACTAAGTTTGAATATGCAGTTTTGCCTTCTAATCTTCCAATTTCAGCATCTAATATATCTTGAGTTGAGTCTAGTACATATGATTGCACCATGGTCATCTTTTTAGATTCAGCGATAGTTTTGGCCAATGACGCAAGCTCGCCATCAGCATATTTTTTATATACATGTCCATCAAAATGATATGCGCTCATCTTCGGTACTAGAATATAATTTGCAACTGGCAGAATAAAAATTAAAAGTACTATTAATACGCCATTAATTTTAAAGTTACTTATAGTAATTCCATTTTTAATAAATGAAATTAATGCAAAAACATAAGGGATCGTTAGCAAGAAAAAGAATGTTTCAAACCATCGGTGAAAATATATTGGCAATAAAATATCGATTTCAAGAACCTGAGATACAAAATATAGCGAAATAGTTAAAATAGATATAAGAAATACTGAAGCTGATAGTCTAAATATGTATTTTCCATTATCATTTTTACAAAAATACGACAGATACAATCCATAAGCTGCGATAATAAGGTGGGGCCAAGTTTGCATGAGTAATTCAAGGCTGTTATACGGTGTAGCTTGAATTGAGCCAGAAAAATATGCATAAGATCCTAGCATTGGGATAATCCAGAAAGATGCTCCAAGTAGTCCGAATATATGAATAAAAAACGCTCTTTTGATATAGAAAAATATGTCTTGTCTCTTTTGGAAAAGAATTAATATTCCAGAAAGTGGTATACAACTTAGTGCAGTATGGATGCTACTGATATAGATCATTGCCCAACAAAGTGATCCTATAACAGCAAAAAATTTAGATCGGGAAATTATAGATAAAAGTGCTGGAATCAAAAATATCATGGAAATATTTTGTGCCAACATGGAATTGAAAAAAAGTGATCTTGATCCTGGTGAGCCGGTATTAATTCCAAGCATAATAGAAGCCCCTAAAATAATTGCTGTATATATTTTCCAATTTTGTTTGATATTTTGCTGAAGTCGGACGAGATCTGGAAATTCTTTTTTATAAATATACAAAAGCCAGATAAGAGTCGTGCTTGAGATAATCAAAAGTATTAGCCCTGATAATAATTTATAAACAATTACTGAGTTATCAAGGAATAGATTAAAAAAACTACCAATAAGGTACATAAGAGGAGGGTAGAGAATAGGGAATGGCATCCCTGCCTGCCAATTTGATAACCACCCCCAAGTGCTGGGAAAATGACTCTTTGCATACACATCCATAATTGCTACATGTGCTGCCCCATCCCATCCTGAAATATTAGGCAAAGTGAAAAATAACTTAGTCAGATTGAGGTGAAAGAGGGTGGAGAGAAAGGATATGATTATGCCTCCTGCGAGAGCAAATAATCCTAGGGACAAATATTTTTTCATAGCAGTATTCATGTCGGGATTCAAATAAGTAGAACAATTATAACATGCAATTATTGCTTGATTAGGTAGTGTGTTATGATGGTTTAAATATGGAAAATAACGATATAAATAAAGCTCCTCAGTCTCCAGAGACGCCAATCGCGCAGTCGGCTGTAAAATTCCGCCTCTCAAAAGCTTTTATAGCTTATGTTGTTATCAGCTTAATAATTATTATTTCAGCTGTCCTGCTTCTTGTGAATTAAGGGGAAGACTTAGTTCAAATACTGTTTTGTACTTATTTGCGAGCTGCTTATTCTGGCGAGAATTACTGACTTGATGGTTAATATGGTGGATATTATGATTACGAGGAATTAATCTGAGAGTGCCTTTAAAGTATTTTTCGGCAATATGTTTTGAAGCTGAAAGTCCATATCCACAGCCTCGTCCGTCTTTGGTTGTGAAGAAAGGGTTAAATATATTCTGAGCAATTTCGATAGGGATACCTAGGCCATTGTCCTTAATTGTTATGATAGCGTTTTTATTTTGTAAGACTAGGCTAATATAAATACTCGGATAATACTTATTATGGTTATTGGTCTGCGCTAAATTCTTTTTTGAATCTTCGACTGCATCGATAGCATTGCTGATCAAATTTGTAAGTATATGAGTGAGTAAAGAAGAGGAGTTGAAAAGTACTGGCCCAGAGAGCAAGTTGGTTTTTACCTCTATTTGATTCTTCATCAGCCTATGGCGGTGAATTAACAATGTTTCTTCGATAGTGTCTTTAACAGAAAACTCAGTTTCTTTTAGATTCACTTGAATATGTTTTCTTGTAGATCCTATTATGTTTTGAATTTTTTGGCTTGTACTAATTAGGCTATTCATGGAAGTTTTAATAGCCGCATCAGCAGATTTTGGACTGGTTTCAATCTCGATACATAGCGCGTTCAAAGGGTTGATAAGATCATGAATTAAACCAGAAGAAAGTTTGCCAAATTCTATGAATTTATATAATCCAGATATTTTCTCAATCTGCATCTGTTCAATTTGATTAGTTCTTTCAGCGACACGGATTTCAAGATTGTCTCGCTCTACACGTAATTCATCCTCTGAATTTCTTGCTCTTTTAAGTGACAATTCTGTTTGTCTATTTGAAATCCAAGTGACTACAGACATGAACAGAATAAAGACACCGAATTCTATAGCATCGCTTAGTGAAGGAGAGTTATTCTGCCAACTGACGTCATGGGAAATAATATGCTTACTAGCAAGTATGCTACAAATTGCCATAAAAACAGAAATACATATTGCATAAATAAAGGCCGCACGACTATTTATGAGAATTCCCATAAGAATAGTCATGAGTGTTAAAGATAGGAGAGTGGCTGGAAGAAATACACTCCATACCAAAATTCCATAGACACTTCCAATCGTGAAGGTGGCAATAAATATTATAGAGGCAATATTGATACGTCTTGTTCTAGAAAAATAATAGGATGCCAGAATTGGGACAAAAGCGATAAGAAAATACGCAAATCCTATATAACTTTTGGCTAGAATTTCATGCTTGATAATCAGTAATTCAAATACAATTAGCAAAAACATACAAAACGCCAGCATGCTATTCAGGACTAATTCCTTTCTATGCGTATCGGGTTCTTGTGATAATGGCCCAAAGTATTTAATTATAAGATTTTTCATTTTCTCAGGATTATAGGATTCCTGTCGTGACGACTATATTTTACCTAATTTTTCTCAAAATTGCCCCCTAGTGGTCTCAATAGGTTTTGTAGCCTTTTTCTTAGAAAAGTGAGCAACCAGTTGTCGCCTGATTGCTCACTTAATTCACACTACTTCCAAGGTATATCCAATTTCTCGGCTATCTGGGCGTCTGTGAGTTCTATGGCAGTCTTTATATTGCAACTACCATCCAATATTTTGCTTAGCATAAGATTTATAGAAGAAAATATTATTAATCAATTATGTACTCGCCAAACTTATGGAATACTCTGCGAGTACATAATTGTGCCTTTCGGCGTAGCCACTTTAACAATTCGTAGATTAAATTCTCATCAATTTTGGCTCAATTTTTTATGAATTTTTTGAGCTTACTTTTCGAAAAATTTACCAAATTTATTACCTACCGTCAGGATCAACTTTATATCCACGTCCTGGAACAGTATGAATAACTCTTTTTGTATCACCAGCTTCAACTTTCTTTCGGAGATTTCTGACATGAGCTTCGACGGTATTTGAAAAAGGATCCGTCTCACGATTCCAAACTTCTTCTAATAATTCTCCTCGCGAAACCACTTCACCTTTTCTTTTCATAAGGCTTTGCAGAATAAGAAATTCTTTGCGAGTTAGATATACTCTTTTTCCATCTTTCTTTACCTCGGTTCTACGAGGGTCAAGCGTAAGGTCGTCTATAGTCAAAACCTCATCTGAAATTTTATAAGTTCTTCTTGTTAACGCATGTACTCTCGCTCTAAATTCATTGTAGGTAAATGGTTTAACCAAGTAATCATCTGCGCCGCTTTCAAGAAGGGTCACTTTATCGTTTGGATCTCCTTTCACAGACATCATCATGATAGGGGAATTAATGCCCTTTGTTCTAATATCCTTCACGATTTCCAAGCCATCTTTCCCAGGAAGAACATAGTCAATTATTATGAGTTGATACTCATGAGTTCTAGCAATATATGAACCGTTTACACCGTCTTCACTATGGTCGACCGTATAATATTCTGATTCAAGCCCGCGTTTCAGGGAAAGTCTCAAGTGTTCATCGTCCTCAATTATTAGTATTCTCATAGCTGTTTCTTGATTATTGATAATGGATAATGGCTTATTTATATAATATTGTAGATGAAATAAAGATGAAGAAAGCATGAAGTAAATCTTAAAACTGGGGATAACCTCACAATATGCACCTTCTCCTGCTACGCTGTCGCTATTCGCATGAGAAGGTGCATATTGGAGTTATCCCATATAAAAATTACTTCAGCTTTCACTGAAGTAATTTTTTCCGAGTATTGTGAGAGAGCGGGGCAGGGTACGCAATCCGCGCGCAAAGTGCGACGCTTTACTTTTTAGCTTTACCTTTATCTCGATCCGTCTTAGTTAAAAATTTCTTTCGTAGGCGAGTGAAGTTTGGAGTGATTTCTAGGTATTCATCGTCAGTCATTATTTCAAGACCTCGTTCAATTGTCACTTCTAGTGCTGGGTTAAGGTAGATTGTAGCGTCAGTTCCGGATGCTCGCATGTTTGTAAGTTGTTTACCCTTTGTTGGGTTAACTTCCATTTCCTCTCCTTTAGAAGTGTTTCCAAGAACCATACCTGCATATACTTCAGCTCCTGGGGCAATATATAGCACACCACGATCTTGTAGAGTACCGAGTGCGAAGTGTAGAGCCTTTCCATTTTCCATAGAGATCATAGAACCTACTGCTCGCTTATCAATTACACCCGCATAAGGCTTGAAGCCTACGAATCGGCTAGACATAATTCCTTCACCTTTAGTATCAACTACGAACTGACTTCGATATCCAAGAAGGCCTCGAGTTGGAATTTCAAATGTTAATCGACTTCCACCATCTTTCTGAACCATATTGTTCATAATACCTTTTCGCTTTCCAAGCTTGTCGATAATAGCGCCAGTAAATTCGTCTGGTGTGTCGATAATAACTTCTTCAAATGGTTCACACTTCTGACCATCGATTTCCTTCATAATAACTTCAGGCTGAGAAACTTGGATTTCAAATCCTTCACGTCGCATCTGTTCAAGAAGAACGGCAACATGGAGTTCGCCTCGTCCATAAACCTTGAAAGCATCGGCGTTTGTAAAATCAACTTGTAGACCTACGTTTACTTCAAGTTCTTTTTCAAGTCGGTCACGAATCTGACGACTAGTTACATATTTTCCATCTTTTCCTGCAAATGGAGAATCATTTACCAAAAAACTAAGTGAGATAGTTGGCTCGTCCACTGTAATTGTTGGAAGTGCTTCTGTACTGTCCGCGTCAGTTACTGTGTCACCAATATAAATTTCTGGAATACCTGCAATCATAACTACATCACCTGCACCGGCTGAATCAACATCTTTTTTACCCATACCTTCGAAACCGAAGATTTTTGTGACACGGCCAGTTTTAACAGACCCGTCTGCTTTCTTTACGAAAACATTTGCGTTTGTCTTGATTGTTCCATTCCAAATTCTTACAACAGCCATACGACCAAGATAATTATCATATGCAAGGTTAAAAGGCTGAGCTTGAAGTGGAGCTGCGACGTCAGAGGCTGCTGCTGGAATATGACTTAGAATCATATCGAAAAGGGGATCAAGATTTATAAAATCATCTTCAAGTTTAATTTTTGCTTTTCCTTCACGACCAATTGCATATACAGTTGGGAAGTCTAATTGTGAATCGTTTGCACCGAGCTCAATAAATAGTTCGAGAATTTCATCATGCACTCGATGAGGGTCAGCTGCTGGCTTATCTAATTTATTTAAAACAACAATTGGCTTCAAACCAAGCTCAAGAGATTTTTTAAGTACGAAACGAGTTTGAGGCATAGGGCCTTCCTGAGCATCAACAATCAAAATCACACAATCAATAGATCGGAGAACTCGCTCTACTTCAGAACCGAAGTCGGCGTGACCTGGTGTATCGATAATATTTACCTTTGTTCCCTTATATGTAAGAGAGGCGTTCTTAGCGTAAATAGTAATACCTCGCTCTTGTTCTAGAGCGTTTGAGTCCATACTTCCAGCATCTTCCTTTACTGCACCTGCCGCTTTCATCATGGCATCTACAATTGTAGTTTTGCCGTGGTCCACGTGGGCGATAATAGCTATATTTCGAATTTCCATTTTAATTTGATTATTTGTTGATTGTTGTTTTTCTTGAAAATGACCTGTCGGTTATGACGACGAGCTCATTTTTCAATTAATAATTGTGAAAAAAATAAAAGGCCAAGAGCCTTATATAATTGAGCAAAACTATACATTATTTATCTGAAAAAGAAAAGAGCCCCACCCCTGGAGGGGGGTGGAGCTTGAATTCAGTTGTCGCCGATCTTTCGATCAGACTTTGAGGACGACTCTGTCGTACTTGGACCATGGCCGCTTGACCGAATCCGGCATAGTCAGAGTAACCTGACCAATACTGGGATCGACTTTGCTGACCGTATGGCATTGAATCACCTCGCCGTCGCGCAGGAAGACATGCAGGATGTTACCCTCGTCTTTCGCACGCTTCAGCGTTGATACATACTCAGGATTGTGAGCCAGTGAGAGTTGGAGCTCATCCGTGGTGAACGAATGGTCTCCGACTGACCTCTGGGTGTCGGCAATACTTGAGCCACGTGGCGTGTGAACTGACATTCGCGGTGCTGTCATGATGACAACGCCCACGGCGGCAGCCAATGCGGTGATTACGATGGGTTTTAATCCACCTTCATTCAAAACAACCTTTTTCATATGGAAGTACTAACTGAGTTTCTGAGTTTATTACCTCGATGTCAGGTCCCCTGACAGCGCAACTTGCTACCAAGGGATTCACCTGCCCACGAAGTAACAGATAAAATAGTATTCCTCTTAAAATAGCTGTCAAGGGGAGGTGTGACTATCAAAAGTGGAAATTTAAGCATTGCCGCGAGTTTCCTTGAGTGCCTGATTGACATCCTCTTAGAAATACTTAACATATCAAGTATTATCACTATGAAAGCAAGAGCCTTCCAGAACCAATTTATTGAGTCTTTGTTTGTATCCGCTATGGTGCTTGAGCGCCATATGGATGCAGTTCTTCGGGCGCAGGGATTTTCTGGTATGTCTCAGGTTAAGATTTTGACAGCAATTGATCGCACACATCTCTGTAGTCATGGAAAAGATTGCACACAATCTTTGATAGCACATGCTCTTGGGGTGTCTGAGGCGGCCATTAGCCGGCAAATACTTAATCTTGAAAGAAATAAACTTGTTATAAGAGGTCATGATCCTTCAGAAAAAAGGAGAGTGCTGCTCAAACTGACTGCGAACGGTAGAAAGAGTATGCTAAAATCATTGAGTATATTGGATAAAGAACTAAAAAGAGTTCTGAAACCATTATCTCGGACGGTGGAGGCACAGCTCGTCACGAATTTGAAGAAAGTCCTTGAGTCATTATCAAAAAATACACATCACTATGAAATCAATTCTATCAACAACAAAAAATAAAATCGCAAATTTTTTCAAGTATATTTGGGAAAATAAAAAGAAACCTCGAGTTTTTATAACTGCGATTATTCTTATTATCGCAATAATATTTTTTGCAATGCCAAGTGCCGGTTCTGCTGACTATGCACTAGAGGACGCTAAGATGGGTGATTTCATACAAGAAGTTGCGGTAACAGGAAAAGTAACTCCAGCGGAAAAAGTTGATCTTGGTTTTGAAGTAGGAGGAAGAGTTTCTAGTGTAAAAGTAAAAGTTGGAGATGTTGTAAAAAAAGGTACAGTTCTAGCTTCAATTTCAAACGCTGACTATCTTGCTTCACTTCAAAAAAGTCAGGCAACATATCAAAGTGAACAAGCAAGACTTAGAGAATTGGAGAATGGCGCTCGTCCAGAAGAACTGGCAATAGCAAATTCAGATCTACAGGTTGCAACTCAAAACGTTGAGCAGGCGAAACTTCAATTAGTAGAAGAAATCAAAGATACATATTCTAAGGCAGATGAAGCTATTAAAAACAAAGCGGATCAAGTTTTTAGATATCCTCGAACAACAAGTCCTGAATTAATTTTCTTTGTTGATGGAAACACAACTCTAAAACCTGCAATTGAATTTCAGAGACTAAGAATTACAGAACAATTTCCAGCATGGCAAAATTTAGTGGCGACAGTAAATACTCAGAATATTTCAGATGTTAAATATGGTGAAGCGAAAAAATACTTAACTCAAGTACAGACTCTTCTAAATGATTTGAATACAGCACTAACTGCAACAAGTCAAAATCTAAGTAGTGATTCAACACTTGCTGGGTATAGAGCGGATATTATTCTTGCCAGAACAAATGTTAACTCTGCAATTCAAGCTCTAAACAGTGCGTACAATACTTTGAAGAACAATGAATCAGCAAAGGGAAGAGCGGAAGAAACTCTAGGTCTTAAAAAAGCTGGAAGTACTGCAGAAGAAATTGCAGCACAGAGAGCGAATGCAAATAGTGCGGCAGCTGGAATTTCAAGTGCATCTGCTTCTTTGAGTAAGACTTTAATTGTTGCGCCTTTTGATGGAATTGTGACAAGAGTAGAATTCAAAGCTGGTGAATCTGTTAGTCCAACAGATGCGGTTGTGACTATCATGAGTGATGCTGCTTTTGAAATCGAAACATTTGTTTCGGAAACAGATGTAGCTAAATTGAAAGTGGGCCAGATTGCAAAGGTAACTTTGGATGCACTTGGGGATGCTATTGTATTCGATGCAACTATTAGCCAAGTTGATCTTTCTGAAACTATTAAAGATGGAATCGTGACATATAAAACTCGTATGCAGTTTATTTCTAAGGACGAAAGAATTAAGTCAGGTCTTACAGCAAACGTAATTGTTGAAACTGATAGACGAGGTGATGTTATTAAAGTTCCTCAATCTGCAATTGTAATAGTTAAGGGTAAGAAGCATGTAAAGGTTGTTCCAGCTGGAACTCTAGAGTGGTCTAGTGCTGTTGATAAGAGTGCGGTGGTGGCGCCAGTTTCAACTGGGGGTATTGATAGAGAAGGTGATATTGAAATCGTATCTGGAATTAAAGTAGGCGATAAAATAATTGTGCGAGCTGAGAAAGAATAGTGCGCGAGGATAATTAATCTGTAAACTAAGTATAAAAGTATAAAAGCGCGAAATAAATATGAAAAATCACCTCCGAGTAGCATTCTTCCTAGCAATAAGACAAGTTAAACATGCCAGTATTTGGACTACGGGTTTGATTATTTTAATCATGACTTTAACTTTTTTGAACCTGACTGTTGTAAGTGGAGTACTGGTTGGTTTGATTCAAAGTTCAGTTGAAGCAGCGAAAGATAGATACTCTGGAGATATTGTAGTGACAAGTTTGAGACAAAATCCATATATTGAAAAATCAAATGAAATATTGAACGTGATAAATAACTTGCCACAAGTTGAAAGTGTTGCAGGGCGTGTAATTGCAAGTGGAAAGATAAACGCGGATTATCGAAGAATTCTTCGAGATGATGAAACTCCAAATGCAACAGGGGCTAGTATTGGAGGAATTGAACCCTTAGTTGAGGATCAGATAACTGGTCTGTCTAAATTTGTAATTGAAGGATCGTATTTGGATGAGAACGACCGGGACGGTGTTTTGATTGGTGCCTATTTAATTCGTGAATTAACACCTGTTGATTCTCCTGGATTTACTCAGCTTCGTGATGTAAAAATAGGGCAAAAAATGAAATTAACTGTAGGAAATAATTCTAAAGAAGTAATCGTTCGTGGAATTATGAAGTCGAAGATTGATCAAATCGACGCTCGTGTGATTATGAATCAAAGTGAATTGCGAAAGCTGATTGGGCGGTCGGATTACAATCTAGATGAAATTGCAATTCGAGTTGAGGACGGTGCAAGCGAGGCTGAAGTATTGGAAGTTAAAAATATTCTTATTCAAAATGGTTTCGATGCTAATGCAAATATTCAAACATTTGAAGAGGCTTTACCTAAGTTTTTGAAAGATATGACAGCTATGTTTGGTCTTCTTGGAAATATGATTGGTTCGATCGGCTTGGTTGTTGCGTCAATTACTGTATTTATTGTAGTGTTTGTAAATGCGATTACACGCCGAAAATTTATTGGTATTTTGAAGGGGATCGGTGTTCACTCTAGAGTTATTGAATTCTCGTATGTTATTCAGTCTATTTTCTATGCGGTGCTCGGGTCTGCAATTGGTATGCTGCTATTGTATGGATTTCTTGTGCCCCTTGTCGACGCACATCCTATTAACTTTCCTTTCAGTGATGGAACAATCTTCGCGCCTCTTAGTAGCTCTATGTGGAGGGTCTTCGCACTGTTCGTCGCTTCTGTAATTGCAGGTTATGTTCCGGCACGTATGATTGTTAAAAGAAATACGCTTGATGCTATTTTAGGACGATAAATTAATAAACTGAAAACCATGACAGCCATTATCTCAACAAAAAATCTTACAAAAACTTTTACAGACGGTGATCGAATCACACGAGTTTTGAAGGATATTAATATTGAAATTAAACAAGGGGAATTTGTTGTGGTAATGGGTCGCTCTGGCGCAGGAAAATCTACATTGCTATATCAAATGGGATTGCTGGATGAACCGACAAGTGGAGAGGTGATTGTTGGTGGAGTTCATACACAAAATTTAACAAATGATGAAAAGACAAAATATCGTCTTGATAAATTAGGATACGTTTTTCAGGATTATGCTTTGCTTCCTGATTTAACAGCAAAGGAAAATGTTGCAGTACCACTTCTGATGCAAGGACATACTATGACTCATGCTTATGCTATGGCAGAGGACGCACTGACCAAAGTAGGATTGGCTGATAAATTTAATAATCTACCAGCGAAGTTATCCGGAGGTCAGCAGCAGCGCGTGTCTATCGCACGCGCTATTGCCCACAGCCCCACTATTATTTTCGCAGATGAACCTACTGCTAACCTTGATTCTGAAAGTTCAATTATGATTTTAAATATTTTTTCTGATTTGCATGCGAAGGGTCAGACAATTATTATGGTGACGCATGAAGAAGAATATTCTCTAGCGGCTGATCGTGTGATTATTATGAAAGATGGTGTTATCGAGGAAGAAAAGCATCAGAAGAAGGTGAAGCATGAGCATAAGATTGTAGGGTAGGTGCTGAGCTTACTCACCTGGCGAACTCGAGGCTAAGTTGCCACAAATTTGAATATATTGTATAGTTTTGCCAGAAATTTCAGCGCTCTTGCTGGAATGTAGTTTGAAAATCAACCCTGTTTTATATGACTCTAAATGATTGTGAAGGGCTTTCTGTTGGAATCAGTACGGTAAGGGCGGTAGCCGCCCAGGCAATTCTGCGCCGCAGATTCAGCGCCTGCTCAATAGGTATGGTGAGGAAGGATGCACGCATGGTGGCCAATTTCGGCACACATGCATATCCTGATTTGGGTTATCCTCATGTTGCAACTCACAATGGTTCGCGATTCGATATCGCATCGATCACAAAGAGTATTCCAGTTGCACTGCTCACTTTGTGGGCGGTCACTGAAGGGCTTTTAACTTTGGATACGCCAGTATTGAAGTTTTTTCCGGACATGAAGTGTAATACCTTTGAAAGTCCGACAATTCACGACCTATTGGCTTACCGTGCTTGGCTTGAAACAGCTTGGCTTCAAAAGCCATACAGCCAATTTTCGCCATCAGAGCTCTATAAAGCTCTGACTAAGACGAATATTTCTCTGACGAGATCACAATTCCATTATGGGAACCAGGCGCCTATGCTCCTTGGATTTATCCTTGAGCAGGTTACGAAAATGTGCCTGGAAGAATTGGCACAACATGTGCTTTTCGATCTTCTCGGTATGAAGGATACGACTTTCTGGCCAGAAGCTGGCGACGATAAAAATTACGTCTATACAGAAGGTGATAAACCCGGCGTGGTTCACGATGAAATTACTCGTGCTATCGCAAGACCGTCAGGTGCATCGGGTGTATTCTCGACCTCTTCAGATCTTTTGCTTCCACTCAGACTTCTTCTCAACAAAGGGGCTTGGGAGGGCAAGCAATTAATCCGCGAGGATTTGATTGCTCAAATTGGTGTGAACCAATTAGGCTCCGGAACCATGTTTGGTCTTGGTTTTGGAGTTTGGGAGCAGTTCTTGAAAGGTTTCGAGGAAATGCCTAAATCGGTTCGTAAATACGTGGAGGAGAAGACTCGAGGTGCATATTTCAAGCTTGGGTACACTGGCACCATGTGTGCTGTATTTCCTGAGCTTGATACGGGTATCGTCATCCTTACGAACACTGTGCATCCTACTCGAGAAGGTTCATCGCTCAAGATTAACCAGCTTCGGTATATCTTGTGCATGTTGCTTTTGACGAATGAATTCCCGTTGGGTGCCGACGGTTGGTGGCGGGATACGCGAGAGCAGGGTGATGAATGATATCTTTTGCTCTTTAGTATGATTATCATGCGCGAGCGCGCCGTCCTTGGACGGCGCGCTTTTTTCGTTTATAGTATATAAATGTCTGAGAACGAGCTATTACCCATTTCTCAAAAAAAATTGCTTACATCTAATATGTTCGATGAATATTATGATGCCAAGCTTCACAAAAAAGCTAATCCTGAATTACGTTTTATTGAAAGAGTAAAGAAAAATTTGAGTGATTCTGATTGCAAACATATTCATATAATTGGAGTTTGCGGAACTGCCATGGGAACTTTCGCACTTATGCTGCGAGATAAAGGATTTCATGTCTCTGGTTCCGACGTGTCTTTCTGGCCACCGATGGGTCCGCTTCTACAATCAAGTGGCGTAGAAATTTTAGAAGGTTGGAGCGCTGATCATATTAGTGACGCTGTTAATTTAGTTGTGGTGGGCAATGCTTGTGGTCCAACTCATATCGAAGTTATTGCTGCAATTGAAAAAAAGAAGCCGCTCATGTCTATGCCTGAAATTATGGGAGATTTTTTTGTAAATGGAAATTCTGGCATTGAAAATAATAATACTCGCGAATCTTTAGTGGTTGCAGGAACTCACGGAAAAACAACAACATCTGGATTGCTGGCATATACTCTTTCAGCGATTGATTGTGATCCGACATATTTAATTGGTGGTGTTATGCAAACTCCAATTAGCAAAGATGGTTTGAAAGGAAAGGAAGGGACGAGTCATCATGTTGGCAATGGAAAATATGTAGTTTTTGAAGGAGATGAATATGACACTTCTTTTTTCGATGCACGACCTAAATTTCTTCATTATCATCCTTCATATTCAATTATTACTTCTGTTGAATGGGACCATGTTGATATATATGAAAGTATTGAAGAATATACAAAAGCATTTGAGCATCTTATTGAAGTGACGAAAAAAGGATTGGTTGTTTCAAATACATATCCATTGCTCAATAAATTAATTGGAGATGCAAAGAAGAATGGAAAAATTCAGGCAAATGTTTTGGTTTATGGAATAGACGGGGATGTGGATTTGAAACCCATTTTCAAAGAGACAACTCCGATTGGTCAAAAATTTGAATTAATTTTCAAAGGAGAAAGTTTTGGTGAATATATTACGCCAATGTTTGGTGAGTACAATGTTTTAAACACTGTTGCAGTGCTCGGTCTCATGCATCAAGCTGGAATTGATATTCGTGAACAAAAAGTGCGTGATGCAATTGCGAGTTTTCCAGGTATGAAGCGTAGACAAGAAGTTGTGGCTGAAATTACTGGAGAAAATAATGGAAGGGAGAGTAGTGAAAATATTACAATTATCGACGACTTCGCACATCATCCAACCGCGGTTGCTGAAACTCTCAAAGGAATTCATATTCGATATCCAGGAAGAAGGATTGTTGCGCTTTTTGAGCCGCGATCGAGTACGAGTCGAAGAAAAACATTTGAACATACATATCCGCACGCTCTCGCAGGCGCAGATATTGTTGGAATAAAAATACCTCCATATAAAGCAGAAGTGGATGCTGGTAAAGATTTGCTAGATCCTGAAATCGTAAAAAAAGAAACTGAAGCTTTGGGTAAAAAAGTTTTGTTGGCAGAGACGACTGTGGAATTGGTGGATATGTTCATAAACGAGATTCAAGATGGAGATGTGATTGTAGTTATGAGCAATGGAGCTTTTGATGGCATACACAATATGCTAGCTGAAAAATTAGGGAAATAGCCTTAACAAGAGCAGTTTTTCTGCTATAGTAAGGCCCAACTCCGATGAAACTCAACCAAATCCGAAATTTTAGTATTATCGCGCATATCGACCACGGCAAGTCGACGCTTGCCGACCGTATGCTTGAAATTACGCATACAATTGAAAAGCGAAAGATGATGAATCAAGTGCTCGACAGCATGGAGCTTGAACGTGAGAAGGGGATTACGATCAAGATGCGACCAGTTCAGATGAAATATAAATCTGATGCAGGTGAAGAATTCGAGCTCAATTTAATCGACACCCCAGGCCATATCGATTTTTCATATGAAGTATCTCGAGCTCTCAAAGCTGTTGAAGGTTGTATTCTTTTGGTAGATGCGACACAAGGTGTTCAGGCTCAAACACTTACAACTCTTCGTATGGCACGCGAAACTGGTCTGACTATTATTCCAGTTCTAAGTAAAGTTGATTCACCACTTGCAAGAATTGATGAAATGAAAAAACAAATGTCACGACTTCTAGATTGTGATCCAGGTACGATTATGGAAACCTCAGGCAAAACTGGTCAAGGCGTACAAGCTCTTCTTGAAGAAATTATTATAAAAGTTCCAGCACCAAAAGAAGAAATTTTGGATTCAAATAGTTTGCGTGCTTTGGTTTTCGATTTTCAATATTCAAATCATAAAGGAGTAATTGTATATATTAGAGTAATGGAAGGCAGCGTCAAAAAAGGCGATGATCTTTTATTTAAAATCGCCAATGAAAAATTCCAAGCACTTGAAGTTGGAATTTTTACTCCTGATGAACAACCCATTGATCAATTAACAGCAGGAGAGACTGGATATATTGTAACTGGAATTAAGCGACCGGGTATCGCTTCAGTGGGAGATACTATTACGCTTTTTAGAAAGCCACTCCCTGAACTTTTTGGATATATGAATCCAGCCCCTGTTGTTTGGGCTTCTGTATATCCTGAGGATGCAGACGACTTCGAACTATTAAAGCAAGCACTTGGAAGACTGCGATTATCTGACTCAGCTTTCTCACATGAAGAAGAATCATCAGGATCTCTTGGCCGAGGTTTTAGATGTGGATTTTTAGGTCTTCTTCATCTTGAAATTATTACTGAGCGCTTGAAACGAGAATTTAATTTGGATTTGGTAATTGCAACGCCGAGTATTACGTATGAAGTGGAGCTAAAAAACAACAAACATGTAACGGTATATTCACCTTCTCTTTTTCCAGATGATGGAAATGTAGTAAGCGTGCAAGAACCTTGGATGACTCTGCAGATCATTTCTCCTTCTGAATATACAGGTGCTGTATATCAACTTTTATACGATCATGAAGGTGAATTGGTTGATTCTGAAACTTTTGGAGACGGACGAACAAGCCTTACTATCAAGATGCCACTTCGCGAACTTATGCGAAACTTTTTCGACGAGCTTAAAAGTATTTCTTCAGGATATGCTTCTCTTAGTTATGAATTCGAATCTTTGAGAAAAGCCGATGTGACTCGTATGGATATTTTAGTTGCTGAAGAACCTGTTGAAGCCTTCACTCGTGTGGTTGCACAACGTCGCGCAGATGAAGAAGCTAACAAAGCAGTTGATAGATTGGAAGCGATTTTACCTCGTCAGATGTTTGCCACAAAAATTCAAGCTCGGGCTAATGGCCGAATCATTGCCTCTCGAACTCTCTCTGCTATGCGAAAAGATGTAACCGGCCACCTATATGGAGGAGATGTTACTCGAAAGAATAAATTGCTAGACAAGCAAAAGAAAGGAAAAAAGAAAATGAAAGAGCGAGGAGTAGGGAAGGTAAATATTTCGCATGAAGTATTCCTTAAAATGATGAAGACGGGAGAGTAGGGAAAATGAAAATCGCCACACGGGGGGGTGTGGCGATCGATTTTAACTTTGCCGGCATGAGATCGCTAGAGCATCTTTTGCCAATCGTATAGAGTAATTAGTTTCCGCTCCAGATTGGTTCCCTTGCTCGGGTCTATGCAGATTTGTGCCAATCTTCTGTCGATTAATGCTAGCCCTCCATTCCCATTTGATGGAGGAAAACAAAAATTGATTAGCAGGGATAGAAGTGGGCAATCTTTAGATAACTCTACACTGTCTGGAAGTATTCCAAGCACAGGAAAGAGATCAATCATTATAGAAAGCTTGCCTCCAAGCCTCTCTCTGCACTCGAGAATTGTTTTTAGATCGTTGTTCTTGCGCGCAACACGCATGCAGTCTCGAAGATTCTTTTCTGTTACTGTGACATTTGCAAATACTGCAACTTCGAGGGCGGTGTTTAAATCACCATTAAAAATCGCGTGTATAAACAAAAGTTGGTAAGCCTCCTGTTTTGGTCGTTGGCCCTTCGCAGCGGTTTTGGAATCAGGTGGCATCTGTGAGATGATCGTTCGCGCTTTTGGAAGCTTTTTGTTATCCAGTGCATGCAGAAGCTGCTTTTCGAGCGACATAGGAGTTCTGGGACGAGGTTTCCGCCTTTTTTTACCAGCCATATAGTAATGGAGTTGTGGGTGTGCGATCAGACAAAGAGCTGTCTGACATCTGGAAAAAAGAATACAACATTAACAAAGTTAGTCAATGTATCTGTAATAATTCAAAATAGGACTTTTAGTCCATGTTTATTCTTCGCTAAAATTGACTAGAAATTCCCCGTCAAACCTGGAATATACAGCGCAATCATAGAAAGGATAATTAATACGACGAGCACGCCCCAAGCGAACTTTATTATTTTTTTGGCTTTTGGATCAAATAGCATAAGTGGTTACTAGTGTACTATAATGTTTGTATATCAGCCAAGTAGGGCAGATTTCCACATTTTTCAATAAATTAATATAAATTATTCAACGAAGCATGCGCGAATTTCAAGAAAAAGAAAAAATAAGAAGAAGATTATATTCGAAAACTTCAATTGTTATTTTATTTATAATAATGGTCTTTGTTGCGCGTGGTGCAATTGGTTTATATTCCAAAGAAAAAACTAGTCGTTTCGAAGTAGAAAGACTTTCAAAACAAAAAGTGGAAATTGAGAATCGTCTCAAAACAGTTTCTAAACAAAATGAAATGTTGGCAACAACTCAAGGTATTGAATATGAGATACGTAATAAATTCGATGTTGTGAAAGAGGGCGAAGGCGTAATCGTCATAGTAGATAAGGAATTGCCGCCACCCCCTGAAGAAAAGAAAAGTTTCCTCAAGAAATTTTGGGGTTCTGTGAAAGGAGTTTTTGGAGCAGGTGATGAGGAGAAAAGTGAGCAAGCAGTCACTAAGCCAACTGAAAAAGGGGAGTAGGTTTACCCAGTTTTTGTGGGTTTTTGACTCGCTTTTTGCCCGCTTCGACCCATTGACTTTTTGCATTAAATGTGTAAACTAATTATGTTCATTGATAGGCCTTGAGTAAGCATATCTTGGACCCGATCCCCCGCTTAGGATCCCCGGCGCAGTTGTCATCGTTGGTATTACACCTCACTGAGTGGTGCACACACTGACACACACAATGACAACTGCGCCATAATTTCCAGGCTGTGGCTAGCGCAAGCGACGCTGACCCTGTGCCAGGAAACTGGCAGCCTCTGCCTGCAAAGCAAGTGCTGCTTGGCCAGACGGCCGGATCGCGGGTTTCTCGTTTAGGTTACCGTGACTCCGGCCGTCTGGCGCCGAATTTGCACTTAGGTGCAATTGCGCTATCAAGCGCAAAATTCAAAACACTCTGTTTGCTCGAAGTCGAGCATTCAAAAAGTTCTTTCAATCGAGCCTTTGGCTCAAACAGTTCTTCCGAGCTTTAAGCTCAATCAGTTCCTTTGTCTCTGTCGTGCGCGGTAGAGACACCATCCTATAACAGGGTCCATTTCGGACCCTGTTTTTTATTTATATGATATATTGTCAAACATATGACCACTACTCATTCTCCTGAGGAAAAAGACGAGCTGCTAAAAAAAATTGCAGAAATTGAAGCAAGCATGAATATGCCGGATTTTTGGTCTGATCATGCGAAGGCGGAAGCAGCCACGAAAGAATATCAAGAATTGAAAGATGAATTGGAAAATGGTCCACAAAAGAAAAAGGCAAATGCTGGTCCATATGATGCGGGTGGCGCAATTATAACAATATTTGCAGGGGCGGGCGGCGATGATTCAGAAGATTTCGCTGCTATGCTTTTTAATATGTATTCCAAATATATAGCGAAGAAAAATTGGTCTGCTGGAATAATTCATGAGCATGAAAATGATCATGGTGGCTATAGAAATATTTCTTTTGAGGTTAGCGGAAAAAATGCATACGGAACGCTTAAACATGAATCCGGTGTGCATCGCTTAGTTCGAATTTCTCCCTTCAATGCTAAACAACTTCGCCATACAAGTTTTGCAATGGTTGAAGTAATTCCGAAATTTGAGAAGAGTGCACTGACGGCACTTAATATGGAAATTCCTGATGATGATCTGGAAATCACTTACGCACGAGCAGGTGGCCCTGGTGGGCAAAATGTAAACAAAAGAGAAACTGCAGTGCGTATTGTTCATAAGCCAACAAAAATTTCAGTTCATGCAAGCAACGAGCGATCGCAAGCTCAAAACAAAGAGCGAGCAATCGCAATTCTAAAAGCAAAAATTTATGCACGTGAAGAAGAAGAGAGAATGGCAAAGGAAAAAGGAATGTATATATCGAAAACTACTGACGCTGAGTGGGGAAGTCAGATTCGCTCATATGTATTGCATCCATACAAGATGGTAAAAGATATTAGAACTGGTTATGAGACAAGTCAGGTAGATAAGGTGTTGGCGGGGGATTTAGATGAGTTGATTGAGGCGATGGAAAACCTTAATACCGATTCTGTTTCGTGAAAATGCTATGATTAGGGTGTGAATAACTTTGTAAACAATACTTCTATGGAATCAACTTGGTACGAAACACTAATAAAACCGACATGGGCGCCACCTTCGTGGCTTTTTGGTCCGGTTTGGACTGTGTTGTACGTCATGATTGGTATTTCTTTTACCAGCGTACTTTTGCTTTATATAAGAAAAGAGATTCGGTTTGGGGTGATATTGCCATTTATCCTAAATTTGATCTTTAATTTAGCTTTTACACCTATACAATTTGGACTTAAAAGCAATTTACTAGCTGCAATCGATATTTTGCTAGTCTTGGGAACTTTAATTTGGGCAATGACCGTAATCTACAAGCACAAGCGATGGATTACATATATTCAGATTCCATATTTGCTATGGGTGGCCTTCGCAACCGTATTACAGCTAACAATTACAACGATTAATTGGTAATTGCTAGCGCGCCCCGCTAATTTGCTGTTTTCAATCTACGCCTGGCATCAGCTCCGTATTGCGCCTTTGCGCCATAGTTGGTAAAATCAAACACATGCTCCTACTAGAAAAAGTTACCAAGTTATACAACGATAATTCATTAGCCCTCGACGGTATTAGTCTACATATAAAACCAAAGGAATTTATCACGATTATCGGCCACTCTGGCGCCGGAAAATCGACTTTGCTCAAGATGATTCTTGGAGAAGAGAAACCTACGGACGGTGCGGTGTATTTTGAGAATACAGATATTCATTCTCTAAAAAAACGAGAGGTAAATGACTATAGACGAAGAATTGGAACTGTTTTCCAAGACTTCCGACTTTTGCCTGATAAGACAGCATATGAAAATGTTGCTTTCGCTATGGAAGCTGCCGGCCGAACAGATGATGAAATCGCAGCCGATGTGCCCCATGTGCTCGAACTTGTAGACCTTGGACGAAAGTTACATAGTTTTCCGCATCAATTGTCAGGTGGGGAGAAGCAGCGTGTAGCAATCGCACGTGCAATTGTAAACCAGCCCGATTTGATTATCGCCGACGAGCCAACTGGAAACTTAGATCCAGTGAATACATATGAAATTGTGCAGATTTTGAAAAAGATCAACGACCTCGGAACTACAATCCTTCTTACAACTCACAATACTGGTGTAGTCGATCATATTGGCAAGCGAGTTGTTTCTATGAAAAACGGTAAAATTGCCCACGACAGCCATGAAGGGAAATATATAATTTAATTGCACATATGATAATCACTAAAATAAGAAGAACGTTGCGCGGAGGATTTATAAGTTTTTGGAGAAATGGCTATGTGTCGCTAGCATCGGTTTTGGTTATGACTGTGACTCTTTTTGTAATTTCATCTATGCTCCTTTTTGGTGCAATGCTTCAGTCAACAGTCGAGACAATTAAAAACAAGGTGGATATAAGTGTGTATTTTAGAATAGATGCAGCGGAGGCTGATATTGCTGTTTTGGAAAAGAGACTTGAGGCGCTGCCAGAGGTTGCTGAAGTTGAGTCATTTACAAGACAAGAAGCTTATGACAATTTTAGAGAAAGACATAAGGATGATAACTCTACTCTCGATGCACTAGACGAAATCGGAGCAAATCCTTTCGGAGCGAGTTTTAATATAAAAGCGAAGGACCCTTCTCAATACGAAGCAATTGTAAAATTCATGGAAGCCGAGCAAAGTGCTTCTCGAGAAGGTGCTTCAATTATTGAGAGAGTAAACTATACGAATAATAAGCAGGCAATCGATGCTTTGTCACGAATTATTTCAGCATCGAACACTCTTGGAACTATTTTGATCATCTTCTTCGCTTTCGTTGCGGTGCTAATTACTTTTAACACCGTCCGACTTGCTATCTATGTTTTCCGAGAAGAAATTTCTGTTATGCGTTTGGTAGGGGCGAGCGAAATGTATATTCGTGGTCCTTTCGTAACTGTTGGAATTATGTATGGAATTGTCTCAGGTGTGCTTACACTTTTGATTCTGCTTCCAGCAGCGTACTATATTGGTCCAATCACTGTAGGTCTTGGAACTGGATTCAATATTTGGGAATACCTCACAACAAATATCTTGTATATTGCAGGGATAGTGTTGGGTTCTGGAATTGTACTTGGTGCTGTATCTAGTTTCCTTGCGGTGAAGAAGTATCTACGGTCTTAGTTTACTGCTGTCTTGTAAATTCCATTCTCATCTAGCTGTATTCCATTTCCACCAAAATTTTCTTTTGATAAATGGTTAATGAGAAGAATACTGGCACCACTTTCGTCAAAACGGGGAATACCGTCTGTAGAACTTATTCGCACTGGAATAATTTTTACTGATTTTATATTTTTATTTGAATCGATATTTGCAATTAAAATTCCTGAAAGAGCGAGGAAATTATTTGTTGATAATTTATTTACTGAAAGAAAATTACCCAAAGAATACGCAATAATTTTCTGATTATAGATTTCAATTCCTCGCAAAACATGTGGGCCAGATCCTAATACCATATCAGCTCCTGCATCGATCATTGTGTGAGCTAAATCCTTAGTATTTCCTCTATTTTCTCCAAGATATATTTCGCTGCCTTCTGGAACAAAAAGACTTGAAGATCCTTCTGCGCCAGCGTGAATAGTGGCTATTACAATATCAGCTTGCTCGCGAGCTTTTGCAATCATGGTTCTAATCTGATTTTTATCTGTCAATGAATTGAGCTGATAATTCTGAGCAAACCCCACAAAAGCGACCGTACCTTTTTCTGTTTTAACATAAGCGATATTACCTTTTGCTCCTGTATGTTTTAGGCCAGCATTGTTCAAATTTATTTGTGTATCAGTTAAGCCTGATGACCCGAAATCAAGTGCATGGTTATTGGCAATATTTAGAACATCGAATCCTGAAGCGGCCAGAGTTTGAGCAAAATTTGAACTTCCCTTTATCGCAAAGCAATCTGTTTTCATCTTTGCGCACTTTGATTGATATGTATCGCTGTCTGTTAAAACTCCTTCGAGATTTCCAGACATGATATCCAGTGATGAAAAGAGGGGGATGAAGTTGGTGAAGTATTTGTTTGATTGTTCTGTCGTCGATGTTGCAGGAGTCGGAGAATTAACGGGAACGATATCACCAACCCAGCCTATGCTAATTGTCTCTTGTGTAGCGTCTAGTGGAGTGCCGAGCTCTTGTTCTTCTGGGTTTATGCTTGAAAATGGAATCTTGCTTTCCATACCACGAGTAACAGCGGCATACAGAACTCGGTCATAACTTTTGGCGACCGCAGCCTCGTTCTCAATCTGGGCTCCTGTTCTGGCGATGTTGTTTAATTTGCGCAAGCTAAGATTTTTTAAGTTCCGATTTTGGCATGTTGGTTCGGTACTATTTCTGCATGAAATATACAAATAGCTAAGAGTGAATATTGCAACCAAAATTGCTAAGAGAAAAACCCAAAGGGCGTATATAGTAACTGATTTAAAAAACGAAGGTAAGGGTTTAGATATTGGTTTAGAGATTTTCAAAGGATTTTGAGGAATGAATATTTTGCCTGTAGGCTGGATAAATTTACATAATTATAGCTTTTTTTAAGGAGTTGAATAGTTCGGTGCTGGTGGTTAGGGATTCTTGGCCGATGTCGAATTGCCGATTTTTCCTTGTTTGATTTTGCCCTTAGAAAATGATATTGTGGTTCGGTCAATATATTAGTGCTTATATTGAATATTGCGGGATCATCTAATGGTAGGATTACGGTTTCTGGAACCGTTCATCTTGGTTCGAGTCCAAGTCCCGCAGCATTTCGATAACTAGATTATCTTCTTGGATGTGTTTAGAAGCTTAAAACTCTGATACAATTATCATATGATCAAATGGAACGAATATACTTGGTACTCAAAGTGGTTTTCACTGATTTTTTTCATTTTATTTCTACCTATACTTACTTTTTATATTGGAGTGCAGTACGAAAAGGCTAATCAGGCAAACGACATTTCAAATTTTAATATCATTTCTGAGCAAAGGTCATTGGCACTATCGACAAAACAGAATAGCAAAGAGCAAGACACGAAGGGCTTAATAATAGATACACTAAAAGAGATTGGAATTGATTATCCTATTGAATATTTTTCTACACAAGCTACGAATAAGTTTATTATAAAAAATGCCTATGATGGTACATATTATAGTGCAAGATTGGCTTCTCCTGTAAATGAAGATATTACCACTAAAAACGATGAAAATTTTATAATTACTGAGTATAAAACTGGATCAGAGATTATAAAGAATTTTATTATAGATTTCAATCCTACAGATAAGATAGTAGATACACTAATGGAAAAAGGCTTTAGTGCTGATCATAATTACTCTGGAGATGGTGGCTTGAATGGTTCAAGGGGATATAGAAAAAATTCAATAATTTGTGTCGTAGGACAATTTCTAGCACCAAGTGACCCTGGACATGATTACAACTACTATGAGCTTAGTTGTTTCGAAGAGAAGAAAAATTCACTAATTTATGAATAATTTTTGGGATGAATGGAAAGATATAAGTGATCTAGAAAAGAAGGCTATATCTTCTTTGTTAAAAGCAAAGGAGTTAATTTTAAAAATCATTCCAAAAGAAAATATTGTTGCCATATATATTAAAGGCAGCATGATTCAAAGAGAGTTGAGTGATAAGAGCGATGTAGATTTTGTTGTCATTTTAAAAGATGAAAAATATCTAGAGGAATTGTACAAACTTAACGGAGATGGAAAATCCTACGATACTCCAGTTTATAATCATAACGACACTAATTCTCAATCGTTTGACATGCCTGTGCAATTTGTTGCTTACACACTTGAAGAATTGAAGACGGGAAAGTTTTTGGAAACAAGAATTAAAAAACCAACTCCAGTAAGTAGGTTTGCTAGGCACCTTGAAAGCTATAAAATTATATATGGCGACCCGCTAAATATAAGTGAAATATTTACACGAACTGATCTTCAACATCTTAGATCATCAATAGATATTTTTAATGACTTCTTCATTCCTGACTATGAATCTGGAAAATTTAAATTTCCCAATCTCGTTAAGCAAGTATTTTGGTTAACAGAAGATGAATTAAGATACAAAGGAATCAAACCTGATTACTCTTGGCAGGGAATAGTAGATAGTGTTAATGATCAAAATCATATTATTCACCAAGCATTAGAGCTAAGGAGACAGAAAGAATACAGTTCAGAGGAAGAGAAACAGTTTATAGTAAAGTTGAGACATTATCTAAAAGAATTGAAAGAGGGTTTGGTATAATACTCACAAATATGAATGCTGAAAAAATCGAAAATAGAATAGCTATCCTTGTTTATTTACCCTCGGATATTTCTTCTGCCATTATAGATGCAAAGGAAGAAATAAACATATCATATCCAAACCACGAAACTCAAACTCCTCACATAACACTTTATTCATGCAAATTTTCTGAATCAAAGTTTTTGACTTTAGTTGAAGAGATTAAAAACCTTCAACTGCAGCCATTTACCCTAAAATTAGATAAGATGACTGTTGTTGAGAATGTTAAGGTGCCTACTAGATTATTTACTTCTATTGGCTTTCAAGATGAATCTCCTCTGCGGGAATTACATGAAAAGGTTTGGCCTGTTGCTAACCGGCTTAGAGGTGACTTGGTTCGAGAAAAAGATATTGAGCGATTCAAGGCAGGTATATATACTCAGGAAAAGTTTTCTCATATCGAAAAATATGGGTATGAATATGTAGGGAAAACTTTTGAACCTCACATCACTCTTGGGGAGGTTGAAAAAGGAGATAGTAAGAAACTTGAACAGCTTGAAAGCTTAATTAATCCACTTAGCGGGAAAGAATTTGTGGTGGATAGGATTAGTGTATTACTTTCTACAAGGCTTATTCCAAGCGAGGAGAAGGTTAAAGAATCGGAGGTAATAGAAATTAAACTAGGAGTTAATAACTAGAAACATTGCTCAAATAATAGGTTCAAATTTTGGACAACTCCCTAAGCAAATGAGGGCTAGCACGAGAGTCCTGTGCGTCTTTGGTGTACGAAGATGAGAAGTTTGGCAAATACGCTAAAAGAGATATTATATAAATAAATGGAATTACATCGAATTCGTGCTGGAACCAAAGAAGAATTAGAGTCAAAAGCATATAACATAGGCGTCGGTATTAGCTTAGGTAATAGATGGTTTTCTCGAGATAACATCATTGAGATGGTAAAGTGGTCTCTTGAATACACACGAGAGATCGTAATTGTGTACGTTGCAGATTCTATACATGCAATTAACGAAGAAGTGCGTGGAAGAATGTCTCCCCAGCGTGCGATGGTACGATCCTTGAGAAAAGGAACTGAAATTCTGAAAGATGTAAAAGAGTCTATAGATCAAAGTTTCTCAAAAAAAGATAAAGAACGAATTGTATACGTCACTTGGAATGAGATTATTGATGCAAAGTATGAACAGAAGATGGCTTGGCTTATCAGATTATTTTATGAGTCACCAGAGTTCGCTGATCAGCTGAAATCTATAGTTCGAAATGGAGTTTCTAAAGATCAACGTCAGTTTGATGAAGGTGATATTGAAAAGTTAGCGATGTACATAGTGCATGAGCTGCCAGAAGTGCTAGTGCGAGTTCATATGAAAGGTTACGAGTGTGACGCTTATGTATATCCTTTTGACGGCGAGTTGACTGAGTTTGTTGAAAAAATACAGCGCGGAGAAATATTTCCGGAGATCAAGGCAAATATCATAGATACCAAGCCAAAAGTATTTCTTGAAGTCAGGTAGTCACCCCCCTCAAAACCCTCTCCATCTCCCAACCCTTAGCCAAATCATCCACCAGCTTATCCAAGTATCGAATCTCTCGCATTGTTGGTTCTTTAATTTCTTCAATTCGAACACCACAAATTACACCAGTAATTAATTTCCTTTTAGGGTTTAGTTTGGGTGCATTTGCAAAGAAATTCTCAAAATCCGTACCTTTCTTAAGTTCAGATTCAAATCTCTTTTGAGTATATCCAGTAAGCCAGCGAATTATTTCATCCACCTCTTCTTTAGTGCGACCTTTTTTCTCCGCCTTAGCGATATAGTAGGGGTAAACATCGGCAAAGCTTGTGGTGTATATGCGGTGCTTTTTGACTGTTGGCATTTGTGTATATTATATAGAAATATGTATACTAGGCCAATGAAATCAGAGAAAAACCTCCTTAATTCATTCCTAAAAACCCCACGCCTATACGGTTCAATAGTAAGCCCTGATTTAAAGTGGGTGGCTTGGGTATGGTCAAATCTTGGTCCTGTTGCTGACGTGTATTTTGCTCCAATCGATAACGCTAACAGTAGCGAAAACAGTGACGCCAACGAAGTACCTAAAAAACTAACTGATTTCAAACAAAATACCAGAGTCATGTCTTGGACTCCGGACAGTCAATATGTAGTTGTCTATCACGACTACGATGGCGATGAAAGATTTAGATACTATAAGATAAATATTAATTCAGGCGAGGTTACACCTATCACTGAAGAACATCCAAACTATTTCATGCGTGGTGGGCAAATTACTCCAAACGGTAAGTATTTAGTATATGGAGCAAACTTTGATTCAGATACAAACAAGGAAATTGAGCAAACAATTATATATAAACAAAATATTGAAACTGGCGAGAAAACAAAATTGGCAGTACCGAATAGACCAGCATTTGTCTGGCCTGAACTTAATAGACAAGGGACATATGTTCTATATCAAAGAGATGATCTAAGTCCTGAAGGTGAACAAATTTGGCTAGTTGATATAGATGGCAAAGAGGATAGAGAGATTTTAAATTTTGGTGACAATGTTAAAGTGTCGGCTTCATGGCATAAAAATAGTACCAACATAATTTTCACTGTTGAAGCGGGAACATATAGAAAGGTGGGAATATTTAATACGGTAAATTTTTCAACAAAATGGTTAATAGATAATCCTTCAAGAAATATTGAAGATGCTAAAAGTATAGATGGTACAGATCAAATAATAATCATAGAAGTTAGAGATGCAAAAAAATATATTTCACTTTTAGATATTGAAACTCTTGAAGAAAAGCATTTTTCCGATTTGCAAACGCTGACACCATTGGCAAAAATTTCTGACACTAATTGGCTAAGTAAATATCATAATTCAAAACAACCCGGTGATTTAGTTATTCATGATTCATCTAAAGTGATAAGACATATTACAGATGTTTTTGAGAAAGTTGATTATACGAGAGATGAATTAGTACGAGCTGAAAGTTATACGTGGAAATCAATAGACGGACTTCAAATTCAAGGTTGGCTATATAGGGCAAAAAGTAAGAGTGATAATCCTGATGCTAAAGCAGCCGGAACAATTGTCATGGTTCATGGAGGTCCAACAGGGCATAGTGAGGACTCTTTCGATATGGATATACAATACTTTGTTTCAGAAGGGTTCAATGTTCTTGATCCAAACTATAGAGGTAGTACTGGCTTTGGATTGGAGTTTCAAGAGTCAATCAAAGTCGATGGTTGGGGAGGTAAAGAGCAAGACGATATAGTCGAAGGAGTTAAGTCTTTGATTGAAAATGGAATAGCTGAAAAAGGAAAAGTGGGAATAACAGGAGCTTCATATGGAGGGTATTCGGCTTGGTTTGCTATCACACATTTTCCAAAAGAATATATTGCTGCCTCAGTTCCAATCTGTGGCATGGCAGACTTAGTAGTTGATTATGATAATACTCGGCCAGATTTGAGAGGGTATAGTGAGGAGATGATGGGTGGATCACCAACAGAAGTGCCAGAAAAATATCATAAAGGTTCACCAATTAACTTTGTAAAAAATATTGAAGGTAAACTTTTAATTGTTCAAGGTGCCAAGGATCCAAACGTTTCTTTGGAAAATGTTAAAGCTATTGAAGAAGTTTTAATAAAAGAAAATATTAAATATGAAAAATTAATATTTGAAAATGAAGGTCATGGTATATCAAAGCCAGAGAATCAAAAGGTTTTGCT
>CAZSLF010000004.1:0-6133 GCA_964607805.1 uncultured Candidatus Saccharibacteria bacterium
GCCGCACATACGTGCGGCCTCGAAACTAACACTGCAAACTAGCATTTCCTACTTTCCTTCTTTTTCTTCTCTTTTAATTTCTTCCTCCTCAATCCTTTTTTCCTCACTCCATTTCTCAAGCTCGTCCTTGTCCTCAGGGTCTTGTGGAAAGATATCTAGCCTAAACTGAATATCTTTCAGGAAACTTCTTTCGGACTTGATTGAATTGGGATAAAGTTTCTTTTCGAAATTGTAACGTTCGAGTAGAAGTTTTTTATACTTCTCCCAACCGAGAGCATCGAAAAGAGTTTTTTCACCCTCCTTTTCTTGTTCCTGAATACTTAACTTTTGCCTATGAGGATGGGTGTACCGATTAAAATCGCCATTTTTCAGACGAGCAAATTGGTGCAAGACTACATGCCTGAGCATCCAATCATCTTCTTCCAAAACTTTTCTCCCTAATTTAATCATATACGGAGTGATTCCTCCGCCAATTTTAGGGAGTAGGTGAGTAATATGTTCAGGGAAAGCTTGTCCGTCAGGATCCTCATAGAGAACAATATCCACGGTGATATTAGGTATCTTCATGAGAGCCATGGCTTCCTCGGCGGAATTTACCATCACTTTTTGTTTCCCTAATTCTTTTTCGGTGAGTTTGAAATCACCGAGCAGAGTAGTGGTCACTTCTTGATTTCCACCATAAGGGAGTAGGAGATTGAACTGCACATAGGTTTGCTTTTGTTCTTGTGCATGAGCAATTCTTGGCATAAAGATCACGGAAATAGCAGCCACGACAACTGCACCGACTGCAGCCATGATCATGGAAACAAGAACCGCAAAATAATCTGGAAGTTTAGTGAATTTGGTTTTCATTTTACAATGGGTTGCTGAGTTTCGGGTTATGAACTGTGCTGTTGTTTGAGTTTGGTCAGTGTTTTGTCTGCGATATGTTTGGATGTGAATGTGCTTCGCTACTATGCTACACCTTGTATATTAAATGGCAATATATGTCTTTTTCCGTCTTAATGGAAGTAAAGGAGATTAAAAAAATAATTTAAAATACACATCCTTTCGAATGTGTATTTTAAATACTAAATATGTAAGAAGATTACATACTAGAACCACCGCACTCTTTGCAAGTCTTCTTATGAGTGAAGATTTCGTAGATTGCAGATAGACCAACTAGGATGTAAACAACTTTTGCAATTGTTCCGTCCATTCCTCCAATAAGAGATCCTACTTCCTGGCCAAATATTCCAAAAGCTAGCCAGTTAAGGCCTCCGATGACAAGTAGGATAAATGTTAATTTATGCATAAACTATTTTTTTAGTTATATAAACTATCCGACCTTTATTTAATTGTAGCATAAATATTTCGGAGTATAATCAAATTATGAAACTATCACTCAAAAAACTTCCAAAAATTATTCCAAAAATCACATCTGTTTTGTTAATAGTAGTAGGTGTATTTATGATAATGGCCGGAGTCGCCAGCACGATTTTCACCTACACCAGTGTTGCAAGAGAAAATATAATAACACCAGCAGACGCTTCAATTCCAGAAACTCAAGTTCGTGGACCTCTTACCCTTAAAGCTCAGTCAGATATTATTCGTCATCATGTTTTGAAAATGACCGGGGGCAAAACATATTCAGAAATGCCTCAAAAAATTCAACAACTAAATGCAAAAGGGGAAGTGGTGAGAGATTCAAAAGGTGAACCAATTATGGTCGCAAACGATGCTCGCAATATTTGGATTACTGCCACAACACTTACAACCGCTCTTAATCTCGCAATTATTTCGTATGTTATTTCACTTTTGAGTATTGTTATTGGTTTTATGTTTGTTTTGGTCGGGGTGAGTTTTAGGGTTTTGATGGCGAGGGTAGTTATTAGTATCTAGTCGTTATTTTAAGTACTTTTAGATTGTTGCATTTGAAATAGTCAGGAGTACTATATGCAATAGGAGGTCTTAGTACGATCAAGAAAACAACAAAAAATAGGAGACAATATGAACAATGAATTAAAATTCTTGGATGGCTCGAATATCAGGTTTGCCAATGACGGTATCGATGAGGAAATTGATGATTCATTTCCTCCACTCGTCCCAACAACTCATGTCCGCACCACGGACTCAAAGGAAGATTACAAATCAGATTTGGATCTTTGGGGTTTAATAAAGGATACGCAAGTGTGGGGAATAACAGGTATTGTTCTTGGCCCGATGCAGGGTTATGAACAATGGTATCAAGTGCTACATGACAAGGATGGTGAAATTGGCTACTATCACTACTCCGAATTGGAAATCATATCTTGCGATGATCGTGATGATGACAATAATCGCGGCGATAGCGACGACGGAGGAGGCGATATTGATCCACCGACATCACCTCATGAAATATTTACGGCGGATGAAGACTCTAAACATGCTCTAAGCTTGCAGCTTGTTTAAGGAAAAAACCGGAACCCCCGCGGGGGTTGCCTGGAAAAGGAAAAACACCTATGGCCGAGGCCATAGGTGTTCGAATTTTTTCTTCAACTATTTGCTAAACGAAGACAGGACCTCGCATAGCATGTTCGCCGATATCATTTCGATAGTATGAACCGTCGAATTGAATAAACTGGGCAGCGTAGTATGCGACATCAAGAGCTTTTTTTAGAGTGTCGCCCGTGCCTACAATTGAAAGAACTCTTCCTCCAGCAGTGACCAATTTGTCACCTTGAATTTTTGTTCCTCCATGGAATACAAGGGCACCACCAATATTCTTCGCTTGTTCAATGCCTGAAATTGGAAATCCGGTCTCAAACCCAGGTATTGGATATCTACCTGAAGCGATTACCACACATGCAGCAAACCCTTCATGCCATTCGATATCGATTTCATGAAGTTTACCCTGGATGCAGGCCTCACAAACATCGATAAGGTCTGTTTTCAGAAGAGACATGAATACTTGTGTTTCAGGGTCTCCGAGCCGAGCGTTATATTCGAGAACCATGGGTCCATTTTTAGTAATCTTAAGACCTGGATAGAGATTTCCTCTGAAAGTTCTTCCTATCTTTTTCAATGCCGCTAAGGTTGGTTCAACAATTTGTTTACCAACTAGATCGTATTGATTGAACCAGGGCACAGGAGCTACTGCTCCCATACCACCAGTGTTCAGGCCTTTGTCGCCAGTGAATGCTCTTTTGTAATCTTGAGCAGCAGGAAAAAGTTCGTATGAATATCCATCGCATAAAGCGTGAATCGATATCTCTGGTCCCTCAATATAGTCCTCAATCACGACAGTGTTTCCAGCAGGGCCGTGAGTCTGCTTGACCATAATCTCTTTCAAAGCAAACTCGGCCTCTGACAAGCCGTGGCAGATATAGACTCCTTTTCCTAGAGCCAACCCCGAGACTTTGATTACGATACGATCACTGGATTCAGCAAAATGTTCTTCTGCATGACTGAAAGCTGACTTAAAAGAATGAAATGCTTGAAAATTTGCAGTCGGTATCCCATTCATTACCATCAGATGTTTTGCAAATCGTTTCGATGACTCAATTTCTGCTGCGTTTTGTAGTGGTGCAAAGATTGGTAAGCCGCGAGCTTGAAACTCATTTGCAATACCTAATGCTAGAGGTTCATCTGGCCCAACAATTGTCAGTCCGATGCCGTTATTGTCTGCGAATTTCGCTAGATTTTTGATATCGGTCGCCTCGATTGCAATATTGTCTGCTATCTCAGCTGTTCCAGGGTTGCCCGGAGCAACGTAAAGTTTTCGGAGCCTTTGTGATTGCTTTGTTTTCCATGCTAATGCATGTTCTCGGGCTCCACTTCCGACGATCAATACTTTCTTCTTATCAACATTTTTCATAACAGATTATTCCTTTTTGTATATGTTCTAAGCACACAAAGCCGTGCTTCTGGCTTGCCGAATTTATCGGACTCTAGGAGAACAGTAGCGGATTATTTGTATTAAATCAATTGGTAAATGGCTACTATTTACACCACGCTTTAAATATGGTATTAAGAGATCGCGACAGTTCCTCGAAAGTTCAAGATTCTCACCCCAACCCATGTCGACATGAAAAAAATATTCAAGTTATTGGCGAGCTTTTTTGGTTATTTGGCAGTCAAGTGCACTGAATTGTCAGGAGATAAACCGAAGTATGCATTTAAATTTAATGATCAGGTATTGGAGCCCGGAAAAGTGCGACTGACAGTCACTATGACCTCTGAACTAGCGGATCAGATAGAGGTTTTGAGGGAAGATTTAGGATGTGATCTTACTCAGCTTGTGGCCACAATATTTGCAACATTTGCGACGCACAAGCAGTATGTTTCAGACGGAGGAGAAATTATTTTACGAGACAATTGTGGCAATGAGGAAAAAATTCCGGCTAGCCACTTTACCAAGTATGGATCGGATGAGTAGGTTGCTATGTGATTGTTGATCCGGATCCTGACTCGCCATGTTAAGCGAAAGCAAAACGTGGCGGGTCATTTTATTTTCTAACTCGCTATATAAATTATCTATGTACACATCCAGCCCAACAACATGGTCTGCGTTTTCCACGAGCTAAATCTTCAATTGCTCTTTGAACATGTTTGGTTCTGGTCTCAACTTTTTTAACTGATTCAATCCAGCAAAGCCATTCATTTTTTGCTAATGGGGTAATGTCGTTCCAAGTCGCAAGTGATTTGGAATTAGAGTTTAGTTTGTTACGAAAGTCTCGAGGGATTGTGTGGACGATTTTTTTAGTCGCGGCTGTTTTTTTAGCGGATTTCATTTTCATAATTTTACCATAATTGACTGCCCTTTAAACATATTGTATTCTTTTGCCGAAAGTTCATTGTCCAAATTTTCTGAAAGAAAGCAGAGAAAGCAAAGAAATCCACCAATAGTCCCTCTATCGCTGGAGGAAAGACTAAACCGTCCGAGAGGGCTTAAGGCGAAACCCAATATGAGAATTCTAATTATTGAAGACGACAGCTCTACAATCTCTAATATGCACGCTGCAGTCAGCCGTCTTGTATTCGCAGACGCTGTTGAACTCACAGTTGCAAGTAATCAAGGTGAAGTTTTGAGTGCACTTAAGGGTGCAAACGAAAAATTCGACGGGATTATCCTCGATGCATGTTTGAACGAAGACGGGGTAATGGATACATATTTTGTATTTCCTCGCCTAAAGCGAATGAAATATGCCGGAATTGTTCTGGCGAACTCCGGTGAGATGAGTTTCAATACGGAACTTTTAAGATGCGGTGCAACACATAGACGGCGGGGCATGAAGCATCTTGCGACTCTGGATATTATCTCAATCTTTGTGGAAAGGTTTTTCGATGATCCTGAAATTCGAGATGCTGTCGCTTTGGAGATGGCCAAGTTTGTTGTCTTCGCAACTAGCGGAATTGCTATCACAGGGGAGCTTAAAAAACTAAGCCCTCCAGACAGAAAGAAGCACGGTCATGCTTTGCTCAAGAAGATGGATGGAGAAATTCCTGGCGTGTTGAAAAATTCACCCCAAGCGATGGGATATATCGCAAACCTGGCTTCAAACCTGATTCAGCTCCAGCCACTTTGATCCGTGGTTAGTGGACTGTAATTTAATTTCGACTCCGTATTCCCAGAAGGGGATGCGGGGTTTTGTTTTGGGTGATTTTTTACATCCTCCTACTATCATGCGCCCAGTGCAAAACTGCTTGTCTTTGTTTTGGTCGGCAAGTCAGATCTCCTGGTGAACAATTGTGAGCAATTTGTGCAATATGTCGTGCGATAGCTCGCCATCTTTTAATTTGTTTTGCATCTTTGGAAGGAATTCGGCGGCCCATATAATACCTGCAATACCATTGGAACCAGCCTCGAGGATCATCTCTAAATATCCAGCCTTTCTTTTTCCAAACAGATAGTGGCTGACTGGCATTTACCTTAAAAAAATTAAGCGAAGCGATATGCTTGTTTGTATTTGCGGGTGCAAACTTCGCTTTTGTAAACCAAGACTTCGGAAATTCGTCTAAACAATCTCGCATATATACACCACCAAAAACTCCGAGCTCGAGCATTTCTTTTGGAGTTAGAGTAGGAGTGAATTTTGGATCAAAATTTTTGCCAATGGGTTCCGTGAGCTCATACACATATCCTTTTTGCATTTTGTCATTTACTTTTACTTTA
>CAZSLF010000004.1:6233-72672 GCA_964607805.1 uncultured Candidatus Saccharibacteria bacterium
TTCCGTGAGCTCATACACATATCCTTTTTGCATTTTGTCATTTACTTTTACTTTAGTCAATTTCATTTTCATATTAATAGCATATTAGCATGATTGGCTACTTATAAAAAAAATTATGCCATTAACCAAAAAAAGAGAAATAAAAAAGCACCGATCAAGGTGCCTTTTTATTGTATATTTCAATCAAGCAATATTTTGCTTATCAACCTCTTTTGTTAAAACAAAATTTAGTTATTTGTTCTAAATGTAGAAGGCCATGTAACTGATACATTTCCAGTTCTATCTCTTGTGTAGATAGAATAGTAGTAAACAGTGTTTGACTGTAGACCAGTAATATTTGCTTCATGTACCATACGCTGATCCGTGTGAACGACCTGAGCTGTTCCAGAGATTGATACATCTGATCCTGCACTACCTTCAATCAAAATTAGAGGTGTTGTGCTGTAGTGGATTAAAGCAGAGGCAAGCTCGTTTGTATTTAATCTAATAGTTGCTCCAGTTTGGCTTGTACCAACTGTCACGTTATAGATTGCAGGTGAAGGTCCGGCGCTTGTGACACCGTCATTCATCTTTGCTGTTAATACAGGGAGAGTTGCGGGTCCTACTCGGCCAACTGGATCAATTCCATTTCTATTTTGGAAATTAATAACAGCTGCTTTGGTAAGTGGTCCAAAGTATCCAGTTACCAATCCCTGAGGATATAGTGAAGGATCTTTGGCTAAATATGTCTGAAGAGCAGTAACGTCAGATCCTGACATACCTAAGCTAAGATATCTAGTAATTGTTTGTGCTTGTATTGCAGCAACAGGTAGTAAAAAGGCACAGAGTAGAATCATTACAAAACTGCTCTTCGCCAATCCTCTCGCCGACAATAATGATGATCGATTTGTGATATTGGTCATAAGAATTTGTTTGTTAATTTTTAAGACGAAAAACATGAAGTACCGGGCGCAAATTTGGAAAAACACTAAAAAACTTCTGATGACTAGAAGATTTTTGAAAGGGGATTTATGAATGTTAATTACATGATTTACCGAGGTTGCTCCGATACTTGATATCTTCGCGTCACCTTTAATTATACTCCTTGGATAGGGGATTAATAGCAATTTTTGGAAAAGAGATTTATGAATATTTTGAGAAATGGATATATGGCTAAGGTTGGTGGTTTGCGGGGATTGTTGACCATATGCCATATTTGTGTTACTATATTTTGGTATGTCATATTCACATATACAACTTAAAAAGCTCTGGACAACCAAGGAAAACATTCTTGGGCGATTTTCTGTGTCTGCAAATAATGCAGGCCCAATCAATATTTCGCTTATCTCGAGCCAAGGCAGTTGTAGTGTGATTATGTAACAGCAAACTCCTTAATATCCTTTAAAAAGGCCCTGGCTCGATAAAAGCCATGCTTTTTTTCGTGCAAAAACACCAAAAAATCAGAAAACCTAAAATCTCAGAAACTCAGTTAACTCAGTATTAGTTCTTTACCACAATTAAAAATGAAAACCGCAATCGATTCGCAAATCGACAGTAAGAACGAATCTAAATTCGATCCAAAGCTTGAACGCAACCTAAAGCTTATGATGGTGCATTCGATTTTTCTTGAACCACTTTTTTGGGGTTCAATATTAATCCTCGCAATGCAAAAGTTGGCACACATGAGTCTTTCTGAAATTTATTTTCAGGAAGCTGTAGTTGTAGTTCTATGTTTAATCATAGATATTCCAACTGGGGCACTCGCAGATATTATTGGCAGAAAGAAAATGATCGTAATCGGACAAATATTCTTATTTTTCGATTTCCTTGTTTTTGCCTTCATGTCAGAACCTTGGCATGTATGGGTTGCAAATATTCTTTGGGCAATTGGAGTTGCTTTCAGATCAGGTGCTGACAAAGCCTTGATCCAAGAAAGCTGCTTAGGAATTGGCAAAGGGAGAGGATACTATCGTAAATATTCTGGCAAAGCCCAGGGTTTGCGCATGCTTCTCTTTGCAATTTGCGCACCAGCTACAAGCTGGGTCGCAACATATGATTTGCGATGGCCGATGTTTATGTCTATACCATTTCTAATTATCCCGCTCGTAACAGTATTCATGCTTACCGAGCCACCAAGGGATGATGTGAAAAAGTTAACAACGCGTGAACATATCTCGCAGATGAAGGAAGGTGTTTTAGATATTATCAGAGATAAAAGAATCTTTTGGATAATGTTATACACTTGCATAATCACAGCTGTGCTAAAGATTTGGTTCTTTGCATATAATCCATATTTCGAACGTGTCAGCTTGCCGCTAATATGGTTCGGATGGATATTTGCTGGATTGAACGTAATTGGCTGGATCAGCAGCCAATGGGGATTTAAAGTTGAAAAAAAGTTAGGGGACAAGGTGACACTTTTGTTACTGATTCCCATGATTGGTATTTCAGTAATCCTTATGGGACTATTTCCTATTAAATACATGGTGGGAATGGTTTTCTTCGCAAGTATTGTGAGAGGAATGTATATCCCTTTCTTCGACAGCATGTCGGAGCACTATCTTCGTAATAGTACGAGGGCAACTGTACTTTCTGTGCAATCTTCCGTATCAAGTGCTGTGGGGTCAATTGGACTTCTTGGATTTAGCTTTTTAGTTAAGTACACCAGTCTCCTGACTTCATTAATAGTACTTGGAATTACCGCACTTGTTTGTCATCTCTTGTTAATGAGTACATGGAACAAACATTTTAAGGTTTAATTTGTTGTTTAGTTCGTTCGGATTCTGCGAAAGCAAACCCAAAATTCAAAAAGAGCTCGTCAGAAGACGGGCTCTTTTCTTTTGATTTCTGCTATACTAATTTTATGCACCTTCTCTTGATTAGTCATAATAAAAACATATTTAAAGAAGATGACCCTGCACATAAAGAATTTCTGGCTTGCTCAAAGTTAATTGATCAATTACATATTATTGTTTTTACAGATAAAAAAACGGACTCAAATCTGCAGCCAAAAAATATTGAAAACAAGCTTTTCATTTACCCAACTAATTCAAAAAATCGCCTGGCGTACTATTCTGACGCTTTAAAAGTTGCCAAGTCTCAGCTTGTAATTAAATTTAAATTTCCAATTGATTTGATTAGTTGTGAAGACCTTTATCTATGCGCACTTGTTGCTTACGCTATTGCCAAAAAGTATAAAAGAAATTTTATTATAAATATTTATACTAATATTTTCTCACCGGACCTCGAGGAGGGCTTTTTCAAAAAGATTGTTATGCATGATTGGTATAATTTTATTTTCAGGCGAGCGACAGGTATTAGAGTCTTATCTCAATTAGTAGGGGAAGTTTTGTATTCAAGGGATATAAGGCTCCAAAACAAGATTTATATTTTGCCTTTCTTGGCCGAGATTGAAAAGCTGCAGAAATTACAGTCGACTGTAGATATTCATAAATTATATCCGAAGTTTAATATTATTTTCATTCACATAGCAAAACATATTCAGTTTAAAACTGTTTTGCGGTTGCGAAATATTATGAGATTGGTTAAAAAGAGATATCCTCTTGCTGGTCTAATTATTGTCGGAAAAGTGAAAAAGCGCTTTTGGCACCCTTGGTTTTATTCTCATATGCCAGAAAATATTGTTTTTGAGAAAATGAGCCTTGCAAATACTAATAGTGTAAGTGACAATAATACAAATAAAATTCTGTCATATTATAAGACAGCGAACGTATTTCTAGATACTGCATCTCAGAGTTACCCAGGTGAATCCCTGACTGAAGCGACTTTGGTAGGTTGTCCTGTTGTTGCTTCTAAAACTAAAGCGAGTGAGGAAGCAATTAGGGATGGGGAAAATGGTTTCATCGCAGACCCTAGAAACCCACTGGTATTCTTCCAGAAAATTGTAAGTATTTTGGAGACTCCGGGATTACGCGAGTCTATGAGGTATGCAAAGTTTGATATTGGAGATTCACTTTATGGCCGAACAAACGAGGAATACTATGTACGGCTTGTTGATATATGGAATTTGTGCAAAACAAACGAAGAGAGTTTGCAAGCACCAATTAAGGCGGCGGTAAGTATTGACGTTGCTAAACCAAAATTAAAGCCATATCCTATTATCACTATGAATTTAATTAAAAAAGTTCAAGAAAAGATGGAGCAAAAGAGGGCAGTAAAAGTTGCGGAGTTTACAGATGAAAGTGTAAATCTAGATTCTGTGAAGTCGACTATGGAGGAGGTATTGGCAGAAATTAAATAGAGGCACTTTTCATTCTATTGTAGATGATAAGTGAATAGTCTTGTTGTATTTTTTCAAGGTCTGCGAAATCTTTACCTTCAATCATGATACAGAAAGAGTAAGAATCTTCATTGTTATTCAAATATACTAGGCCACACTCATGTAACTGTCTTAGCATAACTTTTTTTGTAATTGGATCTTCTACGGTTCGCTCTGCAAACTTATGGGCAACCTTTAGAGATGGTGGTAAGTGCTTCATTGCACCATTTCTATAATCAACTTTCGTTAAAGTCTCAAGAATTTCATTTGAATATTCTGCTGTTAAGTAAGATGTATTATAAAGTAGTCTAAACAAGTTTGCATATGTTCTCGGCGTAACCAGAATTTCATCTGAACCATCAGACAATTTATACTTTATTCCAACCGCGTTTAAAATTAAATCAAAGTATCCAGGAGGTAGATTTTCGTATAAAATTTGAGCAGATATATTATCTGAGTATATAACTGATCTGTCTATTAACTCTTTAATTGTGTAAGTTACGCCAAGCACGAGCTTGTCACTAACCTCAATGCTTTGATTATCGTTTAGAGACGCTCCTCCGTCATATTTTATATTTTTTGCGAGTATTTCAGGTTATATCTCAGCTTGCTTATAGCTTGCGATAATTAAAGGTAATTTTAATAAACTAGCTCCATAGAAGGATTCGGTCTCGTTTACACCAGCAAAATGCGTTGAGCGTAAATCTCTAACTAAGACTCCAAGTCGTGTTGCATTTCCACTGGAGATATTTTTTTCTGTAAGGGCCTCTAACTCAGTTTCTAGTCTAGCCAATTCTGTTTTTTTTCTGCTATTGTACTCACAGTTAATATTTTGTCGTATAAACTGTAGGTTTGACGAACAACCTTCAACTTCATCAGTTATATGGTATCGACTTGAAAATATTGCAGATGTAAAAAACCATCCAATTACAAAGCCAACTATTAGTACTGAGGCAACTAAAAAACAAATTGACCTTTTATTTTCCTTAAAGTTTAGGGAAGGCTTTTGAAGTAAGTCTTTGTATTTCACAATATTAATATCATACCACCAATTTTATTTTTTTCTAGACTCTAAGCACTTGGGACATTTGCAGCCGTAGGGTTTTATGTGGTGATTCCAATACTCTTTGCCATAATCATATGTGATTTCTTCTCCTTCTTTTATATTTCTTTTAGACATAATATAAATTCTTCCTTTGCGAATTTCAGGCTCAGCGTTCGGACGACAAGAGTGATTTATATACCTTGCAATATTTGTCTTTATTGTGCCGTCAATTGTTGTTTTTGAATTGATTTCGAAGAGATATTTGCTATTACTTGTATATTCTTCTTCGGGTGAAATTACACGGCCAAAGTATTCAATAATACAAACACCTTTTGGAATAGGGCTAAAGGTGAAAAGACCAATTCCGGCGCTAGATCTCTTTGGTTTAACATCGAAGTCCCCAGGTTCAAATTTACTCTTCTTTTTTGTTGGCTTTGAGGGCTGCTTTGCTGTTTTCTTAGCTATCATGATTTCTGATTTATTATATTTGTTTGTATATTTGGTTGTTGATTAGCTTACATACTAACTTAAATACTTTTTTAATCCTATATAAATTTCGTTAAAAACAGTGGATTGTGCAGTTCACAAGGAAAAGAATTGTTTGACAAGGTGCGGACACGCAAAAAATAGTAGAAATTTGATAGAATGAAAACATGAAGGATACTACACAGAAAAGAAAAATTGAAAGTAAAATCGAAAATATTAGAAAAAGTCTGACTAGTGAAGAGAAGGTCATTTTCCAAAAAATTAATACTCCAATTAAGATTCAAAATTTTCTAGATACTTTACCTTTTAATTTTGAAAAGGATGTTGAGACTTATTACTCGCCGCGTGAGGTTTTGAAGAATAAAAAAGCGCACTGTCTCGAAGGTGCGCTTTTGGCGGCGCTGGCACTTTGGCTTCACGGCGATCAGCCTTTGATTTTAGATCTCAAGGCTCCAAAGGAAATTGATCATGTTATTGCGATTTATTTTAGAAATGGTTTTTACGGTGCAATCAGCAAAACAAACCATGCATGCTTAAGATTTCGAGATCCTGTTTACAAAACTGTGCGTGAGCTGGTGCTTTCTTATTATCATGAATACTTTGATAACAAAACAGGAAAAAAATTATTGATGCAGTATTCCAATTCAATAAATCTTTCAAAACAAAAAATTGATTGGACTATCTCGGGCGAAAAATTGGATTGGATTGTGGACGTGATTGAAGATGCAAAACACTATAATATTGTTACGCCAAAAAATATGAAGCTGTTAAGGCCGGCGGATAAAGTTGAGAGGAAAGCGGGGGAGATTACGGAGTGGGATTAAAAAGCGGCTGACGAAATTTTTCAAAACGTAAGCCCCTTCGAAGTCGTAACTTGAAGGGGTGAAAGGTTGTTGTGGAATTATTCTGGAACCTCGCTTGTTTTGGAAACTATTATGAATAGATCTGTTCTATTCATTGTTACCGCTGAGCATTTTGTTGTGGTAAAATAGTCGCCAGCGACTATAGTTGTGCACGTACAGTGTTTCAAAGGTTCTGTGTGTTTTTTCACTAAAATTGTAGGGTGATAACATGTTGTAAAAAATTTTAGCCTCAATCCATTTGCTAAAAAATATTCTTCACAATAGGTTATCAATTCTTTTGAGGATTGATCGGAAATACCAACAATTACCTCGTTATTAGGGTTTTCTTCAAGCTCTGCCCTTTGGCGTAAGATATCACTCAAATTTGTTCTTTCGAGTAGACTCCATCCGTCTGCTTGAGAGTAAAAAGAGACTTTAGGAAGTTTTCTGTGAAGATATGCAGTCAGTGTCCTATCTCTCGACTGCAACAAAACAGTTGGAGTGTTCATGGTAGTAGGGTGCAATGGGTGGGTGGTTTACAGAATTTGGGAGTATTTCAGAATTCCTGACCGGCAGAAAAATCCGTCAAAAATAGTATCAGAAACCCTTAATTTAAGCTACAATTATAAAATGATTGATTTTTTGTCGCAGGCAAACTATCTACCTCTAATTATAGGGTTGTTTTTTGGCGGTACACCAGCTCTGGTTGGAGCCATGCTCTTGGCAGTGGGTGGAAAGCTAGATATGGGTATTCTCATGATAATTACAATTACTTGTACCTTGGTTTGGGATGCGATTTGGTACGGAATAGGTAGATTTATTCCAATTGAAAAAGTTGAGCAATGGTCTTTTCTAAAAAGCAGACAAGCCATGTACAAAAGATTTTATTCACAGTATGCAAATCATAAACATAAATTACTTTTCATTTCTAGATTTGTTTATGGAATGAACAGTTTGTTTTCAGTCGTCTGTGGAATTATGAGAATGAGACCTTATGTTTTTTTGAGCTTAAGCGCCGTCAGTATGACTGTTTGGTTTATAGTAATTTACATAATTAGTTTTGTTTTCCAGACTAATGCCGAAATCGCCGGCATATCTGATAACTTAAAAATATTTATTCCATTTACTTTAATTACAATGCTTGCAATATTGTGGGGAATAAAAAAGCTTGCATTTAAGTACTTTATTACGCAAGATGATATGATTGATGAAGTTGAGGAAGATAATATTTAGATAATGTATAAAGTGTTGGCAACAAATAATATTTAATATGACAAAAATTTCTTGTATTATTCCTGCGGGCAATGAAGCAAAATTTATTAAGCATGCAATTGATTCTCTTCAGAAATCTGCAAAGTATGCAGATGCCACTTTTGATAAAGATGATCTTGAGGTTATTGTAGTGTGCAACGGTACAACAGACGGAACAGCTTCAATTGCAGAAGCTGCGGGCGCGACAGTGATTACCCGACCAGCAGGGATAGGGGTGAGTCGCGCCCGCAATATCGGAGCATGGCTTGCAAACTCGGAACATGAAATACTAATTTTTTTGGATGCTGATAGTTTTGTTGACGAGCAAGCGATTTCAGAAATTATTGAAAAATTTAAACCATACTCATACGGAACTGTACTCGGCCAGCCAGACACTCAAAGCTTTTTATATTCATTTTTCTTTTTTATAAAAAACACTGTGCACCGATTAGGTTTATATAAAGGTGCACTAGGAGGTCTAATGTTCTTCGACAAACAGCTTTTCCACGATATCGGAGGTTACGCAGAAAATATGGCAGTAGATGAAATATATGAAATTAGTCGACGTGCCAGAGCGAACGGAGCTAAATATATTTTAGTTAAAGATTCATTTGCCTACACTTCTATGCGACGTTTTGAGAAATATGGCCCGATAAATATGCTCATGTTTTGGCTAAAAGCTCGATATATGAATATTTTTAAGAAAAAAGTTCCAGGTGCGAATGACTACAAGGCTATCCGCGACTAAGTCGCAAAGTTAAAATTAAAAAGGCTTAACAATTGTAATCTCTACAATTTCACTAACTGTTCCAAATCTTTGAGGCGGTCCCCATGAGCCTGCGCCGCTCGTTGTAAGAACTTGCATCTTCTTTGCTGGTGCACGCAAGTCGGGAACAGGTATGGTATTTTTCCAATAACCTGAAAAAGTTTTCAATCCGTAGTCATATCCTTTATATATCTTTTTAGTAATTATTGAAAATGGCCACATCTGCCCACGATGCGCATGTCCTGAAAGTTGGACCGCCATGCCTGCATCTGCTGCGACATCTAAGAGCAAAGGTGTATGCTTCAAAAAAATAATTGGAGCGTCAGAAACTTCTTTTGATTTTACTTCTGCTAACATCTGATCAGGTTCGCTTGCATATGCTTGATTTTTATCAGCATTGATCTCCGCACGAATCTTTTTCATAGCTTCTCTTTGTTTTTCAGCTGTTGTTCCATCCGCATAGCTTATTCCTGCAATACGAAGACCTCGAACAAGTACTGAATTGCTATCCAGGATTTTTACTCCAATATTTCGAAGTGGTGCTAGATACATTTCCTTATCCTGATATTCCTCGTGATTGCCTGTTACAAAAAATACACCTTCAGGAGTTGATTTAACTAAAGGCTCGAAAACTTGTGCCACCTCGTCAAAATTAATTTTAGGGCCATCAAAGAAATCACCTGAGATTAAAATTATATCAGGATCCATTTTTTCAATCTTCTCAACAATTCTTTGTGCAGCATTTACATTCCAAATATTTCCAAAATGCGTATCAGCGATAAAAACAATCTTTCTATTCCACCAAGTCTCAGGAATATTAGGAATTACAATATTATATTTTGTTGTGCGAATAAATTGTGCATTTATTACTCCATAAACATTTATTGCTAAAACAATTGTCAACAAAATCAAACCAAAACTTTGCCGCGTATGAATCTGGCCTAGATATGTTGAAATTGCAGGGAATACATTGCCCAGAATATTCCCAAAAATATACTCAAAAGAAAACCATAGAAGAGAACCAATAACCGCCATAGAAAAAAGCCAAAACAGAACACCGAGCCAGATAGCGGCAACCGTGTAAACACTTCGCCCAATCAGAGAATATCCTTGAGCGGTAATAATTGACCCAATCATGAAAAAAATGGACAGACCAAGGAAACTTAGCTTTGTCACAAGTGCAGCTTTCCCGTCAATATTGCCAAAAAACAGCACAGCTTTGTATACGACAAAGTGGGCTAAGAAAAGTATGCCTTGGACTATGCCAATAAAGAGTATAAGACCTGAATTCATGAGCTTTTTATCAGTATATCACCTATATACCGCCCGGATAGGACCATGATACTGCCCGTCTGCACTTTATCTCATTTTACTAGGCAAATACGCATATGCGTGGTACGCTGGTATATAAGGGTTTTCGCACTATTGCTTCGTAAAGAGTAATTTTCGTTCCCTTGTTATTAAATTACTTAGATGAAAGGGCCTCTCAAGAGGCCAGAAATTAAATGAATAAAAAGTTATATGTAGGTGGTTTGCCTTACGCAACTACTGAAGACGCATTACGAGCAGCATTTTCACAGGCAGGTACTGTGGACGCAGCTCAGATTATTATGGACAAGATGACAGGCCGATCAAAAGGTTTCGGATTCGTAGAAATGTCAACAGATGAGGAAGCTCAGGCTGCTATTGATATGTATCACGGAAAGGATTTTGAAGGACGAACTCTTACTGTAAACGTAGCTCGACCAAAGGAAGAAGGCGCACCGCGACGATCTTTCGGAGGTGGAGGTAACCGTGGAGGTGGAGGCTTCGGTGGTGGCCGTGGAGGCGACCGAGGTGGATTCGGAGGTGGTGATCGTGGCGGCCGAGATTTCGGTGGCAACGGTGGCGGAGGCGACTTCGGTGGCCGACGTTCTTGGTAATATTACCCGGAAATCATTCCAACTATCTCAACTAATTTAGTCTCAAACTATAATTAGCTAAGAAAAGAAAAGACCGGCTCGCAAGAGTCGGTTTTTTCTTTTGTTTATTTTACATACCTACTGCCTAGAGAATCAATCTAGCGAGAGCGATCAATATAATTGATCCAATAACAGCTACAACAAGACTATAGAGGTTAAATCCATCTACACCTGCTTTGCCAAAATACTGCATAACATATCCTCCAATTACTGCACCTATAATACCTGTGATTATTGTGCTTAGCATACCCTGACTTGCTTCTGTACCCATAAAGATAGAGGCAATCCATCCTGCAATACCTCCAAATACGATCCAAATTAGTATGTTCATATTTTTTATAGTTACTTAATAAGTATTAAGCTCAAAAATTCTTAAGAGCTTGGGTTAACTGGTAATGCTTTAATTATAGCACTTTTTAAGGCATGTCAATCAATGATATAATAAAGGTATTAGCAGAGAATAATTTAAAGTAAAGCCATGAAAATAATTGTCAAAGGTTCACATATTGAAATAACTGAGGCGATTCACGAGTATCTTGAAAAAAAGGTACAAGGAATTGAAAAGTTTTTAGGTGAAGAATCAATTGTTGAAGCTGATTTAGGTAAAACTACGAATCATCATAAACACGGAGACATTTTCAGAGCGGAACTTAATATCTCGAATAATGGGGACTATACAAGGGTTGTAGCAGAAAGTGGGGATTTATATTCTGCTATTGATATGGTGAAAGACGAAGCACATAACGCACTAAGTTCTAAGAAAGATAAAAAGCATTCTTTGTTCAAAAAGGGTGCTGCCAAGATTAAGAATTTGTTTAGGAAGGGGGAGTAGAGGTCAGTGGCAAAAGTTTAGGCTGGGGTTTATTTTCTCGATTTTATATTTGAGAATGGTTTTTGGTTTGCACAAATTATATCAGTATTGACAAAACTATAAAAAAGTGTATAATACTGTGTGATAGTACATTGTAATGACTTGTTCTAGATATTGTTTTTCGCCACATTAGAGGTTGTATGTATTTATACACATAACCTCTACTGTGGCGAAGAGTCCAGTGAAAACAATCGAGCAAACTGAGTAGTCAGTAAACTCATAACCAAAATAGATCACACTATGAAAAGTGACCTTTCGTTAAGGCAAAGCACTGTTGAATCGACTGTGCAACCTCCAACTGATTGGACTGTTGATTGTATGGGCAATATCCGCTTCACGCTAATCTCGAATGGTTTTACCTGCGAACAGTGGGAACAACATCTAGAGCGGCGTGGTTGGAAAATCGACGGCATTGTACGTCAGATTCTGCGCATGGCGAGCGCTGAGCCTACCAATGGCGTCACTTACAACATTGTTGTACGCCGAAATGCAAGCAAAAGCGACCGTATCACAAAGAAGATTTATGCTTCTGGTGAGTATTATGGTTGGGTCAAACCTCATTGGGAGGTTGCCTGTTTAATACGTGATACTTTCACAGACGAGCAGTTGGAAAAAATGCGTCTGTGGTATATCGTCACAATGCACGAACCTATCGAGAGTTTCGACGATCAGTTGTGTTTGCTAGTCTCGAACAGGAGAAATGACGGTCGTTGGATCAACGCCTGCTCAGGCAGGCCTGACGATTACTGGGGCGATGGTGATGGTGGTGGATTCACTTTCGAAGTCCCTCATCAGCCGGTGGCTGAGGTTTTAAAACCTAATACTCACAGGACATCGATCTTGAGAAACTTAGCTATTTGGCTGAAAACAAGGTTCTAACCTAACCTCTCGACCCCGATGCAACCGCATCGGGGTTTTACTATTGAAAAATAAATACAAGTGTAAAAAATTAAGTCCTCTTCAAAAACTCTGAATATTCAACCTCCTTCTGTCCCTCAGGAATTACTTTTAAAATCTTCATAGTATTTTCCTCTGCAGACCAAATTGCGTCTGTGATTTTTACACGCATCGGCGTAACCGTCGCATCGCCCCCGTGCATCTTATCAACAAAAAAGAAACATGTTGGCCAAGTGTGAAAAGCATTGAACTTTAAGAATTGTTTGTAGCCTTCGTCGGCACCGAGCTTATTAATATGAATTAAACCATCAGGTTTTTGAATCTTTTTTGTAAATGTCGCTTCAGCATGATTCTGTTCAACTGGCACAATTTCGCCGCTTAAAATTTTATCAATATTTTGGCCGAGAATATTTGCAGCTTGAACTGCTAATTCTTCTTCGAGATCATCGTATTTTTTTGGCCAGCTTAAACCTGGAACTCCAGCAATATCAATTCTTTTTTCTTGAATGAGAACAGGTCCATGATCCATCTTTGCGTCCATTAACATAATTGTTATTCCGGTATTTTTTTCATCATCTAAAATTGCTTGTTGAATTGGTGTGGCTCCTCTATATTTTGGAAGAAGTGATGGATGTATATTTAAAGTGCCAAATTTTGGAATATCCAAAACCGCTTGAGGAATAATCAGACCGTATGAAGCGACGAGAAAAAAATCTATAATACTCGGCCCACAAATACTTTTAATTTTATCTATCGCATCGCTATCTAATTTTTCAAATTGTAAAACAGGAATATTTTGTTTATCGCCGTAAATTTTTGTTAATGGGGGAGTGAGAATTAATTTTCTTCCTTTAGGTCGGTCAGGTGAAGTGATAATTGCTTTTGGAATCAGGCCGTGAATAGCAAGTGTTTCAAGAACTATAACTGAGAGTCGAGAAGTTCCAAAAAAGATAAATGATGATCGCAGTGACATAAAGATTAATATTTAGTATTTAGCGATTATCTCGATCTAGTTTTGCTTTTCTAGCATCTTCTTTAATTTCTTCTGGATCAAATTCCTGAATATCTTTTGCTTTTTCAATAAAAAGAATACCGTCTAGATGATCAACTTCATGCTGGAATATGTGAGCCAAGATTCCACTGGCACCTCGCTCTACAATTTCGCCCTTTTCATTGTATGCACGAAGGGTTACACGGGTTGAGCGACGTACTTTTCCATATAGCCAGCGAACTGAGAGGCATCCTTCGCCATCCATCCACTTTTTCTCTTTAGATTCTTTTACTATTACAGGATTGATAAAAATTTGATGAGGACTTTTGGTTGCGGCTGCGCCTTTTGATTTTAAGCTAGTCTTATTATTCTCGTCATTTAAATGCGTTTCTTCTGAAATAATATTTTCATGTTCATTTTCATGATGATCATCTTCGTTATTCTCGTTGCTCGCACCACCACTAATATCTTTCTGTGATGCCTTAAGTGCTCTCTCCTCCGCGCGCTCTTCGGCGCGCTTAATCCTGTCAAAAATAAACCCGGCAACAACAAAAATTCTAAGTGATACGCCGATTTGTGGCGCAGCAAGTCCTACACCGTCTTCTTGAGATTCAAGCGAAGCTACCATGTCCGCTATAACCTTCTGAACCTTTGCACTTTTTATTTCAGAGAAAATAACCTCCTTAGCAGGGGTGTGGAGGGCAGGGTGTCCAGCCTGGACAATTTCAGAGATATTCTCTTTAGGATTATGTTTAGCCATGTTTTTCTATGTATTGTCAATCTAATATAGCTCTTTTTAGGCCTAATATCCACTGGTTGGCCGTCCACAGTCATTTCCATGATAATTCTAATTGTGCCATAATTGGGGACATGAATACATATCACCACAAATCAGGCAAAGCTGCTGTCGGACCGATTATCGGAATCGTCATCGCTCTTGCTCTAATTATTAGCGCATCGGTTGTTCAATCAAGTTCAGCGCCAGCTGGAGCGATCGATGTCGAAGTTCCTGCGATCAGTTCTGCTGATCATGTAAGAGGAAACGCAGATGCTCCAGTTAAAGTAATTGAATATTCAGATTTAGAATGTCCATACTGTAAAAATTTCCACGAAACTATGTTACGAGTATTTACTGAATATGGTCCAACAGGAAAGATTCAGTGGGTATATAGACATTTTCCGCTTACACAACTTCATAAGCAAGCAAGAGGTGAAGCAATTGCAACTGAGTGTGCGGCAAAAGCTGGTGGAGAAGATGGTAATCAAGTTTTCTGGACAATGGTTGATAATATTTTCATGACAACTAAAGCAAATGACGGTCTCGATCTAACAACTCTTCCAGCTCTTGCTGAACAGGCTGGTGCAAACCGAGCTGAATTTATCAAGTGTTACAACGCCGCTGAAACTGCTGCAAAGGTAGACGCTGACGCTGCTGGTGGAGCTGCAGCTGGTGGTGAAGGAACTCCTTACACACTTGTAATCTCTGCTAAAGGGAATATTTTCCCAATCAATGGCGCCTATCCATATGAAGAGGTAAAGGCTACTATTGAGAAGGCGCTTGCTGATAACTAATAGATACTGCGCGCAACAATTGGCGCGAAACTAAATAAATGATTCAGGATTAATCTGAATCGGCGCAACTTCCGAGACGACGCTGAGTTTTTTCCAAAGCTCATGCGTCGTTCTTGTTTCTTTATTCCAAATTTCGGTTGGAAGTGTAAATGTAATATTAATTATTGAACCTTTGCCACGAGGGGCCGGGATCATTGCAGGGAAAACGAGGGGTTCATAATCTTTTAGTGCAACTTCAATTTTCTTTGCTTGCCTTGTAATTGAATCACTTGGACCCATTAGACTAACTTTGCCCATGATTGTATATGGGGGATAGTTGAGTGCTTGGCGAAGGTCCATTTCTTCCTTAACAAAATCTGCTAAAGTCTTTGCGGAAATTGCTTTGATAATTGGAGTCTCTGCGTTTCTCGTTTGAATTAAAAGATATGATTCAGCAATATCAATTAGTCGCAACAAAATATGTGCGATGCGTTCGTTGATTCGGAAATCCGGAATTGAAAAGAGGGAATCCATAGATGCGATACTTACCAACTTAACTTTCTCAATATATGAAAGAGCAGTTTCCGTGCCGATTAGAACTGCACCATTTTCCTTTTGAAAATCGGCTGCAATCTTTTTGGCTTCTTTGTCGTTTTTTGCACTATCTTTATCAATTTTATAAATGGCCAAATCTGGAAACCTTTTCTCAATTTCTTCATAAACAGTATCCGTGCCAATTCCGAGCGTCACTAAATTCCAGCTTTCGCATTTTACACAAGCCTCAAGTGCACCACGCTCACGTCCACAGTGATGACAGAGGAAAAATCTGTCGTGGTTTATGCCTCCCAGACTGCTCGCGCCACCCGAAGTGCCGCCTTTTTCCGCAGACTTGTCAGCACCAGCTGCCGCGCCCTTTTTCGAAGTATGCAGCACCACAGGCGCACTACATGTTTTACAAATAACAGTATTTCCGCAATCCCCACAAACAATTTGAGGAGAGAGCCCGCGACGTGATGCAAAGATAAACATATTCTGTTTTTTCTTTTGAGCATATTCGATCATTGAAACTAATTCTTCGCTCAAAACTTCGAATTTACTTGTTTTTCTTTTGTTCTCAATCATGTCCACAACAATTGTTTCAGTTTCTTGTTGGATACGATATGAGACAGGAAAAATTTCATTTATCTCAAAGTTTTCAATTCTATGAAGTGCTTCGAAACTCAAAAGTTGGTCACCATAAACTAATTTACAATGCAATTCTCTCGCATAATTTTCTGCAATTCTTCGCCAATCATAATATGGCACATGAAAAGTTCGGTATGCGCGCGATGATTCCATTTCCAAAATAATTGTTTCAATATCTTTGCGAGGGACTGAAAGAAATTGTGGAGTTACAATTATGACGACGTTTTTTTCTTGCTCAATCGCTTGTTTCCAGGCTTCGTCAATTTTCTTTTTTGTTAAGCCTCCGTGGATCATAATCACAACATGTTCAATGCCTTTTTTTATCGCCTCATACAGCATCTCAGTCGTGCGAGTTGTCGGCGCAATCATGAGCACAGATTTTTTTCTAGCCAGCTCTTCACGAATCATACTTTTATATGAGCTCATGCGATCTTCTGTATTTACGGAAATTGCTACGAGGTCGAAAGGTTTTGTTTTGGTTAATGAAGTCGATGCCGAAGTCTGCGCCCCGCTCAATGATTTTGCAGGAATTTTCTCTGTGTCAGAATCTTCAATTGCGCCGTCCAATTTCACTTCGTATTTTTCCGAACTAGTGGGACTATACGAAAAAGCACAAGCTGGAATTGCGCTACGTAACATTGCCCCAAAATTCTGTACAAAATATGAAGATGTATTTTGCACTGCCCGAATATATTCTGGTCGAACAATATGCAAGACGTGAGAGGAATTTATTTTTCGAGTTTTAAATTCTGCATCTTTAATTAAAGCTTTGGCTTCACTAAGTGGTACAGACGAAAAGACCAAGGCAGGAATACTTTTGCCTCGAAGGGGAGTTTTGATAATAGATCCAGGAGCAATATGCGTCGCTGACCAGTATTGGAGTTCGGTTGCCCAGTTTCCCTTTATGATTGGGTATACACTAATTACATACACACTATAATATTGGCAGACTTAAGAGGGGAATGGAATACTTGACAGGTGCACAATTGAACGCGGAATGTTGCCGACCAATTATAAATTTAAGATTGTTTTAAAGCCTAAAAAAGAGTAATATAGCGCCATGGCATTTTTCTCTAAGAAGCTTGGAATTGACCTTGGAACAGCGAACACCCTCGTGTTTTTGCCTGGCAAAGGAATTATCTTAAATGAGCCTTCAGTAGTTGCTGTTTCTGAACAAGACAATCGAATTTTGGCTGTAGGAATTGAAGCAAAAGATATGATTGGAAAAACCCCAGATAGTATTATTGCGTATCGACCTATGCGTGACGGTGTTATCGCAGATTATCGTGTGACTGAAGCCATGCTTCGTTATTTTATTAATAAAGCACTTGGAAAATGGAATATCTGGAAACCCGAAGTTATGATTTCCGTTCCAGCGGGAGTTACATCGACCGAGCGCCGCGCCGTAATCGAGGCAGCAATTAAGGCCGGTGCCAAGCAGGCATATGTTGTGAAGGAACCGATTCTTGCGGCAATTGGTGCCGGTATTTCAATACAGGAAGCTGTGGGGCATATGATTGTTGATATCGGAGGTGGCACGACAGACGTTGCGGTGATTTCGCTGGGCGGCATCGTGGCATGTACTTCGGTTAAGTGCGCCGGAAATCGAATCGATGCTGCCATTGCAGACTATATAAAGAAAACATATAACCTGGCGATTGGTGATAGAACTTCTGAAGATATTAAAATTCAAGTTGGTTCTGCTGTTCCACTTGAAGAAGAATTGACGATGACAATCAAGGGTCGAGATTTTCTAACCGGTCTTCCACGCTCAGTTGAAATCAAGTCGAATGAAATTGTTAAGGCCATTTCCAAAGAACTTCGCGAGATGATCAAGGCTATTAAAGATGTGCTTCAAGAAACTCCTCCAGAACTTGCGAGTGATATTATTGATAATGGAATAACGATGACAGGCGGATCATCGCAGCTTCGAAATCTCACTGAACTCGTATATCGCCGAACAGGTGTAAAAGCCAATCTCGCAAATGACGCCCTATACTGTGTAGTTAAAGGAACTGGGGAAGCACTAAATCACTTGGATACTTACAAGAAGACGATTATTAGTAAGCGGTAATTAAAATATGTTAAAAATTAATTTTTTTCCTGACTCCGATAAGCTGGATATAAGTAGTCATGTAAATGAATATGAAAATATTTGGAATGAATTCGGTGAGAAAATTGTCAAAGCTTTTGAAAAATACTCAGGTTTAAAATTTAATGAGACATATGTAAATGCACTGGTTTTTGGAGCAGGAAATTTGAGTCAGTCGCACCCACTATGCTTAAGAGCAAATTGTGAAACTGACGAAAAAAAATCCTTACTCATACATGAACTTGCACATAGAATAATTTATCGAAAAAGAAAACTTCCAAATATCGAGGATAACAAGGATGGTACTTTACTTCATTTCCATATGAACTTATTTTTGTTTGACGTTTGGAAAGAAGTTTTTGGAAATGAATTCGCTTTACAATCAATTGAAAGAGAAAAACTATATGCTGAAAAGTATAAAAATGCTTGGGAGAAATTTGAACAAAATACAGAAGAACAGCGTCAACAAATTTTAAAAGAAATATTACTTTAAGGATTTAGAATGCTCCATCATCACGCACAATTAATAGAAGGGGATATAGAATCATATAATCGTATTCTTGTTGATCTTGAATCCAAATTTGGCCTTCATAAAAATCATCCCGACCTAAATGCTTTTTCTTTTATTCATGAGAAACTCGGTATAGATGATGCGCATAAAATTCATCATGTTATGTTGCGAAATCCTGCCTCTTCGCCTCAAACCGTCACAATTATTTACGCACATACTTTAACTGAAACCGCGCAAAACGCACTTCTTAAAATTTTTGAAGAACCACCACAGAACTCATATATTTTTCTAATAACAAATTTCTTACCTCACTTGCTTCCAACTTTGAGATCTAGGTTTGTGATGTATAAAAGTGAGAAAAGTGGTGCGTTTAGCGAAAAAAATAATAAGGTAGATAATTCAGATTTACTTCCAATCCTTTCAGTTCAAACTTTTATAAAAAGTGGCATAGAAAAAAGATTAGCAATCGTAAAAGATATTCATTCGGCACTTGATAAAGAGAATATTTCAATTGGAGATGTTTGGAATTTTGCAAATGAACTTGAAGCAGTCGCCAGACAAAATGCAAAAGGTGATATTGATACACTTGATGCACTCGTACGAACTCAACAATATATGCATGTTCCAGGGAATTCAGTGAAGATGTTGTTAGAGTATTTGGCGGTGCGAATTTAAGAGGGTATAGACAAGTATCCAATTTTAATGCATAGTGTGTTTAAATAGCACTTTGATTTCGGTTCTAACTTTTGCCTTGGCATATAGCGGTTAATAGATAATTCACCTTTATATGCTGTGGCGAACGTTAGTACCCACACATTCACAACGAAAACAAAACTGACCATGAATACCATGCTTAGTGGCGCTTTGGAGATTATCTCCGGACCGCTCAAAAACCTGCTCGATCAGCTTGCTGGCGAGAAAAACGAGATTTGGGTAAAAATTCTGAATCTCATGTCTCGATTCAAGCCTGAGGAAATTCTGTATAGGCTGATGAAAAAAATCGACTTGATCGATCTAGGGGTCACTCCTTTTAATCCATATGGCTGGAGAGTTGAGGAACATACAACGGGTGGATTGGTTGAGTGGAACCCGGGAAATGTCGCACTCTACTTATCTGTCAGTCAGTCCGACGGAAAGTCAATCGTTGGCAGAGAACTCCGTAGGGAGCTTACAGGAAGACCTGTCTTCAACGCCAACCTTCTGGACTACCTTCACGAGAATCCAAATCTCATACCTGAGGAGTGGAAAGGACAGAGGATATTCTTTTGGGGGACAATATACAGTAACGCTGCAGGTCGCTTATGTGTTCGTTGCCTCGTCTGGGACGGGGCCAGGTGGCGCTGGAACTATGAATGGCTTGAAGGTCGGTTGGACAGCGGCAGTCCGGCTGCTATGGCTGCAAATTAGTCCTGGGTTCTAGTTCACTTTGGACACTTTGAACTTTGCTCTTCGGCTACAAAAAAGTTCTAACCAAACCTCACGACCCCGATGCATCCGCATCGGGGTTCTCACTTACCTAAATTTTCCCGCCCCTGCCCATTTTCCAAATTAATAAAAGTTTTCAAACCTTAAAACTATGCTAGAATACCACCCATATATGGCATACAACTTCACGCAATTTCAATCAAAATTAAAAGGAACAGAGGAGTGGCTCGCAAAAGAGTTATCGGGTATTCGAACTGGCCGAGCTTCGGTGACTTTCCTAGACAATATCAAAGTAGAATCGTATGGATCAGAGATGGCGATTTCAGCAGTTGCATCGATAAACACTGAAGATCCAAAAACACTTCGAATCACTCCTTGGGACAATTCACAAATTAGAAATATCGAAAAAGCAATTTCAATTAGTAATCTTGGCGTATCAGTTGTGGTGGACGATAAAGGTTTGCGTGTAATTTTCCCAGAACTAACAGGTGAGAGACGACAGCAACTAGCAAAAATTGCAAAAGAAAAATTAGAAGATGCACGTGTTGGACTTCGACGAGAGCGAAACGAAGTTATGTCTGATATTGAAAAGAAGCAAAAGGAAGGGGAAATGGGTGAAGATGAAATGAAACGCAACAAAGAGCAAGTTGAAAAGTACATGCAGGAAGCAAACCGAAAACTAGATGAAATTTTCGCCAAGAAAGAAGCAGAAATCATTAACTAAAAAATTGCTAAAAGCCGCGCGCAATAAATAATTCAAAATTTTTAAATGGTAACAACAATAATTTTTCTACTAGTTCTAACCCTTCTTGTTTTTATACATGAACTGGGGCATTTTTCTGCTGCCCGATACTTTAAAATCCGAGTAGATGAATTTGCAATTGGTTTTCCTCCAAGAATTTGGAGCTTTATGCGGAAGGGAACAAGGTTCGCTATTAATATAATTCCTCTTGGCGGATATGTAAAAATTCATGGTGAAAGCGAAACAGATGAATTAACTCCTGATAGTATTCTTGCGAAACCAAGATGGCAGCAGGCAATTGTTTTAGTTGCTGGTGTTACTTTCAATATTGTTTTAACTTGGCTTCTTCTTTCTCTTGCTTTCATGATTGGTGCAAAATCAATGAGTGAAGGTTTTCCTGCTGACAAAGTGCAAGATAAAGGAATTGAGGTTATGTATGTGGCACCAGAAACTCCAGCAAGTGAAGTTGGGCTTAAGAGGGGAGATGAAATTATTTCAATCTCTACATCGAATACATATTTAGCAACAAGCACTTTGCAAGTTCCTGCAATTCAAGAAACTATTCGAAATAGCAGTGGAACAATTATTCTAGAAATAAAACCAGCAACTGATAAAGCTGGAATCGGTCAATCTTCAACAACTACATCACTAACAATTCAACCAAAAGAAGGCGTTGTGCCAGGATATCGTGCAATTGGAATCTCCATGAGCGAAGTAGGCATAGTTAAGTTAGGATTCTTCGAATCTTTCTACTACGGTGCAAAAAACACGGTAGTCATGACTCAAAATATTGCAGTCGGACTTTGGGATTTCTTTGGTGGAATATTTAAATCTGGTACTGGAGCCAAAGAGGCACTTAAAAGTGTGGCTGGACCCGTTGGAATTGCCGTTGAAGTTGGGGACTCTGCTAAACGAGGCTTCTCATCTCTCCTTGTTATCACTGCAATAATTTCCGCTAACCTTGCTGTGCTCAATCTCGCTCCTTTTCCGGCACTCGACGGAGGACGTCTAGTAGTTGTTGTAATTGAAAGTGTAATTCGCCGCCGTCTCAATCCAAAAGTTGTAGGGTATATAAATATTGCAGGATTTCTTTTCTTGATAACTCTTATGTTGGTTGTAACAGGAAAAGATATTTGGGTTTTGATAAGTAAGTTTTTTTAATGGTGGAGGGGTGCGCATAATATAAAGTAAAAAAAAGAGGACTCACCGACACGAGGTCGGTGAGTCCCTGCAACCATCAGACCCTGGATGCACAAGTCTGTTTGGTGAGGACGCATCCTTTAACCCTTAGGTTACTGGTAACGTGGTTGCAAATCTTTAGGTGGCGAGCTCCAAAGGCTTTGAAGATGCTTTCTCCGTCTATCATTTTCTGGAATATTGAGAGTCGCTACAAACAAGTTGGCCATATCATCCAGACGGCTATCGAACTGTCTTTTGGTGACAATAATTGTATTGAAGTCAACCATCCTCCTCCAAGTCAGCCTGAGATCAAAGGGTACAGCGGACTTGGTTGGCCAATCTTCATATGCCAAAAATCCATCTGCACAATAACCGATATCCAAGTGGCTTCCAGCTGCGCAGTAGATTCGCAATCGACTAGATTGAGAGCCGGGCAATTTTCGCATAATAGCTCCGAAGAGTATAAGCGCGGAACCCCGCGGATGTTTCGGATCCCAGTGCAAAGCTTCCTGAGATTTGATCACTTCTGACAAAGCATCTTCATACTTTGGTGGATCCTCATCGAATCCCACGACTGGGACAAAATTTGCTCTCAGAAAAAAATCACGTTGCCACTGGATACCTTCGGGTGTTTTCAAACCTCTCCGACTTGGTGCCGGTATAAGATTTGGATGTGGATGTAGGATTCGGCTCATATTGCCTCCTTCGTTTTTGTGTATGTGAAGTTTGTTTGAGGGCCAGGGGTGACCCTTTGAAACCAATATAATCCTTATCACATTTTTAAGGATCAACTGTTATTACATTTACAATAATTAAAGGTTTTGTCAACTCTAGCAGAAATTCTGAGGAAGTTTTAGTAGAATTGCATGAAAATTGGCAGAAATTGGCCAGAAAGTCCATTTTCCTATAAAATAGCCCCAACCAACCTCACAACAACCCTTTATAAATCTCAAATAAATCACATAATATGCGCCAATCACATCTTTTCACAAAAACTAGAAGGGAAGCCCCAAAAGACGAAACTTCAAAAAACGCGGAGCTTTTAATTCGTGCTGGGTATATTCATAAGATGCAGGCAGGAGTTTATGCAATTTTACCTTTGGGGGAAAAAGTAATTTCAAAAATAACAAATATTGTTCGATTGGAGATGAATAGTATTGGCGGACAAGAATTAGAATTGACTGCCCTTCAAGATAAAGAAACATGGCAGAAAACTGGGCGGTGGGACGATGCAGTTGTTGATAATTGGTTTAAGACAAAGTTAAAAAACGATACAGAGGTTGGACTAGCATTTACTCATGAAGAACCACTTACTTTACTTATGCGAGATCATATTCGGTCTTTTCGAGATTTGCCTGTTTATGTTTATCAATTTCAGAAAAAATTTAGAAATGAAAAACGTGCTAAGAGCGGAATTTTGCGTGGACGAGAATTTTTGATGAAAGATTTATATTCATTCTCTCGAACTAATGAAGAACATGCAGAGTTTTATGAAAAAGCAAAGGTTGCATATATGAATATTTTCAAGAAAGTAGGTATTGGAGAGAAAACATTTATTACATATGCATCGGGTGGATCTTTCTCAGCTTTTTCAGACGAATTTCAGATGTTAACAGATGCTGGCGAAGATACAATTTTCGTAGACACTGCAACAGGATTCTCTGTAAACCAAGAAGTTATGGACTCAATATCAGATGAAGAAATTGCGAAGAATAAATCAAGTCGCGAAGATTTGGTTGAACAAAAAGCTGTTGAGGTTGGAAATATATTTAGTTTGGGCACAAAATTCTCAGAACCACTTGAATTAAATTTTAAGAACGAGGCAGGAGAAAATACTCCAGTAATTATGGGTTCATATGGAATAGGTGTTTCAAGACTTATGGGTGCGGTAGTTGAAGCACTTTCAGATGAAAAGGGAATTGTTTGGCCAGAATCTGTTGCTCCTTTTAAAGTACACCTAATTCAGATAGGTGGCACAGAAGCTGGTGAGCGAGCAGAAAAGCTATATAAAGATTTGACTGCAAAGGGAATTGAAGTAATCTTCGACGATCGGGACGCTCGTCCAGGAGAAAAGTTTGCAGATGCAGATTTAATTGGAATTCCATATCGGGTGATAATTGGCGATAAAGTGCCAGAAGGAAGTGTTGAATTTAAAATGCGAACAGATTCAGATGCCGAAATAATTTCGATTGATGAATTTTTTGAAAAAGTTCAGACTGGTGGCGCGGGTCCAGGAGTGAGTGCAAATGCGCCGCACAAAGCAGCATAATAACAATGTTAAAAAACCTCAAACATAAATTTCATAAGATGACATCAAATGAGATCGGTATCGATCTTGGCACGGCTAATACCCTTGTATATGTTTCAGGTCGTGGTGTTGTTATAAACGAACCATCAGTAGTTGCAGTTAATCAAAAGACTGGACGTGTAGTTGCTGTAGGAACTCAAGCAAAAGATATGTTAGGTAGAACGCCTTCACATATTGTTGCTGTGCGACCACTTGTTGACGGGGTAATTTCAGATTTTGAAATTACTCAGGAGATGCTCTCATATTTAATACGAAAAGCAGAAGGTATTTCAAAAAAGATGTTTGGTCCAAAAGTTGTAGTTGGTGTGCCATATGGTGTTACAAACGTAGAGCGAAGAGCTGTTCGAGATGCTGCAAGAAACGCGGGTGCTCGAGAAGTTCATATTGTTGAAGAACCTATGTCAGCAGCAATTGGAATTAGACTTCCAATCCATGAAGCGACGGGAAGTATGATAATTGATATCGGAGGTGGCACAACTGATATTGCGGTGATTTCACTTGGTGGAATTGTTCGAGCTAAAAATTTGAAAGTGGCGGGGGACAAGATGAATTCAGATATCATTTCATATATTAGAAATGAATTTAAGATTTTAATTGGAGAAAAAACAGCAGAAGAAATTAAAATTGCAGTTGCAAGCGTGATTCCTATGAGCCCACCACTTGAAGCTACAATTCGAGGACGAGATTTAGTTACGGGTCTTCCGCGTGAAGTAGTTGTAACAGACGCTGATATTCGCGAAGCAATAGGTGCTTCGATTGATACTATTTTAGATGCAGTAAAAGAAGTTTTGGAAACAACGCCACCAGAAATTCTCTCAGACACTATGAAGAACGGAATATATGTGACGGGTGGAGGCGCACTAATTAGAGGTTTTGCAGAAGTACTTCACGAGTATGTTGGAATCCCTGTTCATATTGCGGACGATCCATTGACGGCTGTTGCGCGAGGGGCGGGGATTATTCTTGAGGATCTTAATCGTTTTGCTGATATACTAATCCAAAACGAAGATGAATTACCTAGATCGCGCCAGTAAACATATAGTTTCTTCACATCATTTAAAGGGTAGAAAAAAGCCTTTAAGTTTTTTTCATATTCTTTTAATTTTTTTGGTAATGGTTCTCATCTTTTTCATTGCTCGTAGTTTTATTGGAGATTTACTTTTTAGTATCCGAGGTTTAGTACTACCAAATGCTCAGTCTGAAATAACTTTGCTTAGTGGTGCCTTCGAATCAAATACAAAAGCTCTTGAAGTTGAAAACGCTCGATTAAAACTTCTGCTTGAAAAATCAGGTATACGAGTTCCAAATTTTAATTCTGATGTAAATCTTGATGAGGTAGATTTTACTGCCCCTAATGACAATTCTTATGAAGATTTTAGTACAAGTACTGCCTCAACGACTTCAACAACAGGATCAACAAGTTCAAATACTAGTTCAAATACTAGAGTCGTTAAACAAGGTGAGGGGCCATTATCAAGAAAAATAAAATTAGCTGATGGAGATGTAATTTCAACTGTTCTAATTAGACCACCTCAAAGTCCTTACGATGTAATAGTAATTGATCGCGGACAGGATATTGGAATTTCAGAAGGGGATCAAGTCTATGTTTGGGAAGGATTTCCAATTGGAGAGGTTGTTACCGTGCATAAAAATAGATCGATTGTAAAACTTTTGTCCGCACCGGGAAATAAAGTGGAAGTATATATTGGAACAAGTACGACGGCAGTAATTGCGGAAGGAAAGGGTGGAGGAAATTTTTTCCTAAAATTGCCAAAGGTTAGTGATATTAAAAATGGCGATTTAGTTGCTAGAAATTTTTTGCCACCTGAAGTTTTTTCAACAATTGAATCGGTCGATTCAAACGATGGTGAAGCATATACATATGCGTATTTCAAATTACCCATTAACCTAAATAATCTTGTCTATGTCTTGGTTAAAAAGAATACTGCTCAATAGTCTTTTGCTTGTTTGCATACTTTTCTTGCCTTGGTGGGTAAGTGCTATTTTGATTCTTTGGTATATATGGAAATTTGATATGTTAGAAGTGATTTTTTATGCCATGTTAATGGATATCCTATATGCATCATATGAGTCCCTCAGTGCAATACATTATCCGCTATTATTTGGATTAGGATTTGGTTTGGAAGTACCTCCATTTCCAATATTTACCTTAATTACTGCACTAATTGTCTATATTTTGAGTTTAGTCAAAAAGCGTATAAGATTCTAGCTAATGAATCTTTTCAGAAGAAATAATAAATTATTAAAAGGTAGCGCTTTGCCAAGTTATAGAATATCTTGGTTTAAAAAGATATTTAATAAATTTACTTCTCGTGGCCGAAAACAAGGTGATATTGGAAATTTTGGTGGCTTTGGCGGCGGAGGTGGTAGTAGTTATGTCGGCTACAGTGGTATGGGCGGAGCAAATGGCGAAATAAATCCTGAAGAAATTTTTATTGATTCTAAGAATCTGCCCCAATTTGACACGGATCAGTTCGAGGGAAGAATTGAAAAGCCAATTTCTGCTAGAACTGTATATTTTTTAGCCACTTTATTTGTTCTAATTGGGATTGTATATGCTGGGCAAGCTTTTAAACTGCAAGGTGTTGAAGGTTCTTCTTGGAAAGAGAGAGCAGAAAATAATCGGTTGAATCATAGTTTAATTTTTGCTGAGCGAGGTGTTATTCAAGATAGAAATGGAATTTTGCTGGCTTGGAATCAAACTGCCGACGCTCAAAATGATTTTCCACTTCGAAGATATCGCTCTGAACCTGGGACACATAATTTAATTGGTTATGCGCGTTATCCTAAAAAGGATAAATCCGGGTTTTACTACAATACGGATTACGCCGGCGCCGACGGCGTGGAGGAGTATTTTGACCACGTTCTGAAGGGCGGCGCCGGCGTCAAACTAACCGAAACAGATGTTAAAGGTGACATAATCTCGGAAAGCGTTATGCGGCCAGCACTTAAGGGGACAAATATCACTTTAACAATTGACGCGCGGATCCAAGAATATTTATATAAATCGATCGAAGAGGTTGCAAACCGATCAGGATTTATTGGCGGAGGTGGAATTATTATGGATATAGAAACAGGAGAAGTTTTGGCAAGCGTCTCATATCCAGAATATGATTCAAGTATTTTGACAGCAGGAACAAGTACAGAAATTATAAATGCATATTTTAAGGATCCAGGAAAGCCATTTCTCGATAGAGTTACACAAGGACTCTATACTCCAGGATCAATTATTAAACCATTTTTAGCTTTCGCAGCTCTACAAGAAAAAGTTATTACTCCTGAAAAATCAATTGAGAGTACGGGAGAATTACGATTGCCAAATCCTTTTAAACCTGGAGAATATTCAATATTTAAAGACTGGAAGGCTCATGGATTTACCGATATGCGTCGGGCCATCGCCGTTTCGTCCGATGTTTACTTCTATCAAGTCGGAGGAGGATTTCTAAATCAACAAAGAGGACTTGGAATTACAAATATAGAAAAGTATGCAAGATTTTTCGGTTTAGGCGAGCCGGTTGCTGAAGGTTTTTTCAAAAGTAAAGCAGGAGTTATTCCAAATCCCGAGTGGAAAGCTAAAAATTTCCAAGGAGATATTTGGAGAGTTGGAGATACATATAACACATCCATCGGTCAGTACGGTTTTCAATTAACTTTGACTCAAGCAGTTAGAGGTATGGCAGCTTTGGCAAATGGCGGCAAAGTAATCGATCCACATATTTTCAAATCAATTGGAGTAAATCAAGAAAATCTAGATGCAATCGCAAAAAACGCGAGCACAAGTGCAGGAATTAATAGCACGTCTATTCCAGAAGATAAAATTGAACCAAAGGCTCCTGCACGAACAATACTTGCTGATAATCCTTCATATTTTAAGGTGGTCCAAGAAGGTATGCGTATGACTGTTACTGATGGAACTATGACAAGTCTAAACGTTCCATATGTAGCACTTGCAGGAAAAACAGGAACAGCTCAGCAAGGTGTGAACAATGAATTTATCAACTCTTGGGTATCAGGATATTTTCCATATGATAAGCCAAAATATGCCTTTGTTGTGATGATGGAGCGAAGTCCGGCCAGCGCCACTTACGGTGCCTCAGCCGCTTGGAGGGAGCTAATAGAGAAGATGAACCTATATGCTCCAGAATACTTCAGGGCGGAATAACTATTGACCTGGGGCCAATTTGAGCCTTGGAAATGCCAAAGAATGGCCATTCCCATAATAAATAGCCGAAATTTGCCAAAACCCTTAAAACAGGCTATGATTTCCCGCATATGGCAGCAAAAGAATATCTAACAAAAGAAAAATTTAAGGAACTAACTGAGGAGCTAAATGTCCTTAAAACAGAAAAGCGAACTAAAATCGCAGCTGAACTTGAATATGCAAAGTCTCTTGGAGATCTTTCAGAGAACGCTGAATACCACGAAGCACGAGAAGAGCAGGGTGCACTCGAAGATCGAATCTCACAGCTTGAAACTATTCTTGCATCTGCAGAAATTGTTGAAGTACACCATAGTAATACTATTGAAATTGGATCAAAAGCAACTGTTACTAAGAAAGGATCAAAAGATTCTCGAGTATTTACAATTGTAGGATCTGAAGAAATCAATACTGAGGCTGGTAAAATCTCATTCAAATCTCCACTAGGAAGCGCTCTTCTTGGAAAGAAGAAGGGTGAGGAGTTTTCACTAAAAACTCCCGGAGGTGATGTTACATATACAGTTGTATCTATCGCTTAGCTTGTAGAATATATTTGCTATAATTTAGCAGATAATCATTTCTATAATAATTTCTAATATTTAACTAATTTTTATGTACTGGGTTGATAAAACGGTTGAGGAAATTTCGGCTGCATATGCAAAAGAAATCGAGAGCAAAGAAACTCTTATTATTCGTGATGAGAAAACAGCCTCTGGCCGAGTTCATGTAGGCTCTTTAAGGGGTGTAGCAATTCACGGTCTTGTTGCCGACGTTTTAAAAGAAAAAGGAGTTGCTTGCAAGTATCTTTTTGAGATAAATGACTATGATCCTATGGACGGACTTCCTGTCTACCTCGATCAGGAAACTTTTTCGCCATATATGGGTAGATTACTTTGTGATGTCCCATCACCAGACGGTAAAGCTGCTAATTTTGCAGAATTTTATGGAATGGAATTTGCAGAAGTTATAAAAGAAATTGGTTTCGAACCAGAATATTATCGATCTTCAACTTTATATAAAAACGGCTCATACAACGACGCAATCCGCATGGCTCTAGAGGGTGCTGATAAAATCCGAGAAATATATAAAAGAGTTTCAGGAGCTGATAAAGCAGCTGGATGGTTGCCGCTAAACGTCGTTTGCGAAAATTGTGGCAAAGTAAGTACAACAAAAGCAACAGATTTCGATGGCGAGACAGTAGCATATGCTTGCTATGATTTAGATTGGACAAAAGGTTGCGGACATAAGGCGAGAATTTCACCTTTCAATGGAACAGGAAAGTTGCCATGGAAAGTAGAGTGGGCAGCAAAGTTCAAAATCTTAGGAGTTCATATTGAGGGAGGAGGAAAGGATCATTCTACAAAAGGTGGATCACGCGAAGTGGCTGAAGCAATTTCTCGTGAGGTTTTTATGCATGAGCCACCCTTCAATATTCCTTATGAATTCTTGCAAGTTGGTGGAAAGAAGATGTCTTCTTCAAAAGGTAAAGGATCTTCGTCTCGAGATATGGCAGATCTGCTTCCGCCGGAGATGCTACGACTTCTTTTACTACAAAAAGATCCAATGCGTGTAATTGAATTCGATCCAGAAGGAGATACTATGCCAGTTTTATATGATTCTTACGATAAATTTGCAGTAAATTATTTTTCTGGAAATACGGACGACTATAGTCGCATGTTTAAACTTATTCACATGCCTGAAGATAGAGAATCTATTGTGCAAAGACACTTACCGCGATTTTCTATCGTTGCTTTCTTGGCACAGATGCCTCACTTAGACACAATTAAAGAAGTTGAACATATTGTTGGAGCAACTTTAGGTGAAGAAGATAAAAAAGAACTAACAAAGCGACTTCATCATGCGAAAATTTGGATAGATACATATGCACCAGAGGATTATAAATATGAGATGCGCGAAACTTTGCCAGAAAATGCAAAAGATTTTTCTGATTTGCAGAAAAAAGCATTGAAAGATATTTTGAATTTTATTGAAGAGAAAACGAAGGGCGGAAAAACTATAGATGGTCAAGAATTTCACTCTGAACTTCACGAAATGAAAGAGAGACTCGGAATTGAACCAAAAGAATTATTCGAAGCAATTTATCTTTCTATTTTAGGTAAAAAAAGCGGTCCAAAAGCGGGTTGGTTTTTAAGTGTTATTGATACAGAGTGGTTGAAAAAGCGACTGGAAGAGGCTTCGGCATAGATATTGATTTAGTATAATTATTGTGGTATTGTGCACCGAATTCAGAATACCGAAACTCAACCCGAAATCATATTATGTTCGTTACAAAAAGCGCGCATGAGGAAGCGTTGGTCAAAATTTCTCAACTTGAGAGCGATCTCAAGAATGAACGTTCACTTCGTGAGGAGCTTGAAAAACAGCGCTCTTTCCAGAATGACCAGTACTCACTTGAGTTTGCTGCCTTAAGGCTTGCTATCTCAAAACACAAACCACTTGATCCTGCTTCACAGCTGGCATCAATCGGAAGATACGGAAAAAGGAAGATTTTGCTTCTCGTCGAAGACTCTTGGAGGAATCTGATGGAGGCACGAAATACTGTCTTAGGTATTCACGTCTCATTAAAAACGGATATCCCTGATATTTTGCTCGCAATGGATATTGAGGATGCCTTACTTTTCATTGAATCTGGAAAAGTTGACATGGTTATCACTGATCTAGGGCTTCATCGACGCGGGATCAGTATTGAACCTAAAAGCATCCTAGGTGGCGGTGAAGTATTACTGGAGAATGTTAATTCAATTGAAGAGTTTGTCGTAGGACAAACGATTAGGGGGCATAAAATTGATATCCTAGCAAACTGTCACGTTATTGAAGTTTTACTTTATTCTATTGCGAAGAGCACATGGAAATCTGTACGGGCTTTCAGGGGAAGTTTGCTCTGGGAAGATATGGCGACTCCGACCCTTGATGGACTGTCGTTGCTTAAACCGCTTGATCCTGGAGTTCATGGCACAACTCCGGTTTCAGACAAAGAAGCTGTTTACAGTCTACTGTGCGAGGCGCTTGTTGAAGGTCTTCATGGGTACAGCCTTGAACATCGTCAAGTTGACACCGCTACGCTTAGAAATGAAGTTCTCACCAGAGCCGATAATGGTATAAGCTGGGAAGCTGTTCCTTGTGCAATGGGTCTCCTAATTGTTAAGGAGTGCGATAGGAGAAATATCCCTGTCGTATATCACAGTGCACTCAGTCACTCCGAAAGTAGCCTCCTGGTTCCAGTCGTAGTTGGTGACGCCGACAAGGAAGAGATTCTGCAGATCCATGCAAAGTCGAGACGTAAGAGTCAAGAAGAAGGAGGACAACTTATCTCACTTGAGACTAAACGAGGACTGCTGGTACTGGATAAAAGTCCTTATTGGTGGATTAAAGCATGGGAAAAGCTTGAATCCTTGTTACCTTCTGTTATATAAATTAAATTTTTCCTTCGAACCCCGAGACCATTATGGTTTCGGGGTTTTACTATTAGTTATTTTCTAAATAATTTTATTAATGTATTAAAATCAAGTTGACTGAGTTTGATAAATATTAAATAAATTTAAGGAAAAACTGAACGAATTATGAAGGAAAAATGAAATTCCCTCTTGACTTTTATTTTTATTTTTTAAAGCGCGTAGAAGACCAAAATTAGGGCTATTTTAGGGGTGTGGTTGACGATTTTTTGCACATGTTTTATTTAGTGTTTTTTGGGCATTTTTAGGCTGTTATCCACACTCAAAAGCGCAGCTCCGGCGTATAATTCAAAGCATAAAAGTCAGTCAGGAAGTTGGTCTTGCACCTACTTGTACCCAATTTAAAAATCATTAATTTACCCATAATAAAGTCATGGATCTTTCAATCACTAAGAGTAACGGAACACGTGTCCCTTTTAACGCTGATCTAATCAATAAATCGATCGAGCGAGCCTGTGAAGGACTGATGGATCCGGTATCTATGGTGGTACAGATTGCGACTGAAACTAGATTGACTCTCTACGATGGTATTACGACTGAAGAACTCGATCAGGCAACTATAAACGCAGCTCTTCAGAACGTAAAAGAAGATATTGCATATGATACTGTTGCTACTCGACTTTTGCTTAAGACTATTTATCGTCATGTTTTGAAAGAATGGGACAAAGAAGACCGAGACGATCTAATCGAAAAGCACCGAGATGGCTTTGAAGGATATATCACTCGTGCTGTAGCTGAAGGAAAGCTTGAAAACCGTATGATTGAAAAGTTTGATTTGAAAGAATTGTCTCGAGTACTTGATATTAGCCGAGATGAGCTTTTTCAGTATGCTGGACTTTCAACATATCTAAGCCGATATGCACTAAAGAATATGGATCAGACTCCACGTGAGACTCCTCAGTATTTTTTCATGCGTGTTGCTATGGGTCTTTCATTCAATGAGGAAAACCCTACACTTTGGGCAAAGAAATTCTATGAAAAGATGTCTCGTTTTGAATATATCGCTGGAGGATCAACAAATCTAGGTGCCGGAACAGTAAACCCTGCGCTCTCGAACTGTTTTCTTCTAGAAGTACACGACGATATGGCACATATCGCAAAATCAGTGTCTGACGTCATGCTCCTGTCAAAAGGTTCAGGAGGACTTGGTGTTTCTATGACAAAACTTCGAGCCTCAGGATCACCGCTTAAGTCAAACAATGGCTCTTCAACTGGCCCTACGCCATTTGCAAAAATTATGGACACTGCTATACGAGCAATCCAGAGAGGAGGCAAGAAAAAAGGTGCAATGGCTTTCTATATGGAACCTTGGCATATTGATTTCCCAGAATTTATCGATTGGAAGCAAAACTCTGGAGACGACTATATGCGTATGCGAACTGCAAATACTGCCGCATATATTCCAGATGAATTTATGAAGAGAATTAAGACAGGACAGGAGTGGTATCTTTTTGATCCAGCAGAAACTCCTGATCTTTGTGAATTATATGGAAGCGCTTTCAGTAAGAGATATGCAGAATATGTTCATATGGCAAATGAAGGCCTGCTTCGAGTATTCCACAAGATGCCAGCAACAGAATTGTATAAAAAGATGTTAGTTTCTTTGCAAACAACAGCTCATCCTTGGATTACATGGAAGGACACTATTAATTTGCGTGCCTTGAACAATAATACTGGTACGATTCACATGTCGAATCTTTGTACTGAAATTTGTTTGCCACAGGACAGGGACAACGTAGCGGTTTGTAATCTTGCATCTCTTAACCTTGCTGCTCATATCGTAAACAAAGAAGTATTGTGGGGAAGACTTGAATCTTCAGTTCGTCTCGCAATCCGACAATTGGACAATCTTGTTGATATAAACGTTCTTCCAATTCCAGAAGCCGCTAAATCTGATAAAGAAAATAGAGCAGTAGGTTTAGGGGTAATGGGCCTCGCTGATGCACTAGAGAAAATGGGACTAGCATATGAAAGTGAAGCTGCATATGACTTTACTGATCGTATCTTTGAATTCGTAAGTTATATGGCATATGACGAAAGTGCGAACTTGGCACAGGTTCGTGGAAGTTATACTCACTTTGAAGGGTCTGAGTGGTCAAAAGGCTTAGTTCCTTTCGATACAATCGACCGTGTTGAACAAGATCGAGGTGTGAAAGTAACTGTAACTCGAGAGAGTAAGCACAAGGGTCTTAATTGGGATATTTTGCGAGGTAAAGTTAAGAACGGTATGAGAAATGCCACACTCCTTGCAACCGCACCAAACGCCAATATCGGTCTAGTAGCTGCTACAACTCCAGGTATGGATCCACGATTCGCTCAAGTATTCTCAAGAAATAAAATTTCAGGAAAATATTTGGACCTAAATCACAATCTCGTAAAAGATTTAAAGAATCTTGGTCTATGGGAAAGTGTGAAAGGAGATTTGATTGAGCATCAAGGAGATATTTCAGAGATTGCAGCTATTCCTCAACACCTGAAAGCTATTTATAAAACTTCTTTCAGTACTTCTCCATATGCCTTTATCGAAGTTGCAGCAAGAGCACAAAAGTGGATGGACCAAGGTATCTCTAGAAACATGTATCTCGAAACTCGAGATATAAATGAAATCATGGATATCTATACAACTGCTTGGGAAAAGGGTGTGAAGACTACATATTATCTTCACATGAAGCCTTTGCACACAGCTGAGCAGAGTACGGTAAACGTAAACAAGTCAGCTAAGATGGGCAAGCTTGGCTTCGGTGCACTAAAGAGTAATTCAGCTAGTGCGGCCGCTGCTGGTGCGGTTTCAGGTGCTACTATTGGTGGAGTTCAAACTTCTCCAATTGAATCATATGAACCAATTCCATCTCCAATCCAAGTTGCCCCAAGTCCTGCGCAAATCGTAACTGAGATTGTTCAGGAGATGGCTGATGCAGAAATTAAACAAACATCTATTTTCGGAGGAACAGTTCCTGCTTCACAAATTGCTGTGCAAGAAATTCCTGTTGTCAGCATGCCAAGTGGGGCAACACAAATTGTAGAAGAACCAGTGAAGAGAGGATTCGCTGCAGTTACAAACGGAGGAAGTAATAGCTTGAGTAGTACTATAGTTTCAAATTCTAGTTCAACTACGCCAAATGTTTCGGCAACTGCATCTGCACCAAGTACTTCAAATTCTTCAGCACAAATTTCAAGTGCCTCAGCGGCGTCTCATACAGCAACCGCAACTCTCACAAAGCCGAAATACCAATCACTTTCGGAATTAAAAGTTGCGCCTCAGGTTACTACTCAAGCTCAAGCGCAACCAATTATGCAGACACAAACATATGCAGCGCCCGTCTCTGCACCTGTGGCCGCACCTGCACCTGCGCCTGCACGACCAAAAGTTATCATGTCGAGTAACAAGACCTGTCCAACAGATCCGGCGGAGCTCGCACAGTGTGACTCATGTCAATAAAAAGGATACAATAGCCATCCAAAACCATTAACCAGAAATAAACCCTTAAAATAAACTAAAACTATGTCACTCATCGGAAAAGCAACACCAGACGATATGAATCTTCACCCAATCAAGTATCAGTGGGCATATGATTTGTACAATCAGGCCGTAAGAAATACTTGGTTTCCTTTTGAAATCGCTCTCGGAGAGGATTTAGCAGATTGGGCCAAGATGACTGACGAAGAAAAGCATGCCGTTTCTTTCCTTATGGCTTTCTTCAATCCTGCTGAACTAATTGTAAATAGATCTCTTGCTCTTGGTGTTTATCGATACGTAAAAGCCCCTGAGTGTCACTTATATCTAGCGAGACAAATGTTCGAGGAAGCAAATCATTGTGTATCTTTTGAATATGTTTTGGAGACTTTTCCATTTGATAAAGACAAAATCTATAACGTTCACCTTGAAGTCGCTTCTATGCAAGCAAAGGAGGAATATATTATGAAGTATATGAGACGAATGACTGAAGATAGTCTCGATATCGACTCTGTAGAAGGGAAGAAGGATTTTATTCGAAATCTAGTTGCAACTAACATAGTTATGGAAGGTATTTGGTTCTATTCTGGCTTTATGGTGGCGCTTTCTTTCCGTCAGAGAAATCAGTTGAGGAATTTTGGGTCAATGATCAACTGGGTGCTTAGAGATGAAAGCCTTCATCTTAAGTTCGGAATCAATTTAATACAAACAATTTTGGAGGAAGAGCAAGAACTTTTGACTGAAGATTTTGCAAATGAAATCCGCAATATAATCATCGAAGGTGTAGACAAAGAAGTGGCATATAACCGTGATCTTTTCCCGAACGGTATTCTTGGACTAAACGCTGACTATGTAAATCAATATGTTCAGTACGTAGCTGATCGAAGACTTGAAGAACTAGGTCTCGAAAAGCACTACGATGTAACAAATCCAGCTAAGTGGATGAGTACAGCAACAGATGTACATGAACTTGTAAACTTCTTCGAACAGCAAAACACTAGTTATGAAGTAAATGCTAAGGCGACTAGTACAGCTCCTAAGGCTGAGGCTACTGTGAGTACAGAGGCCTAATCTAGACTAGACGGTAATATTTGACCCCTTCAATATCTAAAGATATAGTGTTCTTGGACAGTATTCACCCGAAATCAAATATAGCCTGCCTTTGGTACCGACATGTGTCGGCGCTTTAGGGAAGCTACAACCAAATAATATTATGAGCTCTTATAAGCCCGTAACTTCTGCACAAGCTGAGTGCTTGCGTAAGATGGCTATTGAAAAAGGAATTAGTCGTGCACTATTCCAGAGTGCACTCGATGGCGGACAATTTGCTCGATATCTTGATTCACTCAAAAAGAACCCACTTAAAAAGGATTGTGACTCCGTTCGCTATATCCCTTTCAGTAGGTTCCGAATTGCAGAGATAGAAAGGAAGGCGGCATCAGAAGGTGCACGAATTTATGTGATTCGTCGAGTTCACATATTGCAAGATCGAGAGTGGCAGGAAGTGATCAATCAGGGAGGGCCAAACACTCCGAGTGACTACATTGTACGTAAACCTGAAGTTAGTGCGATGTATCCGCCGATCTGTCAAGCATCAGGCGTGAAAGATATCATTCTCCTCAATTATCCAAAGGCAGGCCAACACTGGGGAGAGGACGGAGGATGGGAAAAGGCTATTGCATTTGGCAAGTCAACTTCAATGGTAGTCACAAATCCTCGTGAAGTATCAGCTATCGGCGAACAGAATCCTAACCTTCACAATATTCTCGGTCAAGATCCAGTGTTTGTTGCATCGACAACAGAATGTCGATTTGGCGCTAAACGGCAGGTGTTCTATGTCTGTTGGGCTGGCTTTGGTCGCAGGGTGAGATTGGGTTCATTCGACAGTTTAAATACTTCCAGCGACTGGTTTGCATTCAGTAATTAGTTATCTTGTTTATTTGTTTCGATACGGCCCCGATGCGCACGCATCGGGGTTTTGCTATAAAAATTTTTACAACATATTATTTTCAAAAATCTACCTGTGCATAACTATGGGTTTTTGTGTTTGCGAAGGGGAAGTGAGTGGTATAAAATGGTTGTTAGTGGGACAAAGTGGTAAATTTCTGAAAACATTTTAAAAATGAAATTCGCAAATAAGCCTTATTTATAGCCCCACAAATCAGCTACCACAAATCAAATGCTCATCGGCGAATATACACATACACAAGATGAGAAAAAACGAATATCGCTACCTGCGAAATTTCGAAAAGAGCTCGGGAAGAAAGTGGTAATAACTCGAGGTCTCGATAATTGTCTGTTCATGTATACGATGAAAAATTGGGAGGTTGTAGCTGAAAAACTTGGTTCTCTTTCTATGGGTGCGTCTGATACAAGAGGATTCAACCGATTTATGCTCGCCGGAGCGGTAGAACTCGAAATAGATTCAAACGGTAGAATCCTTATTCCAGAATTTTTACGAGATTATGCAGGACTTTCTCGCAACGTGGTGTTCGCAGGAGTTCACAGTCGAGTAGAAGTATGGAACGAAGACAAATGGCGTGAGTATCAGTCTAAAATACTTAAATCAGCTGATAGCCTCGCTGAAAAGCTTGGTGAGATCGGAGTAATTTAAGAATACTGAAGAATACCGAAATGACTGATGAAAAAAACATACCATTGCCCAAAGGAGAAAGACATAAACCAGTTCTTTTAAATGAAATATTGGACATTTTCGCCCTGACAGAAGGAGCAGTCGTGGTGGATTGCAACTTAGGAGATGGTGGCCACAGCGAAGCCATCATCAAGAAATTAAACGGAAATGTCCACATACTAGGATTTGATCTCGATAATGAAGCGATTGAACGCACATCGCATTATTTAAATTCTTTAACCGAAAAATCTTTCGATTCAAAAATTTTGTCGAAAAAAAGTTTGAAAACTGGATTAACTCCAATTCAAGCGAATTTCAGTGAGATGGATGTGAAGTTAAAGGAGTATGGATATGGCGATAATAGTGTTGATGCAATTCTTTTTGATCTAGGGCTTAGTACGCATGATCTGATTAGTTCAGGAAAAGGTTTTACATTTAAAAATGACGAACCTCTACTTATGACTTTCGGGCCTGCGTCCTCATATGCCTTTACAGCCAGCGACATAGTCAACGGTTGGGATGAAGAGGATATAGCCAATGTAATTTATGCATATGGCGAAGAACATGCATCACGCCGAATAGCGCGCATGATTGTCAATTATCGAAAAACTAAGAGGATTGAGACAAGTAAAGAATTAGCCGACCTGATTTCAGGAGGTAAACACTTTAAAATTCATCCAGCTACAAAAACATTTCAAGCCTTAAGAATAGCGGTAAACGGCGAGTTAGAACACTTAAAAACTGCTCTACAAAAAGCCCTAATCGCACTTAAGCCTGGAGGAAAGATGGCTGTCATCTCATACCACAGTTTAGAAGATCGAATCGTAAAACAGTTTGTTAAACAATGGGCAAAAGATGAGGAAGTCATAGAAGTTACAAAAAAGCCGACGGTGCCATCTCCAGATGAAATTTCTATAAATCCACGTTCTCGAAGCGCAAAGTTGAGGGTCATTATCAAAAAATAGTTCGTTCCGTTAAACCATAGTACAAAAAAATAGAATATGAAGCACGCACATACAGCAATCAGAAAGATCGAAAGACTTTCCCAATTTATTTTTATAAGTTTATTTGTGTTGACAATACTATTTTCTTGCACATATATCTTTTTGGTTAATAAAACTGTACTAAACGCGGTAGCAAAGGAGAAAATCGAACATGAAATCGCTTCAATCAATTCAGATTTGAGCGAAAAAGAATTTCAATACATAAGTTCAAAGGGAAGTGTGACTAGAGACCTTGCTACAAATATGGGTTTTGTTTCTGCTGAAGACAAAACATCATTTGTAACAGTTTTCAAGCCAAATGCGAGTGTAGCTATTCGATAGTTTAGCAAGGTTAAGAGCAAATATGGGCGGATCTTATAATTTAGCGCGAAACTTTAAAAACTCTCGGATTTTTCTAACTAAAGTGCTAAAATAAGTAGACATGAATACGCCTAAAGGACGGATTAGATTTTTATCAATTTGTATTTTGCTTGTGGCAATGGTTTTAGTAGCAAAATTATATTCCGTTCAAATAATTCATGGCGGAGATTTTGCTGAGCGTGCTGACAGACAATATCAAAGGCCAAGCGGAAATATTTTTAGTCGTGGAACAATATATTTTACTGAAAAAGGTGGTAACTTTATCTCTGCAGCCACAGTAAAAACTGGTTTTGTTCTTTCAATCAATCCGAAACTTGTTCAAAAAGCGGGTGTTGAGGTTGTATATGAAAAACTGAAAGAAAAAGTGCCCGATATCACATATGAAGATTTTGCTGCAAAAGCAAATAAGCAGGACGATACATATGAAGAGCTTAAAAAGAAGGTTGATGAAAAGTTGGGAACTGAAATTGCAGCTCTAAAAATTCCTGGAGTAAGTCTGTATAAGGATAAGTGGCGATACTATCCTGGAGGATCTCTCGCATCTCACTCTTTAGGCCTTATGGGATTTGATAAAGATGATAATTTCGCAGGGAGATACGGTTTGGAGCGAAGTTTCGAAGAAACCTTGGGTCGTGATGCTGAAAGTGTCTATGTGAATTTTTTCGCTGAGCTGTTTTCAAATATTAAGAAGACTGTTGTTAATGGCGAAAAGCTAGAAGGCGACATAGTCACTACAATTGAACCAGACACACAACAATATATAGAGCGTATGCTTGAGCAAATTAGGAACACATATAGTTCTGAAAGTGCTGGGGCGATAATTGTTGATCCATTGACCGGACAAATTGTCGCTATGGCCATGGATCCAAATTTTGATGCAAATAATTTAAAGGAGGTTAAGGATCCAGCCATTTTCTCAAATAATTTAGTTGAAAGTGTATATGAAATGGGTTCCGTAGTTAAACCCCTAACCATGGCTGTTGGAATTGACACAGGAAAAGTAACAGCAAACACTGTATACAACGACAAAGGATCAGTGACACTAAACAACAAGACAATGTATAACTTCGACAAAAAAGGTCGAGGAGATATCACACTTCAATATGCTCTTTCAAAATCTCTAAACACTGGTTTTGTTCATGTTGCGCGTACTGTTGGCAATGAACAATTCGGAAAATACTTCTTGGACTTTGGAATAGGAGAAAAGACAGGTATTGATTTGCCAAATGAAGCATCTGGTCTTGTCAAAAACTTAAGTACAAATCGAGATGTAGAATATGCGACAGCCTCTTTCGGACAAGGAATTGCTATGACACCTCTTGAACTAGTTCGTGCCTACTCCGCGATCGCAAACCAACAAGGAAAATTAGTTTCGCCATATGTTGTAAAGCAAATTAATTATCGAATTGGCACAACAAAAAAGATTGAAAAAGATTTGGGCAAACAAGTGATAAAACCTGAGACTGCGCGAGCGGTTACGGATATGATGGTTTATAACGTGGACAATTCACTTCTAGATGGCAATGCTAAAAACGAAAGATATGCAGTTGCCGCAAAGACAGGAACTGCTCAGATGGCTTTGAAGGAGGGGGGATATTCGGAGGATAAATATTTGCACTCATTCGTAGGGTTCTTACCCGCATATAATCCGAAATTCTTGGTATTTATTTACACAGTGAATCCAAGAGGGGTTAGCTATGCATCGGAGACCTTGGCGAAGCCATTTATCGAGCTAACAAAGTTTTTGATCAATCACTTTGAGTTGCCGCCGGATAGATAGTTGAATAATGGTCAATGGGAAATTAAAAAACCGCTCTTGACGGAGTTGTTTTTGCATTTATGAATGCTAAATTCATAAATATTTTATGGAAAGTTATCAAAAATTTAATGTCAGGTGAGTAATATTACATCGAACATAAACAGTGGTTAGTTTATGTTGTTGGCACGCCAGTGGTTGGAGCTTTGAGCTTACCATTCAAGGCTTGCGGGTTCGATTCCCGTCGTGTCCACATGTATATTTACAGGTAAATACCTTGACACTAATTTAAATTATAATATTATTGAAATTGGTAAGCTCAAGGCTCCTAAACCGCACGTAACTGTGCGGTTTTGGCGTTTAAGAGATACATGGTAAAGCGACGAAAGAAGAGGAGGTTTTCTTATTTCTATTTATAAACTTCCAAAGTTTTCTCAACCATATTCTCTACAGAAAACTCTTTACTCACTCGCGCACATGCAGCATCCGCATATTTATTAGCTAATTCCGGATTATCAATATAATTATAAATTGCATCTTCAATTGCTTTTGGATTTTGGCTTGGAATTAGTTTTCCTTCCAAGTTAGTTTCGATAATTTCGGGAATACCGCCGACGTTTGAGGCGATTATTGGAAGATTTGCAAAAGCTGCTTCAATAACCGCATAGCTTAGACCTTCAGAAAGAGAAGGGAAGAGATATAAATCAAAGGCCTTCAGATAATTAGAAGCATCAAGAATACTTCCAACTAAAAATACATGTGATTCAAGGCTAAGTCTTTTTATTTCAGCATTTAGAAAATGTCGAATATCACCATCGCCGATAATTACGTATATGAAATTTAGCTCGGGTCGGTTTTTCAAAATCTGCGCAAAAGCTTCAAGTGCGAACACGTGACCTTTTATAGGGTGGAGCTCGCCAACACTTCCAATCCAAATTGTATTCGCAGATTTTTTGGAAGTTTCTGAAATTGCTTCGAAAATTGCAGGTGTAGTATGTGAAATTTTTTCACGTGCCTCTTCTTTTGTTAAGAAGTTTGGCGAATGAATGCCATTTCTAATAACAGAAAATTTATTTTTATTTATTGACCAATCTTTAATTTGATTTATCATGTTCTCTGACACACCAATAATCTTGTGAGCTGAAAGCATGGTGATCCAGTACAAAAATTTGATTATGGATTTAGATGCATAGGATCTGTCCTCATTGAAAGCCCAGCCATGGGCTGTGAAAATTATCTTTTTTACGCCTAGCGCACGGCCAATCACAGAGCCGAGGCCACTAATCTTTGTACTGTTTAAGTGTAAAATATCTGGCTTTTCTTTTCGAATGATTTCGAAGGTGTCTATCAGGGCGAGAAGGTCATTTTTAAAACTAATATCACGCTCTAAACCGTTTACCTCAATAACATGAATACCTTTTTCTCGAAGCCGAGTAGCTAGGGGGCCGTCGCCGCCGAGCGCAACCTTCACTTCATATTTGTCTTTTGGCAGACTTGTGGCCAAATCAAATACATATTTTTGAGCACCACCCCAGTTGGACTTGGTTATTAGATAGAGGACTTTTTGCTTTTTTTTACCAGTTAGTGCTTGATTTTCAGCTTCTGTCATATGGGGAAAAGTATAGCATATTAAATTCTCATCAATTTCTCATAAATTTTAGGTCAAGTTTTCATTAAATCTTCCTCAAATTTAGTGGCTTTTTTACCAAATATGAATACAATAGAGGTGACGACTTATATATTGTTAAATATCAATGGCCGCCGTACCAAAAATTGTATATAGAGAAAAAGCCATCCTACTTTTCGGGGATATTTTTGTATTATTGGCATCCCTTTGGTTGACGATTGCAGTTCGAAGGTTGACTATCCCATCGACAGCGGACTTTTTGGATTTTACAAGTTCATTTTCAGTCATATTTATAGTTTGGATTATTGTTTTCTTTATCTCAGGCATGTATGAGGCGCAGACTTTGCTTACAAAAAGTAGAGTGCCGCGTATTGTAATTAGTACCCAAACAATAAACGTAATTGCAGCCGTCGTATTCTTTTATTTATTTTCTGAATTTCAAAAGTTCGGCATAACTCCTAAGACTAACCTTTTAATATATTGTGTAATTTCAACTTCTCTAATTGTTGCTTGGCGATTGTTTCTATATGACAAGATTTCTGGCAGTAAAAGGACTAGTGCGATTTTAATTAGTTCTGGCGATGAGATGAGAGAGTTAAAAGATGAGGTAAATGGAAATAATCGTTATCCATTTCATTTTAATACCGTAATTGATTTGGATAGCGAAGCGGACTGCCTAAAGCTTCGAGAAATCACTAAGAGTGGGGCGGACGAGTATGGGGTGATTGTGCTCGATGTAAGTCACCAGAGTGCTAGCCCAATACTTTCTGATTTTTATAGCCTCATGTTTTTGGGAGAAGGAAAGACATGTATAGAATTTGTGAAATTGTACGAAGAAATATTTAGAAGGATTCCGCTCTCGTCACTTAATCATCAGTGGCTACTTCAAAATATGACAATCACTCGTAAAACTATTTACGATATTATTAAAAGAATAATGGACTTGGTTTTGTCAGGTGTGCTGTCAATTCCATTTTTCATAATTTACCCTTTTGTAGCACTGGCAATTAAATTAGAAGACAAAGGCGAAGTTTTGATCGCACAAGATAGAGTAGGGGAACATGGACAATTAATTCGACTTCTAAAATTTAGATCTATGACGGGGAACGAAGATGGAAAATGGGTTTCAGAAGGCACAGTTCGAGTTACAAAAGTCGGAATGTTTTTGCGAAAAAGTCGAATCGACGAATTGCCGCAATTAATTGCTGTTTTTAAAGGTGATATTTCTTTGATTGGACCAAGACCGGATATAAAGGGACTTAGCGATAGATTAAGAGAAGAAATTCCATATTATGAAGTGCGAACAATTGTTAAACCAGGACTTTCCGGTTGGGCACAAATTACACAAGAGGGCAGACCACCTCAAACAGTGGACGAAACAAAACTCCGTCTATCATATGACTTCTATTATATAAAGCATAGATCGGCATGGCTTGATTTAGCGATTGCACTAAAGACTATTAAGACTTTGATTATGAGGGTAGGGGTTTAAAGCTTAACTTGATTCAAAAGCAAAAATCGGAAAAAGAAAAAGCCCCGCGCATGGTGGTGGGGCTTTCGGTTGGAGGGTAATCTGAGATATATTACTTCAGGCTCGATTAATCATCCTTTAATCGAAGCATCTCCTTTTTCTCGAGGGCGTAATCGAGTTCTTTGAATTTAGGTTGCCAACTTCTTCGAATAGTACCCAAGGCGGCCGTCGAAATCATTAATACGGAAAGGAGCGAAGTAAGTGTATATTTTGATAATGGATTGCTGAAAGTAAGATAGGATAATCCAATCACAATAAAAAGATAAAGTATTGGAAGTGAATAAACTCTGATGTAGAACTGATAGATATTTTTTGATTTCAGGACATAATTTTCATACACTGGAATCAAGCGATACAATATGATCGCTATGATCAGTGGAGGAATTGTCGACAAAAGGACTTCCATAGAAGTAAGAGGTAATTTCATTGGATTTTCGGAGTGTGGGTTGGAACTGACAGAGAGCTGGGACTGATAATATGTTTATAATATCGTACACATATTGTCAAACTAATATGTAAATTAATACTTTGTTAATGTTAATGATTGAGGGGGTATGTCCGGCAAAAATCGGAAAAAGAAAAAGCCCTGCGCATGGTGGTGGGGCTTTCGGTTGGAGGGGACAGTGCTAGAATTGTTCCCTCAGATATAAGGATTCATGTGCCAATTTTTCCTTTGTAGATAAATTCTCAGTGCCATGATCTCTACTTTTCGCAGGCGTGTATACACCCAAACGAAATAGGTCGCTATCCAGAGTGGGACAATAATCGTGAATATTGCCGTTCTCACAGGAACTGGAAGTAAGTGCAAATAGTAAAATGGAATTGCGCCCACAATACACATTACAATCAAAGGGAAAGTGTACAGTTTGAAATAAAATCCTCCTATCGTATTTGAACGCTCGAGGATTTTGACATGGAGTTTAAGGAAGAAGTCGGCTGTATACAAGCTTAGCAATCCAGCTACAGCACTACCGAGCAATGATAATAGAAATGATTGGAGCAATTGTTGCATCTGAGTATTTGGTTAAGCGAGGGAATCATTCCAACGCATCTTGGATTGTACATATGCAAAATTAGACTCGAATGAGTATTAATTAATATACAATTTAAGATGTGTTGGAATCCTTACTACATGTTGGTATAGAGCAAAATCTGGTTATATTTGTATAACATTATATTAGATATGTCAAGTTTCCGTTCTGCATTTACAATTGTTTACAATACCCGGAAAAAACCTCTACCTCATTTTCATAAATTAAGATATAATCTTGCAATATGGAATCAATCAAAGAATCACCTATGGAATCACCAAAACACACACTTTTTATCACAGGAGCAGCCGGATATGTAGGCACCATGCTTGTTCATCAGTTCTCAAAACGGGCCGATGTGGATCATATGATTTGTATTGATAAAGAGCCTTTGCCAGAGATGATTAAGGAATTGGTAGACGCTTCCAAATATACTTGGATAAATGCAAATATGAGTGACGATGGTTGGCAGGAAAAAGTTGCTGCAAAAAATCCTGATATTGTAATTCACACTGCATGGCAAATTCGTGAGATGTATGGAGATCAAAAAACTCAGTGGAAATGGAATGTAACAGGCACAGACATGGTTTTTGATTTTGCATTTAATACTCCTTCGGTTAAGCGATTGATTCATTTTTCAACTGTAGCTTCGTATGCTGCATATGCAGACAATACTATTGATCACTTCTTTACTGAAGCAGAACCTTTTAGGGAGAGTGATTATTTATATGCAATTGAAAAAGATGCATCGGAAAAACATCTTGAAGAAAAATATCAGTTGGCGATTGAAGCTAAAAGAAAAGCTGGTGTGTCAGATCCTGAAAAAGCAATTCCACAAGTTGCGATTATTCGTCCTGCCGCAATTACAGGGCCTCGTGGACGATATACAAGAATTCGATTTGGTTTGCAGTCAGCGCTTTCTGGGCAGCTTAATAAATCAAATCTATCGCATAGAATAGTTTCAAAATTAGTTTCTTGGGTGCCGATTACTCCAAAGTGGTGTCGCCAGTTTATTCACGAGGACGATATTACAAATATCACTGAGATTTTGGCTTTTGATAATTACGAGGATAGATACGAAGCGTACAATGCTTGTCCTCCAGGTGAAGTAGTTCTTGGAAAGGATATGGCATCAGCTGTAGGGAAGAAAGCTTTGCCTGTTCACCCATGGTTAATTCGAATTGTATTTTTCTTTGCATGGCACTTGTCGCAAGGCGCAATTCCAACTTCAAGAGGTGGATGGAAAAGTTATTCATATCCAATTGTTGTAGATGGTTCAAAATTCTCTCGCAAGTTTAATTATAAATATTTCATGGCTCCAAAAGAAGCATTTGTAAAAAAAGAGGGAAGGTATATGGAGTTTGTTAAGTAGTTTAGAAGTAGTTTGAGGAGTGGTTTGTGAAGCGCAGGATTTTGTATATACTATTTGAGTCTAGGTCTTTCTTTAATTTAGTCAACTTCACCCGATCTGTCAGACCCGCCAACTCGAAACCACTGAACCAAACTGTAATCCTATGAAGACTGAACATATTGTATTTTTCGCACTGACTATTGTCGGTTTGCATATTGGATATGTGTGGAGGAATGGTTTTGATCGATACAGACGTTCCTATCTCGATACTGATCCAAGAGTAAAGCGCAACGGTCAGATTCTACAATTCCTTGGGATCTTCTGTATCTATGAATCCTGCCTCGCAGCAGTCTATCTCGGGGCGAATTTATTCTAACCCTCCTGTCCATGCGACAAATTTAAAACCCCTTGACCAATTGGTCGGGGGTTTTGTGTTTGGGATTTGTAGAGGGTAATGAATATTAGGGAATTATCCAATATATTTCAGCATAGCTTTATTTTTTAAGGAAAATATGTACAATTGCTGGTAATGGCCCTATCGTCTAACGGTTAGGACGAAGCGTTCTCAATGCTTAAATCAGAGTTCGATTCTCTGTAGGGTCACAGCGGGAGCAAACGGAGTGCAGCGACAAGCTGTGACCCTAAGCAAGCAAACTGCTTTGCTTGCGTCAGAGAATCGAAAAGCTTTTCTATGTTTTGAGAATCTTTGATTCGATAAAACAAGAAAAGGTGTACAGCCCCTGTAAGGGGAGATTCTCTGTAGGGTCACCATTTAGGACCAGCACGATAATAATCACATGCCGAACATAAAATATAAAACAGCTCTAGAAAGATTAATTAATAATTTTAAGAATGACTTTTTGGGTTTTTCAAGAGAACAGTATACTTCTGATGGTAAACTTATACATCCAGGTGAATTTGGAGCATCAAGAGAGATTATTTCTAAAAAATTTATTGAAGACGTAGTTCCTATTTCCAAAAAAATTATAACTAAGGGATTTATTTTAAACTCAAATAACGAAACAACCACTGAGCAAGATTTAATTATTTACAGTACTAATGATACACCTGTTCTTACTTTAGAAAATACAAGCTTTCTTCCGGTCGAAACAGTAGTTTCAGTGGGACAGGTAAAGTCAGTGATACAGTCAAAAAAAGATCTTAAAAAAATATTAGATAATTTAGTTAAAGTAAAAATGGTTAGAGATAATATGGGACACAGCTCAGTAATTTGGAGGAATCATGAGCTATTTAACGGTAGCTATGGGTACTATAAAGATAATGCTTTTGATCAGGTTTTTACATTCGTTATTTGTGAAAAACTTAATTTTACTATTACACCAGATGAAATAGATAAGTTGTATGATAGCGGCACTAAGGAATATTTAAAACATAATTTAATTTTAGACATAAGTAACGGTTTGTACGGTTATCAAATTAAAGAAGGGGATCCTTTTTTAGCGATACCATATACTATACACGGAAATAGTACACCAATACTCGTTGGTACCGAGAACGAATGGCACTTTAAACAATTTTTGACCAATATACACATTCATACTTCATCGAATACAGTTTTTCATCCAAATATGGGTAAATACATAAATTAGATAGTCGCACAAGAATGGTTGTTGTGATAAGGAAAAAATATTAGAAATGATCTAACAGGATAAGGTACCAATAAGTTCTATCTCGAGAAGGCTCACTAGAGAGTAAAATTCAAACTGCTTTGAATTATCCGTGACCACAATTTAAACCCCTGTATTCATTAATTTATACAAAAAGTGCTAAAATGAATTTATGGAAATTAAATTTCTCCTAGGAATTATCTCTACAGCAATTGCAGTCATTTGTTTCATTCCATACATAAAAGATATTCTTCGAAGGAAGACTGAGCCCCACACCTATTCTTGGCTCATATGGACAATACTTCAAACAGTAGGAGTAATGGCCCAGTTGAAAGAAGGGGCAGGTTACGGTGCATGGGCTTTAGGTGTGGGTGCATTATTCTGCTTCACTATATTCTTATTCTCCTTTAAATACGGAACAAAAAATATTTCAAAGTTTGATTTACTTTGCTTGATTGCCTCACTGTGCGCAATTGCAATTTATCTTTTTATAGAAAATCCTGTTTATGCAATTGTCGCAGTAGCACTTATCGATTTTGTTGGTTTCTTACCAACATTTAGAAAAGGATTTGAGGAACCGTTTACAGAAACAGTGAGCACATTCATTTTGAGTGCTATGGCAAATGTTTTAAGTATTCTAGCACTTCAAAACTATACGGTTACAACTGTACTTTATATAGCAACCCTTTTCTTTACTAACTCTTCTTTTGCAACCATGATCTTGGTTCGTAGAAAGTTTTTGCGAAAGAAGTAATTTAGAGATTATTAAAAAAACCCAACCCCTTGACTTTTACAACCAAGTGTTGTATCTTATTTCCGCTGATCAGGAATGCACTAGGCCCAGTAAGCCTTAGCAACACCCCTGGCAGCAAACGCAGACATGTCCATTAACATACTACTCGACGAACAAAAGCTCCGGGAAGCCCCGGGGTTCAGTGATACTACTCGAACAGACGGTGGCGGCGGGATGATACTTGATAATACTCGTATTCCTGTCTCAGTCGACAACCTTGGCCGAATTTATATTACACTCAGCGATCACGCGAGCTTGGCCCCTTCGATCGAACCTTTTGTTACTGAGGTTTCCTTTTTTGTGTATGTTTCCGCTCAGCGGACGCATCGTGAACTGGGTATCTATCGCCATGCAAGTGCAGAAGGCGAGGTTGATCTCCAAGAGGGAAGAGACAGTACTCAGTACTGGATCAAAGTAAGTGCCAAGAAGCTTGAGGATGCTCGTGAGCTGGTCAGACTATTTAAGATCGGCTCGATTCGTCCCGCCGACAGCTTCGAAGGGAGGCAGCAAGGCGAATCGAAAGAAGAGCTTGAAGCAAGACTTCGAACTGTTCTGGAAGAACTTGAGAGTTTGAAAGGGGAAAACGCTCTAAATGAGACTAACCTCGAGCATACAAGAGGCATGCTGGATATAAGCCTTGACCGTGTTCGTGAGGTTTTCAAATTATCGGCAGCGCTCAGCAATCGACGTCTCAAGTGGCCCTGGTGTTCCAAACAAAAAGTTGCGTTGCTAATCAACTGTGCACTTAACAGAGAAGGTAAGTAGCTAGTCTACAGTTTAGTTCCAAGAGTTTATTCTTTAAACTCCGACCCAAGCCATCCGGCTTGGGTTTTTTTTATTTAAGCCAAATTTTTGGTGAATGGTTGTTTGCACCCATTTGCCCACACATCTTTTATATAAGATAATACCCACATGAACAAATCTTTTCTTAAAACTCTCGCAATCTCACTTTTGCTATTGAGCATTTTTATCGGAAACACAGCGGACGCTTGCAGAGTTAAATCGTATCCATGGTTCATAACTAATACAACTATTGATACGAGTACATTACCTCCTGGTATAACTTTTGTAAGTCACACTCTAAATCATGAATATGGACCAGATGGAAAATTTACAAGCACTACAACTACACCATTTTATCTTCTACGACCAGAATCTGATAGAAAAAATGAAGCAGCAATTATTGACGGAGGTTACACTGAATTACCAGCACATGAAATACCATTGTATAAATTAGTGGGAGGTGATCAATATTATTGGGATGGAGAAGATGGATGGAGTACGTATTACTGGTATGGAACAACTTCAAAGAAAGAGATGGATCTTGTACTTAGAAATTCTGATGTAGGAATTAAGAATAAATTTGGAGGAAAACGACCAAAAAATGTAGAAGTTCCCGAACCTCATGATATTTCTTTTAAAGCGTACTATGGCTCCGAACCAATTTATATTAAGGGTAGGATGGAATATGCTTTAAACGAGGGTTTTTACCCAACAAATCCAAATGGTTGTAATAATATTTACGGATCTTTGACTGGTTTGATAGTTGGATTAGGAGTTCAATTGTTGATAATCGGAGCAATCATATTTAGTCCAATTTTATTGTATAAGTTCTTAAGAAAAAGAATTTCAAGTGCGGTTACATCAAAAATAATAGTTGCAATTTATTTATTGTTAGTAATAGTTATCGTCTACGGTTTATTGCATTTATTCGGGTTTGTATATTAGATGAAACTCTTATCACTAAAATTGCAAAAATGAGAGTAAAAGAATTGAAGGAGATGGATGCAAAGTGGATGTAATGAAAAACCCGCCAGAACCTAAGTTCTGGCGGCGTTCGTTTTCGGCTAGTGTTAACTAGCGTCAGGGGTCAGGAAGATCATAGTCACCCCTGTTGCGGCACATCCGCTCTGCCTCTCTCTCAGCCCTTTCACTTGAATAAAATGCATATGATGAAAGAGGTTGGTTTGAGTCTGGATGCAAAATACTCGCATCCTTAATATCATGGCGTCTCGCAGCTTCATGCTCTATAGCTTCCTCTTCATCTTGGAGACTTTTTATTAGCTTTTCTTTCTTTCGCCCCAAGGTAGCGGCCCTCTTCACACCTATTAAAACTTGTTTGAAGTACTCTTGAGCGAGGGCGACTTGGTAGGGTTCTAGGGCGGCCTTTCCCTCATTTCTCCTATTTTCCTTTATTATCTCTGCCAGGCATGCGGCTTTTTTTGCTTTGAGAACCGCCCCTCTGTTCTTAAAGCGTTTTTCCACGACACGTAAATCACGCTGTGCTTTATCGATCATATCTATTGTGATGTAGATCTTAAAATCGATTTCAGGCCCATCTTCACCTTTCTTCATTTTCATAACAAATCGAGGTTGAAACAAACTAGTAGGGAGCTGTCACCATGCAAAAAGCACGATGTTTCCGAAATATAGAGTACAACACGTAGATGCTAGTCGTCAAATTTAACAAAAAAAAGAGACGAAATAAAAAGCCCTGCTGTTCACGCTTTTTAGGCGTTACTTAGCAGGGCTTCGAGATTAGGTCTTAGAGGAGACCCCATCGTTGGTGTCGGCTTTCGGCAAAGCGGATTTCAGCTTTATCTCGGTGGATAAAAATCTCCACCGTGAGACCGTCGTCTGTCTTGCACAGCTCCACCCATGTCCCTTCTCGAGTTTCTTCGGGAAGAATAAGATATCCGACAGGTACTCCGGGAAAAAAAGTTTCTCCCTCGGGGTTTTTTCCAGGCTGATACAAGGTTTTGGTAAGAAGGTAACGGCCTGGACCGATTCCTGGCAGCCATCGAGAGATAGTGATATCTCCCCCGAAGCCCCCGGCAGAACCGGAGAATTTTAAAATAAATTTCTCCGGTTCTCCGCTGCTTACCGTTCGGCTGGCATAATTCTGTGTCGAAGTATCACCGGCACTGCCAGCAATACTAGCCGATTGATGACCAAGGGAGTAGAACCCTACTTCATTTTTCCAGTTGCACTTGGACAGATTGTTGTTCGTGATCATTGGATGGTAATATTTTAGGTTGATTTGTTTGGAAAGATTCTCTTTCAGACAGTGCCTTTCGGCTATGCTGTTTTTAGGTCTACTTTCCATTTCAGACCCAGCTTTATGAATACAAATTAGTTATATTTATACGTATAAAGCTAGGCCTAAACAACCCCTATATTCAATGTACTTATGGATATATTATATCATAGTATAACTATTTGTCAAGTTTGAAAAGTAACATAAAAATCGTTCAGTCATGTCAAAATGAGGGCTAATATTTTATAAAAAACCTAAAACAGCGAATCAACAACCTCCTTCACATCCATACCATCCGCTTTACCTTTCAAATCTTTCATAAGAGCACCAGTCAAAATACCAGCCTTAGCCTTATCAGTTACACCAAGCTCGGCTTTCTTAGCTTCAGCAAGTGCCCGAATTTCATCACGAGACATCATTTGAGGTAAATATGTTTCAAGAACAGTTAGTTCAGCTTGCTCAGATTCAGCAAGATCTGATCGTCCAGCTGTTGTAAATTGAGCAATAGAATCCTTTCGTTGTTTAACACCACGGCGTATTAGAGTGAGCACCTCTTCGTCTTCTAGCTCAGACTGAGGAGTGCGGCTAGTGGCAACCAATTCGTTCGTCATAGCACTCATAAGACCACGGATAACAGATAATTTAACAGCATCCTTAGCCATCATTGCTTCTTTTAATTGAGATTTAAGATCGTTTTGTAGTGACATGGTAGTTAAAGTTGGTATTTTTGGGCTTTTAGATTTGCCGCTTATTAATTTTGATAATGGGATTGTAGCATAAAATTGGCATAAATCTCCATAAATTCTCAAAATTTCAGTACCCTGATATACTCAATACATATGGACCAAAACCTACTCATCATATTAATTGTTATCCTGGCACTTATCGTCATCGGACTGGCTATAGCCATTTTCATAATTTTTAAAAAGTTTAATAGTCAAAATGGCGATGCAACCGGAAACGCTAATTCTGCCTCTCAAGAACTACAATCTTCGATTGGTCTTGTCATGCAGCATATTTCGGAGCTTGGGCGAACTTTCGATAATAAAATATCTGGCATGGAGCGGGCAGTGGGGGATAAATTGTCATATTCTGCGAAGGAGATGAACGAGAATATGCGTCATCAAACTTCTGAATCTTTCAAAGTACTTCGGGATGTGACTGAGAGACTGACAAAGCTCGATGAGACGAATAAGCAAGTGATTTCATTTACAGATCAATTGCAAAGTCTTCAGGATATTTTGAAGAATCCGAAGCAGAGAGGGATTTTAGGTGAATATTATTTGGAAACTCTTTTGAAAAATGTATTACCGCCAGGATCCTTCGAGATGCAACATAAATTAGGGCAAGATGAGAACGGTGCTGATTTAATTCCCGATGCTGTAGTTTTTGTGCGAGATAAAATTGTGCCAATCGATTCTAAATTCTCACTTGAAAACTATAATCGTATTATTGGCGAGCGTGATCCCGTCGAAAAAGAAAAATTGGAAAAACTTTTTGTTAGTAATTTGAAAGATAGAATTACTGAAACATCTAAATATATTAAACCATCACTCGGAACTGTTGATTTCGCTTTTATGTTTATTCCGCATGAAGCAATTTATTATGATCTATTGATAAATAAGATTGGAGTGCTTAAAGAAGATAGTGAAAGCCTGATCCAGCGTGCCGCTTCTAAGTATCATGTGATTATTGTCTCGCCAACTTCTTTCTTGGCATATTTGCAAACTGTTCTGCAAGGTTTGAAGGCGCTTCAGATTGAGGAACAGGCTAAGGATATTGTGAAGAGAGTAGGGGAACTGACGCTCCATCTAAAGAAGTATGCTGAGCACCAGGATAAATTAGGACGATCAATTAGCACCGTTGTAAATCAGTACAATGATTCAAGCCGCGAATTCAAAAAAATCGATAAAGATATTATGCGTTTGACGGAGAAGGAACAATCGCTTGAATATGAGATGCAATTGATTGATAAGACAGGAGATGATGCCGAGGGTATGAAATAATTTCAGTAATGAAAAAAGCCCCCAACCGAAGTTGTGGGCTTTCGAAATTTGCACTGATACTATCTGATTGCAATCAAAGCAACGACAAGATGTGTCCATGTGCAATTTATTGGATAGGCCAGATCACGTGCCTGACCTTTCCATCGTAGTAGCACCACGATAATTTGAACTGCAGATGAGATCGTCCACATGAACCAGCAGACGGGAATCTCGCTATCGGGTCTGGCCCATACACTTTGGAAAGTGGGTATGAAACCAACTGCTATTGCCACCTGAAGCATCATGTTGGTTATCGTCGGAGATTTTAGACTCCACCACAAGTAGCTTGCGGTAAGTCCTATTGACATGACTACGTAATCGCTACCTACAAACCCTTTGAACTTACCCTGAAATAAGGCGAGAACTAGAGTAAGGATGCATAGAAGACTACTTATTGTTGGGAGGATACTCTTCATCCAATCCTTACTCATCGCCCTGTAAGAGGTGAAGTTAAGAATGGTAATAAAGCTCCATATTGCCCACGATGTGATGTTTGGATTCGCATTTCCTGCAAAAATTTCCGTATTGTAGATTCCAAACGCAATGATATTGAGAATTCCTGCTACAGCGCTCAGGATAATATCCAGTTTCAAAATAACCTCCTTGGTTTTGACCAGCGGGATTACCGATCTAAATATATAGTGACATGAATATGGAAAATGTCAAATCATTACAATAGACTTAGTAAATAAGCAACAAAAAAGCCCCCAACCGAAGTTGTGGGCTTTCGAAAACGATGGCGAGCGACTTTGAGGTTCGCTTGCTTACGTGAACTTGTAACTGGACAAGTCACTAAAGTCGGGGACCAGCACTGGCTTTTGGAGCCAGAACTTTCTCATCGCTATGAGTACAAGTACTCCACAGTAGACTGCACAGCAAGAAGGGTAGAATGCCTCCTCGATTGACCAATCTTCGGCACCGATTACACTGAGAATGTTTGCCACAAAAAAGCCAAAGTAGACAGGGAGCGGCGCAGACCAGGGGTCTTTAGCAGTGTCTCTCAACTGGGGTTCACCGGCTATTACCACTGCAATCGAACTCAAAATTGTGGCAGTCCTAGGACCGGATAGGATCCAGCCAATAAGACATATAACAACCATAATGGTCACTCTTGTCTCGACTTTAGTCCAGGAAAAATTTCCGGATTTTGCGATGTATATGGTAATCCAGAAGCTACCGAGTGTGTAGGCGGCTACCATCAGAAAATTTCCTTGTTGGATAATTAGTGAGATGACAGCAATAGCATCGAGTGTTGCCCACAAGAGCCAGGTGGCAAGATTTTGCTTGGTTTGCCCTTTGCGTATTTGATTACGGAGCACGAAATACAAGTAGATCGCTAAGCAGGCACTCAAAATGGTGTAAATATTCATTAGGGAGTCGGGTTGGTAGGGAACAAGGTTTCAGAAGTGAATTCTGCATATATAATATGACAGATATAGGGGTTTGTCAATGTGGCTATTACAGCATTGACTTTTCCACCATTTAATGTATATTATTAACCACTATGAAATCAACACGTAGTCAATTCAATAAACGAAATAACGGCCGAACAGGCTTTGCCTTTTCTGTTGCCTCACTTATTTCGTATGACTCTGCAAATAAGACAGGGTTCTGGCGCTGTGTTCAAAGATTTTAAAGATATCTACTCTTTTAGGACTTTGAACGCCGCGTCAATCGCGGCGTTTTTAGTTCTTTAGCTCATTACAATTCAACAACCAACCAAATAAAGAGGAAGACATGTTATGTCAGATCCAAAAATCAGCAGAAGTCAGGGAGGAAATCCATTGACCTACTTGTTCGCCAAGACATGGCAATATTCAATCGGAAATAGAATTAAACTCGGGATTTGCTGGGCGATGTTTATCTTCGCCGAAACTATCCAGGTTTTAGTCTACCCACTTATCTGGGCAAGGATAATGAACGTAGTACAAGTGGAAGGTATTACAAAGGAAAGCATCAGCTCTCTTTTGTGGATGCTTGGCGCTTTGCTGCTAGCAACAATTACCTTCTGGTGTATTCATGGTCCAGCAAGGTTGCTTGAGAGGTCGAACGCATTTAAGGTGCGGTTGAACTATCGAAAGTATTTATTGCGTGGCGTTATGACATATCCCATGGACTGGCACTCGAATAATCAGTCAGGAGACACGATTGATAAAGTTGAGAAAGGAACTTCAGGATTGTATAGCTTCTCAGAAGAAACATTCGAGGTGATCTATTCAATTGTGAGATTGTTGATCAGCTATTGTATGCTGTTTTACTTCTTCTCGCATTCTTCGTACATCGTGTTAGCCATGATGATAGTGATGTTTTTTATTGTCACAAGATTCGACAGGGTGCTTATCAAGCAATACAAGGAATTGAATAAAAATGAAAATCAGGTTACTGCTAAAGTATTCGATTCCATTAGCAATATTACAACCGTAATTATTTTGCGAGTTGAGAAGCTTGTGTTCGACGCAATCATAAAAAAAGCGGAGGAGCCGTATAAACTCTTTATTAGAAATAATAATCTAAATGAGCTTAAGTGGTTTCTGACTTCAGTTTGTTGCACAACCACAGTTATTGTCGTCATGGGCGCATACTTTGTGTCCAATATAGGTGTAGCCGGCGGGGTATTAATTGGAAATGTCTGGCTGCTGTATCGGTATCTTGGAAATATTACCGAAATATTCTCACGATTCACTCATATGTACGGTGGCATAGTTAAGCATCGTGCACGTGTGGCTAATTCTGAAGAGTTGATGGAACAATCGACGAATGAAAGTTTTTCGAATCATGTTCTGCCGACTAATTGGAAAGAGCTTAGGGTCCAAAATCTTAACTTCACATATGGTGAGGGTACGGATCTAAACCTGAAAAATATTGAGCTTACTTTGAAGCGAGGCGAAAAAATCGCTTTCATCGGAAAGAGTGGTAGTGGAAAAACCACATGCTTAAGGGTGATGCGAGATTTGTACCATCCTCAAAGTCTAAGTCTATATGTCGATGGAGTGAAAATTGATCAAGGTTTCGACGGAATATCCAGAGCAATAGCTTTGGTGCCGCAGAGCCCTGAGATCTTCGCCTCAACTATATTGGAAAACCTTACGCTTGGCGCAGAATACTCAGAAGAGTTTATTCTTCGATTTACTAACATGGCATGCTTCACTGAAGTTGCTCTGGCTTTGCCAAATAAGTTTGATTCCACAATCAATGAAAAGGGAGTCAATCTAAGTGGTGGTCAGCAGCAAAGGTTAGCTCTCGCAAGAGGGTTAATTGCTTCAAGTGATAAAGATATAGTCCTTCTGGATGAACCAACCAGTAGTTTGGATGCAGATACGGAACGGAGGATTTACGAAAATCTTCTTCGAGAATTCGGAGATAAGACAATTGTTTCTTCGGTACACCGTCTGCATCTTCTTCCTCTCTTCGATCGTATTGTTATGTTCGATGATGGAAGAATTGTCGGCTCTGGGACTTTCGAAGAAATGTCCTCGGGCTGTACAGAATTCCAAGACCTCTGGAGAAGATATGAAGGAGGGTCGGGAATGGTTGATTGATACCTAAGGGTATTAGAAAGCGCTCTGGAGAATAGCGTAAAAACTCCTCGCTCCAAACCAAACGGTTTGGAGTTTTACTTTTTCTTTTTTTTCGTGATTGACAATCTCAAACCCAAAGCGCACCATATTACCATCGGCATGTTAATAACTGTCGGGCTGTCAATGTTGCTCTACTCGAGCGCTTATTGCGAGGGTGATGTTTCGCCCATGCAATGCATAATGCTGATAGGAACCTGTCCTTAAGGAGGATTGGAAAATGAGTGCATACAAAATAGAAGGAACCTTGGATCCGTCCGCTATGACCAACCGTGTTGCTCATGCGATCGGTAAACGAGGCATAGATCATTTAAAGAGTCTATTTGAACCAAAAATCAATACTGGACGAGGGGTAGATATTAAGAATGTTACAAGTAGAGTTTTAAATTCATATTTTCCCTTAATTCAAAAATATCTCTTGGAGTTTGGTCCATCAATGTTGGGAACTATCTCAGCGCATCTGGTGGAGACTCCATATCATCCTCTTGGCTTCAGTCTCATGTTCCATGACCCTGAATCCGTTCTCGGAGTAACGGTCAGTAGGGCTACGACATGGGATTTTCATCATAACGATTTAAAATTTATGGACCGGGCTCATAATCGTGAGATGGCTGGTCTGTCTCAACTGCGCTTTCTTGCAGCCTTGGCAATGGTAAACGGCTGCGCTGACGTCGCCTTGCAAGAACAGTATAGGTGCCAGGAACGCCAATATGTTGCCAATGCGCGTGCAAGGTTAGCTAGGGGTGACAGTTTAATTCCTTAGTTCTTTAGCTTTTTCAAGCGGGCCGTCGTCAGACGGCCCGCTCTTTCATACCCTGACTTTCATACCTAATAAATATCAAATTAGCACTAATTTACACCCAGATTTACTCGCTTTGACCTGCCTTCAGGCACCCCATTGCATTATCCAAAAAAATTGGTATTATATGACCCTATATATGGCAACAACACTTACACCTGCAAAAGCAAAGAAAGCGGCAAATACCGACTCTTTTGTTGTATTTAAAACTGGCGGAAAGCAGTATCGTGCTGCCGTTGGTGATTTAATTAAAATTGAGAAGATTAAGGGCGAGCATAATATCGGTGATAAAATCGAATTCAATGAAGTCCTTCTAGCTGAAAAGGGTGGAAACACTACTATTGGTGCTCCAACTATTGCTGGCGCTAAAGTTACAGCTGAAATCAAGGATATCGCACGAGCAAAGAAGGTAATCGCTATGCGATATATTCAGAAGAGTCGATCAGGACCAAAGAAGAACGGTCATCGACAGCCTTATTTCCAGGTTGAGATTCTTTCAATCTAAATTTTCTAAGATTTCTAGGTTTTAAATTTTGAAAATGAACCGCAAAAGCATCCATTACCCTGGGTGTTTTTGTTTTAATATGTCTGAAATGTTGACTGACAACACTTAGTATATTAGTCTTTTTTTGGACTAGGATTAATCCTAATGCGGTCCTGCATCAAATTAGATATAAAAGGAGGGTTTTATATGCCCAGAACAAGAGAAGGAGTTATAAAACAACCAAATGGTGTCGAGGAACATCTGACACCAAATAACCGTGCACTTGCTGAGAAATATTACTCAGATGCAGGTCTAGGGCCTACTGCTGAGGAACGTTATGAGCATTTCAAAACAGACCCTGTTCTGTCCAGGAGCTGCTATTACAATATCAATTACGATCCCGAAACCGAGGAAGATGTTTCCCGTCTTTCGGTGCTAGAATGGTTTGCCTGGCAATGGGATGGGGCCTGCTAATTCGTTTTAGCGGATCCTAAAAATGAAAAAACTGCGCACCCGAGGGGCGCAGTTTTTTGTTTTCTGTAATTTTTTACTTTTGACACATAAAAGATATTAGATATACTACTTTCGGCAATTTTGCCATAAAAAGGAGGTGAATTAATTGATACCAATAAGCTCTTGTCTTTTTTTGTTAGGAGGATGCGCCTTGGGTGTATTGCTCATGTGCATGTCTCCTTTTTTTCCAGCCATTGCAACTTTTTGGTCACGACTGAAGGGTTATTGTGGAAAGTGGAAAATGGTACCAGGATTGGTCGTCCGTGTGGGCGCGGCAGCTTCCACAGTATGGCTTTTGTACCATGTCAGGCCGGTGCGATGTAGTGATGATGTGGCGCTGCAGAAGATTCAGAAGACAGTTCCATTCGTTGCGAAGATCACAGCCAAAATGCCAGTGACACAAGGTTGCTGTCCTTCCACCGGTCATCATGCTAATACAAAATAGTCTGTGTTAGCAGAGTCTCAAAATAGGCTCAAGTAAAAACCATCTGTCAGATAATTTCCAGGGTTCTGGATAATGCTGGGGTGGTTTATTTTTTTAATTACCTCCTATTCTCCAATGCACTCTTAAGCGTCTCAGCATCTGAATACTCCAATTCCGTCCCTGTAGAAAGACCTCGGCCAAGTGTCGTAATTCGGACACTGGAAGGTGCTTGGGAGGCCAAAATTTGGCTTTTAAGGAAGGTTTTAGCTATTTCCGCAGTATGTTCGCCCTCGGTATTAGCATTCATTGCTAGGATGATTTCTTTGACTTCTTTTCGCTCCGGAATTTCACCCTCAAATTGCTTTTTTAGATCATATAGGCGGGGAAGCTCGGCAGGATCAGTTGATGAAAGTTCAATATTTTTGCCGAGGATAAAGTAGAGACCATTGTAAATTCTTCTTTGTTCAATGGCCGAAATATCCGTATCCTGCGTCAGTAACATAAGGATTTGTCGATCGCGATTTTGATCCGTGCAAAGCGAGCATCTTGTTTGATTTTCAAATCGGGGAGCAAAAAAACGAAAACATAAATCGCAACTTTGAATTCCAGTTTTTAGTTTTTTAATTAAGTCACTGAGTTGCAGGGCATTTTCGGGGGATTCATTTAGAATATGATATGCAAAACGCCTCGCTTGCCGCGGTCCAATTCCAGGAAATTTTTTAAATGCTTCTACGAGTTTTTCGAGGGTGTCCATGTGATATTAAAGTAGGGGATATAGGGGTATTAAGCGTATGATATCATAATTATATGAAGCTCAATCCTTTACATCCAACTGAACAAATAGTGCAAATTCGCAATTTTGAGGAGGAGCAAAAGATTAAACATCAGGCAGAAGCCTTGGTTCGAGTTTGGTTTGATATAAAAAATAATCCTGACCCGGTAGCTAGAGAAATTTTAGATTTTATGGATAAATTAAAGGTGGATGCGCGGGTGATTGAGGAGGCGTATAAGTTGTTGGCGGTGGAGTTGAATAAGAAGTAAGTGGTGCTGATTGGTTTTTTCAATTTATAATTAGCAGACGAAAAATTGACATTTTACAAAAAAGTCTTATTATTTTTTTGGAACTAATTTTTCCTCATTCAGAGGCAGTGATAAACGCTTGTCTACACAGGCACTTGTGGACTATTTGAACATTGTCCGAAAAGTGTGTTCCTTTTGTGTTATGAATTACAAAATTAAATTTCGTTTTGACTGTAGTAGCAAAGGTGCAGGCGGCTTCAGTGCGCTTTTTGAAGCTGATATGGCATCTGATCCTATGCCTAGTTCCGGGAATACGATTGTAGTATCGAGAACTAACCGTACATCTTTGAAGGTAATGGATATTATTTATTCTGGACACGGGGCTCCTGGTATTATTACTCCCGCTCTAGTTCTTTCCAGGCTGCTTGACGAGAGTTATTTCGGATTCAATGGGTCTGATGCTGATGCATACGAAGCTGCTGTTAAAAAATTTTTTGAGGTTCAAAAGATTGATTTTGAACGTAATGGCTACATGATGAAATACTTCTTTAAGTGGCCAACAAATGAAGTTCAAGAGCTTGCTCTTGAATAAGTTGTTCGAAATCACACATTGTATTGTTAAGAAAAAAAACGACGCACCGACTCTCTCGAGCACGGGCGTTTTTCTTTTTATAAATGCCCCTCAAAATCCCCGAAGTCACTCTTCTCAAGTGACAAGAAAGTTGTGTGTTGACCGTCGAACTTAAGCTGTGCAACACCTGTTGGACCATTTCTATGCTTTTCAATTAAGATCTCTGCGATACCGTCTTTTTCATTTTGATCTTTGTAGCGATCTTCACGGTGAATGAACATAACCACATCGGCATCCTGCTCGATTGAACCTGAATCTCGAAGGTCAGATAGTCGAGGGCGACCTCCACGTTTTTCAACTTCTCGGGATAGCTGTGAAAGTGCTAGAACTGGTACATCGAGTTCTCGAGCAAGATTTTTTAGTGATCGTGAAATTTCAGTAACTTGTTGCACCATATTGTCACTGCCTTTTGATTGAACAGGGGCCATAAGTTGCAAGTAGTCCACAACAATTAGACCAAGACCTTTTTCCATTTTCAATTTTCTTGCAAAACTTCTCATCTTTAAAATATTACTTCCAGGTTGATCGTCAATATATATCGGTGCGTCAGAAAGGCGACCGATACCGTCTTGAATAAATCGGAAGTCGTTGTCGTTCAAACCTTTTGAAGTACGTAATTTCCAAGCATCAACTCTAGATTCAGAAGATAGCATACGCTGGGCTAATTGCGCTGAGCTCATTTCCAAAGAGAAAATACAAACTGGAATCTTATGATCAACAGCAGCATGCCTTGCAATATCAAGTGCGAAAGTTGTTTTTCCCATCGAAGGTCGAGCGGCAAGAATAATTAAATCTGATTTTTGTAAGCCGGCTAATTTATCGTCGAGTGCTTTAAATCCTGTTGGCACACCTCGCATGGCGTCACCGGCCTGGTGAAGACGATCAATTGTTTCCCAAGTCTCGATCAAAGCCGCTTTGATATCTGTAAATTTATGTTTATGACCTTTTCCTGTAATTTCAAAAATACTTTTTTCAGCTTGATCCAAAATTTCTTCAAGCGCACCTTCTTCGTTGTATCCTAAATGATTAATATGCTCAGATGCTGCGATCAAAGTACGCATTGCAAACTTTTTCTGAACAATTTCGGCATAATATTGTGAGTTTGAAGCAGAGGGAACTGAGTTTACAAGTTCAGCAAGATAACTAGAACCACCAATTGTGTCCAGATTCTGTTCTTCTTCTAGTTGAGTTTTAAGTGAAAGGAGGTCGATAGGGCTAAGTGCAGTGTGCAACTTCATAATTGCTCGATAAATAATTTTATGTCGTTCACTGTAAAAGACTTCATCCGCAATTACATCCATGAGGTCATTCAAAATATCAGAACGAAGCATGATCGAACCAAGCACAGCTTGCTCAGCGTCTATGCTATGTGGAGGAATACGAAGCTCACGACGATTCATATCGCCACTACCAATTGAAGAATTAGAAAAATTTCCTTTTGTATATGGAGATTTCTTTTTTCCTGTGTTCATAGTTTGTTCCTCAGCGTATTGCATGTAAAGATTATATATTATGAATCTAGATAAGAAGAATTTTGACAATGTCGTACCGTGGCTAAGAATATAGAATCAAAAATTTTTTCGCCAAAAACTGTGCACAAGGTGTTGATAGGTAATATTGACAAATTGTGATTTAGTTGTATTCTGTCTGCTGGGAAATGATTCCCGAAAAAACAAGCTCAAAGCTCAAAACTCAGAACTCAGAAAATTCAGCAACAACATTTGAATATGCAAACAGAACCAGCAAATAGAAAAGTACTTTGTGTCTGCACTCGCGATACTAGCCGTGCCCCGATGATTTCATTTGTTCTCAGTCAATATCTCGCAACCTGTGGGATGAATGATGTGGAGATCAAAAGCGCAGGAGTCCGCCCGAACTGTGGTGGCCAACCAGCCAATGAAATGGCCACCGAATGCATGGTGATGGAAGGTGAAAAGTATGGCGATTTCATGCGCAATCATGAATCGACTTTCATCGATGATCTTGTCCTTGGCAATTACGATTTTTTCATCGTCGCCGACAGGAAGGTGAGAAAAGAGTTGCTGGAAATGCGTCCTGCGATTAATCTTGAAACCATCCATGTCATTGGAGGCAGCAAAGGGATCATGGACCCGTTTGGACTCGGCGCGAGAGCATACCAAGTGTGTCTCGTCCAGATCAAAACTGCAATGCCGGCAATCGCTGATTTTGTCTCGCGGGGCATCCTCGACGTCGCCGTCAGTGCTGAACTTGTACACGTATAACTTCTGCGTGAATTAGTACTGGGCTGATATGCCCGAAATCAAACCCGCGGACCCTTCTTGGGCTCGCGGGTTTTCCATTTTTATAAAAACACTTAAAAATTAACAATTTTTTCTCCGCTTTTTAAATTCGCTACTTACCTCTCCGATGCAAAACTTTATTCTTAAGCAACATGAAAAACCAACTAGCTACAAGACATACTGCAATATATGTAAGAATTGTGGCACTGAAACCAAAGTTCGATGCAGTTCTGTCAAAAGCAGCAGAAGTGATTAGAATAATAAAGCCCCAAGAAACCATTGAAGTTATACATGTACCCACCAAACTATTTGAATGTTCAACAAAAGAATCCGATAGATGTCCATATGTATGTTGGTGTCGGATTAGGGCAGGGAGGTGCATTTGCCTAATTAAAAGAGCACAGAAAAGTACAGTGATTTCGATAAGTAATTTTGCAACTGTTACGCCGAGAAAGGAATCAAGTGAGAAGTTTTGGATTTGGAAAGAGAAAAATACAATTTCGCAGAGAATTACCCATACAATCAAGAAAACCTGAATATTATTTAATTGTTTAAGGATTACTATCTCATGTCTTTTTAGAACATGATGCTTAAGTGAGATAATAAAGAAAAGATCATTTATAAAAGCTGCGCCCGCACCAATTGATATTGCAATTAGATATGTAGCAAATAAAGTTAACATATAAATATTATATCAAATATTTATAAAGAATATGTGAAGAATGGTCGAATTAAAGGTGAATTAAATAGTTTTAGAAATTGTATAGCTATTTTCTTCATCTTTAATTTCAAATCCCTTCATCTTAATTTCATCACGGATCTGATCCGACTCAGCCCAATTTTTTTCTTGTCTAGCAAGAAGTCTTTTTTCAGCCAGTTGGCGAATTTCTTCAGGAATTGGAGTATTTTCAGCTGCTTCAAGAATTTTTGCTTTCTCAGTTGCAATCATAATTAATTCAAGACCAAAAACTTGATCAAAACTTTCAATTAATTTTATCTTTGTCGATGCTTCAAGTTCAGGATTCTTAAGCATGGTGTGGAAAACTGCTAATCCACTTGCTGTGTCCAGGTCATTGTTAATTGCTTGAGTAAAATTTTCTGTCCAATGATCAATGTGCACGGCCTCCTGAACCGAATCGTCAATATGTTCAAAACCTTCTGTGCCATCTGCTACTTCGTCTGATCCTTCAATTTCATCTTCTTGTCGAATTATTAGCGCGATTTTATCAATTAAATTTTGATACGCCTGTTCGGCTTGTTGAAGTGCATCGAAACTAAATTGTAATTGCGATCTATACGAAGCACCAAGAACCCAATATCTAAATCCCATAGGGGAGATATGGTGACTAACGACACTATCGAGAGTTATAAAACTTTCGCCAGACTTAGCCATCTTTCTTCCACCATCAATAATTAAGTGCTCATTGTGCAACCAATAATTTGCTAAAAGTCGGCCCGATTTTGCTTCTGATTGTGCAATTTCATTATTATGATGAACAGAAATATGATCCGTGCCTCCGGTGTGAATATCAAAAGTATCACCGAGATATTTCATTGACATAACAGAACACTCAATATGCCAGCCTGGGAAGCCTTTTCCAAATTCCGCATCGTAACCAAGCTCTGAATTAAATTTCCAAACAGCAAAGTCTCGGAAATTCCTTTTTGGAATTTTTGCAACACCACCTTTATCGTCCGCTGATGCAATCCGACTTTCAACCTGATCACCAGCCTCACCACTACTAACACCGCCCAGTTTTCCATAATCTCTTATACTATTAGTATCAAAATATATACCATCGTCGGTTGCGTAAGCGTTGCCATTTTCCAATAAATAATTGATAAATAAAATATCATCCTCAATATGATCACTAGCGAAAGGGTAATAGTGTGCAGGCCGAATATTTAGTTCTTCAAGATCTGCACGAAAAGCGTCATAGAACCGATTCGCAACTGACTTCATAGATTCAAGAGTGAAGGGAAGATTCTCGCGGCGAATCGCCAGAGTCATCTTGTCATCACCGTCGTCTTGATCACTCTGCAAGTGTCCAATATCAGTAATATTCATAACCTGTGTCACTGAATAATCATTGAATTCAAAAACTCGCCTCAGAATATCGGTTGCAATATATGCCCTCAAATTTCCAATATGCGCAAAATTATAGACAGTAGGCCCGCAGTGATACATAGAAACATGGCCTTTTTTGAGAGGATTAAAAATTTCTTTTTCTTTTTTAAGTGTATTAAACAGGTAGATATTATTGAAAATGGGATTTGGCTCCATTCACAGATTATACATTAAAAGGGCGGGTGATTGAACTTTTCATAATTCTTTCATATTTTTTAGCCATTGCTCTTTATTTGCCATTTATTAAATTTCTAATCTATGCGATAATTGATTTCTATGTGGAATTCATTCAAAGAACATCT
>CAZSLF010000005.1:0-49271 GCA_964607805.1 uncultured Candidatus Saccharibacteria bacterium
ACAAACCAAAAACAGCCACAAGCATAGCGATCGTTTTGACCTTCATGCAGATCAGAATTTCTTTTGAGTGGACCTTCTGAATCCGTTTCAGGAATATATGCATATTCTTTTAAAGTAAATTCATTTTTAGATAATGAATTTGCATCAGGATTGTTTGCATCACTCTTGTCGCTGTCACCAGAAACATAAGATACAAATTTTTCAGGATTATAAATTCGATGAGCATTGAACTCGATCTTTTGTTTACCAACAGGGACTACAATAAGTAAATTACCACCGACTTTCACAACTCTTTTTAATTCAGAGATTGCCTTTAAGTCTCCTTGAGGGTCAAGAGGATCACCATATCTTCCGAGTCCGACATGTTCAATAGTATGTAAACAAGAAATACTTTCGATACTTTTATCAGCAAATGGTAATTTCATGAGATCACCTTCTTTTGTATTCAGTCCTGAAAGCTCAAGTTTAGCGGGGCGATAATCATAAAAATCTACAGGTGTAAAAGCTGAGACGATACTACTAAAATAAAGACTTGATGAAATATCTGTATGCACAGCTGGTTTTATTTCTGAAACAACACGTGCTGCCCAAGCCGTATGATAGACATAGTGCCTATCAAAACTTGTATATTTTGTATCCTCTCCGGTGATAGGGAAGGAATCGAGTATATATGTAGTAAAACGATTATCCTTTAGATATTGTTTCAGATGATTAAACTTCTGTAGTGATGCCAAAACTTGAGGCTTAGCAAATAGCTTTAAAAGGCGCTCGACTTTCAACAAGTTAGAAATATTTTCTTTAGAAAGTTTATGTTTTAGAAATTGGCGCATAGATTTAATATTGGTTATTGATTAATTACTAATTATGAATTATGAAATATTAATTATGAAATTTCTTTCTAAAATATTTTTGCTTTAAATTTTCTAAGAAATTAAACTTTTTAAAAGGGTAATAAAGCTTAGCTAATGATTTTCTAATGAATAATTTTCTTTTTAGATATCTATCGACAGCTAATTCTGAGTTTTTTATTTCAGATTCTCTTACAGGATTAATTCTAATTCTTTTCGCACCGGAAATAGGCTGGTCAATAATATGTTTTAAGAAATTATCAAATTCTAGCATTGTCTTCTCAAAGTCATATTCTGATTTTACAGGTTCATTGATAATCTTTAGATATAGTTCATCGTTTTGATCAATTTCTTTCACTCTTTCAAAAACCTCATCTAGATTTTTGAAATTATGACAATTAACAAATCTGGCTTCATTGAATTCTTTACCAATAAGAGGATTACCCCAATATATTGGAATTGTTTTAGCAACAATTGCGTTCGGTAATTTTTCGGTCGTATATCCAAAGTTAGATGAATTTTCGAATGCAATTGAAAATTTGTGTTTCATTTCAAACTCTGGTTTGTTCGAAACTCTACCGCCAATATTATTTAAATATTTTCCGCCAGAATTAACTTTTTTGTACTGACTTAATTTGTGGAAAATTTCATCCCTTTCATTTCCACCTAAATAATTTGAATATACAAAACTACAAAAATCAGTTTTCTTCTTCAGGTCTTCAAGCGTAAAATTTAAATCTTTTGTAAAATCAGCGCTTCCAGCAGTTGAAAGTTCTTTATCACTATAAAATTGCGCTGCAAGATAAATTGGCAACCTAAAGTATCTATCACCAAAATTCAAATAGTCGCAGCCAATAGCATAATCTGCAATATTGAAATTAGGGTGAATATTTTCACCTGTGTAAAATATTTTTATACAATCATAATTTACCAAATCGTGAACTGATTCATTGAAGAATATGTATTCCGGATCAGATTCCACAACAGATACATCGTAGTGTTTTTTTAGGATTTTAAGCAAAAAGTTCCCATATGAAAATGGATCACTCTGATCAAAATTACAAACTTTTATTTTGATTTTTCTCATAGTTATTTTATCTGGGCAATTATCTGACTTTGATATTTAGGATCATCGCATTCATCGGGATTTCGTTCATTTATCTCATTGAAATATTTGTACGACACCTTCTCAAGTTTAGAAGCTTTTCGTAGGAACATCTCATACTCCATATCAATATGCCCAATATCGATTACTCTGTATCCTAACAGAAATAAGTCATAAGCCAATACCTTGGCAGTCGGGCCTAGAGATAAAAGAACAAGTTTATTTTTATCAATTTTAAGTGCCTCTTTTTTTATTTCATCATATCTGTCATATGCATTTTCAGCGGGACAGAGAATACGGCCGATAGATTGCACTTGATCAAACATATTGTTACCAACACCAAGACGACTTTTATCGCCTTCAATTAATACCACTTCCTTGTCTTTCCAAATTGAAAATAATTTATCAAATATGATGCCACTTTTAGCTCTATATGCTTCTGAATAAGTTAAGTATGGACGAGTGATGAAAGCATCACCGTAAGTATATTCTTTTGAAAGCAATTTTTCCCATGTCTCTCCATGCTTGAAAAGGTGATGCAGACTAAACCAATAACTATGTTTAGCAAAGTGATTTAATTTTCCGAATATTCCAGGGACACAGATAAGCAAACCTGAATGATTTGAGGTGATTATTTCCTTTAGTTTTGTAGCGAGCTCAGCGTTCTTTTTTTGAAATGCTAAATCTATATTTTCAATAAAAGATAATTCACCATCACCAAAACGGATAACTGATAGGGAATTGTCTTTAATTAGATCAATTGTTTTCTCTGAAGATAAAACTTTGAAATTAAGTGAGTTATTGCTGAAATAAACTCTATAAACATAGGTAATATATGCAAATAGTGGACCTATCTTTATTCTCAAATACAGTGGTGTGTGGGCTCGTATATGACTTATTGTTTTTCTAATTATCGAAGCCATATTAATTATCTAAACTTTGAGAGTATCTCTTCTTTTTTCTTGCTGTAATTATCTTCTATAGAATCTAAAGTGATATTATTTTCGAACTCATAAAGTCTTGTGTATGTCATCACGCGATAGAACATATAATTTAAAATAATAAGGATACCAAGTTTTCCATTTCTATAATTATACTTACCAAATATATATGCATATAGGAGCATAGCTGCAAATAGGCGAGTCAGACTAAATTTCTTATTTTTTTCGAATTTTTCTTTTGCCTCAAGTTCGCTGTACTTAATATGACCACCAACAAATTTAGTTACGTTGTAGGTGCTAAAGTGTTTAAGGGCAAACTCTTCTTTGTTTGGTAATGTAATTCTCTCTTCATTTTTGCCCAAAAATTGTCCAATTCCATGGATATAGTTATTAGTAAAATCCATATAGTCTTTATGAAAAACAAAAGGCGCATGAGATCTAAGTGCATAATTTTTAGTATTACCCCATAGATATGTATAGAGCGGGATCATGATACTTTTATATTTGTTCTCCTTTGTAATTTCAATAATTCTGTCCATGAGGGTTTGAGGAGCAATATTGTCTACGTATCCCCAATAAATCCAATCAGTATCTATGAGGCTCTTTATAAACTCAAAATTAGTTTGAGTTTCAACGTTTATAACCTTACTCGGAGGTCGAGTATGAAAAGTAGCACCAAGAGATTCTGCAATTTTTTGTGTATTATCTGTACTCCCACCATCTAATATATAGACTTTTCCATACCTAATAAAATTTTTGATAGCATATTCAATTCTTTTCTCTTCATTATAAGCAAACAGAATAAATGATATATTATTATTCATTTTGATAGGTTAATTACTGAAAATTTTAATAGTATTCTTTTTTAAATTTTTGATCAATTTAATAAAAATATTTGGTATAAAATATATTAGTGTAACTAACACTCTGTTAAGAGGGGACATTCTGCTTAAGTTTTTGTGAATATATTTTAGGTTTTTGATATTGCACTTTAGGTTATTGCTTTTAGCTCGCAATAGCATTATTAATATTTTTTTACTGTTTTTATTGAGTTCTGTCTCTACTCTTTTTTTGTCGAAGCCATATTTCATCATCTGCTCCAATAGTAGGTTTGAGTTAGTAAATGTAAATAGCTCAGTACCGTTTTCTGCCCAGCGACAGTCCTGACCTGTCAAAACGATTGCATCGCTAATAAAGGCCATGGGTTTTTTAGTGGCAACTAGGATTCTCAATACAGTTTCGTAATATAGCCAGTGCTGAAGAAAATCATCTTTGTTCACTTCCTTAAGCCACATAGATCTATTGAAAGCGAGAGCACTAACTCCACCTTGGCAATACCCTTTGAAATAAAAATCATTAAATTCTGAAATTTTTATTGTAGAATCGTCACTGAAATTCTTTTTTGTTTTATATGAATCACTTTCTTCGTCAAGCGGTTGAGCTTCTACACCGATAAAATCATATTTATCATCTTTAATAAGATCACACATGTGAGCGATACCTCCATTTATAATAATATCGTCATCCCCAAGATACCAACAATACTTTCCTGATGCTTTGGTAACGATATTATAAATATTCATATCAAAACCAACATTTTTTTCATTTCGAGCGTATGTTAGGTTTTTTATTTTTGGTACAAATGAAAGTGCAACCTCTTTAGTATTGTCTGTACTGCAATTGTCAGAGACTACAACTTCAACAATATTGGCCAAATTTGGATCAGCATTTAATTGAATCTCCAAGCTTTCTAAAGCTCTTTTCAGGTAGTGCGACCTATTATATGTAGGTATACAAACGCTAAGCAGGATGGGGTTCATGTGATTTAAGGGTTGAAATTAGTGAATATGGCGATTATATCACAGGATTTACTCTTTTTAACCCTTAATTTTCAAGCGTTTCAAGGCATAACGACCAACAATTTTGCATAGGGGAATTAGGCCATTATATGTAAATACAATTATATACAAAGCATGAATTGCGTTTTTATAGTTTCCTTCAATAAGATTTGCTTTAAATACCGGCCAATAGTTTGCGGGTCCTGCCTGGTGCATTCGATCAAGATAAGCTTTGCTTGATTCAGGAGTAGGGTAGCTTTCTGAAATTCTTTGATTTAGATTATCCCAATCAGCTTTAATTTGTTTAACACTTCTTTTAATTAGTGATTGAGGGCCAAGTGATGCCGCACTAATATGATAAATTACTGTTGGATGATTTATATAACCAACATCATACTTTCCAGCGATTCTAGCCCACATCTCAGCATCTGAAGAAAGTGACCAATTAATAAATCCACCTAATTTATCGTATGCACTTTTTTTGACCATCACAGCAGAGCAAACACCGTATGGACAACTAAGAGCGTCTAAGCCTGCTTTCCAAAGTTCTTTTTTATGAATTTGGTTCAAGTTTTTTGTAGACTCATCTCCATCAACAATAGAATAAGAATCAGCATGAATTAAGCCTAGATCAGGATACTTTTTTATATATTCTAAATATTTGGAAATGGCCCCAGGCAAGAGCTCATCATCAGCATGCAAAATCATTAACCATTCTGTTTCGCAAAGTTCTATACATTTATTGAAATTTCCAGACATCCCTAGATTTGTCTCATTTACAATACATGTTATTTCAGGCTCAAATTTTCTGGCTATTTCAATAGTTTTATCGCTAGAGCAATTATCTACGACAATAATTTTATCTACTAAATTTTTTTCAATTAGGACACTCTTAATACATCTTTCAATATATTTTTCTTTATTATAAGAGGGAATTGCAATAGTTAATGACATGTTTTTTTATTTATTTTTTATAAATAGGTCTTTCAACATATTTCTTGAAGATTTAAATAATAGAAGTGAAAATGTTGGTATGAAGTAAGATATTAGACTAGCGACCGCAGCGCCGGTCATGCCATATATGGGTATAAGTAGGAAATTTAATACGACATTGAATATCATACCTGAGAATATAGAAATCGTTACTATTTTTGTTAAATTCTCAACTACAAGCAATTGATGCATCAATAAGTTAATTGCCGCACCAATATTACTCCAAACATATATTTTAAGGACTGTTACCGCACCAATAAATCCAGCACCGAATATTATGAGTACAAAATATTTAGATAAAATCATAGTAGTTAAAGCAATCAATAAAGATACTCCAATTAGTAGAAGAAATAATTTTTTAGTACGATCTGAATAAACACTAGTTGAAATCTTTTTAGAATTAATTAAAGCAGGGAAAAGTGCTCCAACTATTATATTTGGCACAAAGTATCCTAACTCAGATATTCTTACGGCAGAATCATATAGACCAACCGATTCGGTATTTAGCATGTGTTTTATCATAACTTGATCAATACGTGCATAAAGTGCAAAAAAAGCAGAAGCGAAAATCAGTGGGAACGAATCTTTAAGCATGGATTTTGCAATTTTATAATCAAATCTCCAGTATTTAATTGTTCCATATTCTCTAATTCGTAAGTACAAAAGCCCAATACTATAAAGTAAGGGTTCGGCAAGGATAACAAGCGCTAGATAGATAACTCCTTGACCAAACATGATGACAACAATTTTCAGAACATTTAGTATGAAAACAATTATTAAAGATGAGATAGAAGGGAATTTGGCCTTTGCTTCAGCTTGAAATTCATAACTTAGCAATTGAAATGTTCCGAGCACATATGTCAGACTAACTATGAAAATAAGGAATAGTGATACGTCTTTTGATGACCAAATGTATGCTGATAAAACACAAATAACTATGGCCAAAATTGATGCAACAAAACGTATTGTAATAACCGTTCCCATATAAACATCCCTTTTCTCTGGAAATTTAATTAAATCTCTATAAAGAATTTGCTCAACACCTAGTGATGCTACAAAAGCAAATAATCCTACATAACTAATTGCATAACTTAACTGACCATAGTTAGCTGGTCCTAGATTTCTTGCCATGTAAGCTGTGGCAAGGAGAGTAATAATCATGCCTCCGATACGTCCAAAAAACATCCACCCCATATTTGCAGAATGTTTCTGTACGCTCGGATGAGTGGCTTTAAATTTAATATACGCCCAAAGCTTTTTGGGACTTGTAATTATATCTATAATTTGTGTATTTTGACTTTTATTGTCCATGCCTAATTTGAAAGAGTTTTCTTTATACCGTCTTCAAGTGATATTTTCTGTTTCCAGCCAGGAACTTTTCTGCCTTTTGTCCATGGTAACATGACTTCACGAAATCTATATTCTCTTGCACCCCATTCTATATTTAGTTTTTGCCCTGATACTTTTTCAAATAATAAGGCTAATTTCTTGAGACTAAGTCTTTTATTTGATTGCACTGCAAATGATTTGTTTGCGAACTTACGATTTTTATCTTTAGAAATTACAGATATAAGCTGTATATAGGCGTCAATTACATTTTCAATATAACTTATATCTATAATTTGCTCTCCTGGAGACATGCCTAATAATTCTTTTGATTTACTAATCTTTGACCATAAAGCAAAGACCTTCGATCTAGTATCGTTTGGTCCGAAAGTGTCGTTTAACTTTATTGTTACAAAATTAATATTTGTCGTTTCTGTATAAAATTGTGCCAAAACCTCAAATGCCTGTTTACTTGCGGCATACAAATTTACAGGTGAATATTCCTTGTCCTTATAGTGTTGCCAAAAAGTTCCAGTATTAACAAACCATTTAACATTTGCAGAAGATGCTGCTTCTAAAATCTCTGCACTGAATTGAATATTTGTTTGAATTAACTTTGAAATATCCTCTGGTTTATGTGCGGCAAGGAAAAGGGAAGCCAGGTGAACTACACCTTCTATTTTTTCTTTTAAGATGAAAGTCTTTAGGTTTTCGATATTTCCATCAAAAGTATAAATTGATACTTTTTTATTGATCTTCGAAGTATCGGTGCTTGGCCGAACAACTGTATAAACCTTATGCTTATCTTTGAGAAGCTTATCAATTAGGTGAGAACCGATAAAACCAGTGGCTCCTGTTATGAGTATTTTCATCCTCTAAATATAAATGGAGATTGGAAATTCTCCAAGGTCTCAAAATTTAGGTCACGTGTTGAGATAATTGGGTTTTCAATACTCCAATCCATACCAAATGAGTCGAATTTAATCCCTGTATCGCAAGTTTTATCATATGTAGCAGTCTGCAAATATACAGTACAAGTATTGTCTTCAAGCGAAACAAATCCGTGAACACATCCCGGTGGCATATAGATACTTCTTCTATTGTCGGCAGATAATTCTGTAGAAATAAACTGTCCGTAAGTGGGCGAGCCAACTCTAATATCAAGTACAACATCTATGACCTTACCGGAAGTTACATAGACTAGCTTAGAATGATCCTTTGGTGGCACCTGAATATGCATCCCTCTTATTACATTTTTATTCGAGATTGAATAAAAACTCTCAGTGAAATCAACACTTAGATTGTGCTCAGCAAAAGCTTCTTTATTAAATGTCTTAACAAAAATACCTCTATCATCTTGAAAGACATTTGTTTCAAGAATAAAGACTCCTTCTATTTTTGTTGGAATAATGTTCATGTGAGATTTTACAGACTATTTTAGCTGTAATGAAGATTCTTACTCAGCTTAATTATTTTACCTTAACTTTTGACAAAAATTCTACGAACTTGTTTTTAAGGTATTCAATTTGATCTTTGTTTAGACCGTGATGGCAGGCAACAACAAAACCACCTTTCATAATCTGCTCAGTATTTTTATAATCTTGAATAATTTGTCTATTCTCAATTCCTTTGTAACCAGGTTGCTTTAAGATATTTCCAGTGAAGATTGGTCTAGTCTGAATATTATTGTTTTCTAGGAATTCGATAAGGTCCATTCGAGCGAAAGGAGCATCTGGTCTGATAATAAGAGGGAAGGCTAACCAGGCAGTAGTAGTCTTTGGTGTTTGATTAGGAAGAATGAAATATTTTTCGTATGGACCAAAGAATTTAAGTAGGTTAGCAAAATTCTTTTTTCTTTCACTTAAGAATTTTGGTAATTTTTTGCATTGAGCAAGAGCGAAAGCTGATGAAATCTCAAGTGGTAAGAAGTTATATCCAATTTCACTAAAGATAAATTTATTATCATATGGGATTCCAGCTAGTTTTGTACTGAATCGATTTTTCAAAAGTTCAGAATTTGCCTTTTCACCGAAAAGAGAAGAGCTTCGGCCCCAGCCTCTAAGAACTACTAGTTTATCAACCCATTTTGGATCGTTTACCATGATCATGCCTCCACCACCTGCACCGTTGATAATATGAGAACCATAGAAACTTGTTACTGAAATATCAGAATAAACACCAGTAGGTTTACCATCATATGTTCCACCAAGAGTGTCACATGAGTCTTCAATAAAATAAATCTTATGTTTTTTTGCTAGAGCGGATAGAGCCTTCATGTTTGGAATATTTCCCATTAGAGAAGGGATCATTAGAGCTTTTGTTTTTGGGGTAATAGCCTTTTCAACTTGTTCTAGATTTATAAGGTATGTATCTGGATCAACATCGACAAAAACTGGCACAAGACCTTTTTGAATAATTGGAGCAACTACAGTTGCAAAAGTTAGAATTGGTGTAATTACTTCAGATCCCTTAGGAAGATTTAATATTTCAAAAGCAAGTAGGTTTGCTGATGAGCCTGAATTAACCATAACTCCATATTTCTTTCCAAACATCTTGGCAATTTTAGCTTCAAACTCTTTTGTTTTATCGCCAAGAGCTGTATTTCCTTTAAGAATTTTTACTACAGCATCGATTTCTTCTTGACCATGAACTGAGAAACCATAGGGAACTCGCATCTTTGAACTAGTTGATTTAGACATAATATTTATATTGTTTTTATGGGGAGATAGTAGCACGATATTTGTTGACATGGAAGCCCTAAAGCAGTAGTGTATTTGGTACATACACCCTGTGTATCTATCTATGGAAATTAAAAACTTTTATAAAAATAAAAAAGTTCTTGTTACAGGCCATACTGGGTTCAAAGGCAGTTGGCTTTCGCAGGTATTGCTAAATTTCGGTGCAGATGTTGTAGGTGTGTCACTTGCCCCTGACACAAAACCTAATTTATACGAGGTTTTACAACAAGAGGGTAAGGTTAAAAGTTATTATTTAGATATAGAAGACTTTGAAGCTCTTAAAAAAGTTTTTATCGAAGAAAAACCTGAAATTGTATTTCATATGGCCGCTCAGGCTATTGTTAGAACAGGATATCTTAATCCTCTTAGGACTTTTTCATCAAACGCTATGGGTACAGCCCATGTTCTTGAAGCAATTAGAGAGGTTGATAGTGTAAAGTCTGCAGTAATTATCACTACAGATAAAGTTTATGAAAACAAAGAGTGGCATCATGCATATAGAGAAAACGATTCTCTTGGAGGATATGATCCCTATAGTGCAAGTAAGGCAGCTGCAGATATAATAACTAATTCTTATATTCAGTCATATTTTAATATTAAGCACTATAAAGAAAAGCATAACTCTCTTGTCGCTATCGCTAGAGCTGGAAACGTAATAGGAGGTGGTGACTGGGCTGAATATAGACTTATTCCAGATATTATCCGGGCTGTATATGAAAAGAAAGAAAAGATAGAGAGTAGAAATCCTCAAGCTATAAGACCTTGGCAGCATGTTCTCGAGCCTCTTTCAGGTTATATGACCCTTGCACAGGCTCTTTACGAAGGAAGACCAGAAGTATCTGGTGCATGGAATTTTGGTCCTAACAACGAAAGTTTTGTTACAGTTGAGACTTTGATCAATCATGCGATTGAAATTCTAGGAGCAGGAACACATGATTCAAATCCTGATACTTCTCATATGCATGAGGCAAATCTATTAAAGTTAGATATTAATAAGGCGCATGCAATTTTGTCTTGGAAGCCGAGACTTCATTTACAAGAAAATTTGAAAATGACTTTTGATTGGTATCGTAACTACTATGAAAAAAGCGCAGATATTGTAGAATTCACTAATAGTCAGATTGAAGAATATTTTAATATAAAATAATAAATACTTATGAAAGTTGTAATTTTAGCCGGAGGATTAGGAACAAGAATAAGTGAGGAGACAAATGTTAGGCCTAAACCTATGGTTGAAATTGGTGGAAAACCTATCTTGTGGCATATCATGAAGACATATTCCCATTATGGTTTTAACGAATTTATTATTTGTATTGGTTATAAAGGAAACTATATTAAAGAATGGTTCAACAATTACTATTTAAATCATAGTGATGTAACTTTTGATTTTGAAAAAAATAATATCGAATACCATAAACCTGCAGGTGAAAAATGGAAAGTAACTCTAGTTGATACGGGAGATTCAACTATGACAGGTGGACGACTTAAGAGAATTCAAGAATATATTGGCAATGAGCCTTTCATGATGACCTATGGAGACGGTGTAGGTAATATACAAATTGATAAGTTAGTTGAATTTCATAAGGAGCACGATGCATTAGTTACTGTAACTGCGGTAACTCCTGAAGGTAGATTCGGTGTTGTAAATATCCACGAGAGTAAAACAGTTACATCGTTTAGCGAAAAAACTGATACAAATAAAGTAAGCGGAGGATATTTTGTATTAGAACCAGAAATATTTGATTATTTACAAGATGGAGACGCTACAGTTTTTGAAAAGGCACCACTTGAGAAGATAACAGACGAAGGAAAATTAAAAGCATTCGTACACGATGGTTTCTGGAAGCCTATGGATACTTTGCCAGATAAAATTCGTCTTGAGGCTATGTGGTCAAAAGGCGATGCTCCTTGGAAGATTTGGAATTAGATGTAACAAATGGTAATTTACCCTATACGATGCTACAATCCGAAGAATTCTTAAGATTTGGGGCCCAAGCATAGATAGATTAAAGAGAGGATTCTGGTCAATGATCAATATAAATAAATGATAAAGAAAATATTAATAGAAGAAAAGGATTTGAATACATTGTCTTCAAGAATACCCTCAATTCAGAAGCCTTCTTTTAAATATGATTATAAAAATGTCGTGGTGAATAAACCATGGGGTTATGAATATTTAATGTTTGAAAATGAACAAGTGGCTGTATGGGTTCTTTTCATGAAAAAAGGATCTAAGACATCTATGCATTGTCATCCTCAAAAGAATACTTCACTTCTAGTATTAGATGGACGAGCTAAGACTTCTTCATTAAATGACGAATTTGAACTTAGTTTTCTAGACAGCATGATTATTTCTAAAGGTGTATTTCATTCTACTTCAACAGAGTGTGAAGACGGTGCGGTAATCATGGAAATTGAAACTCCTCCCGATAAAACCGACCTAGTACGCCTTAAAGATGAGTATGGAAGAGAGAATAAGGGGTACGAAGGTGAGAATAATATCTCTAGAGATCTAGAACAATATGAGCATCATAGTTTTCACGACGATATTGAGAATTATAGAAAAATCACTGAAAAGGCTTTAAAAAACAGCAAGGTCTTATTACATTCAAATGAAAATTGGGATAAACTATATAGTGAAATCAAGGACAAGAAGAACTTCATTGTAAGCTTTTTGGATACATTTATTTTGGACCAAAATGACAATATGGTATTGGAAATAGGTGAAGTTTGTGACGGTGAATGGCTAGTAAAAGAATTTGAAAAGCTCAAAGCAAGTAAAGAAATCTTTAATCTTTTGATCATCAATTAATAAATGGCAAAAATAAAAGTCTCAGATCTAATAGTTAATTACATTGTTTCACTTGGTGTTAAGCATGTTTTTATTGTCTCAGGAGGAAGCAATGTGAATATTCTCGATTCAATAGATAAAAATCCAAATTTAAAATATATTTGTAATCACAATGAACAGGCATCAGCCATGGCTGCTGAGGCATATGGAAGAGTTGGAGGAAATATTGGTGTCTGTGTTACAACCATGGGTCCTGCAGCTACGAATACTTTGACTGGAGTTATGGGCGCTTGGACAGATTCAATCGCAACCCTGTATCTATGTGGGCAGGTAAAAAGAGAGGTTATGATTACTGGTACGCACTTGAGACAGCTTGGAGTGCAGGAAATAAATATTACAGATATAGCGAGACCAATTACAAAGTATTGTGAAGTTGTTCAGGATCCGCTTCAAATTTTATACCATCTAAAGAAAGCTGTTTATATTGCTAAATCAGGCAGGCCAGGACCAGTTCTTCTTGATATTCCTGCAGATATTCAATCTATGGAAATTGAAGAAAGTGAATTTTTAGATTTTGATCCAGTAAAAGATGGTTTAGAGCCAGCGCCAAATACTTTATTAAAAGACCAGGTTGCAGAATTATCAAAATGGCTTAAGGAATCAAAGAGACCCGTTATTTTTGCCGGACATGGAATTCGGCTTTCAAAGTCAGAAAAAGAATTTATAGAATTAGCGGAAAAATTGCAGATTCCAGTTCTTACAACTATGTCTGCAAATGATTTGATAGAGAGCGACCATCCTTTATTTGTCGGACGGCCTGGAGTATTTGGAGATAGAGCAGGAAATTTTGCAATCCAAAATTCTGATTTAATGATAAGTATCGGTGCTAGACACCATCTTTGGAATATTGGTTATAACTATGCTTCATTTGCCAAATCTGCCAAAAAGGTTGTAGTTGATATCGATATAAATGAATTAAATAAAAAAACAGTTGTTCCTGATTTAGCGATTAATGCTAATGCTAAAGATTTTATTGAAGAGTTGAAAAGTCATGCAACTGAATTAGTTGAAATTAAACCATGGTTAGAAAAGTGCAGAGGATGGAAAGAAAAGTATCCTGTTGTATCACCTGAATATAAAGAGGAAAAAAACTTTGTAAATTCATACTATTTTACAGACCGTTTATCAAAAAAGCTGGAAGAAAATGAAATTATAATGACGGGTGTAGGAACCGCATTTACAGGAACGCTTCAATCAATAAAAATAAAAAAAGGCCAAAGATTACACTGTAGTATAGGCTGCGCATCTATGGGATATGATTTACCTTCTGCAATTGGAGGATGGTTTTCTACTGGTAAAAATAGAATTATCCTAATAACTGGCGACGGGGGAATTATGTTCAACCTACAGGAATTGCAAACAATTGTTCATCATAAAATTCCAGTCAAAATATTTTTGTTGAATAACAATGGCTACTTGGCGATTAAAAACACCCAAAATTCATTTTTCCAAGGAAATTTGGCTGGTGTAGATGGAAAATCTGGAGTTAGTCTGCCGTCATTTGAAAAGATTGCAAATGCTTTTGGTTTAGGATATGTCAGTATGAAGACTAATGATGATATTGATCAGAAAATAGAAGAAGCTTTAAATTATGATGGTCCGGTGATTTGTGATATCAATATGTCACCTACTCAGCCTTTATTGCCAAAAGTATACTCAGAGAAACTTCCCGATGGTACTATGATTAGTAAACCGCTTGAGGACATGTTCCCGTTCATAGATAGAGATGAATTTACTAAGAATATGACAAATGATTAATCAAATATAATTTAGTTTTTAAATACAAATAAAATGGAAAAAACAAAAAAAGTAGTGATTATTACAGCCGAAGCCTTTGAAGATGAAGAAGTTATGTATCCAGTTATGCGACTTCATGAAGAAGGTTTTACTGTTGATATTGCCACAAAAGATGCAAAGCTCGTTGTCGGAAGATTGAATTTTCCTCTTGAATTATTGGTTAGATATTACGGTACTTTGGTAGATGCTAAAAAACTTAATCCCGATGACTATGACATGGTCTTATTACCAGGTGGCTTTGAGGCACCTGATCGTGTAAGACAAATACCAGAAGTATTGGATTTTGTTAGGAAGATGCATAGTTCAAATAAGCTTGTTGCCGCTTTCTGTCACGGACCTTGGATCCTTATTTCAGCTGGATTGCTTAAAGGAAAAAAAGCTACAGGTTATATCGGTATTAAAGATGATATTCAAAACGCAGGCGCTGAATTTATCGATCAACCTGTAGTTGAAGATGGAAATATAATTACATCAAGACACCCTAGAGATGTAGGACACTTTATGAAGGCTTTGCTTGCGAGATTTTAATCTAGCCTTTGATTAATTAAGTTTTTAACTTATTCAATTTATGAAAAATATAATAATATTTGATTTTGATGGTGTATTGTCTAACTCTGTAAATATTGTTTATGAGATGAATAAGGAAGCAATTGAAGCAATTGGAAAAGGTATAACTATGGAGGAATACCTTGCTTGCTTTGAAGGTCATATAAATCAAAGATTGCAAAAGCTATTGAGTTTAACTGACGAAGAAAAAGAAAAACTAGTTGCTCATAAAGCACAACTTTTTCCAAAATATTATATACCGGAAAAAGTTAAGCTTTTTGATTTTGCTGAAGAATTGGTAGTAGAAGCCAGTAAGCTTGGAGAACTATGGATAGTTAGTTCTTGTCCTGGAGATCTGATTAAAAATCTATTGGATACACATAACTTAACTAAATATTTCTCAAATATAAATGGTCAAAACGCTAGACCTAAAAATGAAGTATTTAAAGTAGCTTTTGAAAGCCATAGTGGTGGTAAAGTTTTCTTTATAACTGATACAACGGGTGATTTGAAGGAGACTAGAAATCTAGATTTCAAAATGATTAATATTGCTGTCGATTGGGGTTTTCATTCGGCTGAATTATTGAAAAGTGAGAATCCTGATTTATTAACAAGCAATCCGGAAGAAATAGTAGAGTTCATTAGCAAAAATAGTTAACATCGATGAGAACTCTAAGGTCTAATAAAACTCAATCTTTGTATGATGCACATAGAGCAGGCTTGGAAGCGGACGGTGATTGTGAGCTATGCTCAAAAGATATTCTTAAAGAATTTAAGCATTGGAATATTGTGCAGAATTTATTTCCATATGACATATTGGCAACTGTTCATCATATGATTATTCCAAAAGGACATGTTAGAGAATTAGATCTTGATTTTGATGAATTAAAAGAATTGATTGAAATAAAATCTACTTATATAAATGAAGGTTATGATTTAATTCTACATCAGGTTACAAAAGATCAGTCGATTCCAGATCACTTCCATCTACACCTAATAGTCGGAAAAGAAGACTTTAACACTAATTAGTCTTATACTTTTAAACGATAATCCATAGTATAGTCTTATACAATCAATATTATGAAAAAAATCGCAATTTTAGGAGCAACAGGATATATAGGAAAGTCTCTTGTAAATGAATTTTTGCAAGCGAATTCCGGAGAAGGTTATCAGCTGAACCAAATTTATCTATATGTTAGATCGAAAGAAAAGCTTGAGAAGTTTATAGAAAGTTTAAAGTTGAAATCTTCAGGAGGTTATAATATTTCGGACATAGAAAACTTCGGTGAAGAGAATTACGATGTTGTTATCAATTGTGTAGGTATAAGTAGTCCTGCAACATTGAAAGAGAAACCATTTGAAATAATTAAACTCACAGAGGAGTTTGATAATAAGATTCTGAATTTCTTAGACAATCATAAAGAAACTATATATATAAATTTGAGTAGCGGTGCGGCTTATGGTCAAAACGCTACGCGACCTGTAAGTGAAGAGACTCCGTCACTTATCGATATTAATAATATTAAGAATACGAATTTATATTCTATTGCTAAGATTTATACAGAGGCTAAGCATCGAGCTTTAAATCACTTGCGAATTATCGATTTAAGAGTTTTTGCTTTCTTTAGTCAATTTGCAGATTTGGATGGAGGATTTCTAATGTCTGAAATTGCTAAGTGTCTTGTTGAAGATAAAGTATTTAAAACAACGTCTACTGATATTGTCAGGGATTTTATTGGCCCAGAAGACTTATATAATATTATTCAATGTTTAATTGATGGTGAAAATTCTGAAGGGGTTGAAAAAGTGCATGAAAATATAAAAAATGATGTATTCGATGTTGTATCAAAAGCTCTAGTTACAAAATTGGAATTGATAGATTTTTTAAAGACTAAATATAATTTGAAAGTTGAGATTGCGGAGGCTGCCAAGTCATCTTTGCCGCAAAACCAGAGCGCAACAGGGGACAAAAACTCATATTATTCACAAAGTGAAAAACTAAAAAGAATTGGATTTGTGCCGAAATATAGTTCGATGGAATGTATTGATAGGGAGCTGAAGAGGCTTCTCACAAGATAGTCGATAAAAAAGTACTTACGTACGTATTGACTAAATGTAAAATTGTGTTACTGTGATAAAAGTAACTTAGCTAGGTTTAGCTAGGTTTTAGTTCACTCCAAACAACATTTAGTTATGTCGACGATTATTACTCCAGAAGATCTGTATTCCGCCAGTATTGCCGTATTGACCGATTGTATCCCTAAGCGGGTTGACACACTTTTCATTCACGGTTCCTGTATAAATGATGCAAGTCTCGATGATCATTGTCTTACTCAAGCGGTAGAATATTTGAGGAGAGGTGAAGTTGGATCAATTACTCTAAACGGGTCTGGTCCAGTAGGTGCATATCCGGGTGTCCAAGATTGGTTACCAAAGCTCAGGGATTTGGGGGTTCCAAGGGATTTAATTCACCTCATAAAACCTGCTGACAAGACGGCTCTTGAGTCAAAATATTTGTTGGATTTTGCATATGGAATGGGGTGGAAGATTATATCAATCCGCTCCCAACCCCATCATCAACTCAGGTGTTTTTTACAAATGGTAGCCCTGACACAGACCTCAAAAGCTCTGCCCTTGGTTTTTAACCGTCCGGTAACTGGTGTTGACTGGAATAAGGTCTTGAAAAAAATTTCGATTAACCCACAAGTTCCGGTGGTTGAAGGTACATTTGATAGGCACTGTAGGCTCGAGGTTGAAAACATCAACAGATATGCAGTTCCGGTTGAAGATCGTTGCGATATCAGGGGTTTTACACCGCACGCCACAATAGAGGAAATGTTCAAGTATTTTCGCTGGCGGAGCGCAGCGGTTGAACAAGTTATAGATTAAGACAGTGGCAACAAGAAAAATTTCGGGCCCACGATGCGCAGCATCGTGGGCTTTTTTACTGTTTGCAAACCATTTATCTAGGTGTTAATGTTCATGGATAAATATATATAAATATGAAAGTTGCACTTATCACAGGGATTACAGGACAGGATGGAAGTTATTTAGCAGAATTATTGCTTGAAAAAGGATATGAGGTTCATGGAATAAAACGCCGAACTTCTATTATTGCTACAGATCGTGTAGATCATTTATATGATCATGAGGAGTATAAAAAAAGATTCCATCTTCACTATGGAGATTTGGCTGATCCGCTTAATCTTGTTCATATAATTTCTAAAGTTAAGCCAGATGAGATTTATAATCTTGGTGCTATGTCTCATGTAAAAGTGAGTTTTGAAAAATCTGATTATACTTCTGATATAGATGCGCTTGGACCTTTGCGAATTCTTGAGGCGCTACGGATTTTGAATATGACAAATGTGAAGTTTTATCAAGCGTCTTCTTCTGAATTATATGGAAAAGTGCAGGAAATTCCTCAAACAGAGAAAACACCATTTTATCCTAGATCTCCATATGGCTGCGCGAAACTTTTCGGTTATTGGATAACAGTCAATTTTAGAGAGTCATATAACATGTTTGCTTGTAATGGAATTTTATTTAATCATGAATCGCCACGAAGAGGGGAAACTTTCGTTACAAGAAAAATTACAAGAGGTGTAGCAAAAATTGCTCATAAAATTGATTCAGTATTGCTCCTTGGAAACTTAGATGCAAAAAGAGATTGGGGTCATGCAAAGGATTATGTGGAAGCTATGTGGCTTATTTTGCAACAAGAAGTTCCTGAAGATTTTGTTATAGCAACAGGTGAGACTACGACAGTTAGAGATTTTGCATTAAAGGCTTTTGCGCGAGCAGGCATACAGATTGAATTTTCAGGCGAAGGTGTAGATGAAGTAGGGAAAGTTATTTCTTCTAAGCATGATCATCTGGCAGCTGGAACAATTGTTGTTAAGGTTGATGAAAAATATTTTCGTCCAGCTGAGGTGGATCTTTTGTTGGGAGATCCGACGAAGGCAAGAACTGTTCTTGGTTGGAAGCCAAAATATACTTTGGATATGATGATTGACGAGATGGTAGATGCTGATATGAAGGAAATTGAGAATAATTCTAAGAAATAGCTATTTTTTGAGTCAGAAAGGCGGTTTTTAGGATACCTTGGACACATATGCAAAATAGCCCTAAAAGCGCTATACTTCTTGGCATATGAAAGAATTATCAAAAATTATATCAAAGATTTTAGGCGTGGCTTTGCCACTTATTAGTATATTAGCTGTTATAACGCCATTTATCATGGTTGAATCGCTTTTCTTCCCGTTTATCACTGGAAAGGCGTTTTACTTCAGAATATTAGTAGAGGTAATGGCTTTACTATATATAATCTATTTATTTGTAGATAAAACAGTTAGACCAAGGTTAAGTCCAGTGGCTATTGCAGTATCAATATTTACAGTTGTGCTAGGGATCGCAACAATTTTCGCAGAAGATCCTCTAAAGAGCTTCTGGAGTAATTATGAGCGAATGGAAGGATTCGTTTTATTCATTCACCTTTTTGCTTATTTCTTTATTACTGGTGCTGTTATGAAATTGAGAGAAGGTTGGTGGAAATGGTTTTTCATCTCTTCACTTGTTATGAGTGTAATTGTAGGTTCGCAAGCTTTGATCGAATTTCACTCTGATCCAAACAATACAGGGTATAGAATTTTCGGGCACTTAGGTAACTCGAGTTATCTGGGTATATATTCTTTGATGCATTTCTTTATTGCGCTTTTCCTAATCATCCAAAAAGTTGCCAAGAAATCTGCAGATGCCTTAAGTCACGAAGGTGCATGGGTATCAATTTCTTTCTACACTCTTATTGCAATATTCAATATTGTAATCATGTTCAATACAGGAACACGAGGATCTTTCGTTGGTCTTGTTGGTGGTGTGTTCGTGGCGGCATTGCTCATCGCTTTCTTCGAAGGTAAGAATAAAGTTCTACGAACGACTGGTATTGCATTGATTGTTGTTTCAGTTTTGTTTGTATTAAGTCTTGGTTTGGGTCGCAACACTAGTTTTGTTAAGAACTCAGATATGTTGACTCGATTTTCTGAATTGGTAACTCTAGATGTTAAAGGTGTATTAGGTAATCAGGGTAAAGCTAGAAGTTTGTTGTGGGGTATTGCATGGAATGGATTCCAAGACAGACCAATTGTCGGATGGGGACTTGATAACTTCCATTATGTATTTGCGGAACACTATACACCTGAGATGGCAAATCAGGAGCAATGGTTTGATCGAAGTCACAACGTATTCACAGACTGGCTAACACAAGCTGGAGCTTTGGGTCTAATTTCATATCTATCACTCTTCGGGGCTGCACTATATATAGTATGGCGTCGAAAGGAGGACGGCATGAGTTATTCTGAAAAAGCGGTAATCACTGGAGGTTTTGCAGCATACCTTGGACATAACCTATTCGTATTCGATAACCTATCTAGTTACGTTATATTCTTCTCAGTTCTTGCTTTCTTGCACCAATATACAATTCATAAAAAAGTTGAAGGTGCATACGATGAAAAAAGTAGATATCAAACTAGCGGTGGAGCAGTGTTCACAGCTGTTGCAATCATCTCAGTGGCAGGTTTTGTCTATATTATGTATATGACAAATCTAAAACCACTTTTTGCTAATACCACTTTGATATCATCTATGCGAGTTCAGATTCCTGATGCAAAAACAAAACAGGTTTTAACTGTGCCTATAAAAGAAAGGTTTGAGAATTTGCAGAAGTCCATTGCCTACAATTCAATGACCAATTCTGAGCAACATGAACAATTAAATGATAGAGGTGTAGAATTACTGGCATCAAATCTAACGCCCGAAGAAAAAGAAAAGTATCATGCATATATTGTGGAGAAGTATGAAAGTGCAATCAAAAGAACTCCAAATGATCCTCGAATACTTTTCTTCTACGCTTTGTACTTATCGCGACTAGATATGACTAAAGAGGCTCAGGTTATTGCAAATAAGATGCTTGAGCTTTCTCCTGAAAAGCCTACGTTCATAACTTTTGTAGCAATCAATGAATTAAAATTAGGTAATAAAGAAAAGTTCAATGAACTAGCTAAGAAAGCATACACACTTAATCCTCTTGATGAACAAGCATATGCACTAAATATTATGGGATTAATCCAGTCAGGTAATCCTGCCGAGGCAGAGGCACTAGCTTCTACAACTGCAGCAAGATCTAAATATCTTATAAACTGGTCAATCGTAAATACTTACCTAGATAGCAATATGAGTGGACGTGTTATATCACTGCTTCGAAATCAAATTACTGCAGATCCATATACACTTGATCTTCGATCTTCACTTGCAAGTGTCTATGTGAAAATGGGAAATCCACAAGCTGGTATTAAGGAATTGCAGGAAATTGCAAAGATTGCACCTCAATACAAGACTAATATTGATCAGGCCATCGCTCAAATCAAAGCAGAAGCAGGAATTAAGTAAAGAAGGGAATTACTTAACAAGTTAAGTAAAATAGATAAATTGCGCTATAGACAAAAAATAATTTAGAAAAAATAAAAATAAAAAAGTTTTTTCGAAAAATATTTTTTAAAAGTTATCCACAATATTTTGAAAAAAAATATTGTAATGAAGTGAAGAGTGAACGATAATTAACTTACATTTACATATGCATCGTCGGCACTTGTAAATTATAATAAATAAGAGCTCTTTAATTTAACTCACATGGCTAAAGCAAAAAAAGCAAAGAAGGCAAAGAAAGTTGCAAAGAAAAAGGCAACTAAGAAGAAGGCAAAGAAGTCTCGAGCGTAATCTCGAAATTTCCAAGCAGTCTAATTTAAAACTTCGACTCGCAAAAATCCCCACACCACTGGGGATTTTTGCATGGTTTAATTTTGTACAACTTTATAAATTATTTTGGTGTTTTTAGCTTTTGATATGCTATGTGTTGCGACATATCAGCAGGCTTCCACTTTTCCGGAAAAATGGTAAAGTGTATGCCTATGAACATGCTTTCATCTATTTTCCCATCTCGGTCAGAAAGGGTCGTAAAATCCTATCGAAAAACAGTCGATGCTGTTAATAATTTAGAGCCTGAAATTAAGGCTCTAAGTGATATTGAGTTAAGGGCTAGAAGTTTGGCTCTAAAGGATAAAATTCAGAGCGCTCAAGCTGATAGTTCTGAAGGAGCGAAACCAGGGCAAGCCGATAAAGCCGTAGAGGCAAAATCTTTAGATACATATATACCAGAAGCTTTTGCTCTAGTTCGGGAAGCATCAAGACGAACACTTGGACAAAGACATTACGATGTTCAGTTAATAGGAGGAATGGTAATTCACAGTGGATCAATTGCCGAGATGAAAACTGGAGAAGGTAAAACTCTTATGGCCACTTTGGCTGCGTATTTAAATGCATTGTCAGGAAAAGGTGTACATATAATTACTGTAAACGATTATCTATCTCGTCGAGATGCTGTTTGGATGGGACAGATTTACCATATGCTTGGTTTGTCTATTGCAGTTGTGAACGCTGATTCATCTTTTATATATGATCCTGCGCATATAACTCCTGATCCAGGACAAACTCAAGAACAAGCAGAAAAAGAAGTTGATAAAGCAGAAGATGAAACAGGCGCTTTCAAAGTTCAATATGAATACCTAAGACCAGTTACAAGACGTGAAGCATATGCAGCAGATATTACTTATGGAACTAATAGTGAATTTGGTTTTGATTATTTGAGAGATAATCTTGAGCGAACACCAGGAGGACTTCGTCAGAGAGGTTTTAATTTCGTAATTGTGGATGAAGTAGACTCAATTTTGATTGATGAAGCCCGTACACCACTTATTATTTCAGCTGCATCGGGAGATTCAGGAAGTCTATATGTAACTTTTGCTCAGATTGTTAAGGGTATGGAAGAGGAGGTTCATTTTACAAAAAATGAAAAATATAAAAGCATAGCAGTAACAGATGCTGGAATTGATTATGCTGAGCAAGCACTTGGAATTTCTAATATTTATTCAGAGGGAGGAATTAAGTATGTTCATCATCTTGAGAACGCAATTCGTGCCCAAGCCATATATAAGAACGAAATCGACTATATCGTAAAGGAAGGCGAAATTTTAATTGTTGATCCTGCGACGGGTCGTGTTAAGGGTGGACACCGATGGAGTGAAGGTCTGCACCAAGCAATCGAAGCTAAAGAAGGTGTTAAAATTCAGCAAGAATCTAGAACGCAGGCTTCTATTACATTTCAAAATTATTTTAAACTATATCCAAAACTTTCGGGTATGACAGGAACAGGACAAACAAGTTCTGAGGAGTTTATTAAAGTGTACGATGTTGAAGTTATTTCAGTTCCGACTCATAGACCTGTGGCACGAGCGGACAAAGCTGATTTGATCTTCAAAACAGAAGCCGGAAAATTTCAGGCTGTAACAAATAGAATTAAAGAATTGCATGAAAAAGGTCAGCCTGTTCTAGTTGGTACAGTTTCAATTGAGAAAAGTCAGGAATTAGGAATCTTGCTTAAGAAAGCAGGTGTTCCGCACTTGCTACTAAACGCTAAACCAGAATTTGCTGAAAGAGAAGGAGAGACGATTGCGCAGGCAGGTAAGCGTGGTGCTGTAACTATTGCCACAAACATGGCGGGCCGAGGTGTTGATATTAAGCTCGGAGGCGCACCAAGTACTCCTGAAAGTTATGAAGAGATTAAAAATCTTGGAGGTTTATATGTAATTGGTACAGAAAGACATGAAGCGCGACGAATTGATAATCAGCTTCGAGGACGATCTGGACGACAAGGTGATCCAGGCGAAACACAATTTTATGTATCACTTGAAGATTACCTTATGCGCAATTTCGCCGGCAATGATTTCGTAAAGAAAATGATGGATAAAATGAAAATTCCAGACGATATGCCAATTGAGACAAGTATGGTTTCAAGAAGTCTTGAAAATGCTCAAACAAAAATTGAAGGCTGGTATTTTGATTCACGAAAGCAAGTTTTCGAATTCGACAATGTTCTAAACCAACAAAGACTAAAAGTTTATAGTGATCGTAGAAAAGTTTTAATTGGTGAAGAAGCCGATCTTGAAACTTTCTACAATTCTCTTGTCGATTTCGGAGACGACGAAGATAAAGAAGCTTTAAAAACAAAGCGAGAAGAGATTGAAAAGGGTAGTGGTGGTGTCAGTGGAGGTGCAAGTGGAAGTGCCAGTCCTAGCACTAGTGTAAGCATGAGCGCGTTTTTATCTATTTTTAGAAATGTAATGCTACAAGCAATCGACACTTTCTGGATTGAACATCTAGAAACTATGGATCATCTACGAGGCAGTGTAAATTTGCGAGCATATGGCCAGCACGATCCTCTTGTGGAATATAAGAGAGAGGGGCATACACTCTTTAAGCAAATGGACGCAGCTATCAAAGCTCAAACTTTGCAAGTATTAAAATCTCTTACACTTGAAGTTGGAAAAGATATAAGTTTTGAACAACAAGTTGGCGATGAATCTAAGCTTGTTTTAAGCGGGCCTCAAAGTGGAGTTGCTGGATTAAGTGGGTTGGCTTCACCTTTGGGTTCAGGTGGTCAGGTAGGTTCTCTCGACGTTCGATCTATTGATCCAACTTTAGGCTCAGATTTAGTGAAGACCTCTACTGTTGTAAGTGGTCAGGATAAAGTAGGCAGAAATGACCCTTGTCCTTGTGGATCTGGAAAGAAATATAAGAAGTGTCACGGCCAAAACGCTTAATTTGCACGTAAGTTCGAGCAATATACACAATTTGTATTAGTGGGCTATAATATCGATATGACATCTAAATCAGGAACTGAGAAGCAACAAGCAATATTTTCAGCTGTAATTTTTACAGTAATTGCAATTTTAGCACTAATGGTTTTTTGGCCATTTTTAAATGTACTCGCTCTATCAATAATAATGGCGGTACTTTTAACTCCACTTTACAATCGTATTCGACGTAGAGTGAAATTTGAAAGTTTATCTGCAGCATTAACAATTTTGTTTCTATTAATAGTGATTATTGTTCCTATTGCATTTATCATCAATAATATAATTACAGAAGCACAATCTCTGTATTCAAATGTTAGCAATACTTCAAATATTTCATCAGATCAATTAACTGCTTGGATTGAAGGAAAAGTTCAGGTTTATATCCCTGAGTTTACTGTAGATGCAAGAGGATATTTAGCAGCCTTTTCATCTTGGGTAGTTTCTAAATTAGGTGGAATATTCTCAGGTACTTTGGACTTCGCATTTAAGTTAGCTCTTTCTTTTATCGCACTCTTTTATTTCTTGAAAGATGGAGATAAGCTACGAAAACATTTGATTGCACTTTCACCTTGGAGTGATGAAAGAGATGAAATAGTTTTAGGTTCAATCAGAACTGCAATTCGATCAGTTGTTGCCGGATCACTAACCGTTGCCTTAGTTCAAGGGTTTTTGGTAGGAGTTAGTTTTCTAATTTCAGGTGTTCCAAATCCAACTTTATGGGGAACTTTAGCTGCAGTCAGTGCCCTTGTTCCCGGTGTTGGTACGGCAATAGTTATGATTCCTGCAATTATCTTTTTATTTGTTGTAGATCCTTCAGGATGGGAATGGATTTTCCAGCTCGCATGGGCAATTGGAATCGTAGGTCTTGTTGATAATTTCTTGGGCCCTGTAATTATGCAAAAGGGAATTCATATTCATCCACTATTAATTCTATTCTCAGTTTTGGGAGGAATACAATTCTTTGGCCCAGAAGGTTTCTTGCTAGGTCCACTTGTCCTTAGTTTATTATTTGTACTAGTTAGAACTTTAAAGGGTGATGTTCACTTGGTTGCTGCAGCAGGAGCAGGCGATGGCGATTCAGTCAATAATTCAGGCAGCGACAAATAGTATGAAGACTATTGTTACCCATGGAGCGAATTTTCATGCAGATGATATTTTTGCTGTTGCTACGCTTTTAACTCTTTTGGAAAATGGAAAAGGCAGCGGCGAAAAAATTAAGGTAGTTAGAACACTCGAACCTGAAAAATTTCCTCAGGCGGATTTTATCGTGGATACTGGACGTATTTATGATACGAAGAAAAATCGTTTTGATCATCATCAGGAGGGCGGAGCTGGTGTGCGTCCTAGTGGTGTGTCATATGCTGCGTTTGGTTTGGTATGGAAAAAATTTGGTAAGGAATTAGCAGGATCACAATTTGCGGCAGATTGGATAGATCGGCACATTGTACAAGGGTTAGATGCTATGGATACTGGTTTGTATTTATACGAGCCGGTAATCGAAGATGTGCACCCATTTTTATTTATTGAATATTTTAAGTCTGCTTGTGATGTGGTGAAAGGAGATTTGCCAGAGGAGGATGCTAACGGCGCTAAAGAAGGAAAGGAAGCGAAAAAAACCTCACAACTCGCGAAAAAATTCGATAAAGAATTCATGAGACTTGTGAATGTGGCCAAGGATGTATTGAGGGTATACATTATCAAATCAAAACAAGGAGAAAAAATTGCAAAGGATGCTAAGAAAGCATATGCAAAGTCAAAGGATAAAAGAGTAATTGTTTCGGATAAATTTATTCCAACACGCTTCGATGAATTTAAAGCGCCGGAATATATTGAGCCTCTTGTTTTTGTATATCCAGATTTGCGTGGTGGTTGGTCTGCGAAAGTAGTTCCAAAAAATAGTCAAAGCTATGATTCGCGTATGAGTTTTCCAAAAAACTGGCGAGGTAAAAGTGGTGCCGAATTGGCAAAGTTAACAGGTGTTGTAGATGCAAAGTTCTGCCATAACGGTGGCTTTTTGGCTGTTGCAGATAGTAAAGAAGGTGCAATAGCCCTTGTATACAAAGCTATAGAAGTACTAAAGATTAAATAAAATCTGTGGTACACTCGGGAATATGGCATTTATAGACGAACTAGATTTGGAATTAAAAGCAGGTAAAGGAGGCGACGGTGTTGTTCGCTGGATTCATGAGAAATTCAAGGAATTCGGTGGTCCTGGAGGAGGCGACGGAGGCCGTGGAGGCTCTATTTACGCTAAAGCTGTGAAAGATTCATGGCTTCTTGCGCATTATCGGCATACAAAGGAATTTAAAGCTGAGGACGGTCAGCCTGGAGGAAATATGGTTAAGAAGGGTGCGACCGGCGATGATTTATTTATCAATTTTCCAGTTGGCTCAATAATTACAAATATTGATACTGGTGAGGTTTACCGACTAGACGAGCCTGATCAAACTATTCTTTTAGTTAAAGGTGGAAACGGTGGTCTGGGAAATGACCACTTCAAAGGTTCGACAAATCAGCAACCAAAACAATCAACTGACGGAAAACCAGGTGAGACTGGAAATTTTCATATTGAAGTAGAGTTGATTGCTGACGCCGGTTTAATTGGTTTACCAAACGCTGGTAAGTCTTCACTTTTGAACGCTCTAACGAATGCAAATGTAAAAGTTGGTAGTTATCAATTCACAACCCTTGAACCGAACCTCGGAGATTTATATGGAATTATTCTTGCGGATATTCCAGGTCTTATCGAAGGGGCATCGGAAGGAAAAGGATTGGGTCATAAATTTTTGAAGCATATTCGTCGAACAAAAGTTTTATTGCATTGTATTTCTTGTGAACAATCGGTTGAGGAAATGGTTCAAGTTTACAACACCGTTCGCAATGAATTAATTTCATATGATCCCGAACTTCCCACAAAGCGCGAAGTTATTTTGGTCACAAAGGTGGATATGCTAGACCCTTCGGAAAGTGCAGAGGATCGGGCGGAGGCACTTAAGAAGGCTTTAGGACGAACAAACGACAAAGACCTTGAAATGCTTACAGTCACAATACTCGATGATGCTTCTGTTAAGGCATTATCTGAAAAATTGACAACTATGCTTGGTGGCAAGTAATCTATAAAGACCATTATCCAAATGACTGAGACAAAAACTGGCTATACAATCGAATCAAATGGCAAAACATATTATCCAGTGATCGGGCTGGAAATTCATGCAGAGCTTAAGACGCTGTCGAAGATGTTTTGTGCATGTCGAAATAATCCTGATGAGGAAAAACCGAATTCAAATGTTTGTGCAATTTGTATGGGTCATCCTGGGACATTGCCCGTGCTAAACAAACAAGCGATAAAACATATGATTCGAATTGGAACTGCAATTGGAGGAAATATTGCAGATTTTACAGAGTGGGACAGAAAAAATTATTTCTACCCTGATATTCCAAAAGCATATCAAATTAGTCAGTTTGCGCATCCGATTATTACAGGAGGTAAATTGAAAGGTATTGAACTAACAAGAATTCATCTTGAAGAGGATACCGCTTCTTCGTCACATGATAAAGGTGATTTTAGTTTGGTAAATTTTAATCGTTCAGGTGTTCCACTTATGGAGCTTGTAACTGAGCCTGTAATTCGCGATGCTAAAACAGCTGGAGAATTTGCAAAAGAGTTGCAGTTGCTGCTTAGATATTTAGGGGCAGGCGAAGCAAATATGGAAAAAGGGGAGATGCGAGTTGAGGCGAATATTTCTGTTTCAACTGAGCCACAGTCTCATATATATATTGAGGAAGCTTTGAAAAATGGTGCGCCAGTGCCAAAAGAAGCATTCAAAACATTTGGAACAAAAACTGAGGTTAAGAATTTGAATTCATTTAAATCTGTTGAACGCGCAATTGCATATGAATTAAATCGTCATATTGCAGCACTTGAGCTTGCAGAATCAACTGGTGCCAAATCCGAGCTTGTGCAAGAAACAAGAGGGTTCGATGAGACTACTGGAAAAACATTTAGTCAGAGAGCAAAAGAAAGTTCTCATGATTATATGTATTTCCCAGATCCTGATATTCCAAAACTTTTCATCAGTGAAATTCCTGAATTTGAAAAAGGTCAGATTTTAGCCGGACTCCCAAGTCTGCCTTGGCAAGAGCGAGATAGATTTACAAATGTTTTTGAAATGAAAGCAGAAGATGCTGAAATGTTTGTACAAAACACAGGTTTCAGAAAGTTTTTTGAATTGGTCGCAAATGAGTTGGGTGGTGCGAACGCTCCCGGGGCTGGCGACAATATTGACAGCAAAGAGCTCGTCAAGCTTGCGACAAATTATGTTACATCGGATCTAGCCGGACTGATGAAAAAATATGGATCACTTCCTAATTCGACAGGCGCCACTTTAAACGCTATGGCAGAAGTTAAAATTCCAGTTGAAAATTTTGCGGATATTATCAAGCTTACAAAAGCGGGGGAATTGTCTTCAAGAGGCGCCAAAGATTTACTCACTATGCTTTTCTTTGCGTATTACGATATCAGTGTGCCTGACAATGAAGAAAATAAAAAAGACTCCGCCGCGCCATTGTCTCATATTGGACGTGAAAAAATCATCAATAAAAGTTCAAAAGAAATTGCAGAATTAGAAGGTCTTATTCAGAAAAATGACCCAGAAGCTCTTAACAAGATAATTGCTGAATTAGTCTCTGCGAATCCGAGTGTGGTTGCAGATTACAAAGCGGGTAAAGAAGCTGCGCTCATGTTCTTCGTAGGACAAATTATGAAGGTAAGTAAGGGTTCTGTTAATCCTGCTGCTGCAAAAGATGCTGTTGTGGCTTTTGTGCAGAAATCTTAGATATCATTAAATAAAATTAAAAATTATGAACGTATTATTCGTATGTCGGGGCAATGCCGGAAGAAGTCAGATAGCTGAAGAAATTTTTAATAAAAAGTTTGCAGGAATTCATACGTCCAAGTCTGTCGGAACAAAAGTTGTAGATAAAGATGGTAATAGCGTGCATGGTATGAAGCTAAAGGAATTTAGTGGAATTGATAAGGTGGTTCAAGTTTTAAGTGAATTAGGTATAGAGGCCGGTGAAAATACCAGAGATCAATTGTCAGAAGATATGCTTAAAGATTTTGATAAAGTTGTGATAATGGCCGAAGAAAATACAATCCCGGACTATCTTAAAAAAGTACCAGGTGCAATATATTGGGATATCAGAGATCCTAAAGAAGAGGATTTAGATACAACTCGTATTATTCGTGATGAAATCTCTGCGAAGATAGACGAAACTTTTTAAATTTGATACCTAGAAGTGGAAAACACATATATCTAGATATTTGATATAATGCTCATATAACAAAAAAGCGCTCCGGCGCATAAACAATAAATACAGACATGAACAAAAAACGAGTAGCGATTAACGGGGCAGGGCGAATCGGCCGAGCATTCCTAAAATTAGCAGTTGAAGAGCCGACACTTGAAGTTGTGGCGATAAATGACTTGGCTGATATTGAAAACATTGCCTATCTTATGAAATACGATAGTGCGTACGGAAGAAGTGATCTAGATGTAAAGGCCGATAAAGAAAGAAGTGTTTTAATTATAAATGGCAAAGAAGTTGAGTATCTAAGTGTCAAAGATCCTGCAACTCTTCCATGGGCAAAACATGAAATTGATATTGTTCTTGAATCAACAGGACTATTTACTCAAGTTGATAAAGCGAACGCGCATATAACAGCAGGAGCAAAGCGTGTGGTTGTTTCAGCGCCAGTTAAAGATGATCCAACTGGCGCAATTGCAGGTGCAACAGTTCTTATGGGAATAAACGAACCTGCACTTTCAACTTGCTCAATTACATCGAACGCTTCTTGTACTACAAACGCTGCAAGTCCTCTCATCTCAATTATTCACGATGCAATTGGAATTGAAAAAGCAATTCTTAACACGACGCATGCATACACTGCAAGTCAGGCTTTAGTTGATGCTCCAAACAAAAAAGATTGGCGAGAGGGGCGAGCTGCTGCTATGAATATGGCACCGTCCTCAACGGGTGCTGCAGTTGCTGTCACAAAAGCACTTCCGGATCTTGCAGGAAAATTCGACGGGATTGCAATTCGAGTTCCTGTTATCGCAGGATCAATTGTAGACATTACATTTATCACAAAGCGAGCGACAACTGTAGAAGAAATAAATATTCTTTTGAAAAATGCAGCAGGTGAGGCACGATGGAAAGGAATCTTCGATGCAACAGAAGAAGAATTAGTTTCTCGAGATATTATCGGAAACCCTCACGCTTCAATTGCAGACCTTAAGATGACTCGTGTTGTTGATGGAAATCTAGTAAAAGTTTTAGCTTGGTATGACAATGAAGGTGGATACACTCACTCACTTGTGAGACATGTGGTGGAGGTTGCTAAACTGGTTTAAACTTATGAAAAAATTCATCTATACATTAGCGATAATAATTGTTTTGTTTCTTGCATCATGGTTTATAGAGAATTATTATTGTCACAGCCTTAATAGATTCAATACTGTCGGTCCGACGGAACATAATAACTCAGTATTTTGTCTAGTAAATTCATATCCGGCATTAATTGGGGTATTGATTTATGACTATGTAAAGTAAAAATATGAACTGCCCAAAATGCAATAAAAAGAAGTAAAGTAACTTTAATCTTCTCCTAAATATTCTTCAGCTTTCTGTAGGGCATATTTGTTCATTTCTTCAATTGAAATGCCAATCATTTCTGCAACCTCTGCGATATAATCAGGATTAGAATTCTCACTGCCTTCAATAGGTGCAAATGTAATAATATCGGAGATTATGTCGTCCTTATTCATCCCTTCTGCTTCAGCCAATTGCTCAATTAAAGCATCAATTTCATCCTCTCTGCTTTCATAATTAGGTAGTCCTTCCATAGATATTGTGTATATAGTATATCAATATTCGACATGGTACGATATAACATATGAAAATCTCCATAGCATCAGACCATGCCGGATTTGAACTCAAGAAGTTCCTAATAGAGGAGCTTTTGAATTCTGGTTACGATGTGTATGATCATGGGGCTCATGAGCTGATTCCAGAGGACGATTATCCGACATATATATCATATGTAGCCAAAGATATTTCAACATATGAGGAAGCACGAATTCAGGGTCATGAATCGAGCCATACAGTTCATGGCGAGAAAAAGGGCCATAGACACCATGTTGGTATCGTAATTGGTGGATCTGGTCAAGGGGAGGCTATTGTAGCCAATAAGTTTCCACATGTTAGGGCTGCAACAGTGTATGGTGGACGAGATGTTGGTGGATCAAGAGAATTGCTCGAAAAAATTGTAAAACTTTCTCGCGAGCACAATGATTCAAATATTTTATCACTCGGCGCCCGATTCATGTCTCAAGAAGAAGCACTTGATATGGTAAGTATTTGGCTTGAAACAGAATTTGAGGGAGGCGACAGACATAAAAGAAGAATTGAGGAAATAGAAGAAATAGAAAAGGAAAATTAATTTATAAATTCGGTTCACAATAATTCATTACTCATAAAAACCGCAATTAAAAACCACATATGGAAGCACAATCAAAAATCATTTCAACAACAATTATTCCAGCAATCATGCCAAAAGATTTTGCTGATTTAGAGTTTAAAGCGAGCAATATAAAAGATGTGGTGCCGCGAGCACAAATCGATATTATGGATGGAGTTTTTGTGCAGTCGCTTTCATGGCCATTTCATAAACCTTCAAAAGGAGTGATGTTAAAAGATGAAGACCGAGCACATGAACCAGATCATGTTGATATAAATTTTAGAAAGATGCAGTCAGAGGAAATGGGTCTGCCTTTTTGGGAAAAACTCGATTATGATGTTGACCTTATGGTTGAAAATCCAGCAAAAGCAGTTATGGAATGGGCCAAGGTTGGTGTTCACAGAGTAATTCTTCATCTTCGAGAAGATAATACAAACGATATAACAGTTGCAATCGAAGTTGCTAAGGAGTATTCACTTGAAATATCACTTGCACTTTTACCTGGAGAAATTTCGCCAAAACTAAAAGAATTTATTTTTGAAAAACATATTGGTGATATAACAGGAATCCAGTGCATGGGGATTGAAAAAGTTGGTTATCAAAATCAAGAATTCTCACCAAAAGTTTTCGAAACTATTAAAGAGATTTTAGCTGAGTTGCATAAGTATAATGAAAAGATGCATGCAGCTGCGCAGGCTCAAGCTGGTTCAGAAACACAAAACGCTGGTACTGCTGTCGCCGAAAAGAACTTAGAAATTTCAGTCGATGGGGGAGTTGATCATGAAAACGCTCGTCCGCTCTACGATGCAGGTGTTGATAAGCTAATTTCAGGTCACGCTATTTTCGAATCGCATTCACCAGCTCAAGAAATTGAATTTTTTGAAGATGTTCTCGGTTAGTAATCGCCAGTTTTTTTAAGTATTGTCGACACAGCTGCGTTTTCCCTTTGATGCACTGATTTAATACGTTATAATTCAAGTATTATGTCACTTACCGATGACCAAGTTCTTCATCTTCAAACAAAAGCGAACGATATTCGTATTTCGATTATCGAGATGCTAGCTGAAGCAAAGTCAGGGCACTCAGGCGGGCCTTTAGGTATGGCAGATATTTTCGCTGCACTATATTTTAATATAATGAATCATGATCCCAAGAATCCAACTTGGGAAAAGCGTGACAGACTGGTTCTTTCAAATGGCCATATCTGCCCAGTACTATATGCCTCTATGGCACATGCAGGATATTTTCCAGTTGAAGAATTAAAAACACTTAGAAAATTTGGTTCAAGAATTCAAGGTCATCCTCATAGAGAATTTTTACCAATGCTTGAAACAAGTTCAGGTCCGCTCGGTTCGGGCCTCTCTCAAGCAGTGGGTATGGCCCTCGCGGACCGCATCGACTTTGGCAAACTACCTCACCGATTTATCTACGCACTTCTTTCAGATGGCGAACACAATGAAGGTCAGATTTGGGAAGCAGGCCTTCTTGCCGGAAAAGAAAAACTTGGAAATCTAATTGCAATTATTGATAGAAATAATATTCAGATTGACGGATATACAGAAGATATTATGCCTCTCTCACCTCTATATGATAAATGGAAATCTTTTGGCTGGTATGTAATTGAAGTGGACGGACACGACACGCGAGCAATCACTGAAGCAATACATGAGGCGCAGGCCATTTTCAATAAACCTACTATGATTATTGCACATACGATTCCTGGAAAAGGTGTTGGATATATGGAAGAAAGATTCGAGTGGCATGGAACTCCGCCAGGTTTGAGCGATATAAATGGCGCCCCAGAAAAAGCTAAACAAGTCGAGTTGGCTCTGGCTGAACTTAAGAATAACGCTGCGAAAAAATAGCCGCGACTTAAACGTAAAATAAATTTAATTAATAAAATGCTAAATCCAGCCCTAAAACTAAATCCAAATCTACTCGATGCCGATGAGACAAAGATCGAGCAAGTTCCAATCCGAAAAGGTTTTGGTCAGGGACTTTTGGCTGCAGCAGAAAAAGATAAAAGAGTTGTTGGACTTTGTGCTGATCTCACAGAATCAACGCAGATGAATTTATTTAAAGAAAAATTTCCAAATCGATTTATTGAAATTGGTGTGGCAGAACAAAATATGGCATCTGTTGCGTCGGGCATGGCTGCTATGGGAAAGATTCCTGCGATCAGTTCATACGCTATGTTTAGTCCTGGAAGAAATTGGGAACAAATCCGCACAACAATTTGTTATAACGATCAAAAAGTTTTAATTGCAGGATCACATGCTGGAGTTTCTGTGGGTCCTGACGGCGGGTCACATCAAGCGCTGGAGGATATTGCAATCACTCGAGTGATTCCAAATATGACAGTTTTTTCACCTTGCGATGTTATTGAGGCTCGCAAAATAACAGAGTTAGCACTTAGTGATGCAGTTACAACTCCGACATATCTTCGACTAGCTCGAGAAAAAACTCCAGTTATTACTACTGAAGAGACTCCTTTTGACGCGACCAATTTACATAAAGGACAATTATATTTTATTCCATCACCTGAAATAACTGCCAAAAAACCTCAAGCTGAAGTTGGAATTATTGCAACAGGTTCTTTGGTTTTCAACGCTCTAAAAGCAGCGGATGAATTAGAAAAAGAGGGAATTGCTGTAAAAGTTTTGCATATTCATTCGATTAAACCTTTGGATAATGAATCCGTCTTAGCACTAGCAAATGAAACAGGTGCAATCGTAACTGTCGAAGAACATCAAATTGCCGGAGGATTCGGAAGTGCAATCGCAGAATGTCTCGTACAAAATATGTCGAAGCCTACGCCAATTGAATTTATTGGTATGAAAGATAAGTTTGGACAATCAGGTACACCAAAAGAATTAATAGAATTTTATGGAATGGGCCTCCGCCACATAAAAGAAGCTGCGAAGAAGGTTATCGCGCGAAAGGGTTAGATTTTGGACCAATTTGCTAACTAACAGCAACAGCTTTTCTAACCAACCACAACTTTTACATCCCAACCAGCTGGAGAATTTTTCAAATATTCCTCAATTTTCTCATGAGTTAAAAGTCCTGCTTGCGCACCTACATGTTGGCAAACATTCATAGAATTAATTGAACCCCATTTTAGGCAAGTAGAAACATCGTGTCCAAGCGTGTATGCAACCGAGAAAGTCGAGGCAAATGCATCGCCCGCACCAGTTCTTTCATATGGCGGCGCGATATCAGGGTAAATATCAAGATGAATTACTTGATCATAATTTAATTTTCCAATTTCTCCCGGAGTAGTAGATGCTGCAGAGCTGTATGTATACGCACCACCTGGGCCATCTGTAATAACAGGCAACTTTGGTCCAAGTGCTCGCAAACCATCGAGCAACTCCTTCAATCGCTCTGGAGTTTTAGGTTTTGCTTCTAGCTTTAAAATTCGCTCTGCTTCTTCAGTATTGCAAAAGAAGACGTCAGTTCTTTGATAAATTCTTTTAAGTGAGTCGGTACCCCATTTCATCTGAAAAGTTCCTGGCTGAAAAATAAATTTAATTTCAGGGTGTGCCTCTAAATAATTGGCGATATTTGTATGAAATGGCAAAGCGTTCTCAGACAGAGAACTTAAATATATACACTTAGGCTTTCCAATATTTGGTAATTCATATTCATATTCCTCATGCTTAATCAAAATAGTTCGCTCATCTTGATACCAGAGAACATAGTGATAATTAGTTTTCTTGTCTTGATGAACTTTTACGAATTCCGCAGAGACGCCATCTTTCTCCATTTGAACTAAACATTTTTTACCGTCATTGTCCCCACCAATATTTACAACTAATCCTGATGAAAGACCGAGTCTTGCTGCAGAAACTGCAGCGTTTGCACTATTGCCTACAGCTGCAATTTCTTCCGCAAAATCAAATTCGATTTTATCACCGAAAGGGAGAGCAATTTCCTTTGTTCCATTTTCATTTTTAATAACACGAGCTTTAGATTTTTCTCCAAGTCTAATAAATGCGTCTATTACCATATCACCAATTGCGATAAATTCGGGCTGATTTGTTGTCATAGGAATAATAATATCATATTAGAATTGCAACTTATTAATAAGTCATAAAAATGGGATTTTGGAGGAATTTCCACTATGTTACAATACTCAGTATGACAAAAGACATATCAGGAATTACAAATCTCCGTTCATGCGTGGCGTGGGCAAGAGAAAACAAGGTTGCGGTGGGACATTTTAATATTTCTAATCTTGAAACACTACGAGCAATTGCTTTAACAGCAAAAAAACTCGGTGTACCAGTAATTATCGGTGTATCAGAAGGGGAGCGCGATGCTATTGGCGTACCTATGGCTCGAGCCATGGTTTCAGCAATTGTAGATGAATTAAATCACCCAATATTTTTAAATGCAGACCATACATATTCATTTGAAAGAGTGAAAGAAGTAATTGATGCAGGATTTGACGCTGTAATTATCGATGCTGCTAAACTTTCAACTGAAGAAAATATTGCACTTGCTAAAAAGTGTGTGGAATATGCAAAAGAAGTTAGTGCCAAAACAGGTCGCGATATATTAGTTGAAGGTGAATTAGGATATATCGGACAAAGTTCAAAAATTATGGATAGTATTCCAGAGGGTGTAGGTCTTGATCCAGCTTCTCTTACTCAGCCAGACGATCTAGCTGCATATGTCGCTGCGACAGGAATTGATCTAATTGCACCTGCAGTTGGTAACGTGCACGGTTTAGTTCGAAGCGGTAACCCGCGTTTAAATATTGAGCGAATCGGAGAGCTAACAAAAGCTTCTCCTGCAGGAGTTGTACTTCACGGTGCCTCTGGAATTGCTACTGAGGACTTAGCAGCAGCTGTTGAAAATGGCGTATGTATAGTGCACTACAATACCGACCTGCGAGTCGCTTTTACCTCTGCACTACGAGATTTCGTGGCCACAAATAAGGATGAAACAACACCATATAAGATGATGCAACCCTCTGTTGAAGCAGTTTCTAAGGTGGTTGAGGAGAAGTTGAAGGTTATGAATCGGATGGTTTAGGGCTCCTGTTTTAGCCGTTTTAGGCCAATTTATAGACCGTTTTTAGCCACGCTATTGCTTTTTTAGCTTTTACGGATATAATCATCCCATTATGTTGAAACTTAAAACAGAAGCACGAGTTGCTGGTGGTAAGCGAATTGTAGGGTCAATCCCTGCGGTTGTTTATGGTCCTAAAATTGATACAAAGTCTATTACTATCCCTTCAGCTGATTTCCAGAAGCTTTGGAAGTCTGCAGGTGAATCTACTGTAATTACTCTTGAGAACTCAGAGGGTAATCAGGACGTCTTAATCCACGAAATCAAGAGAAATCCTGTAAATGAAGCTATTATCCATGTTGACTTCTATGCAGTTGATCAGAATAAGACAGTAAGTATCAATATTCCAATTGAATTCGTAGGAACTGCTCCTGCTGTTAAGGAATTTGGTGGTGTATTCATGAAAATCGCTCACGAAATCGGTATCGAAGCTCTTCCAAAGGATCTTCCTCACGGAATTGAAGTTGATATTTCAGGACTTGTTGCTCTTGAAGATCAAATCAAAGCATCTGATATCAAACTTCCATCTGGAGTATCTCTAACCGTTGATCCTGAAGAAGTTATTGCCCTTGTTACTGCTGCTAAGGAAGAAGTTGAAGAGGCTCCAACAGAAATCGACATGTCTGCTATCGAACTTTCAGAAAAGAAAGGTAAGAAAGAAGAAGAGGGTGGCGAAGCTGCTGCTGAATAAGCCAGACACAGAGCCATATCTTTGGCTGTTGAATTTAAATAAATTATCTCAAATAAAAACCTCTCAGTATCCTCTGGATTAACTGGGAGGTTTTTATGTTTTTTGATACAATAAGTGACATGTTGTCTCATTTTCGAGCTAAATTTAGTATTAAAAAAATATTTGTTTTGTCTATGCTCACACTTTGCTTAGTGAGTGTTTTAGTGGGTTCTTTTTCTATCGGAACAAAATCCGCTTTAGCTCAAACTACAAATGCTAATGGTTTAACTCCAGAGCAAGAAGCTGCACTTCGCGCGGAATTGGCAGATGTTGAGAATCAGATCAAGGAGCAGTCAAAAATTCTAGATGCCAAAAAGGGAGAAGGAACGTCGATTGCGCGAGATATCGCCATTCTCAATGCTCAAATTAAAACTGCTCAACTAAAAATCCGATCTCATGAGCTTTCAATTAATAAATTAGGAAAGGATATTACAGTTAAATCAAATACAATTAAGTCGCTTAACGAAAGAATTGACGATGGAAAAGTTTCTCTTGCTGATGTTGTTCAAAGAACTAGGGAAATGGACGACTTCACCCTAATCGAAGCTATGTTAAGCAATCAAGATGTTTCTGAATTCTTCGTCGATGTTGATTCATATACATCTATCAAAAAATCTCTTCAAGTAAAATTGGCAGATGTTCGCGATGCTAAATCTCAGAACGAAACTGCTAAAAAAGAGCTTGATCAAAAGCGAAATCAAGAAATTGATTTGAAAGTAAATGTTGAGGCTGAGCAAGCAAAAATTAAAGTGGCAGAAGCAGAAAAGAAGAGGCTTCAGACTTTAAATAAAAATGAGCAGTTGAATTATCAGACTGTAATTCAAAACAAGCAGGCGAGAGCAACACAAATTAGAAATCAACTTTTCAAATTGCGTGATGCTGAAGCTATCAAATTCGGAGACGCTGTAACTTTGGCTAAGAAAGCATCAGCTGCAACTGGTGTTCGCGCAGCATATATTCTCGCTATTATTCAACAAGAAAGTAATCTTGGTGCGAACGTTGGCCAGTGTTATCTAACTGACGCTACAACAGGTGCAGGAGTCGGAAAAAATTCAGGAAAAGTTTTCTCAAATCTTATGAAAGCTAGTCGAGATGTGCAACCTTTTATGCGAATTACGCAGGCACTAGGCCGTGATCCATATAAGACAGTCGTATCTTGTCCTCTTAGTGTTGGTTATGGAGGGGCAATGGGTCCCGCGCAGTTTATTCCATCTACATGGGCACTCTTCGAAACTAAAATCGCAGCCCAGGTTGGACGACCAGCCTCTGACCCTTGGAACCCTGAGGACGCCTTCATGGCCTCTGGTATGTATCTTGCTGACTTAGGTGCCGCTAGTCAGTCTTTCACTTCTGAGCGAAACGCTGCTTGTAGATACTATTCAGGACGATCATGTTCAGGAAATAGTACTTTCTATGGGGATCAGGTTATGGCGAGGGTAAAGTCTATTCAAGACAACATAGACATTCTACAAAACTTGTAGCAATAAAACTTATACCTTATAAAATCTAACGCATTTCACCGAATTAGATTTTATAAGGTATAAGTTTTTTGCACAGTTTTGTACATACATGTTGTCTTGGATAGATTTATGCTCGACTTGTTAGTTTAGATAGTTCCGCGTAGGTGAGCAGTCGTGCGCTCGGGGAAGCCGCGAGCTTGCGGAGATGTGGTAAATATGCGAATGTAATTGTCATAACTAAGCGCCGCGCCAAAACCTGTTTTGCATTAATTATACTATCAAAAATATAATTCGGTGGAACACGTTATATTTTTGATAGTATAATTAATGCACCAATGACTAAAGAATTCTGGAACAAAGAATATAAAGACCCACAGCATTTGACTATGAGTAAGGAGCCAGCTTCTGATCTTTTAGATTTTGTAAAATGGGCGAAGAGGAACGCAGAGTGGCCAGCTTTTCCAAAGCATGGAACTATTGTTGATATTGGTTGTGGAAACGGTCGCAATCTAGTGCCTCTTTGTCTTGAATTTAATATGAACGGACTAGGCACAGATATTTCAGACGTTGCACTTTCGCAGGCTAAAAATATGATTGCTGAAACTCGCGCAGAACTTGAAGCAGAAGGTATTAAATCAAATCCTGGACTAAAAATTGAATTTAAAAGACAGGGCGCTGAAGAACCTATCGATATGCCGGACCAAAGTGTCGATGTTGTTTTTGATATGATGGTTTCTCATCAATTGCCTAAGGCTGATCGCGAAGCGCTTGCTCGCGAGATTGCACGACTCGTAAAACCTTATGGTTGGTTATTTTTCAAAACATTTATTTTAGATGGTGATATAAACGCTCGTCGCATGATTGAAGAACATACAATTACGAACGAAGCGATTTTAAAAAATCCAAAACTTGCAGATGAAGACGGTAAGCCAGAAAAAAATTCATATATTCATCCGCATACTCGTGGTATGGAGCATGTGTATAGTGAAGATGAAATAATTGAGCTATTTAGTCCATTTTTCAAAATTTTTAAAATGAAGAAATCTTACAAACATGTTCTCGACGGCAAACCTCATAAAAGAAGGACGGTTTCGGTGTATATGGAGAGGTTGAGGGATTAAATTGTTGTTAGTGCGCTCAGTTTTTGTTTAGGGTACAATTAAGTTGTAAGATCTTTTCATCATCTACCACCCTAATTCATTCAACGATTGACTCACAAACCAACATCCACTAACTAGATTTTTATCTAGTAAACAATCAACAACCCAACCCTGTTTGTATATGAAATGTTTTGTAGAAAGAAAGACTGGATTTTTGATTCACGAGAAAGTGAGATCGGTAAAGTATGACCCCAACGACCCGACACCACAAAATGTTGAATTCGTATTGCCTAAACCAGGACTGGTGAACAGTGCGGGTATATGGAAAACCCATAGATTTTTGTGCAGTGGTCTTGCGCTGCGTGCCATGCAAAGTCTCCCGAAAAGGGATGTGCCAGAGCCCTATACATTGGTCGGTATTGATCCTGGTGTGAAGGCACGTAAACATTGCAGTTTTGCGGCGAAGGATCTAAGAGAGCTTATCGCCGTTCCGACTCTGGAGAGTTGGGAAAGAAGATTTGGTGTGAGGACCAAAAGACATCAATTCGATTTTTGCTCCCCTCATGACATAGTCGATATGGTGCTTCTGGGTAAATTACCAATTCTGATGGATGAACTTTCGGGAAGCACGGTATTCTTCGCACCGCCTGTGTGTTTGGACAGTATCAACTATTTGTTCGAATTGAAAAGCGAGCCAGTTGCTGACGACCCCTCAGCCAAGCCCTTAACGAAATTGAGTCTGCTTGCCATAACTGGTGATCATATTCTGTCTTCTGACATTAGTTTCGTGGTGCGTCATGTGCCACGAGTGAGGTCGATGACTAGTGTAACTAGGTTTGCGAAGCTCCCTGTCGCTACCAGTCATGCCGCTTGATTTTTTGGTGGTTTTTTTCGAACCCTCTTGCCAGTAGGCGGGAGGGTTTTGTCTTTGTCGGTACTGTTGACATTTTAAGTGTGTGGTGTAATTTAATATCGACTGTACAATTCAAAAATAGAAACAATCAACCCGAGGAAAATAATATGTTTACATTAAGTCCTGGTGACACTATCGAAATGATTGGGATTTTTTCAGGTAATTGGACCACTGGCCTAAAAGGGATGGTTAATGCCCCCAATGGTATCAATGCTGTAATCAAATTGCGTGCCTGTCTGGAAGCTTTGCTCAAGAAGATTGATGCAGCTATGACCGACCTAATTCTGAAGGAGGGGGACGATGCCAATGCTGATCTCACTAATTGGGCAGCAAGAGTTGACTCTTGCCGAAGGATGTTCGATATCCTCGACAAAAATATTCCTTTCGCTGGTAAGCGCCAGTGGAATGATGATGAGGTTTCGCAAGCTCTTGGATTCGTTAAGGCGGTCTGCGAGGGAGCAACATTGACCCTGTGGCATAACGGCATTGATCTCGACCAAGGTACTGAAAAAAAGCAGCCCGCCACTGTATAAATTGGCTATCGAAGTCTGTGTACACGTTCAAATCGTGGCACAGGCTTTTTTGTTACCTAAACTTAGCCCGTTTGCCTAAAAACCCACCCTATGATATAAACTATGGACCAAAAGGCTATGTTTTTCGCCTCAAAAAAGGTAGTAAAGCAGTAAAAAAGCCCTAGAAATAACATGAAAGCAGAAATCCATCCAAAATATAATAACGAAACAAAGTTCACATGTGCATGTGGATCAGTATTCACTATGGGTTCAACAAAGGAGACAGTAGCAGTTGAAATCTGCTCAAAGTGTCATCCATTTTATACTGGAAATGAAAAGGTACTAGACACAGCTGGACGAGTAGAAAAGTTCAATAAGGCACGAGCGGCTAGTAAGGAAAAGAAGGACGCTAAAAGCGCAAAGGACGGAGCAAAGAAATAACTAGGTTGAAGAAAGCAGGAAAAATCGCTTGAAAGGAAAAAGAGCGATACACCTGCTTTTTTCTTTTGCCGCGGAAGGCAGCACTAGTTTGGATAAATGCTAGAATATAAGAAAACACAGAAACTAAAATATTCCTCAAATATAAATAAAATGATTGATTCGGAAACATTAAAACAATATAAAGAAAATTATAAGACAAGCTACTTCGCAACGGAGTACGAGCGTGTTTTGGCTGAGAAAAATGATCTTGAGGCGCTCTTAGGTGATCCGGCTATGGCAGACCTTGCAAAGGAAGAATCAAAAACAATCGAAGAACAGCTCAAATCTATTGAAGATAAACTTCAAGATATTATGAAGGAAGAGGAAAAAGCGGATGAGTATCCAAATGAAATTGTACTCGAAGTTCGTGCGGGTGCAGGAGGAGAAGAAGCTTCACTTTTCGCCGAACAATTGGCTAGTCTCTACAAAGGCTTCGCAGCTCTTGAAGGTTGGGGATATAGAGAGGTTGATGTATCTGAAAGTGATCTCGGAGGATACAAAGAAGCCTCTTTCGAATTTAGAGGTCAGGAAATTTATAAATATTTTAAATATGAAATGGGTGTTCACAGAGTACAGCGTGTTCCTGCTACAGAAAAGTCAGGGCGAGTTCATACTTCGACGGTGACTGTGGCCATTCTCCCAATTAGAAAAAAGGTTACTGTTGACGTAAATCCTGCTGATATTGAAATGGAACTCTCACGTTCAGGCGGCGCCGGGGGGCAAAACGTAAACAAAGTAGAAACTGCTGTGCGTTTGATTCACAAACCAACTGGTATTGATGTGCGATGTACTTCTGAGCGAAGCCAGCTTAAAAATCGTGAAAAAGCTATGTCAATTTTGATGGCTAAATTGCAATTGAGAAAAGAAGAGGAGGAAGCGAGTAAGTTTTCATCTGATAGAAAATCTCAGGTAGGAACTGGAAGCAGATCTGAAAAGATTCGAACATATAATATTCTTCAGGATCGAATTACTGATCACCGAATAAAGCAATCTTGGCATAACCTACCAAATATTATGCTTGGAAACATTCGACCAATTATCGATGCTTTGATTGAAGCTGATGCGGCTGGAACTATTGGAGGAGGGGATGATGGGGATGAGTAATTTTTGGCAAATGGGGGGGGCGACAAGTCTAAGTAAGTAAAGTGTGAGCCAACAAAATTATAAAGAATTTATGAAATTTAGGCTCTCAAGTTTCCATTTTCTAAATGAGACTGAGTCGCATTTAGAAAATGGAGTTTAAAGAGTTTGAAATTGATTATTTCTTCATCTACAAAAAAGCAAAACCGCCCGGCGCTTGAAGCGCGGGGCGGGGTTGGATCGGACCGATCAGCATCCGCCGGTGTCGGCGCCATGCTTGTCCTGTTCCTGAGTAGGCTCCCAAGGGGCGCCTAAACTGACTGTGTCGATATTGTCGGCAGAGTCGATGCCGGCAAGTTGAATGTCGTCAATTTCCATGTGCGTGGTCAGTCTGCGGGTTAACAGGCATCAGAATTGTCAGAAGCACCGCCTGTATTAAGTGCATCTGGGTAAATTATATCACTGTTCTAGGGGCTGTCAATAGCACCAAACCAACCTTGTGTATAGCCATTTCCCAGCAAAAAACCGTCTAGTTAACTATAGCGCCAAGCCTGCCGGAACCCCTTGCCCTAAGGCTTCTCCTATGCTAACCTTGTCCTTATCTATGTCAGCGAAAACAGAATCAAATTCAATCAAAAACAAGGCTGTTGAAGCCATGTTTAAAGTTGGTGCCCACTATGGCTTCATCAAGTCTAGACGTCATCCAACTATAAAACCATTTATTTTCGGTACTAAAAACAAAGTTGAAATTTTCGACCTTGAAAAAACAGACGCTCAGCTAGAAGCGGCTCTTGCCTTTGTTTCAAAAGTTGCATCAACTGGACGACAAGTACTTTTCCTTGGTGGTAAAAGTGAAGCGCGATCTATTGTAAAGAAAGCTGCAGAATCAGTTGATCAGCCATATGTTGCTAGTCGATGGATTGGAGGAACTTTCACAAACTTCGAAATTATTCGAAAGCGAGTTGAAAAACTTCTTGATCTACGATCTCAGCGAGAAAAGGGTGAACTTAATAAGTACACAAAACGAGAAAGACTTTTGATTGATAAGGATATTGAAAGACTTGAATATCTTTTCGATGGTATTTCATCTATGAACCATCTTCCTGGAGCAATCTTTATTGTTGATTCAAAGAAAGAATATATTGCTGTAAACGAAGCTCGAGACAAAAATATCCCAGTAATTGCACTTTGTGGATCTGACTGTGATATCAATCAAGTACAGTACCCAGTAGTTGCAAACGATACAGCAATCGACAGTATCAATTACTTCACAGCTAAGGTTGCAGAAGCATATGCTGAAGGCAAGAAGCTTGTAAACGCTCCTAAGGAGGCTCCACGAGCTCCAGAAGTAGCTAGATAATTTAATTTGTTAATATCCTAACTATCCTCGTCCTATGGACTAGGGTATAATAATAAAACTCCCATGGCATCAGAAATTTCAATGGATCAGGTAAAAAAACTTCGAGATAAGACTGGAATCTCAATCATGCAGTGCAAGAAAGCACTAGAAGAAACAGGTGGCGACGAAGAAAAGGCACTTTTGGTACTTCGAAAGAAAGGTGCTGATGTTGCAGCTAAAAAAGCCGATAGAGAGCTTACAGCAGGAACTGTAGCTTCATATATCCATGTAAATGGCGCAATTGGCGCTCTTGTACTTCTTGCTTCTGAAACTGACTTCGTGTCGAACAACGCAGACTTTAAAGCACTAGCTTACGACATTGCTATGCATGTTTCAGCTGCTAAACCTGAGTTTATTGAAGCATCTGAAATCGGAGATACTGAGAAAGCAAAAGCAACTGAATTTTTCCAAAACGAAATTCAGGGCAAGCCAGCTGAAATGCAAGAGAAAATTCTTGAAGGAAAACTTGCTTCATATTTCAGTGAGAGAGTTCTTATGGATCAGCCATTTATCAAAAATCCTGACCTTACAATTCGCCAGTTGATCGAAAATGCTACACAGAAATTCGGAGAGAAGATTGCTGTTTCTGAGATGTCTCGCATCTCTGTTTCTCGCTAATTCTACCAATTTTAATCATTTATGATTACCTCTTTAATTATTTGTTCAGTCTCGGCTATATTTTTCGCCCTCCTAGTCTATGGTAAGCGGTCCGAACTAAACGGTGGCAGACAATTAATCCGTATTGGTTCTGAATCTTTAGATAATCGATTGCATTCATATTATGAAAGACAAAGAGAGTTCATCCATTCTGTAGATAGTAAATATGTATATGAAAAATTGCACTTAGTAGCAGAAAAAGTTGAACAATGGGGTCTCATAATGTTAGATGGACTAGTAAATAAATTTGGAAGAGCGAAGGATATGGTGTCCGGAAAAGATCTTCCAAAAAATAGGGGAGCAGTATCTTTTTTCCTTAAGCATATTGAATCTCATAAAAAGAGTATGCAGAAAAATATGAAAAATTCTGCGCATCAAAGCGCTCCACAAGAGGAATCTCCAGATGAATTAAATATGAAGGATATCGATAAGGCAGCTCTTCAAATAAAAATGGATCAAGTAACTGAAATTTTTGATAATCAAGATAGAGTAGGGAGGGTTTAGTAAGACATTGAAAAGGTAAAAAGTGCATGCTATACTCTTCAGGTGCGATTTGGCCCCTATAGGTTGATAGAAGGGTAGATAGAAGATGGGTCAACAAAATATGCCGCTTTAGCTCAGTTGGTAGAGCAACTGTTTTGTAAACAGTCGGTCCCCAGTTCGAATCTGGGAAGCGGCTCCAAGAAATTGTTTGGAGTTATAAATTCAGCCAGAATATATTAAATCTCAATAGATCCCGTTATTAGATTCCTTTTGAAGTTCCAATTTGAGTAATTGTCCCAATTGGTGCCCCATAAGTTGAACATCCTACTACTGCATACATTAAGCATTGGCCACCACCGACATATGTCCCAAGTGAATTTACGCCAGCACGTAAATTGTAGTATTGATATAGACGAGAGACACCGGGTTGGAATATTAGTTGTTTATTCATTCCTCTTACATCTTGGATTGATACAAGTTGGTTTCCACTACAAGTACAAGTATATACTCCAACAATTGGTCCACCGAAGTTAAGAGTTGCTGAAGGGCTTACAGCAGTCGTGCCCGCTGCGGCTGCTTCTGTTCCTCCACTAATTAAAGCTCCAGCAACAACCACACCTGCTACAACTGCAACTGCAGCGCCCGTATTGTTTGAATTTCCTGAATTTGAGTTTCCATTGTTACTATTGGCACCGTTTTGTGCGGCGCCGGCAGGTATTTCAAAAGGAATACTGTATTGTTCCAGATTAGGTAAGGTTGAAGCACTTTTAGTTCCTGGAAATGTATATCTTATAGATGCAGTGTCATCAGAAGTTTTTCCATTTACATAATTTTGAACACGAATACCAATTACCTGACTTGTGCCAGCATATAGGCTTTGGATTGAATCGTAATTACTAAATTGTTTGATATTAAATGTAATAACTCTCAAATCTGATGTTTGATTAGTTGTGCTACTTGTACCTGCAGTGCCTGTAAAATATGGTGAAGACGAGGCTTTTAAATATCCAATAGTACTAATTAAATAGTTTTCATTTGGATCAAAATTTCTACCTATAATAGTTACTGTATTTAGACAATTAGTTAATACTTGAGGATATACAGAAGAGATTGTCGGCTTCAGAGCTGAAGTATTTGTTGCGGTTTGCTGTGAATTTTGAGTATTAGTTGTTGTTGATTGAGAAGTTGTGGCGGTAATTATTGTAGTTGAAGCAATAATTTGAGAATATTGTGGAGTTAGTAATAATTGATTTATTTTGGCTCGGGTATAAATTCCTAGATTTCCAGTTCCTGCAGTAAGTCCTGCAGGAGTTAATACTTCAGATTTGTATAAATTTTGAAATTTAATTACTGCGTTTCTAGTTCTGGTATCAAAAGTATTTGTAGATGGAATATATATACAAGGATCTGTTTCGGTCAGTTTTGTTCTAGGGTCATTGTTCAAGAAACGTTGTAAATATGATACATCAGGGGATTTTACTGAACCAAGTGTTAGATTCGTATTGAAGGTGAAATTTGAGGGAATGAGAATGGCTGATGTGTCAGCGAAAACCATTTGTAAGCCAGATCCGAAAAGGACGGCTATAAGGGTAATACCGGCTAGAGTGTTTTTGGCAATTGATGAACTTTTCATATAATCTTCATGCAGTTATGTCCATTTATTATACACTTATTTAGAGCCATTTGAGGCTTGAGAAAACACAAATTGGGGATTGAAAAAAGGGCGTAAGTGTGGTATTGTCTGCTGATATTACATGTCATCTGGCAAACTAATTACCCCGTATCTCCATATAGGTAAAGCTAGCGATTTACAAGGAAAAGATCGTATTCTTTATAGATTCTTGGAAATGGTCCCAGGCCTTTTTTCTTGGGGAACAATTTTGGGAACAATTATACTTTCAGCTTTTGTGCCATTTTGGGCAGCCATTTTTATTATCGCTTTTGATCTTTATTGGTTAATGAAAACTTTTTACTTATCCACGCACCATTTACATAATTGGAAAAGATTAAAACATAATCTTGCAACAGATTGGCAGGCGAAACTTGAAGAGGATAAAGATAGTTTTAAAAATGGACGAGGAGATATGGGTGGCGAGCACTCGGAATTTAAATTTGAATACACAGATTTATATCATATGATCGTGCTTCCTTTTTACGAAGAAAGTAATCTTGTTCTTGAAACAAGCATAGATTCTTTTATTGAGGCTAAATATGATAAAAGTAAATTGTTAATGGTCCTAGCCGGCGAAGAAAGAGCTGGTCCAGAAACTCGGGATCGTGCACTCGCACTTCGAGAAAAATATATTGGAAATTTTGCAGAGTTTATTGTGACAACTCATCCTGAAGGTGTTGCTGGTGAGATGGCCGGTAAAGGCTCGAATATTTCATATGCTGCAGAGCAGGCGCGAATTGAAATTCTAGATAAAAATGGAATTGATTACCGTAAAGTTATTGTTTCGGCTTTTGATAGTGATACTACAATTTATCCGCAGTACTTTTCATGTTTAACTTGGCACTTTATGACAGCGAAAGATCCGTATAAAGCGTCTTTTCAGCCGATACCATTTTATAATAATAATATTTGGCATGCTCCTGCTTTCTCAAGAGTTGCCGCAGGATCGAGTACTTTTTGGCAAATGATTCAACAGGAAAGACCAGAACAATTAGTTACATTTTCATCTCATGCAGTTAGTTTTCAAAATTTATTTGAAATTGGTTATTGGCAGAAAAATATGGTGTCAGAGGATTCTAGAATTTTTTGGAATTTATATATGGCACATGATGGCGATTATGAAGTTGTGCCAATTTCATATCCTGTTTCTATGGATGCAAACTTGGCACCAACAACTTGGAAGACAATGGTTAATATTTATAAACAACATAGACGATGGATGTGGGGTGCTGAAAATCTTCCATATGTTTTATTCAACTTCATCAAGAATCCGCGTATCAAGCTTCGCAAAAAGATTTCAGTTTCGCTTGTGCAAATTGAGGGCTTTTGGTCTCTTGCAACAAACCCTCTCATGATTTTACTTTTGGGTTGGTTGCCTGTTGTGATCGGGGGTCGCGCCTTCGGCGCGACCGTATTGTCACATAACCTACCCGATGTAACACGGAATCTTATGACAAT
>CAZSLF010000006.1:0-37603 GCA_964607805.1 uncultured Candidatus Saccharibacteria bacterium
GGAGAAGAGATGCTAGAGTCGGCACAAAAAACTGTTCTCGAAATTATGAAAGACCGAGATATGACTCCTGAAGAAAAAGAAAAAATATCCGATCAGATTGCAATTGGTGGTCTTAAATATTTAGTACTGCGTCAGGCAACAGGGAAGAATGTTATTTATGATGCAAAGAAAGCTCTATCTTTTGAAGGGGATTCGGGTCCATATATTCAGTACGCAACAGTGCGCGCTAGAACTGTAATTGAAAAGGCCAAAGCACAAGGAATTGAACCAAGTGTTTCAAGCGGGTCAACTTCACAGGAATTAACAAGTATTTTGCAAAATGAAACTGCACTCGAAATAGCAAAGAAAATATTTACTTTCCACGATACTATTGAACATGCATATTTAGAGAGTGCTCCAAATCATATTGCTACATATTTGATTGAGCTCGCTAGTTTGTTTAATAACTTCTATGCGAATAATAAAATAATTGATGCAACAGACGAGACGACAAAATCTAAGTCTGCAGAATTTTTGACTTTAACTTTGGCAGTTGCACATGTTTTGGGAAATGGCCTATACATCCTAGGAATTTCTGTTCCAGAGAAGATGTAATTATGTGAGGCAATTTTGTCAGCCCAAATTTTAGTAAACAAAAAAAGCTCCAACCGCGAACGGTCGGAGCTTCGATAGAAAATGGGCTAAACTCACCTTTTTTGATTGCCCCAACTCGGGGCAGTGCGACAAACGGGCAGAAGAGGTTGAACATCCGGCACGGACGGTCCACGAGCTTGTGCAAAACGTGTTTTCGCGCGAAGCATGAGTGTGCCCAAGCACAGGTCTGCCAGAGGCAGCACCACATTGAAATTCTTGTGCATGTACCGGTGATGAAGCAAATGGTGCCCATTCAATCGGTAGAAGAGCCAAGACTTCTCGACGCGTCGTGCTTTGGGTAGGTGCATACACCAGTGGAGATATTCGTAGATGCCATAGTAAGCACCTGACAGTAAAACTCCTGTGAACAGCGCCCAAAACAGCATCCATCCGTCGAAGAGAATAGGGTAAAGAATCATTTCCGGAATCATGGTTAGTAGGACCAGCAGAGGCCCGTTCCACCACGCCATTGGAATTGTTTTCTTATCCTTGTCCCTTTGCAGATGATATGTATCATCTGCTTTGAAAATGTGATGATGCACCGTGGCATGAGCTTCGAAAGCATAGCGAAATTTTCCGATTGGACGATGCATAGGGTATTTATGTAAGGTCCACTCAAAAAATGAAAGGAATGCTGTCTTGCAAACAATAATTGCCAAAAAAATTAGCAGTGTAAAGAACATAAAACAGTGAAGTTAATTGTGGAATGGAGGTGGATTAACCGAATTTCGCGAATACCGACTATCTGGGAGAGTGGCACTGTTTAATTTGTACCTAATTGAAAGTATAACATCTTATGGTACTTCATTTAGCTTTAGTGTATAATTTTCATATGAAGTCTATTAAAATATTGATCATATTTTTTACATTTTGTATTTTTTTCTTGACACCAAGTTCAGCGCTTGCAGATACTCTATATTTTAATGATGCAACAGAAGATGGTGATTGGGCCACTCTAGAAAACTGGTGGACTGACGCAGGTTTTACAGAACAAGCACTTGAGCTCCCTGGTGCCAGTGATGATGTTCAAATCCATCAATCAGTTTATGATAATTCGGACACTACCCCAACTGTTAATAGTATGAGTTTATTTGTTAATACCGAATTAGCTATAGACGTGATTGTTACTAACGGTGCCACTTTTAATTCAAATAGTTATATTTCAGGAACAATTGAAGGTGATGTAATTTTTAATGATAATGGTTGGATAGATGGTGGAACTATAGACGGAGATGCAACTTTAAATACTTCTTTATATGGTGAATCTGCACCAACAGGAGGTGTTTTTATATTAGATGATTATGAATGGACAGGGAATATAACAGGTACAGTCTACGGATCTGATAGCATGGAAATTGCGACTTATATTTTTGAAAATAGTATGTTTAATTCCGGAACAATAAATGGCAATGCTATATTCAAGGATACCACTTCAAATTCTGGAACAATAAATGGCAATGCTTGCTTCTCGCCGACTGCAACAAATAGTGGAACTGTTACAGGGACTGTATCAGTTTGTTCTGCTCCAATAATAACTACTTCGGCAGCCTCTTCTGTTACTAAGACTTCTGCTACTTTGAATGCTTCAATTACAAATTTGGGTGGAGGTAATGTTTTTCAACATGGTTTTGTTTATGGTACAGACCCTCTCTTAACAACCGTAATTGCAACATCAACTTTGGGAGTAAAATCTACTACTGGCAGTTTTGTTGTTGATATTACTTCTCTGAGTTGCGATACAAAATATTATTTTAGGCCATATTCTAGCAATACTATAGGTACTAGTACAGGAACTATTATTGATTTTACTACAAGCCCTTGTGTAAGTAGTGGAGGTGGTGGTAGCAGCAGTAGCGCTGGTTACTCTACAGGTGGTGGAGTTATTGCTATAAATACACCTCCAGCAGTAAATACTACTGTGGTATGCAATCTTGGGCAGATATTTAGTACTGCAACAGGGCAAAGATGTACAGAATTTACTAATAATACTGATATTGTGCCAAGTGATACAAACAGTAATATATCAAAATTGAATTTCAATCGTGATCTAACAATTGGTTCAAGAGGTGACGACGTAGTAAAACTTCAAAATCTACTAATTTCTCTAAATCTTCTTGATTCTACCAACAATACTGGATATTTTGGTCCAATCACTCGCTCTTCTCTAATTAAATATCAACAGGCAAATAATATTACTCCTGCAGAAGGGTATTTTGGAGAGATTACTAGAGCTCTAATTAAAGATTCTAATTTAGTTCTACCGACCTCAAACATTACAAATATATTAAGTCCTGCTAATTTATCAAACCAACCAGTCGGTACTTTCTACAGAGACCTTAAAATAGGGATGTCTGGAGAAGATGTAAAACAGTTGCAAATCTTTCTACAATCTACTGGGCACTTAAATCTAGGAACTCTTTCACCTACAACATACTTCGGTCCAATAACTAGGCAGGCATTGATTAAATATCAGCTTGAGCAAGGTATTACTCCTGCAGAAGGGTATTTTGGAGCAATTACAAGGGACAGGATTGGTAGGTAGTATGATTTTGGAGTCTTGCACCTATGATACGTATTAGAATAATACAGGTCTAAAAAACTTTATATTTTATTCATTTTCATATATATTACCTAAATCGCGCATACTGATATATATTAAGACCAATGAAGTCGCGCCAAATATGACAGAAACACAATACACAATTATCTTGTTTTACAAATACACGCCGATCGCAGATCCGGTAGCTTTTATGAATTGGAATAAAGAAATTGGCGCCAAGCTCGGGTTAAAGGGGAGAATCCATATTGCTCCGGAAGGAATAAATGCAACTGTTGAAGGTCTAACTCCACAAATAGAAATATATATGGAAGAGGTGCGAAAGCAGCAGCTTGCAGACTTGGCAGATTTGAAAATTAAGACAAGTCCTGGATATGGCGAAGCTTTCCCAAATCTAAAAGTTAAAGTTAAAGAAGAAATTGTAGCACTTAAATTAAGAGGAGCTGTAGATGAGAACGGTAATCCAGAGGAAGATGTCGATCCTCGCACAACAACTGGTGTCCACCTTGCTCCTGAAGAATTAAAGAAGTGGTTTGAGAACGACGAGGATTTTGTAGTAATTGATATGCGAAACGACTATGAATTTAGAGTTGGGCATTTTAAAGATTCAATTAATCCTGGCATGAATAATTTTCGAGATTTACCTAAAGTTTTACCTAAGATTCTTGAAAATAATCCTCAAATAAAAAAGAAGAAAGTTGTTACTGTGTGTACGGGCGGAGTTCGGTGCGAGAAAGCATCTGGATACTTACTTAAAAAGGGATTTGAAGATGTATACCAGCTTGATGGGGGTATGCATATGTTCATGGAAAAATTCCCAGGAGATAAGGATAAAGGGGAGGTGAGCGATTTTAAGGGCGCACTATATACTTTCGATAATCGTGTGATTATGGATTTCAACGGGGGCGAGCCAAAGCCAGAAGCTGCTACAAATCCTGAAAAGCGAGAAATTGTTGGGAAATGTCAGGTTTGTTTAGGGCCTACCGAGAGATTTGACCATTGTTCAAACGACGTATGCCATCTTCATCTTCTAGTTTGCGACGACTGTGCCAAAAATCATATATATGTTTGGTGCTCAAAGGATTGTCAGGAAAATGGCCGTATAGGTAAAACTCCAGCTAAGGATCTAGAAACTAGAGGAGCACTAATTACTGGTTAAATAAAGAACCACAATTATATAGGTTTATGATAGTATACGAAGCATGACATCGGACGAAAATCATCCCAAAACTCCTCAATCTCTAAGAGAAGAAGCAATTTTGAAATTCTGGGACGAAGCTGGAATTTTTGAAAAAACTCTAAAAAAAGACGCACCTCGGGGTGAGTTTGTTTTCTATGATGGTCCTCCATATGCAACTGGACTGCCACATTTTGGGCATCTTTTACCATCGACAATAAAAGACACTATTCCTCGTTTTAAAACGATGCAGGGATATCATGTTCAAAGAAAATGGGGTTGGGATTGTCACGGTCTTCCAATCGAAAACTTAATTGAAAAAAAATTAGGTCTTGCAGATAAGAAAGCTATTATTGATTATGGAATTGATAAATTCAATCGTGCGGCTCGCGAAAGTGTTTTTGAATATGACAAAGAGTGGCAAAAAGTTGTTCACCGTCTGGGTCGCTGGATTGATATGGAAAACGCATATCACACAATGGATCCAAGCTATACAGAATCTGTTTGGTGGTCTTTTAAAGAATTGCATAATAAAGGACTTGTATACGAAGGTTTCCGTGTCATGCAAATCTGTCCTCGATGCGAGACAACACTTTCAAATATTGAAGTAGGGCAGGGATATAAAGATGTACAAGATATTTCTGTTTATGTGCTTTTTGAATTGGAAAATGAACCTAGTACTTTTTTCCTTGCATGGACAACGACTCCTTGGACTTTGCATGGCAACGCTGCGCTAGCAATCAATCCAGATATAATGTATGAAAAAATTAAGACTACATTTACAAATGATAATATTGAAATTTTTATAATTATTGCAAAGCAGGCGTTGCCTAATTTACAAAAATTGCTGCCAAACTCAAAATTTGAAGTTGTTGAAAAATTTAAAGGGGACAAACTAATTGGCACAAGTTATACCCCACCTTTCGATACATATTTTAAAGAAGGATCAGAATTTCCAATTAAAGATCATGAATCTCGCCGAGCTAACGCTTGGAAAATTTACGGAGCAGAATTTGTAACTGCTGATAGCGGAACTGGAATAGTGCATATTGCTCCCGCTTTTGGAGACGATGACTATAAATTGGGAAGTGCAAATAATTTACCTCTTTTGCAACATATAACTTTTGGCGGCATAGCGAGAGCAGAACTTGGCGAAACTTTTGCGGGCAAACATGTTAAGGATATAGAGAATCCCCAGGCATATGATATTGAGGTAATTAAAGCGCTTGCTCATAGCGGAAAACTTTTTGCGAAGGAAAAAATTACGCACTCATACCCACATTGTTGGCGGTGCAACACGCCACTTCTAAACTATGCAACTTCTGCATGGTTTGTTGAGATGACCAAACTTCAAAGTCGCGCAATTGAAGAGAATAATAAAGTGAAATGGATTCCTGAATCAGTCGGAACTTCTCGCTTCGGTTCATGGCTTGAAAATATGCGTGATTGGAATATTTCTCGAAGTCGTTTTTGGGGTGCACCACTTCCAGTTTGGAAAGGACATGAGACTGGAAAAATTTCAGTAATTGGTTCGATCGATGAGTTGAAAAAGCATATTCCAAAGCGAAACAATTTTACTGTTATGCGCCATGGTCAATCAGAATCAAATATACATGGATTTATTAGTTCAAAAGTTTTGGGTGCAGACGGATTAACTGAAGTTGGTCGCGAAGAAATTGTGGCTGCTTCAGAAATCTTGCTTGCTAAGGCTTCAGAAGATAATAAAAATAAAATAACAAAAATCTATGCATCGGATTTTAGACGAACAAGAGAATCTGCAGAACTAATCGCGGAACTTATCGGATATCCTCATAAAGATATTGTTTATGATGAACGTCTACGTGAGTGTTTGGCAGGAGGATTTGATGGACAGTCTTGGGCTGAGCATTGGTCATTTTTCAAAAATAGAAATGAAAAAATGTTCAAACGAGCGCCTGACGGTGGCGAATCAGTTTTCGATGTTAAAACTAGATCTGCTGAATTCATGTATGAGATTGACGAGCAAAATGAAAATGAAAATATTTTGATTATCACTCACGGTCTGCCACTTCGACTTGTTAAGGGGACAGCAGCTGGAAAAACTGGTCGTGATTTAGTTAGAACAGGGTGGAGCGATGTCTCAGATCCAAACGCTTCTTTGCATGAAATCGATTGGCGAAATCTTCCTCACAATGAAAGTTTCGAATTAGATATTCATCGTCCATATGTCGATAATATTAAGTGGCAAGATCCAGAAACAGGTGAGATCATGGTTCGCGTACCTGAAGTTTTCGATGTTTGGTATGACTCAGGTTCGATGCCGTATGCACAGTGCCATTATCCTTTTGAAAATAAAGAAGAATTTGAAAAATGGAAAACAGCCGGCGACTCTTCACTTTTTCCAGCCGACTTTATTGCTGAAGGCTTAGATCAAACTCGTGGCTGGTTTTACTCACTCCTTTCTTTAGGGATAGGACTTTTTGATCGTGCACCCTACAAGCATGTTGTAGTTAATGGTCTAATTCTCGCAGAAGATGGCCGTAAGATGTCTAAGAGTTTGAATAACTATCCACCACTTATGCCCACTATTGAAAAGTATGGCGCTGACTCTATGCGGTTTTTCTTGGCATCATCTCCGGCTACACATGGTGAGGAAGTGTCTTTCTCAGAAAAAGCACTCGACGAGGTAAATAAAAAAGTATTTAATCGTCTTGATAACTTATATGCATTTTTAAATATGTATACGCAAGGAGAATTAGAGGAAATGAACCTATCTCAAATCCAAGACAACTTAGCTAAAATAAAAAACCCTCTCGACATATGGGTTCTCGCTCGATTAAACCAGGTTATCAGTGCCGTAACAAAATCTTTTGAAGCTTATCAGCTGGATCGTGCCATGCGAACTCTAAATGAATTTATTGACGATGTCTCAACATGGTACGTGCGCCGCTCGCGTGACCGTTTCAAAACGGAGGGTAGTGATCGCCAGCATGCAATCTTTACCACTCGCTTTGTTCTAGAAAATATTTCGCGTCTCATGGCACCGGTGACTCCTTTTATTGCGGAAGATTTATACAAGAAAGTTAGATTCGTCGAAACAGCAGCGGACAGTGACAGTGTTCATTTGCAAAATTGGCCTCTAACAATTCCACTAACTCCTCAAAACTCAGACAGAAAAGATTTAACACCAGAAGGTCAAAAAGGATTTGAAGATCAAGTAATCGCTGAGATGAAGGCTGTACAAGATTTAGTTGAGCAAGGCCTCGCACTTCGATCGGCTGCAAAAATAAAAGTGAGACAACCGCTTGCTAGTTTTACATATGCATTGGAATCTGCTGATTCAATTGTACTTAGTCCTGATATGGAAGAAATCCTGAAAGATGAACTCAATGTAAAAGAAGTTTCTCGAGGCGAGGCACTAACTCTTGATACTGAAGTCACAGATGAGCTTAAAGGCGAAGGGGCAGTGCGTGATCTTATGCGTGCAATTCAAGAGGAGCGTAAAAATCAAGATTTAAATCCTAAAGATTTAATTGATTTAATAATTGCAGTGCAGGAGTCAGGAGGTGAATCAGAAGTTATATTAAGAAAACATGAAGATATGTTAAAGAGTGCAGTAAATGCCAATAATATCTCATATGTTACACCTGAATTTATAGCGCAGCTTGAAAATGATATTACAGTGCCTTTTCTTGAAGGTTCAATTTCATTTACGTTCGAGATTTCAGCGTAGGTCACATGGTCAAGCAGGTGCGAGGTTACTTAAATATGTAATATATGTCATACACCATCTTCACAACAGATAGTTTTATTGTAAAAGCTCTGCCAACCAGAGATGCTGATGTTACGCTCCTTCTTTTTACAGAACAATTTGGTTTACTGCATGCGGTTGCAAAATCGGCTAGGCAAACTAAATCAAAATTACGTCCGGCTTTGCAGTCACTTTCATTTTCAAGTATATCTCTCGTAAAAGGACGGGAAGTATGGCGTGTCACAAGTGCTAAAAAACATATTTCGCTACACGATAAGAGATTGCCGATAGTTTATAAATCTATGTTTGCGCGCATGCTTCTATTTATCGATAGATTTTGCCCAAGAGAAACTGCGGAAGCTCAAGTTTTTGCAAATTTAAAAGAAATTTCTGGATTTATTTTCAAACGAGAGGCGGATAAAAAAACTGCGGGAATTGCGAACGCTGACATAATTGAAAGCATTGAATTATTGTTTGCACTTAAAACACTTTTTGAACTTGGTTATGTGACAATGATCCCAGAAATTGAAGATTGTGTTAAAAAAACTATTTCAGAAGAAATTATTCAAAGTTTAGAAGAGCCCTCGCTACGAAAAAAAGTTAAGCAAATGATAGAAAAGGGTATGGCTGAGAGTCATCTTTAAAATTTGCGCCTATCTTTAGACGCGCCGCAGTTTTCAGGCATGATTACAGCGCCAATCTGCGTCATTATGTTATAATTTTCTTCATATGGAGGATAAAGACAAGATTGAGCAACTTAAAAAGCGATTATATTCAATTTCTGAAGAGCCGCCCGAACTTCATCGTTCAGGACTTCGTCACCATGCTAATCAGGTAGCTGATTCTTTTACACAAGAAGGTGAAAATACTGAACAACCTAAAACTCTTTTACAAAAAAAGTATATAAGTCGTTATGATGATGAACATAAGAGTCCAATTTTAAAGCGCGTTTTGTTAATTTCACTCTTTGCACTTATTGCCGCATCAATTTTTGCTTGGTATGTATATGTTACGGGTGGGAATTATATTTCTTCTGACAATATTGACGTGAAAGTTGTTGGTCCAGTAGCAACTCCAGCAGGTGAAGTGTTAACTTTGGACATAGATATTTTCAATGGAAACTCCGAAGCTCTCCAAGCTGTAGATTTAATTATCCAGTACCCAGAAGGTACAAGAATTGTGAGTGACCGTGCTACAAATGTTCTAAGTGACAGATTGCCAATAGGGGAAATTGCACGTGGAGACACACAGAGACGAAGAATACAGGTAATTCTATTCGGTGAGGAGAACGTAAAGAAGGAATTGAAAATGACTGTTGAGTATAGGGTGCCGGGGTCCATTATCCTATTTAGAAAAGAGAAAATTTATCCAATATTTATAGGTTCTGCACCTGTTTCAATTGAAGTGACTAATTTTAAAGAAGTGGTTCCAAATCAAAGTACTACTTTTAAGGCTGTCGTAACGTCAAACTCAAAAGATATAATTAGGAATCTAATTTTTAAGGCTGAATATCCTTCTGGTTTTAAATATGAAAAAGGTACTCCGGCGCCAACAAATAGCAACGATACATGGGTGTTAGGAGATTTAAATCCCGGTGATAAAAGAGAAATTAGTATTCAGGGGCAAATTGTAGGGGATGCAAATATCGAAAGATTCTTTGGATTTACAGCTGGGACTCAGGATCCGTTGGATGCTAATAAAATTGGAATTAAATTAGTTGAGAGTAAAGAAAAGGTGGCTATAAAAAGGCCATTCTTAGCTGGAGACATATCTTTGAACAAAGTCGGAAGTGCTACTTTTGTAGGAACAGCAGGGGAGCAGATTAGAGGGGAGATTATTTGGCAGAATAATTTAGATGTACCTGTTTACGATGCGATTCTTGAACTTAAACTAAACGGCGTGACTTTGGATAAAAAAGAAGTAGAAGCAGATGGAGGTTTCTATAGTTCTCAGAATAACTTAATTACTTGGGATAGAAATTTGGTGCCAGCTTTGGCTGAAATCCAACCTGGGGTATCAGGTAATTTCCAATTCGCTCTTGCCTCACTTCCACCGACTCCACAAAATAATTCTAATTTCAGAAGACAGACTATTACACTTGAATTGAATATTCGTGCAAAGCGACTTTCTGAAAACCGTGTGCCAGAAGAAATTAAATCAAATACAACTCGTACAATTAAAATTGCATCTGGTCTGGCACTAAGTTCACGATTGGTTAGAAATGTTGGGCCTTTTGAAAACACAGGACCAATTCCGCCGGCTGCAGAGGAGACATCTACGTATACAGTTATGAATTCGGTTACTAATTCTTTCAATAGTGTTGGTAATCTAGTTTATACGGCCAAGATTCCTTCATATGTGACTTGGTTGGGCAAAGTATATCCTGAGTCATCTGCTTCAAATGTTAAGTACAATGCTGATACAAGAGAAATTACATGGAATTTGGGTGATATTGCTCCTGGAGTTGGATTCAATTCAAGCGCAAGAGAATTTTCATATCAGGTTTCAATAACACCAAGTGTAAGTCAGGTTAGTACTGAACCGATTGTTATTCAAGCAGCGCGAATTGCTGGTACGGATACTTTCGTCGAGGGGGTGGTAGAGAATAGTGTTTCGGCACTTACAACAAATATATTCACTGATCCACAATTCCAGTATGGTTATGAGAAGGTGGTTGAGTAGTAGGGAAATGGCGTCCACAAAATAAAAACGATCAGCTGCACTGATCGTTTTTATTTTATTTGCGTTAGTTGATTTTATGCCTGCGCTTTTAGAGCATCGAATACATGTCCGATAATTTCATCCGGTGTAGTAGCGGCCTTAATTAGGAATTTAGCTCCAAGTCCGAGCGCTGTTTCTCGGTGTACGGCTTCGTCTGTATTACTTACGACAATAACGGGAGTGTTTTTTGAATTTTCCTGCTGGCGCATAAGTTTAAGTGCTTCAAGGCCATTTATTCCAGGAAGGAAGATATCTAGTAATATGAGATCAGGAGTCTCTGTCTTAAGAGCCTCCATAGCTTCTTCTGCTGTAATAAATCTTTTAGGAATAATTTTAGATTCTTCAACTTTCTGAAAGAGTACTTTTCCCAGGAAAACATCATCTTCAATAATAAATACTTTTTTTCCAGTAAAATCTACTCCTGTTTCAGAAGGTTTGATCGTAGTTGATATTTCAGTCATATATAAGGATAAGTATACACTATAGCTTAATTAACCCAATTGAAGCCCGATTGGGGACAACATATTAGTGCCCTTAGGGTATATAAACTATAATTAGGCCATTAAATAGTTAATAGTTTGTAAGTTTAATAATATTTTATGGATCAGAATATGAATGAATCAATGGGGGATATGAGTCACGATATGGGTGGCATGCACGGTATGGAGGGTATGGATATGAGTGCTATGCTTGGGCCAATCGTATTTGGAAACGTGCATTTAGGTGTACTTCTTATGATTGTTTCTGGTATTTTCTACTTCCTTTGTGCTTTGGCTTTAGTTAAGCCTTATTTGGAAGAGAAAAATGAACTTATTGGGGCGCTTCTAGCGTTTTTTTCTTATCAAACAATTAGTATGATTTTCATGGGTATAGAGATGCATACCATGGATATGCTTTACAGTAATATTGCGGCGCTTGCTATATTCATAGGATCAGCATATATGTTGAAATTTCCGATTAGTTCATTGCCAGAAAAAACACGTAAGTATACTTTTATGGGAGTGATGGCGGCTTCTATTGCACTGTTCATATGGTTTATGGGAACTACTGATAAGCAGGAACAACTTATGTCTTTCGTGCTTTGGTATGACCTGATTATCAACGGTCTTATCGTAGGAGGATCTATTATCTGGTTCGGTCTCAAGGCTATCGAAAGAAGTACTAAACTTAAGGCTCTTGGAGGTGGAACAGGTGTAGTTAGTTGTTGTGTAGCTGCAAATGCCGCTATGCTTGGAGGATCTTTGCTCGCTAGTGCTATATTCCAGTTTTTGGCACCACTATTCATCCTTGGAGCTATCTCAAAGGCTAGAAAGGGTGGTAGTTTAGGATCTAATCAAGCAGCGAATACTAGCGGTACTACGTATTCACCGACTTCGCTTTAATTGTCTAGTTTATTCTTGTTATTTTAATCAATGAAAAGTCTTACTGAAAGAATAATCGCTTACATTTTGGGTGGTTTACTTGGAACTGCTGTTGGTCTGGTAGTGGTTTCTTTCAAGATGCCAATGCTCGATGAGCCAGGTCTATCAACAGTAGTTGTAGCAATAACTACGATTATTGGGTTGCTTGGATCCATTATCATAATTGAATCTTATACTGAGAATCTTATGAAGAAGAATAATGAGATTCGAGATGAAACCGTGGCTCTTATTACTCATGAGATGCGCACAGCTCTTACTTCAACCGGTTGGGCAATTGATATGGTACTCAAGAAATATGAGAAAGCTCTAACTGCCGAGGATGCTATTATGCTGAAAGATTCGATGGGGTCTATTCATCAAACTGTTATGCATTCTGTTAATCTTTTGGATGTAAGCCTTCTTGATATAGGTAAATTGAATATTTCTTTAGAATGGACAACTCTGGATAAAGTAGAACATATGTTTAAGGAAGTAATTGAAAAGTATCAATTGGGAGCGGCAAAGCATGAGGTAAATATTATCGGCACAGTCACCCTAGATCCTAATCGCAAAGCAGAAGTTGATATGATGCGTCTTCGTATCGTCCTTGAAAACCTTATTGAGAATGCTTTGCAATATATTGGTACAGGTAAAAAGGAAATCACTGTGACAATCACAAATGATGCTAAGTATATGAAGATGGTCGTAAAGGATACCGGTATAGGGATTCCAGATAATGAAAAAGAAAAGATTTTCTCAGAATTTTATCGCGCAAGCAATGCCCGCAAGGCCCTAGGATCTGGTAGTGGAATCGGACTATACACATGTTGCCGATATATTAAGGCGCATAAAGGGACTTTAGCTTTCGATTCAAAGGAAGGGGAAGGGACGACTTTCTACGCCACGGTGCCGCTTAATACTGTTGCTGATGTAGATGGGCTGTTGAAGAAGATTTAGTAGGTAGCATTTACCTAATTTATCTGCTATTTTATAGGTAATGGACAAAATTATCGCACTCGCTAAAAGGAAAGGTTTTATCTTTCCTGGCTCTGAAATATATGGTGGTTTATCAGGTACTTGGGACTACGGCCCGCTTGGTGTGGCCCTTAAGAACAATATTAAGACGCTTTGGTGGAAGCGATTCGTATTAGATCGTGAAGATATGTATGGGGTGGACGCAGCTATTCTTATGAATCAGAACGTATGGAAGGCTAGCGGACATGTTGCAGGTTTTATCGATCCTCTTGTAGAAGATTTAAAAACTCAGAAAAGATATAGAGCAGATACACTTCTTGAAGATGCAGGTATTGACGTCAAAGGTATGTCAATTCTAGACATGGACAAACTAGTCAAGGAGAAGGGAATTAAAAGTCCAGAAGGAAATCCTCTCGGAGATGTTAGACAATTTAATATGATGCTTCAAACAACAATCGGTCCAGTTGCTGACGATGATTCGATAACATATCTTCGTCCGGAAACTGCGCAAGGTATGTTTGTGAATTTTAAAAATGTTTTAGACTCTATGCACCCAAAAATTCCTTTTGGTTTAGCACAAGTTGGAAAAGCTTTCCGAAATGAAATTGCACCACGTGATTTCATTTTCCGACTGCGCGAATTAGAGCAAATGGAAATTGAATATTTTGTGCACCCAAATAATTGGCAGGATCAATTTGAGCATTTTCTAAGTGAGATGCATGCTTTTATGGCCGATTTAGGTCTCGATGAAAGTAAGATCCACGAGTTGGAGGTTGCGGAAGCTGACAGGGCGCACTATTCGAAAAGAACTCTTGATATTGAATTTGATTTTCCATTCGGAAAAAAAGAGCTTTATGGTCTTGCATATAGAACTGATTTCGATTTGAAGAACCATAGTGAAGCAAGCAGTAAAGATTTATCATATTTCGATGAAGAAACTAAAGAAAGATATCTTCCACACTGTATTGAACCGACTTTTGGTTTGGATAGATCTGTTTTGGCTGTTCTTACGAACTCTTTCACGGAAGATGAAGTTGGAGGAGAGAAGCGTGAGTATTTAAAGTTGTCACCTAAGGTGGCGCCGGTTTTGGTTGCTGTGTCGCCATTGCTCAAAAATAAACCTCAATTAGTAGAAGTATCGAGAAAAATTTATCTAGATCTTAAGAAAAAGTTTGGAAGAGTTGTTTTTGATGACAATGGAAATATCGGCAAGCGCTATCGAAGACAAGATGAAATTGGAACTCCTTTTTGTATTGTTGTAGATTTTGACACTTTAGGCGAGGAAGACGCAACTAAAAAAGATACAGTCACAATAAGACACCGAGATACTGGGGAACAGGAGCGAATTGCAATTGTTGATATCGAAGCCTTTCTTGCTCGAGCGCTTGCATAATCTATGTTATTCTTAGGTAATTATGAGGCCGGAACATGACAATGATCCTAAGTTAATAAATATAAGCTTTACAGCCCTTTTTAAGTTGGCACTTTTTGCTGCAGGACTTTGGGTTATTTACCAATTGGGTAACCTGGTTATGACTGTGCTTGCGGCAGTTGTTATCGCCTCTGTAATTGAGCCAGGCACAAGATGGTTTGTACGAAGAGGGATTCCACGTGCCTTGTCTGCAATAATCATGTATTTGCTTCTCATGACGACTATTTTCGGAGTCTTCTATTTTGTCCTCCCTCCGCTCTTCACAGAAACAATTTCCGCAATGAATAGCTTGCCGAGATATATTAAGACAGCGGATTTCTTTGGGGGAACTCATAACGAGGCATTTAAGGGCGCGAATTTAATTTTCCCAGATTTACCGAGCACGATTTCAGTTGGGGATTTGATCGGCTATGCAACAGAAAGTCTGACTGAATTTTCAGGAGGTGTTTTTGGAACTGTATCAGGATTTTTTGGAGGAATAATTAGTTTGATACTTATGTTTGTAATTTCTTTCTATCTTTCTGTTAGGGAAGATGGAGTAGGGGAATTCTTGGCAATTATCACGCCTATTAAACATGAAGCATATGTAAAGAATTTGTGGAGGCGTTCTCAAAATAAAATTGGAAAATGGATGCAGGGCCAACTCATACTCGCAGTAATAGTTGGACTTTTGACATATGTTGCACTTCTAGTTCTCGATGTTAAGCATCCGCTTTTGCTCGCGGTTGTTGCCGGTATATTTGAATTAATTCCAGTAATTGGTATGACTATTTCAGCAGTCCCTGCCTTTTTCCTAGCGACACTCGACGGAGGACTTGGGCTCGGACTAATCGTGGTAGCAGCGTACATAATTATCCAGCAAATTGAAGCTCACTTTATTTATCCGCTTGTAGTGAAGAAAGTAGTAGGGGTGCCACCTTTGCTCGTAATTATTGCCCTTGTCGCCGGAGCCGAGCTCGCTGGTTTTATCGGTATTATTCTTTCAGTACCGATTTCAGTTGCACTGGTTGAGTTTATAGATGATTTGGATAGGAGGAAGAGGTTTGTTAGTGAGTAGAATATGTGTGAAAAGATGATATCGCAATAAAGTTAAAAATCTAAGAAGGATGATTCACGAAAATTCACATAAAAAAATAGATTTTAATGGTGCGAAAGGGCTTGTTTTTATTGGAACTAAGATTATTGCGTACCGTCGAGATAAAAAAACGAATCTTTACCCATTGTATATAGATTTACCAGGAGGTCTCCGTGAACAAAACGAGTCACCGTTTGATACTTTCCAACGTGAAATTAGAGAAGAGTGTGGAATTACTATTGAAAAGGGTGATATTCATTTTTCTTGTATGGTTGAAAGTTTATCTCCGTCAAATAAGAAGTCATACTTTTTTGTTACTAGACCGTTGGAGGCAAAATCAACTGAAATTGTTTTTAGAGACGAAGGTATGGAGTGGACGCTTATGACACCGGAGGAATTCATTAAACATCCTGATGGTATTGAACAGCAGCAGAAAAGAATCGAAAAATATCTGACAGGGAAGATGGTGTCTGAATAGTGTCTAAGGTGTTTATTAGCTTCTAAGGGTGCCTGAAGATCTGATAAATTTAAGTATAGAAAAAGGCCCCGCGCGCTAGCGCGGGGCCTTGAAAGTGTATGGTCAGCGTTCCTTTAGAAACAAGCATCCTTTGCTAACTTTGCAAGTTGATGGGTTGTATGTACCATAAAACCTACAACCAGTAGCCATGTGGATTATTTCAATACCCCATAGCTCAAAATACTCTTCTCCGCCTTCTAGCTCGCTTACACGATTTATTCTTGTAACAGTATTGCCTTCAAGAACCACGTTACCGTTCGTGTCGGTTTTGTTTTTACCGATGAGTCTGATGACAGATATCCCCGGTTTCTTACGGGTTATTTGTTCGAATTCTTTTTCAGATTCTGGATCAGTAACGAATGTAAAAGTGATTGTTTTATTACGGGTGGCGAGTTCATTTACATTGCATCGAAGCGAAGCAAATAATTCATCTTCTGTTGGACCACCAATAATTGATGCAGAGGGATTACTCGATGTGGGAATCATATTTATTTAATGTGCAATCTTGACTATCTATCAAAGGCAGAAGTCGAACCTTGTTACTCCCCATCTTGCGATGCAGGGAATCACTTAGATAAACTAAGAATTAACACGATTACACACCTTACCAGCTTGTTTGTCAAGGTTATCTACTTCACCCTTTAGTTTATTCACTTTTTAGTCTAATATAGTTCTATCTGGCTCGGACGGATATTAAAAGGGTGAGTAGGGGCCATTATCCATTTTTCAAATGACTAAGAACAACAATTCTACCGACCAAAAAGGAGGCGCAGAAAACTTCTATATAACGACGACTCTTCCATATGTGAATTCTGATCCACATATTGGTTTTGCTATGGAAATAATTCAGGCGGATATTGTAGCGCGATACAAAAAGCTTTCTGGTTTTAATATCTTTTTCAATACTGGTACAGACGAGCATGGCGTGAAGATTTTTGAAAAAGCGATGAGCTCTCAAATTCCTACACAAGAATATGTAGACAAATATGCAGAAAGATTTAAGCAACTTAAAGAAAGATTAAATTTAAGTTATACAAATTTTATTCGAACTACTGATCCTCATCATATTGTGGCAGCGCAAACTTTTTGGAAGAAGTGTTTTGAAAATGGAGATATCTATAAAGGGGAATATGAGATTAAATATTGTATTGGTTGTGAGCTTGAAAAGCATGATAGTGAATTAACTGACGGCAAGTGTCCAATTCATCCCAATCTTGAGCTACAGATTCGCAAAGAAGATAATTATCTGTTCAGACAATCAAAATATCAGAAGCAATTACTTGATTTTTACGAAGCAAATCCAAAATTTGTTGTACCAGAAGGACGATTCAATGAAATTAAAAGTTTCGTCACAGCCGAGCTCCGCGACTTCAGTATTTCTCGCTTGAAAGAAAAGATGCCTTGGGGAATTCCAGTTCCAGGAGACGAGGATCATGTTATGTATGTTTGGTTTGATGCACTTGTGAATTATATTTCGACACTTGGGTGGCCAAACGGTGGTGAGATGGGTGAGGGTGCGAATGAAGATAATGACGGCGATAATTTTGCTAAGTTTTGGCCAGGTGTACAGGTTGCTGGAAAAGATAATCTTCGTCAGCAAAGTGCTATGTGGCAGACGATGCTTATGTCTGCAGGTCTTCAGCCCTCAAAGCAAATTTTTATTCACGGTTTTATAAATAGCGGGGGACAAAAGATGAGTAAGTCTTTGGGTAACGTAATCAATCCCTTCGACATAACTGACGAATATGGAATTGACGCGCTACGATATTTTATTGCCCGTGAATTTTCTCCTTATGAAGACAGTGATTTTACAATTGAACGATTTAAGGAAGCTTACAACGCCAATTTGGCAAATGGCATAGGCAATCTCACAAGCAGAATCCTCAAGATGGCCACTAGTTATGATGTGGATTTTGATTCGGTTCTGGCCGAAGTTGCTAATCCTCATGTGAAAAGGGAGATTTTCGATTCTATGGCTGACGACATAGAGGATTTCAATTTCTCATCTGCAGCAAACAAGATTTGGCAGAAGATCGGTGAATTAGACACTTCAATTCAGGAGAAGGAACCATTTAAGAAAATTAAGGTTGATAAAGAGGGAGCGATCAAAGATGTAGAGAACATGCTTGTGGAATTGTATAAGATTGCTTTTGCGCTTGGGCCATTTCTGCCTGACACGTCTTCCAAAATTATCGAACTAATTGAATCAAAAACTTTCCCAGAGGCACCTTTGTTTGCAAGAAAAGATTAGTTAATTAGTCGCCCATGACAGAAATTAGATACATAGATATACATGCGCATTTAAATTTTCCAGATTATGACAAGGATCGGGACGAGGTTGTTTTACGCGCCAAGGAAAAAGGTGTGGCGATTATAAATATTGGTACAGATATTGAAAGTTCAAAGCAGATTTTGGAAATTGCTGATACATATAGAAGTAAAGAGGGGATAGAATTTCCACATATATATAGTATGCCCGGAATTCATCCTGTTGAGGTGCAAAACTTGTTAAAAGAGTTTGAGCCAGAGGAATCGGTGACCCAAGAAGGCGAGCTATTAAGTTCTGATCAAAAAAAGTTAAAGATTTTATTAAAAGCAGATAAAGTTATTGAAGAATGGCTCGTGGAGCTTGAAAAACTGGCGGATCATAGCTCGGTTGTAGGAATAGGCGAGTGTGGAATAGATGTTTTTAGATTTGAGAATGATCTCGCTAGGGCCCCTGCTGATGGTGGATTTAAATTACCGGCCGATCAACTATCAATTGATGGTGTTTTAGCTTTGCAAACTAAGTTGTTCATTGGCCAAATTAATATCGCTTTGAAGCGTGATATTCCAATTATGATTCATGCACGTGAATCCTACATAAATATTTTATCTATTCTTGATGAGAATTTCATCTCTCAAGGGATAAAGTTAAAGGGAAATGTCCACTTCTTTGCAGGAACACCTGCAGAGGCGCGGATGTTTCTTGATAGAGGTTTTACTGTATCTTTTACTGGAGTAATTACATTTGCCAAAGAATACGCACCGACGATTGCTGCTTTGCCACCTGATAGTGTTATGTCTGAGACTGATTGTCCATTTGTGGCACCGGTCCCGTATCGTGGAGGACGCAACGAGCCAGTATATGTGATAGAAGTTGTTAGAAAAATGGCCCAAATACGAGGTATAGAAGAGCCAATTATGGCCGAAATTCTGCTTAGAAATGCTCGCAAAGCGTTTGGTATTAAGCTCTAATTCAGGCCTTTAAATGGCCGTTTTGAGCCTCAGACAGGCCATTTTCCAGACTATAATTCTGACTGACTTGCAAATTTGCGTAAGTAGGGATCATGTGGTAGCCTGAGAGCCATGACTACGGATCATAACAGAGATTTAGAACGAGACGAACGACTCAAAGTATATGAGCTCGGTTTTCATTTCGTGCCTACTCTTTCGGAAGACGATGTAACTGTAAAGTTTTCTGAGCTCAAATCATTTGTTGAAAAGCTCGGGGGCGAGTTCATCTCTGAGGATGCGCCGCAGCCAATACGTCTCGCGTATGAGATTGCTAAAACAATCAAAACGGAGAAGAAGTGGTTTCAAGATGCTTATTTCGGATGGGTCAAGTTCACGCTTGCACCAGAAGATGTAGTAGCACTTGAAAAGCAAGTTAAAGGTTTCGACCCGATTCTTCGATACTTGCTTATCACTACAGTGCGTGAAAACACTGTTATTGGCGCGCTACGCGACGGAAGTGGCCGAAATAACCGACCAGATGCTTCGGAAGATGATATCTCGGACGACTCTATCATTGCCCCAGAAGGGGATACAGCTTTACTACCTCTAGACAATACTGAAACTGCTGAAGCAGAAGAAGAACTAGAAGAATTAAAAAGCTAAAAAATATGTATTTAAACAAAGTATTTATAATTGGAAATTTAACAAGAGATCCTGAATTAAAGGCTTTGCCTTCAGGAGTGAACGTTTCAAGTTTTTCTATCGCTACTAATCGAGTCTGGAAAGACAAGAACAATGTTCGACAGGAAAACACTGATTATCACAATATCGTGGTATTTGGGCGACAAGCTGACACTGTGTCTGCTTACCTCAAGAAAGGCTCTATGGCCTATGTTGAAGGTCGTCTAACTACAAGATCTTGGGATGGACCAGACGGAAAGAAGAATTACCGAACTGAAATTATTGCTGACAGTATCCAATTTGGTCCCCGACAAGGTGGCCAGGGAGGCGGAGGCAATGACAGTGGGTTTTCTTCTCAGTCTAGTTCTCCAGCTCGAGAATCAAAGGCAGCGCCTAGCCAGGCAGATGATCTTGAATCATTAGATTCAGTCAACTATCCTGCAGACGAAATTAATCCTGAAGATATTCCATTCTAATTTGAGTAAGCGACGAAACTGCTTTAGGGCAGGGTCGGTCGGAACTCAAAGGCGAAAGCCAAACTAAAAGGATAAATGCAAAACTTAAGTAATTATCAGCCCAAATAAAGTAAACAAGCAAAAATATGACAAAACAATGCTATTTCACTCAGAATAATATTATGCATATCGACTATAAAGATGTCGGTATTATTAAGAAATTCTTGAATCCACATGCTCGTCTTCTTTCAAGAAAGCGAACAGGTGTTACTGCTAAGAACCAGCGAAAGCTTGCAGCAGCTGTTAAGCGTGCTCGATTCATGGCTCTTGTGCCGTTTGTGGCTGAATAAGACTTAGGTTGAGGTATGCTATGCGCTATCGCATAGCTGCCAAAAAAGAAAAACCACTCCGAGAGGAGTGGTTTTTCTTTTCACTATCTTACTCAGTAAGGATTTTCATACAAATTTTTATATAAAATTTGGGGTCCATTTGGAGAACGTTATTTTACAGTTTCCAATTCCATCCTGAACGATATACTTCGGGTACACCATATTTTTTTCCGTCATTCCAAATTCTAGATTCCCACATTAATTGCGACGGGCTACCACCGTATTTACCTTTATCTTGTATTGAATTAAAGACACTTTTAGTTATATAAGTAGAGTAATAATCCTCACGAATAGAACTAAGTTTAGCCGCCACATTAGGTGCTCTACCTACCCAAACTAAGTCATTATTATCTCTAATACCACTTCTAACTACCATAGTCTTACCAGTATCAATACCGACTGTCTGTTTTAGGTTAAAAACATCTGGAAATATTTTTGGATAAACTCGAGCAAAAGCTGGCTTTAAAATCTCTTTAAAAAAATAACTAATCTTTAGAGCTGCTATTGTGGCATTAGTATTTTTTGTACCATTGATGAAAACTCCCATTACACGATCTCCATCAAAGCTTCTTATCTCACCACCCAATGATCTTATTATCCTAGTTGTTCCCATCAAATATGCTTTCATAACTTCAGCGGAAATACTTTGGCTATATATGACTAATTCGGTAGAGTCCGCTAAATCTGCGTACAAGAAAGTTGCTTCTAGATTAACTGCATCATTAGTGAGTTTGAGGTCTTCAACTTCTGGAACAACAGTTCCGTCACGTTTACTCCATTGACCAGATACGATCTGATTTGTTTCTTTGGTTAAATCATCTATTAATGTCATTTTATTATTACTTAAAATAATCTTGTGAGATATATATGAATATAACCCAGGGAACAATTACTACTCCCAGTAGTCTTAATGCACATTTTAAATAATTAAACTTTTTAGTAAGAATTTCTGAATTAATATGAATCTGTGAGAGCAGATCATCAAGGTACTCTTCCTTACTCATTTCTTTAAATTTTTTCTTAAATTCGTCACATTTTAAGACAGAGATAGTGCCAAAAAATATAAGTGATGTGTTTAAAGATTTAGTCCTTGGATATTGACTAAAGTAAATTAATATAAGACCAGTTATAAGCATCGATGCGACAAAACCGAATATAGCATAAACCCAATAGTTCCAGAGCTTAATTGAGGCGGCTGCGTTAGCAAGAACGCCTGTCATTGCGATAAAAATACCTGCAGCGAAAGATACTCTTGAATCATGTCTTCCTATCCAATCTAATTTTCGCTTAAGGTTCTCTTGAGCTTGAATAATCTTATTGTCGATGTCCATATTAATTGATTTATATGCTTTGTAATTAGAATTAGTTACAAATTAGCGTGGAAATTGTTCTAAAATTAAACTAAACCCTCTCAACATACTCACCAGTCTCAGTATTGATTCTCACAACATCTCCAGGTGCGATAAACATAGGTGCATTCAGAGTTGCTCCAGTTTCAAGAGTAATTACTTTGTTGCCACCCTTTGCTGTGTCACCACGGACTGCTGGGGGAGCGTCAGTTACTTCTAATTCTACTTTGATAGGGAGTTTGATACCTATAATCTTTTCGTCATAAACAAGGGCGTCTACTAGAGCGTTTGTTTTTAGGAATTTGCGGCCGTCGCCCAAAAGCTCCTCAGTAAGCTCAAAACGCTTACTAGGATCTTTTTCATCACAGAACCACCATTGTCCACGATTATTATATAGAAACTTCACTTTCTTGTTAGAAATATCAGCTTCCTCAACTCGGTCAGCTACGTGAAAAGAATGCTCGACAATTCGGCCACTAATCATGTTACGCATCTTTACTGCGTTTACAGGCTTTCTCTGTTGCTTACGGAATACATGAGAATCAAGTACTTCATAAGGGTCTCCATCAAAAACAATCCACTTTCTAAGTGTTACTTCGTTATAATCTAGCATAGTAGGGGTATTCTACTTGAGAGATTTGGGATTGTCCACTAACTAAGCCTCTTTAAGCCTCCTTCAGATTTTCTCTAATTTTCTTTAGAACTTCGTCGCTAATTTTAGAATTTTCTCTTAGGAATTGTCTCGTTGCGTCGTATCCTCTTCCTAGCTTAATATCACCATATGAATAGCTAATACCACTTTTAGTTACAATACCCATCTTCTCTCCAAGTGCGATAAGTTCACCTTCACGAGAAATACCTTCGTTGTACATAAGGTCAAATTCTGTTTGCTTGAAAGGTGCCGCAACCTTATTCTTTACCACCTTCACGCGCGTACGCCCACCCATAATTTCTTCACCTTTTTTAATCTGAGCAATTCTTCGGATATCAAGACGAACAGAAGTGTAGAATTTAAGAGCCTTTCCTCCTGGAGTAGTTTCAGGATTACCGAACATAACACCAATTTGCATACGAATTTGGTTGATAAAGATTACGATAGTCTTAGACTTTGCAACAATAGCAGTTAGTTTTCGAAGTGCTTGAGACATAAGTCTTGCTTGCTTTCCAACATGGTGCGCACCCATATCACCTTCGATCTCGTCGCGTGGCGTAAGTGCCGCAACGGAGTCAATTACGATTACGTCCATTTTCCCTGATCTTACTAAACTTTCTACAATTTCTAGTGCTTGTTCACCGTTATCTGGTTGAGAGATAAGAAGTTCGTCGATCTTTACACCAATTCGCTTTGCATATTCAGGATCCATAGCATGTTCTGCATCGATAAATGCACAAATACCTCCTTGCTTCTGAGCTTCTGCAATAACATGAAGTGTAAGAGTTGTTTTACCAGATGATTCAGGTCCGAAAATTTCTACGATTCTTCCACGTGGAAGGCCACCAACACCAAGTGCGGCGTCTAATCCTATTGAACCAGTAGGGACTGAGTGAACATTTACTTTTGGTTTTTCACCAAGCTTCATAATTGCATCGTCACCAAATTTTGTTTTGATTTGTGCAATAGTGTCTGATATTGAATTAGTTCTATCAGATTTTTTCCCTTTAGGATTAATTTCTTCACCTGCGTCGTCTACAAATGAACTTTCGTTTTCAACTTCCTCTGCTTCAGATGATTTTTTCGCAGCACTTGCTGCGTTCTTAGAACTAGCAGCACTAGATGCTGATTTTTTATTTTGTATTTTTTTTGCCATATTCTGTAATGTGAATTAAGGTTTATAGGTAATTTCTACTAATCTGGTCAGGCTTTTTCCGAACTTATCTTTGCCGTACAGCTTTACTATATTATAGCCCGAATACAGTAATAAATCCTCACTAAATGCTCCATTTTCATCTATAAATATAGGATTATCGTTAAGGGATATAAAGGCTACGTTTTGAGCCACCCCAGTAAGATTTATCTTATTAACGCTTGTGACAAAGCCTTCTTCGGAAAGAGCTGATAATTCGATTGTGGGGCCAGTAATAATCCTATGTACCTGAAATATCGAATATCCAACCAAAGCCAATACAAAGACAGAGGTCAAAAGCACTCTAAGAGCTAATTTTCCGTCTTGGTACTGTCTAATCATACTGATAGGGGATTAAATTTTGATAAAGATTTGATCAAATAAATATGAATGTTTTTAGGGGTCATAACAGGGTTCATTTTCAAGATATTACATATTATTCTCATCAGAATCATCGCCTGAATCTGAAGAATTGGAAGCTGCTGCATGTACACCAAGAATCTCTCTTGGCTTTGAGCCATCAGCGGGTCCTATTACACCTTTGGCCTCAAGTATATCAATAATTCTTGCAGCGCGCGCGTACCCAACACGTAGTTTTCTCTGTATATATGAAGTTGATGCTTTTCCAGCCTGAACTACTATTTCTTTAGCTTCTTCGTATAGATCATCGTCCACATCGTCATCTCCTCCACCAAAACCTCCACCGCCACCGAAGCCACTTTGATTTCCTCCAGATGTGTTTGCATTGTTGAATATTGGATCATTCACACCTTCATCTTTAGCTTCTCCTCCAAGTGCGATTTCACTTGCAAATGAATCAGCTTGCTCCTTAAGGTGTTTTACAATTTTCTTTGTTTCTCCTTCAGTTACATATCCACTTTGAATACGAACAGGGCTAGACATTTCTCCTGAAAGATAAAGCATATCTCCGGCACCTAGCAATTCTTCTGCTCCTCTCATATCTAGAATAGTTCGAGAGTCGATTTGTGAAGCTACTTGAAGTGCAATACGAGCGGGAACATTGGCCTTGATTAGACCTGTGATTACGTTTACGGATGGTCGCTGAGTTGAAAGGATGAGGTGAATACCAACTGCTCGGGACATCTGAGCTAATCTTACGATACCTGCTTCAAGCTCTCGTGGGTATGCCTGCATGATATCGGCTAATTCATCGATAATTACTACTATATATGGCAATGGGTCTGTAATCTTCTCTCCAGCATCTTTGTCTCCTTTTTTCTGAGATTCAAGCGCAGGCATGAGAATATTTTTATGATATGAATCAATATCACGCACAGAACTTTTTTCTAGTAGATCATATCGTCGGTCCATCTCTTTTGCTGCCCATCTTAGTGCCATGATTGCCTTCTTTGCATCTGTGATAACTGGAGTGAGTAGGTGAGGGATACCGTTATATTGAGTAAGTTCCACTCGCTTTGGATCGATCATAATAAATCGTAGATTTTCTGGTGAGTTTCTATATAGAAGGGAAGTAAGGATAGCGTGAGCTGTTACAGATTTTCCGGATCCAGTGGCTCCAGCGATCAATAAGTGAGGCATCTTAGCTAAGTTTGCATAATGACTTTTTCCTGACACTCCACGACCAAGTGCTACGAAAAGTGGATAGCTAGATTTCTGGAATTCATCCATAGATAGTAGCGCGCCAAGTCCAACTTTAGCTTTTACAGTATTTGGAATTTCGATACCAACAAGTGACTTGCCAGGAATTGGAGCTTCGATTCGAAGTGGGTGAGCGGCGAGGGCAAGAGATAGGTTATTTTGAAGACCAAGAATCTTTGAAAGTTTTACACCTTCTGCTGGCTTCATGGCATATCTGGTAACTGACGGTCCGATTGAAATTTCATCCATCTCTACATCGATACCGAAGTTCTGAAGTGTTCTCTTTATAATATTTGCATTGGCCTTAATATCACCAACTCCAGGTTTTCCACTATCCGGTTCAAGTAGGTGAAGCGGTGGTGCAATATATTGTTTTCCAAGCAAAGCTGTCTTCTTTGCAAATAGAGGAACGAAGTCAGGATCGTAATTCTCCTTATTTTGAGCCGCAGGATTCATTTTGTCCTTTATCGCATCAAGGACAGATGTCCTTTTAGCTGATTCTTCATCTTCTTCGTCCTCATCATCTTCATCTTTTGCCCCGAGTATTTTTGTATTATCTAACTTTTTCTTATCGCCATTTAATAGAATATTTCCTGAGTTATCCACACCCTCTTCAAGATCTTTTTTCTTCCAGAATAATATATGTTCTCGCTTGATTGCAGCATCCAGAATTACAATTGTTCCAATAATTCCTCCGGCCAAAAGCGCAATAAAACTAAGGACTACATCGAACATTGAGACTAGGGGAGAGGCAAGTAAGTCGCCCAGAGTTCCTCCACTTTGATCTTTAATAATATCTAGTATTCCAAGGCCTGATACTATGAATAGTATAGATCCTATTATTTTTGATAATGAAAACTTGCGGTTTCCATCCCCAAAAAACGAGGCAGAAAGGATGATAAGTAGTAGGGGTACTAAGTAGTATCCAAACCCTAATAAATGGTCAAACCAACCATATATTGTAGTGCCTACTCGACCACCTTGATTAAATGCAGCTAATAAAAAGAATAAACACAATACAAAAAGTAATATACCCCAAACACTTTGGATTGTGGATTCTTTTAGGTTACGTAATGGGTTTAATTTAAGCCCTGCAGATTCGTCCTCAACCTTCTTCTTTTTATCCTTCTTTGACATGGGTTAATTTTACCACGTGACCAATAGCTTTCTAAATTTGCCATTTGCTTTGTCTTATATATAATGAGCCTCGACACTTGTCTTTGAATATTTTTCTGCCAAAAAACTAAAGGTCATAAAAAGTCATAAATCGCAGATAAATTTATAAAAGACAAAATGCCAGCTTGATTAAGACATATAAACTATGGAAAAAGACATTCAAAAAGACAATCCAATAGAGGTCATCCAAAAGCGCTTTAATAATATAGTTGCGGCATTATATCTGGTAACAAACCATCTATCGGACATGGAACCTTTAAAGACAGGTATGCGAGAAACTGCTCATATTGTCCTAGAAGAACTTTTAGAGGTATCAGATATCTCAAGTACTTTTATAGATTCGCGATTGGGTCATATACGAAATCTTTTGAAAATCGCATCGATTGCAAATCTTATTTCAGGACAAAACTTTTCTTTATTGGACAATGAACTTTCATCGACTCAAACATATTTGCAAGATATGTATAAAAGGAATTCCAATATTGCTTTTGATATAAGTGAGATACTTTCAATAAACAATTCTGTAAATAATAGTGCCATTACCCCTCCAAACAATTATCCAAAAAGTAGCTTTTCTAACCCTATAACTAACACAATAAACAGGCCAAATCATGCAACAAACCCTGTAAATGGCGCAAATCCCAAAAATAGACCTTCTATATATATTAGCCAGAGAAGCGCGAATACTGTGGATAAACCCCCTCAGACACAGCCAGTCAGAAAGGATCCAATTAGGGATGGTTTCAGCCCTAGACAGGCCCAAATTATCAAAGAAATCAAATTGATCGGTCAGCTCACAATCCGTGATCTCATAGGGAAAATCGAGGGTTGTAGCGAAAAAACCATACAAAGAGAGCTTTTGGCACTAGTTGAGGGCGGAGTGCTCAAAAAAGAGGGTGAAAGGCGCTGGAGTCGTTATTCTATGCTTTGAATTGACGTTTTGGCCTAATTTCTGTAATATATACAGTCGTATACCGTCATGGAAGTTACGCAGGCATTCTTGTAATTCCCGAACCCTGATTGAACGTTGAAAATCAAATACTCGTCAAGTTTATTGTTTTCAAACCCGAAAGGCTGGAAACAGCACTTTTGGTGCCTTATTTTTGCATTAATTTGTAAAGATGAGGTCGTTCAGTTTACTAACCCATGACTAATCGTAGGCCCACAAAAACTTTTAAACCTGTCTTTATATATGATCTAGTATCTATGATATAGATAGGGAATTGAAGATTTTTGCGGGTCTGCGATGGTCAGTATTAAAAACCCGGAGATAGGCCAAGGACCAACATTACTACCTTTATTTGTAACTGGAAACCTAGTCTATCTTTAACCCAAACTATTATATATATTATGAAGAAATTCATTACAGCTGTAGTTGCATTTGCACTTGCGCTTTCAGTAGTTGCTCCAGTAGCAGCTTCTGCGCAGTCAACTGCTTCTTACACATTCAATACTAATCTTACGATTGGTAGCCGAGGGGCTGATGTAGTTGCACTACAATCATTCCTAGAGGCAAAAGGCCTTATTGTTATCCCTGCTGGTGTTTCTAAAGGTTACTTCGGTGCTCTTACAAAGAGTGCAGTAGCAGCTTACCAAACTCAGAAGGGTATTACTCCTGCCGCTGGTTACTTCGGTCCGATCACTCGAGCTGCAGTAATGGCTGATGGAGGTTCTGTTGTAACAACTCCTGGTTGTTCAGCAGGCGCGATGTATAACAGTGTAACAGGTCAGCCTTGTTCAGGTCCTGTAACAACTCCTGGTTGTTCAGCAGGCGCTTTGTACAACTCGCAGACTGGTCAGCCTTGTTCTACAACTCCAGGTCCAATCAACACAGGTGTTGAAGGATCTCTAGATGTACGATTGGCTACTTCACCTACAAACAATGCAAACGTTCAGACTTCAAATGATGTACCAGTATATGGTGTTGAATTCGAAGCTCGACTTGCTGACTCTGTAGTTCAGACTTTGGATCTTCAAGTTTCAACAGTACTTTCTGGTTCTGCTGAAAACCCTGCAACTTTGATCAATACGATCAAGGTTTGGGATGGATCTAATGTAATCGCTACTATCCCTGTAAATTCTTCAACATTTACTAAGGATTCAAGTTCGATCTACTATGTTCGATTGTCTGGTCTAAACTTCCTAGTTCCTAAGGATGCTAAGAAAGTTTTGACTGTGTCATTCTCAACAAACTCAATTGACTCTGATAGAACTGTAACTATTGACGGTTACGGAACTAACTCAGTTCGAGCGGTATCTGGAAACGGTGTTAACACTTTCTACAGTGTTGACGGTGGTTCTTACACAAGAACTCACACGTTCAAGAAGCCAGGAACATCTACTCTAAACTTGTCAGCTGCTACAACTCCACTTCGATCAAACAACTATCGAGTGAACTCAACTGACTCAGTTATTGTTCCAGTTCTTAACTTCAACGTTAAGTCTGAAACAGGTGCTTCAGTAGTTACAGATGTTACAGCTACAACAACGTTGTACTCTGGATTCACTATTGGTGACGCTGTGTTCTACCTATACGATGGTTCAACTTTGTTGGATTCAAAGACAGGTGCAACTTCAGTTACATTCAATAACATGGATATCAATGTTCCTCAGGACACAACTAAGACTCTTACAGTTAAGATTGGCTTCCCAGCTACATCTTCTACTGTAACAACACCTTACGTTGCTACAACAACTGTATCTTCTGTTACTTACGAAAAACCAAATGGTTCTAGTTCAACAGACTCTGATGCTGTTAATGGTGTAGGTCAGTATGTTTACACTAAATCTGTAAACATGACATTGGCTAGTGTTCCTACGATCACAGTACAAAATTCATCATTCACTGGTGGAACAAGTACTATGAACGCAGTGTTCAACATCAATGTTAATCCACAAGGTGGAGACTGGGCTCGATCTTCAGCTTCAGCTGTTATCGGCTGGGCTCTAGCAAGTGCTCCTACAACTATCCTTGCAACTTCATCTGCTGCTATTTCACGAGTTGATAATATCGCTGATGGATCAAGTGTAACTGTAGAATACTCTGCAAACACAAGTTCTCCTGTATCTGGTATCGTAGCTGGTTCTTATGTGGCTAGAATTGTTTCTATCACATGGAATGCTGGTAACGGTGCAGTTACTCAGACTTATGGATTCGAAGACTTTGTAACTCCTGCTGGTGCTACTTTTAACGACTAATCTCGTTAATCTGTAAGCCTTCTAGGTAAACAAACAAAAAGCCGCCCCGAAAGGGGCGGCTTTTTGTTATTGCTATCGTTTTTGTTAATTTCATTAATTGTTATTTGATAAAAGTTTTAATTAAAATTTATTCAAAATTGATGAGAATTTAAGGTGCTAAATGTCATTCTTTTGGCATGAATAAATTTAAATCATATATACACGGATTTATTGGAAAATTAGAAATATATATAAATAAGCGAAATATAATATTTATATTCCTTATTTTGCTTTTATTCTGTTTACCAAAATCAGTTCAAGGAAAGGAAATTATAATTAAGAGCACAAATGGTAAGCCTGTAGTAATTAATGAGGTAATAGGTGTCACTGAAGACGATACTCTTCGAATATACAGTGGAACAAAAATAGTGGTAGGGCCAGACGCAGGTTTCTATGTTCGAGGTTTACTTTTTATGGGTTTGGAAGACGATTTCCTTAGTGCTGGAAACACAAATACCTCTAGTACCACAAATAAATCTAAGACAATTACAATTGTATCGAGTAGCACGCTCCCTTTTATTGAAGTTGATGGCGGTAGTGTTATAGGTACTGATTTAAATTTTAAAGGAACCGTTTTTGCTGCAGGATATCGAAACGCTGAAATAGCCATTTCTTCCAGTTCATTTATGGACACAACGGCAGGTATTATATTTGCGCACCAGCCTTTCTTTGCTATGTATCAAAACAGTAAACTTGATTTAAGCTATTCAACTATATTTAGTCAGGTTGATCCTAATAATCCAGGAAGTACTCAGCCAAGACAGGGATATGAAAATGTTATCGGCTATGGCGGATACCCGTTGAAATCTAATTTATTTGAAGTGTATTCAGAAAGTCATGCAACAATAACAGAGACAAAAATTCATTCAGATATATCACCGGCTGTATTTGAAGTGTATAACGATTCGAGAATACATTTTGATAATAGCCATATAATTTCTTGTGAGAGATGGCTCCGATTATTTAATCAAAGCACTGCAACTGGGCAATTGAATAATCCTGTATGTGTTGAGCAGGCAGAGCTCGTGTTCACTGGTGCTACCAGTACTATTAATTATCAGGAAAATGGCTGCTGTGCCTCAGTTTTGTTTATTCCAGGCTTTCAAGGAAGTCGATTATACAAAAAACAAGTTTATGAAAATAGGTTATGGGAACCAAATATAGATGGGGATGTTCAAAAATTATTCATGAATACACTAGGTCAATCTATTCAATCAGATATCTATGCAAAAGATATTTTAAGTCGAGTAGAGATTGCGGGCTATGGAATTAATAAGCTTTCCTATTACCATAATTTTCTTGCATCCTTAGAAAAAATTAAGAGTGAGAACCTGATTCAGGAATATAGATCCTTTCCTTACGATTGGCGATATTCTCCTGAGGAAATTGTAACTCAAAATTTGATTAATCAAATTGAACAACTGTCAAAAAATTCTATTAATGGCCGTGTAACAATAGTCGCTCACAGTTATGGTGGATTAGTAAGTAAAGTTTTGCTTAGAAAGTTGAAAGAAACACGCAGGGCACACTTGATAGATAAAGTGGTATTGGTTGCTGTACCTGAGACAGGAACACCTACTGCTCTTTTTGCTGCTTTACACGGTGAGAATCAGACGATTATGAAGGGGATAATTCAAAAAGCTAGTACAGCAATTAGCTTAGCTCAAAATATGCCTTCCGCTTATGTACTCATGCCGTCTGCGATATTTGCTAGAAATATCGCTCTAACTATGAATATATCGGCAAGAAATGTTGATACATCATTTGGATTATCAAAACCATCATACATGGGTGAGGTAATAGGATGGTTAAAACAAGTTACTGGAGAACCAGCCGGATTAAATCTTACAAAAGATTCAATTTTGGTTCAAAAGACATCCAACTCATTTCTACAAAGTAAGGCGACAGGTGAAGTATCACGTCTAATCGAGAATAATAATTTAGTTAATAATTCATATAAGATATGGTCTTTAGCAGGAATAGGGGTACAAACAATAGACGGCATGAGATATGAATATGATACTTGTGCACTTCTTCCGTGTAAGAAACCATCTACGCTAACAGCAGTTCCTAGTTATATTGTAGATGGAGACGGGACGGTTATATTAGACAGTCCACAAAACAGACTCGGAACTTTGCTTAAAATAGATTTATCAAAGCTAAACTCGGATAAAAAGACAAATATTAGACACTCAAATATTATGGAATCCACAGATATTCAATCTACGATCAAAAGTATTTTGTTATCAAATAATCCAGTAGAGCAAAATGGCTTTATATATTTAGATGATACACACCCTGAGGTGTCTGAATTATATATGACTGTTGTTGACGGAGAAGTGTCTGGAGGGATTGCATATAGTTTTGAGGGCAAGAAATATGAAACTATAACTTTAAAGCAAAATGATAAGTTCTATATAATTGAAGATATTCCCAATAGTTCAATTACAAAAATGGGGAATATGACCGCTCTGACTTCACAAGTAAAACCAGATGATATGCATTTTGTTAGTACTCAAAATCAGAGGATAAGCATAGCTAATACCATTATCCAAAATAGTCCTACTGGAAATTGGAATGGCCCAGAAATTAATCAGACAAATAATTCTGGAGCAAACTCTAACCAGTCAACTTATGTGTTTGATAATATTCCTGTAGGGAGTAGTGCTGAAATTACTTTCAGTACAACATCTCCAATAATCTATGTTGATATTGATGGCGATGGTGATCCTGAAAGGGAATACGAAGCAGAAATTCCGCCAATAATTACTAGCTCAACTTCAACTAAGATTCAGATTATGATGTCTGATTTAGCCAAAGTCTTAAATGTGACATATCAATTACAAGATGAAATAAATCAATTAGAAGTATATGCGCATAAAAGTACATATTCTAAAAAAATAAGTAATTCTCGTGGAATTTTGCTTTCAGCTCAGAATAACTTCATAAAATTCTTCGGTGCGGACGGATTAATAATTCACAGTCTAGAAAATCAAATTATTTCTAAAGAATCAGAAAAAATATTAATTGATCTAGAGGCAAATGAGAAAGTAATTGAAAGATTGTTAGAACAGGAGGCGCTCTATAAGAGTCAGGTAGAAAATATAGATGAATATATTATCGAGCGAGGGGCAAGAGGGGTGAGTGCTGCTACTTTGGCAAAGAAAGCTAACGCCCTTATGTTCCTTAGAGATATTAGCTATCTGTATATAATATATTCTGACCTAATTGACGCGGAGCTTGAGTTTTTGGCGCTGCATGGTACTATCTCTTCTGAAAGGCTTCAAAGACCATAGGCCGGATATATTCAAGGGAAACTGAAGAATATAGCCAATAAGCCCTGTGCAGGAGTCATTGCCGTCAATTTTTGGCGTGCAATACACCCTCCTTTGAAGAAGCCGATCCGGAAACCTTAGATAATAGTAATATTGTCGCCAGGCGACCGATTGGCTTTTTTCATAACCTTTCAAATAAGCGCATTAAAAGCACATACAAAACTATGGCAATTACAAAAGAAAAAAAGCAAGACATAGTTAAGAAAGTTACCGAACTTCTTAAAGCATCAAAATCAATTGTCTTTGTGAACTTTCACAAAGTTTCAGTTCTTGAGATGACAGAAATTCGTAAACAACTTCGATCTCATGGCGTAGGGTTTTATATCGCAAAGAAAACTCTTACAAAACGAGCTTTGAATGACAGTGCTGTATCAGGTGATATGCCTGAATTAGCTGGTGAAGTTGCTATCGTATATGGAGAAGATCAATTGGCTCCTGCAAGAGAAATCTTCAGTTTCCAAAAGACTCTTGATAAACGAATTTCAATTTTGGGAGGTATTTTCGACGGTGCATTTAAGGGTAAGGGAGACATGGAGACAATTGCGTCTATTCCAGGTCGTCAGACTCTATATGCTCAGTTCGTAAACCTTATCAATTCACCGATTCAAGGTTTGGTTATTGGCTTGAACGCCATTGCCGAGAAAAAAGGCTCAGCTAACTAATTAACTAGTCTAAAAATATGATTATGTTCGCATGATCATGTCCATTATCCAATAGATTTTAAAATAAATTATATGACAGAAGAAAATGTAAATGTAGCAGCAGAGGAAACAACAGAAGTTGCTACTCCTGCACAATTCAAGACAGTTGTTGACGCTATCGAAAAGATGTCAGTTATCGAACTTCATGAATTGGTTAAGTTCCTAGAAAAGAAATTCGGAGTTTCAGCGGCTGCAGTTGCAGTTGCTGGTCCTGCCGCGGCTGCTGGTGCTGCTGAAGAGAAATCTTCATTCGCAGTTCACCTAGCTGATGCTGGTGCTCAGAAGATCGCTGTTATCAAGGTTGTGAAGGAAGTTCTTGGACTTGGTCTTAAGGAAGCAAAAGATCTAGTTGATGCAGCTCCATCACTTCTAAAGGATGCAGTTAAGAAGGAAGATGCAGAAGCTATGAAAAAGCAGCTAGAAGAAGCTGGTGCTAAGGTTGAATTGAAATAATTCGACTCAAAATTGCCTCTATAGCAATATAGTCGGCATAGCGCTAATAGCTAAGAAAAAACCCTGACAGCCTCGTGCTGGCAGGGTTTTTTCGTACCTTTGAATATGGTATATTAAATGTCATGCAGAATATCTTAGAGAAGCTATTGGGAGGAAGCGCCAGAATTAAACTAATGAGACTCTTCCTTTTTAATACGCATACTTCATTTAGTCATCAAGAAGTTTTGGAAAGATCTAAGGTTCCAACAAATAAACTTAAGAAAGAGCTGAATTTTTTGCACGGTGTAAGACTTATAAAAAAGTCTAAGAAATCAAATAATAAAAATGCTTGGGCGTTGAACGATAAGTTTCCATTTTTGATTGAGTTCCAGCGATTATTACTTGAGACTGGTTTGCTTAATAGAACGGCGATTTTGAAAAAGATAAGTAAGACAGGACGATTAAAGATTTTGATTTTGACTGGTTTGTTCACGGAAATAGGGGAAAGTCCTGTAGATATGTTGATTGTGGGAGACCATTTGAAGACCGGAGCGCTTGATTCAGTGGTAAAAAATATCGAGGCGGAAGTGGGGCGCGAAATTAGGTATTGTGCACTCGATTCTCAGGATTTTAAATATAGATTAGGTATTGGAGATAGATTGATTCGAGATGTTTTGGACTATCCACATGAAATTGTTCTAGACAAGATAGGTGCTTTTTAGTGGGGTATAATATAGATGTTATCCATTAACATATATAAAAAACAATATGTTCCAAACATGGGGAGACGCGCTTGGTAGCGCATATGTAGGTGTAGGACCGGCGTTCGCACAGTTCGGTCTTAGATTACTATTTTCAATAGTAATATTTATTGCAGGTTGGGCAGCAGGAGCACTTGCAGGAAAAATAATTGAAAAGATTTTTCATACAGTTAAGATTGATAATGTTTTAAGTCAATTAGGACTAGACAGAGCGCTTCAAAGAGGTGGATTTAAGCTTAATTCAGGAGCATTTGTAGGAGGAGTTGTAAAATGGTTTATCATTATACTTTTCCTTATCGCTGTGTTCCAGGTACTAGGTCTTTCATCTGTTACAGGCTTTATGCAGGCTATTGTTGTTCAGTACTTGCCACAGGTAATAATTGCTATCTTAATTCTACTTGTTTCGGCTGTTGTTGCTGAGGCTTTGCAGAAGGTTGTGGTAGGGGCAGCTGCTGCAGCACATGTTCGACAAGCAAAAGCTTTGGGTAGAATTACAAAATGGGCAATTCTAGTCTTTGCAATTCTAGCCGCTTTGGTTCAACTAGGTATTGCAGCTTCATTGGTTCAGACATTGTTTATGGGCGTTATTATTGCCTTCGCTTTAGCTTTCGGACTGGCCTTTGGACTAGGTAGTAGAGATGCTGCAGGACGTATCGTAGAGGGTATTTTAAGGGACTTTTCGGACAGGAATAACTAGACCACATTATCCCTAAATATAGCCATAAAAAAGAGTTGACAAGGGTTTCGCTTTGCGTATAATAGCGTCTATTCAGAAATATATGCGTAATTATCTAAAAGAGCGGAAATCTTAGTTTGCCCTTTAAGGCGCATGTTAAGAAGACCGCTCAAAAAGCGGTCTTCTTCGTTAAAAGAGAAGACCGTAAAAGATAAGAAAAGCGAAGAAAATTCAGATCACTGTTGTAACTTGAAAACTTAAATCTACCCTGACATTTCAGTGAAGTACTGATTTCGAAAGATCTTTGATCTATCGAAAGGCAAGTACTCTATCTGGGTCTTTAGTTGGAGGTAGAGTTATTAGATTGGATTAGAAGTCCAGTGAATTATAAATACCATACCAGGAATTTTGTAATTTATATCTAATAACAATCCCTCTCGTTTCTCTCAAGTGAGACGAGAGGGGCAGGTAACAAATAAAAGTGATTGTGGTCTTTATATTTCCTAATGGGAAATATAAGGGCATATGGTGGATGCCTTGGCATAACACAGCGATGAAGGACGTAGCATGACTGCGATAAGCTCCGGGGAGGTGTCTAGCAACCTTTGATCCGAAGATTTCCGAATGGGGAAACCCAAGGGACATGAGCCCTTATCTAGTTTCATCTAGATGCGCACCCAGGGAAGTAAAACATTTCAGTACCTGGAGGAAAAGAAAAAAAGTACGCAAGTACAATATTCTCTTAGTAGCGGCGAGCGAAAAGGGAAGAGCCCAAACCAAGCTTTCCTATGGAGCACGGTATGAAGTAACGCAAGTTATTGATTACTTTGCTCTATTGGATAGCTTGGGGTTGTAAGATAGAAAATGGACATTTATGTTCGAAGAGTTACAAAATACTTCGTTAGCAGAATAAGCTGGAAAGCTTAACCCAAGGAGGTGATAGTCCTGTAAGCGAAAACGAAGTATCTCTTATTTCTACTCTTGAGTACCTCGAGACACGAATGGCTCGGGGGAATCCAGCAGAACTAACTGCTAAGGCTAAATATGTGTTATGACCGATAGTGAACTAGTACCGTGAGGGAAAGGTGAAAAGTAGTCCGGTGAGGACAGTGAAATAGACCTGAAACCATATGCCTACAAGGAGTCGGAGCGGGCCGCACTTTGTATATCTTTTATTTGGTATTTATTTAGATGGAAGGTTGGAGTCGAGAAACTGAATCCAGATTGGGAGCAACTTACCGTAAAAGGTGAGATGCGTAGATCGATCAGGAACCTCGGTCTCGATTTTGAGTTTCGATGAGATAACCTCCGGTGCTGTCCGGGGTAGTCAATAGCTGACAACTAGTTCAGAGTTTTCGAAACACTCTATCATTCCATTCCCGAGCGTTGTTAGCTTAATTGCGAACGCAACGCTCGGGCCCATCTAAATAAGTATCAAATAAGTATAAAGGTATATAGTGTGCGGTCCGTCACGGCGTGCCTATTGAAGAATGAGCCAACGAGTTGATGAATAC
>CAZSLF010000007.1:0-37037 GCA_964607805.1 uncultured Candidatus Saccharibacteria bacterium
TTTCTCCAATAGCGTGTTTACTGGTTTGACAGTCTATACCCCTAGGGGGTATTATGTATGTATATGAGACAAGATATCAAAACAAAAGCTATTCGTCGATTAAAAATTGTTGAGGGACAGATTAGAGGACTCCAAAAGATGGTGGAGGATGAGAAGTATTGTATCGATATTATTACTCAAGCTTCGGCTATTAAAGAGGCGCTTACTGGAATTGAGGGCCTGGTTCTTGAAAATCATCTTTCTACGCATGTTGTTCACCAAATGAAGCATGGTAGCGAAAAGAAAGCTGTTGATGAGATCCTTAAGGTTTATAAGCTCAAACGCAAATAAAAATATGAATCACCCCACTAAAACATATAGAGTAAAAGGAATGCATTGCGCTTCATGTGCAGGCATTATCGAAAAAACCTTTAAGAAAACTGAGGGGGTCCATTCTGCTGAAGTGAACTATGGAACCGAAAAAGCAAAAGTGGCTTTTGATGAATCAAAAACAAATGCACAGGAGCTTTCAAAGAAGATAGAACCTCTTGGCTACACACTAGCCCTGGACCAGGAGATGTCACACGATCATGGTAGTCAATCAGCAGAGGCGATGGGTATGTCGGCAGATGAACATGCGGCACATCTGGGACTCAATCAGTCTAAGAAAGAAAAGCTCGCCGAGGTAGCTGATATGAGAACAAAATTACTCTCTGCTATTCCTCTCGCAATTTTTGCAGCACTCGTTATGGCCTGGGATATTCTCGCTCAATACAAAGCGGTCCCTGAAATGAGCTATACGATCAAAGAATTTATCCACCATCTTCTTCCGATACTGGCTACATACATCCTGTTTGTTGTCGGTAAACCATACCTCATGGGTTTTTATCGATTCCTTAGATACGGCAAGGCAAACATGGATACGCTTATCGGTATTGGAACCACTGCCGCATTTCTATATAGCTTTGCTGTCACTGCTTTTGAAGAAGCTCTACGTCCATTTATAAACGTGGACTACCAATACTATGATGTCACGATTGTGGTTATTACTTTTATAGCCCTTGGCAAATATCTTGAAGCTCGATCGAAAATAAAGACGGGTGATGCCATAGAAAAACTCCTCAATCTTCAAGCTAAAACAGCTTTGGTCATTCGTGATGGAAAGGAAGTAGAAATTTCAGTGAATGAGGTGAAGCATGGCGACCTTATTATTGTTAAGCCAGGAGCAAAGATTCCTGTAGACGGTGTTATTACCGAAGGCTCCTCATTTATCGATGAGTCTATGGTTACCGGAGAGCCTATGCCTGCTCAAAAAAAGATTGGTGACAGTGTCGTATCTGGAACCATAAACACAAGTGGTTCGTTTACATTTAAGGCTACAAAGGTTGGGTCCGAAACGCTCCTCGCTCAGATTATAAAGATGGTTGAAGACGCTCAGGGTAGCAAAGCGCCAATTCAAGCACTAGCAGATAAGATATCAGCAGTCTTCGTGCCTATAGTTTTAGTAATTGCATTTCTCACTCTTGGTGCATGGCTTATCTTTGGCTCACAGTACCTAGGATTCTCCCAAGCACTCTCATTCGGTCTAGTTTCGTTTGTCGGTATTCTCGTAATCGCATGTCCCTGTGCTCTTGGTCTTGCAACACCTACAGCCATTATCGTAGGAGTCGGTAAGGGGGCTAAGGAAGGCATACTTATCAAAGATGCGGCAACTCTGGAGAAGCTCCATAAGGTAAATACGGTTGTTGTTGATAAGACAGGCACGATCACTAAAGGCAAACCGACTCTCGTTGATATACAAAATCTTTCCGATTTAAAAGATGATGAACTCGTATCAATTCTTGCTTCACTTGAAAAGAAATCTGAACACCCGATTGCTCATGCGATTGTAAGTTATGCGCAAGAGAAAAATATTACTATCTCGGAAGTTTCAAATTTTGAAGGTATCCAGGGTAAGGGTCTAAAGGGAACGATCGGTGGCACAGAATACTTTGTCGGTAATGCAAAGCTCGTAAGTGATCTTAAGGTTTCCTTTGACGCAGCAAAACTCAATGAATTTACTTCTCAAGGCAAAACGCCAGTTATTCTCGCTACCAAAGAGAAGGTCCTCGGCTTTGTCATGGTGGCCGATGAGATAAAAACTGAGTCAGTTGAGGCGGTAAAGAATCTACATGCCCTAGGCATCAAGGTAGTTATGCTTACCGGAGATGATGAAAAGGCAGCTAAGTACATTGCGTCACTTGTAGGTATTGATGATGTTGTCGCCCACGTTCTGCCACAGGATAAGCTCAAAAAAATAAAAGAGCTACAGTCACAGGGTCGAGTGGTAGCAATGGCCGGTGATGGTGTGAACGATGCTCCTGCACTCGCGCAAGCCGATGTGGGTATTGCCATGGGGACCGGAACGGATGTGGCGATAGAGTCGGCTGGCATAACGCTTCTCGGCGGAGATATCTCCAAGCTCGTAAAAGCCATCAAGCTCTCGAAGATCACCATGCGTGGGATCAAGCAGAACCTCTTTTGGGCTTTCATCTACAACATTGTAGGCATACCACTTGCAGCAGGGGCTCTGTACCCAGTCTTCGGCTGGCTCTTGAACCCTGTGTTTGCAGGATTTGCTATGGCTATGTCTTCGGTATCAGTCGTGTCGAACTCACTTCGCATTAAGGCTAAAAAACTATAATGAAAAAACTCCTCTCATTACTAATAATCACAAGTGTCCTAGTAATAGGGGTGTTTGGATTTACCTCGATGAATCATGGGACCAATCACACTACCGGTTGTATTGCCTCAGCCGTAGACAATACGCCATGTCCGGAAAACATCGCAGCGATGTCGGTCCACCACATTCAGGCGTTTATCACATTCTTCAGTGTGGTCCCGTCAATTCCATTTATCTTTCTCCTCGTATTACTCTTTGCTGTATTTCTCAGCATAGGATTCGTTTATATAAAACGACAGGATTCGCTCTTAGCTAATCTTGTATTTTGGCGAATTCAGCACGATCCTGAACGTGCCCTCACTCGCCCAAGGAAAATTACTCACTGGCTTTCATTATTTGAAAATAGTCCTTCGATGCATAGAATTTTCATTATCAATTCTAATCTCATAAATCTATGCAAACAAAAAAGTCTAAGGACAATAAAAAACACAAAACTATCGATCCGGAGGTGGCATTCGACCTTGTCTGCGGAATGGAGCTTGATGCAGACGGCATTAAGGCAACTGCAGACTACAAAGGTAAGACCTATTACTTTTGTGCTATCCACTGCAAGAATCACTTTACAGCCGATCCTGTGAAGTATGCCGGAGAGTAACTTATTAATCTAACTACAAAAATATGAACAACCAAAACAACAAAATATTATACGGAATCGGCGGAATTGTTATCGGAATTCTTCTTGTCTCAGTGCTCACTCCAATGTTTCGATATGGTGGATACGGAATGATGAACTGGAGAAGTAACTCCGTATCGGACCAGAGAGTGAGTGGAAACACTCAGGTGGCCGGTACAATCGATAAGCACTTCATCGAGCAGATGATCCCTCACCATGATGGAGCTATCGCTATGGCAAACCTCGCCCTCCAAAAGGCTAAGCGTCCCGAGATTAAAACCTTGGCTACAGCTATCATTGCAGCTCAGACAGCGGAGATTCAAAGCATGAACGGCTGGTATCAGGACTGGTTCGGAAGTACTGTTCCGAAGGTAAGTACCGGAATGATGGGTGGAGGCATGATGTCACAGAGCGGAATGCACATGGGCGGACAGGAAGATATGACTGCACTAGAAAATGCATCTGATTTTGACAAAGCCTTTATCGAAGAAATGATCCCACATCACCAGTTGGCGATCATGATGGCAAATATGCTTCAGTCAGGGACCAACCGACCTGAGATGCAGCAGCTCGCAAAGAACATCATCTCATCTCAATCAAAAGAAATTCAGCAAATGCAGGCTTGGTATACCCAGTGGTACAAATAATTCTTGAGAAAATATGACGACACAAACAGAAAAATATATCTTTCACGTACATGGCATGCACTGCAACGCTTGTGTGCTCATGACAGAAAGCGAGCTCGGAGACTTGCCCAACATCACTCATGTTAAATCAAGCCTTAAGAATCATTCAGTAGAAGTAACCGGAGACTTCGGTGATAAGACACAGGAGCAGATTGCAGAAGAACTTACTATCCCACTAAAGCCTCATGGCTACACTGTTTCGGTTGAAAAACAGCAGCACAATGCTAAATGGGGAGACTTCAAAATTGCGGTCCCGATTGCACTCGGATTCGCTGTGCTTTTCGTGGTGTTACAAAAAATGGGAATCGTTAATCTTGTTAGCGCTGGCAACGTAACATACGGCACAGCATTCGTTATCGGTATAATTGCGTCACTTTCAACATGCATGGCAGTTGTTGGTGGATTGGTCCTCTCGATGTCTGCAACGTTTGCCAAAGAAGGTGACAAGATAAAACCTCAACTCATGTTCCATGGGGGCCGTATTGCCTCATTCTTTATTCTTGGTGGAGTGATAGGTGCAATAGGATCGGCATTCACGCTCAACACCTCGGCAACATTTATCCTGAGCCTGATTATCGGTATCGTCATGCTTATTCTCGGTATCAATCTTCTCGACACATTCCACTGGGCCAAGAAACTCCAGCCATCGATGCCGAAGTTCATCGCAAAACATGCTCATGGTGTGTCGAAGTTAAATCACACCCTTACTCCGCTTCTAGTTGGTGTTGCAACATTCTTTCTGCCTTGCGGATTCACTCAATCGATGCAACTCTATACGCTCACAACAGGGAGTTTCCTCACTGGAGGATTGACAATGCTTTCTTTCGCACTTGGTACACTGCCGGTCCTGGCTCTTATTAGCTTCAGCTCATTCAGTATTCAAAAGAGTTCCAAAGCCGGAGTCTTCTTCAAGACAGCCGGACTGATCGTGATCATGTTCGCACTCTTCAATCTTATTAATAGCTTGGTCGTGATTGGGGTTATTCCGCCAGTCTTTAACTTCTAGTATAATTCCAATTATGAAAGCAACTATTATTTCAGTCATAGTAGCGGTAGTCCTCATCGGTGGGGCGTTTCTAGTTGCCAAAGGTGGAAATGACACCAGTCAGGTAGCAAATGCAAACAATGTCAGTATTGTTGATGGAAAGCAGATCATCGAGATAAGTGCTAAAGGTGGCTATCAACCACGAAAGAGCATTGCTAAAGCAGGTATACCGACAGTCATTCGATTCAATACAAAAGGAACCTTTGATTGCTCATCATCGGTCCGCATTCCAAGTATGGGTATAAGCAAATCGCTTCCACAGACAGGATCAACAGATATCGATATTGGAACTCAGAAAGTAGCAACCCTTCAGGGAACTTGCGGAATGGGAATGTATCCTTTTGAGGTAGAGTTTCAGAGCTAGTTTTTGATTAAGAAGACTTAGGATGAAACGAGTGTAAATTCTCAATGTGCTGAGAGGGTGTGATATCTGCGGTTTGGCAAACATATGAAAGCTTCCCAAGTATCAAATGAAGATTTTCTTCTGACAGTTTTGCGTCGGTATGTTTTTGAATGCATCCCACAATTTCTTCTGAGTGGACAACATTCTCAATTGGCTCTGTCTTGAATTCACATGAGTCAGTAAATACAACTATGCTTCGGAAAGCATTCTCTGGAATAGACGGCATAAGCAACTTGAGAGACATAATATGGGACCAGTTTTGTCGTATAGGATTCTGAAATTGGAATTTGTTCTTTCCGCCAGGCAATGACTGAGTCCAATTATCTTGGTCCTTGTTGCCAAATATCCATCCTTTGTAATCCTTACTCTCGATTACGAAGATACCGAACTTTGATACAACCAAGTGGTCAATCTGAGACGATCCGTTGTGGTCCGAAGGGATGGTTAGGTTATTGAAGATAAAATAGTCTTTATAGCTCAAACCCTCAGCGAGGATATGTGCAATTTCTTGTTCTCCGTCAGTGAGTCCATCCATATAGCATTTGCAACCATGCTTCTCACTGTTCACAGCTGCAACTTGGTCCTTACTTGCACCAGCTGGGATGTATAGATTATTAGAGATCGGACTTTTAGACCGGTTTTTAATTTTCCTGATCACCCAAACAATACTGCCAAGTATCAGACCCCAGACAAGTATCTTTCCTAGTATTCCTATAAAATTGCCAGATGTGATTGATGATATGGACCCGAGAAGAATAAATGCAGCTCCGATAATAAAGATCCCTTTTAATGGTTCGAAGGGTTGGCTGTAATTCCCGTAACGTCGTCGTCGGTAATAATATGGTTTTCGATAATTGTGGTAGTAGCTCATTGATTATTCTTGTTAAGACAATTATAACCGAAATCAGACAAATAGACTTAAATCAAAAACCTTTATATAAAGGTGAAAAAATGGTAAACAGAGAGGAATGGAATGGCTCGAAAGATTAAAAACAGGCCTTTTGATAACAAGTATCAAAGGTGATATACGTCAGCCACACAATGAAGCGATGGGAAACATCGCAAAGGGTTATTCTCGTTGGCACACTGCATCTAGCTATTTTTATGATATGGAAAGAATTTTACTCGAAATGAAGATGACTCGCTCTTTTGTAGAACAGCTTCCCGACGATGCCTTTTATATGACGCATGCTATCAACGCCGAAGACTACATCATGTACCATCATGGCTATTTCCTTGATCTGGTGCATCAGCTGAAAGATAAGACATGTCAGCTGATAAGTGCGATAACCAATCCAGATAAAAAATATTCAAGTGAGAATGAAAGAGGGGTTAAGCTAAGTAAGCTGCTAAATAACGAACGTGTTAAACGAATACCAGGCCTCGTAAGAGCTCTCAGTGAGTGGAATGACAGCTCACACAAAGGACCAATTTCTATTGCGCTCAAGAAACGTACAAATTATCATCATTTTAAAAATCCTCTCACCGGGACGGAATCCTATTTTCAAGCAAAAGCACAGCGTAATCTTCTGCGACCAGAGATGCAGATTCACTTGAGCGAATATGGTAAGCAGATGGTTGATGAAAAGAGAAAGAAGAATCTGCAGACATGGCACGACGATGCAAAGGATAAGATGCAAAAAACTTCTGAGGTTATAAACACTAATCTTGAAGCCGTATCAAAATCCATCGTCGGGTATTACAAATTTCCTAAAGCAGATGACCCCACTGGTAAACGAATATTTATGCGCTACATGCCTACGCTTGAATCGGTGAAGACGGTAGCAGGCACTCGAACGATTACGGATATCGATTCAATTTCAGCTGCAATGTTAAAAGGGCTTTCGGAATTACTCCAAGAAGCGTTGAATGATAACTTTGTTGCCCTTTATGTAAACGGAAGTATGGCGCGTGGTGAATTTAACATGGGTTTGTCGGATATAAATATTGTTGTTGTTCTCAAGGATACGACACCAATACCAAAAGATGTTCTAAGAAATATTATAGAAGCTCCTGCTAAGGAATGGGGCATACCGACTGATATTCAGATACTTATACAGTCTGAGTTTATGGCCAAAGGAAATGAGAAGATGAAATTTGTTTGTAAGACTGACGGAGTGCGAATTTTTGGTCCAGATCTACTTCAATATGACCCATTGCCAAATAAGTCCTATAAACTCGTATGGCTACTTAACAGTGACTTCAAAAATAAGTTGGCTGCATATCGTGCTTGGATTGTAGCCCAGCCATCGATTCCAATGGGGAGACGTTCGGCAATGATAGCTCGTGATCTTGCAAAGAGAGCATATCGCATGGCCTTTGGGCAAGTAATAGGTAATAACACTGTGTATACAGCTAGTTTTAAGGAGATGCGTAGATTGTTTCAGTTTTATACACCTGAAAATAAAAAATTCCTTGATATGACATATCAACTTACTCAGCGATACCCAGGAGCTGATAAGGAGGGTCTATTGGCGATGGTTGACTCATATCAACGTAATCTTCTTCCTCTCTATGATCGGGTGAATGAGGTCGTTAATGGGGTGAAGGAAGAAATACAGGAAGGTCAAAACCCAGGCATTGCTCCGGTTCATGCAGAACAGTAAATATGTGTTCTTTTTCGACCTTTTTTGCCCTATTTCACCCTATTTGCCCTAACGCTAGGCCAGATTAGGTCGAAAAGAGCCAAAAAGAGCCAAAATTACCCAAGAACTGCTATACTTTGCATGTCAGGAATGTAGATCGTCGCATCATTCCTTTTCTCAAATATAGTTCTAACTTCCTCTACGACGGCACCCCAAGTAAATTTCAATATGGAATATTTAGATATCCTAGATAATAAAGGAAACAAAACCGGAGAGACTAAATCTTACGAAGAAGCCCATGAAAAAGGTCATATTCATAAGGCGGTACATGTTTGGATTATGAATTCAAACAGAGAAATTTTAATTCAGAAACGTCAGAAAAATAAAAAGGCATATCCAGGATATTGGGATATTTCTGCGGCAGGTCACATATCAGCAGGGCAGACAAGTTTGGAAGCAGCTCAAAGAGAAACAGAAGAGGAGTTGGGAATAAATTTTCCTGAGTCAGATTTTAAATATTTATTTAGTCTCGAAGAGCATATAATTTTGAACAATGGAACTTATATTAACAATGAATTCCAAGATATTTTCTTGGTAAAGGAGGATATTAATATTTCCGATATAAAATTAACTGACGGAGAAGTTGAAGCTGTTAAATTTTTAAGTATTGAAGATTTTAAAAAATGGATCGAGGGAGATGGTGAAGGCGAGCCAGTGGTACCGCATGAAGAAGAGTATAGGCTTTTGTTAAACTATATTTCTAAATAAATAACCATGATATCCGAACTCCTCCTCTTCATAAAAAGACAAGCATCCAGCTCACTCTTCGGTGGGCTAATGCTATTTTTCCTGTTGGTCACAAAATATATCGATATTCCGGGAATCTATAGATATGATCTTTTATTTGTAATCGCAATAGCAATTCAGCTAATTCTTATCGTATTTAAACTAGAAACACCTAAGGAAGTTTTAGCAATTGTAATTTTTCATATCTGCGCTATGGTCATGGAAATCTTTAAAACATCTCCGTCAGTTGGATCGTGGGCATATCCTGAAGCATCGATTCTTGCAATCGCAACCGTTCCACTTTTCACCGGATTTTTATATTCGTCAGTTGGTTCATATATGACGAGAGCATGGAGAATAAATAAATTTGTATTTACTGCACTACCGAACAAGTGGGTATTGTCGCTCACTGGATTACTTATATATGCGAACTTTTTCACAAATCATTTTACCTATGATATTCGATGGATAATATTTGCACTCTTAGTTGTGATTTTTTGGAAGACAAAACTTTATGCGACTTTAACAAAAAGAACATTTGTTTTTCATCCGCTCGTTTCAAACGCTCTTCTCGCTTTCTTCGTTTGGTTCGCCGAGCAAATTGGAACTTTCGCAAGAGTTTGGATTTATCCGAATCAAGTTGAGGGATGGGAGCCGGTTTCATTTCATATGTTTACGTCTTGGTATTTGCTTTTGATTTTCTCTTTCATAATTATTGCGCTGATTGATCCGGAAAAAGGGAAAGATTTGGAGAATGTTAAGCAGGTAAGTAGGGTAGAAGAAGGGATAACTAAGTAGCAGGAATTAACTGGTATAATTTATGATAATGAAAGATCTACAAAAACTAGAATCAGAATTTAAATCTCAAATTTATATTCCTGCAACCAAACCAGAAAGACCTTTTTTGATTTGCCCTGTAGGTTTGGTAGGAGCAGGGAAGACTACGGTTGTAAAACCACTGGCCGAAAAGTTCAATCTAGTCAGAGTTTCTAGTGACGAGTTAAGAAAATTATTAAAGGAAAATGGACATGACTATAGTCAAATTAAAGATATCGGTATGCGGGTAATTAATGATTTCGCACACGTAGGGCATGGAATTGTTTTTGATATGGATTGTGGAAATCCATTGGTAAAAAAATTCGCTGAAGATTTATCAAAAGAATTAGATATGCCAATTTTCTTTTTACATATAACTGCTCCAGAAGAATTTATTTTTGATAAGTTTATAAAACATCCTCCGACATGGCTCGCGGATAATCCTCAGATTATGATCGACAATCATTTGGCTCAGAAAGAGACGAGATTAAAAGAAAACACTCATTTTGATTATTTTTATGAGTTTGATACTTCGAGATCTGATTTAGCAGAGCAGATTGAGGAATGTGTCCAGAAGATAAAAGAAGCGCTCTAATAGGATATGTTATTATCAACATATGACCGAAATTAAACCCATAATCGCCTTCGACCTCGACGGAACTCTAGCAGAAAGTAAGCAGTCAATTACGTCTGATATGGCTGAATTGATATATAAATTAGCGGGCAGAGCAAAAGTCGCCATAATTTCAGGTGGTTCATATAGTCAGTTTAATCTCCAGCTTTTACCTGGGCTTGTGCAAATCGCCAACGCTCATTTAGAATCAGCGGCCGATATGGTTGATATGGACGAAAACCTCTCAAATCCCTCAAACCTCCAAAACATAATCCTCATGCCAACCAGTGGAAGCAGGAGATATGAATATGACGCTGCTACAAAAGATTGGAAGGAGGCGAGAGTGTATCCATTTGCCGAAGACTTAAGACAAAAAGTAATTGCAAAATTAAATTCAATAATAGAGACCCGAAAAGAAGAGTTTGGAATTCCAGAAGAAAGTTTTGGTGACAGGGTAGAGGACAGAGAGACGCAAGTAACTTTTTCAGGACTAGGACAACATGCACCGAACGACAAAAAAGCACTTTGGGATCCAAAAATTGATAAGAGGCAAAAATTGAAAGCAGAAATGGAAATGGAAATTCCAGAAATTGAAGGACAAATTGGCGGCATGACTTCTCTAGATATCTTGCCAAAAGGTTTTACAAAAGCCACAGGTCTAAAAGCACTTCTTGAAGATAGCGGTCTACAAATTTCAGATATGCTTTTTATTGGCGATGCAGTTTTTGAAGGTGGAAATGATTATTCACCAGTTGAAGCAGGAATTGAAACAATTGGAATTGCTGGTCCTGACGAAACAGCAAAATTAATTAGTGCATTGCTTCAAGGCTAGTATCCGAGGTAAAATACTCTTATAAAATTACCCAAATCAGCACGTAAACATTATGAAAGATCAAATATACGAAGAGAACAGACCTTGGGGTAAATTTAGACGCTTTACTCTTAATCAACCTTCAACTGTTAAAATAATTACAGTTGATGTTGGAGGGACTTTAAGTTTACAAACTCATACAAAACGCGCCGAGTTCTGGCATGTTATCGGAGGAAGTGGCACGGTGGAAGTGAATGGCGTCGCGACGCCCGTAAAAAAAGGCGATGAAATATATATAGAGACTGGCATGACCCACCGGGCATCGGCAGAAACAGAGCCACTCGAGATCCTCGAAATTGCTACAGGAGAATTCGATGAATCAGATATTCATAGATTGGAGGACAAATATGGTAGATAGAGTTAAATTCAGTTTTTCAGGCGCTCTTTACCAAGTGGAATTTCATTAAATAAAATTGTACAAAATCGCACATGTTTCAATTAATTAGAATAGGGGACAAACCAGTTTTGCAGCCAGATAAAAATCTTCCTTGGGAGAACGAAGGTGTTTTCAATTGCGGTGTAGTAAAAATTGGTGAAGGTGCGAATAAAGAAATAATTATGTTATATCGTGCGGTAGGCGAGAAGGATGCATATATTTCTCATATTGGTATTGCAAAAAGTCGTGATGGAATACACTTTGAGCGGCAAAGTGATAAACCTATAATAGGTCCTTCAACTGAGTATGATAAGTGGGCAACAGAAGATCCTCGTATCACTAAAATAGATGATACTTTTTATATAACATATGTTGCTGTGCCTGATCAGATCATGGATCATGGAAAAAGTATTGCAAGAGATGTTCCTCTTGAGACAGCGACTGCACTTTTGAAAACAAAAGATTTTAAGACATTTGAAAGCATGGGGACTATTTCGCCATATGGTTCAGATAATAAAGATATCGCTTTATTTCCAAAACAGATTATGTTTAAAGGTGAAAATGGCCAAACGCGGCTTCGATACGCTATGTTGCATAGACCAAATCACTGGTCTTTGGATTGGCTGCGAGGGCCATTTGCCAAAAAAACAATCACTGCACTACCACTTCCACTAGAAGACATGCCACAAAAACCAAGTATTTGGATTGCCTGGTCAGACGATTTGGTTCACTGGAACGATCATAAATTACTCATGCAACCTTCAACTATGCACGATGCAAAAAACGGTCCAGGTCTACCGCCAATTGAAACTCCGGACGGATGGCTCGTAATCTATCACCATGTTCGACAAGATCAAATAACAAATAAATTTACGTATACAGCGCGCGCTGCACTTTTTGATTTAGAAGATCCAACAAAATTTATTGGAAAACTTCCTTACGATATTCTATGGCCTGAAAAATTTTATGAAATGGAGAACGGCCAGACAATTGTTTTCCCTACGGGGGGATATGTTGATAATGATACTCTATACGTGTACTATGGGTGCTCTGATAGATACGTCGCCTTAGCATGCGGATCTCTAAGTGAATTAATTGAGGAATTAAAAAGAGCAGGTCCTCCTGATAGTCATATTCAAAACGTTCATGCCACATAGAGAATTACAAAAAAAGAAAACAGATGCGATGTGGATTGTCTTCATGACAACTTATCCACCAAGAGAGTGTGGTATCGCTACGTTTACTTCTGACCTAATCGATAGTTTTGATAAGATATTTTACCCCCAAGAAGAGTCAAAAGTTATTGCAATGGAAGTAGATGAAGTAGATTCTTCATATAAACCAGTCGCAGACCCTCAAAATGAAAAAGTTATTTTTCGTGTTTCAGAAAATAAAGAAGAGGATTATATTGCTGCAGCAAAATATGTAAATAGCTTGGATCAAGTAAAACTTATTTCAATTCAACATGAGTTTGGAATTTTCGGACAACCCGATGGACAAAATATTTTAGTTTTTTTAAAAGAAGTCACTAAACCAGTTGTTGTAACTTTCCATACTGTATTGCCACACCCGTCTGAACATATTTTGGAAATTGTTCACGGAATTTCTGAGAAGGTACAAAAAATTATTGTTATGACTCAGAATTCACGGATGCTTCTTGAAACTGTATATGGTATCGATCCACAAAGAATAAAAGTTATTCATCATGGAATTCACGCTCTTCCTTATACTGAAACTGATGAAGCAAAGGAACATTTGACTGCAACAGGTTTAGCAGGCCAGGGAAGTTTAGAAGGCAAGAAGGTTATTTCAACTTTCGGATTATTGAATAGAGGGAAGGGTATAGAGTTTGCAATTGAAGCACTTCCTGAAATTGTAAAAGAATTTCCTGAGACGCAGTATCTTGTGCTAGGCGCAACTCACCCGGTTGTTATGCGTCGTGAAGGCCCCGTATATCTAAACGAATTGCGTCAAAAAGCTCATGATCTAGGTGTTGCCGACCATGTTACTTTTTACGATACTTTTATAAAAACATCTGATTTACTGAAATATCTACAAGCAACTGACGTGTATTTAGCTTTGTCACAGAACCCTGATCAAGCGGTATCAGGTACTCTTACATATGCACTAGGTGCAGGTAGACCGGTAATCTCAACGCCTTTTATGCAGGCAAAGGAAGTTGTTACAGAGGAGGTTGGGTATTTGTCTCAGTTCAACGACAGTAAATCAATTGCACATGCAGTGATGACTTTATTCAGAGACAAGGCTCAACTTCGAAGCAAAAGTAAGGCAGCATATTTTAGAACAAGAGGGATGGTGTGGCCAAATATTGCAATTTCATACATGCATGAATTTGTTTCTTTATCGCCAGATTTGGCACAGAAATCAAAGGCTTTACCACCACTAGATATTTCTCATGTTCAAAAGATGTCAGATTCTTTCGGCATGTTTCAATTTGCAGTTTTAGATGAACCGAATCCTCTTTCAGGATATACGCTAGATGATAATGCTCGGGCCTTAATTAATATGGCTTGGATTTACGGGAAAGATGTAAAGCATCTACCAGCAAATACGGTAACAGGAAAGCACGCGGTCTCAGATTTAGCTAAAGTTTATATAACTTTTTTAGAGAGAGCCTCAAACGAGGAGGGTGGTTTTATTAATTATTACAATGCTGTAAAAGAGGAAAACCATTTACAAAATTCTGAAGAAAATCTAGAAGACTCAAATGCTCGCGCTCTTTGGGCAATTGCGGAGGCTTATGCTAGTAAGTTGCCTGAGACAATTCATTCTCGTGCCTCAACTTTATTTTTGAAAAAAATTGCTAAGCATAAAAAAACTTCTTCACCTCGTGCGGCCGCTTTTTATATTAAAGCTTTTTCTGTCTGGCTCTCTACAGGTCGGGCGCCAGAAAGCTTGGCTAAAACTCTTATCGAATACATAACATATTATGGAGATTTTCTCATGTCTATTTTGAAGGATAATGAAACTTCGTCTTGGATCTGGTTTGAAGATGCTATGACATATTCAAATGCCATTTTGCCTGAATCTTTATTTTACGCACATATACATACTGGGTATGAACACTACTTAGCTGCAGGTAAACGAACTTTAGATTTTTTACTTTCAAATTCTGTTGAAGGTGATGTTTGTATGCCAATCGGTCAGGCTGGTTGGTTTAAAAGAGGGGGAGTAAAGGAGTCTTTTGATCAACAACCTGAAGAAGTATCGGCTCTTGTTTTAGCTCTGCGAACAGCACTGCAAGTTACTAAAGACGAAGTGTATTATAGGAAAATGGAATGCACTTTTAGTTGGTTCCTCGGAAACAATATGTTGGGGCAAGTAATATATTCGCATGCAACAGGAGGTTGTTATGACGGACTAGGGGATCAATATATAAACCTGAATCAAGGGGCAGAATCAACCGTCTCATATTTGCTTGCGCGCCTTGCTATGGAAGATGAGGTATAATTGTAGACATGACACAAGGCAAAAAATTTAGAGGCAATTTTGAAGGTGGGCATCATGGCGGATATCAGGGTGGGTATATTGGGCTCATGTCCATGATACTTGCATGTTTTATTATCGCAGTTATGGCCGTTTATTATTTCGATAAAGAAAAGAATAGTAGTCCAGCAAATACTGTTGAAGGAAGAAAGAGTTCAATTGATAAAGCTGAAGAGGCAAAAAGAATAATAGAAGGGAGTAATATAGATATGTCTCAATTCTAATTTCAGGCTTCTTAAAGTTAGCAGTAATTAATTAAAATATTTATGGCAATTTGGTTTAAAAGAAAAACTTATGGATGGGGATGGTATCCATCAACTTGGCAAGGCTGGTTGGTGATTGCTATTTACATTGCAATAATATTTGCGCTCGGTCTCACAATAGATGAAAACTCAACACAAAAAGAAGTGAATTTAATTTTTGTCTTACCAGTACTAATTGCGACAACTGCGCTCGTAACTATTTCATACAAAAAAGGCGAGAAGCCTAGATGGCAGTGGGGTGAGAAAAAGGAGGAGGGAAGTGATAGTGATACTAAAGGTAGCGGCAAGACTAACGGCATCTCAAAATAGGATGAGTAGAAAAAAATTGATCTGGATATTTATGACTATTGGATCTTATATCGGTGGCAGTATCCCATCTCTTTGGGGTGCAGGCATGTTCTCTTTTTCAGGAGTGATACTTACAGCAGTTGGGGGAATTGCAGGAATATATTTAGGTTTTTTGATTGGAGACTAATCTCCGAAAAAAACTTTTATTTAGGACTTACAACTTTAATTGTTGACATAACTTTATCAAAGAGGACTTTGTCATCTGCCAGTCCTGAACCATATGTTGATGTATTAATACTAACAAATATACCCCGAAAACCTTCTCCAGTTTTGTTATAATTTGCGTCGGTACCTTTAATTTGTTCATAGGTTAAATAACCTGAAATTATTTCACCACCACCAACATCACTTACTTGATAAATAGCTTTATTTCCAAATAATTCTATATTCTTAATGCCTAAAGCCCCTTTAAAGATTGAATCAAAATATTTCTCTATAACCTGCTCGCTAGTGTCTTTTGAGTTATAAATATAATTATTATAGGATTCACTAAATGTAATATGAAGAGGTGCTTCGGAATAGCTATCCTTAGATTTGAGTTTTCCTATTCTAATCTCAGAATAATATCCACCTTCAAAACCTTCTTCCTGAAAAGCTGCATACCCCTCAGGAATTTCAAATGAAATTGGAATATTATTTGCGGTTATTAGAGTTGCACCAGCTGAACCCGCAGTATTGGGGGTACTTGATCCAACAGCCGGACTAGCATTCAAGTCATTATTAATAACATCAATCTTGGTTTTAGATTGCCAATATGTAAATCCTCCAACAAGAATAGTTCCAATAATAATTCCAATAAAAGTAGTAATTAAAGGGTGAGATTTTTTCGCACCAAAATTTGCTGCTGCGGTAGTACTTGGTTGAGATACCGGCGCCTGCGAAGTATTTGTATCATTATTCATAAATAAATTATAGCATGATGATTTGCTATAATAACCTCATGCAAATATTTATAGAACTTAGTTTGATTGTGGCTCTTACTACCGCGATCGCACTAATTATGCGAGTGTTTAGACAGCCTCTTGTTGTCGGATATATTGTAAGTGGAATTCTGGTTGGCCCTTATGTACTTGACGTATTGCACTCAACTGAATCTATGGAACTTTTTTCTAAAATTGGAATTTCAATACTACTCTTTATTGTTGGTTTAAACCTAAATCCAGAGACAATTAAAGAAACTGGTCGCGCCTCGCTTATCGTAGGTATAGGGCAGGTATTGTTCACTGCAATTGGAGGATTTTATATTATGCAGTTTCTTGGTTTTGAAACGGTTCACTCTATATATGGAGCGATAGCACTTTCTTTTAGTAGTACGATTATTGTGCTCAAAGTTTTGTCAGATAAAGGAGATCTTGGAAAATTGTATAGCAAAATGTCGATTGGTGTTTTACTTGTGCAAGATATCGTTGCGACTGTGGCTTTACTTGCCGTATCGGTTTTGGGAGAGGGTAGTGGCGGTTCGATCGGAATTGGTCCAACTGTTTTCGCACTTTTAGTTAAGGGCGCAATAGCTTTTATGGTTTTGTATTTGCTTGGAAAATATGTACTTCCGAAATTATCAGAGTATATGGCACATACGCCAGAACTTCTGTTTCTATTTTCACTTGCATGGGGGCTTGGATTATCGTCGCTCTTTTATTATCTTGGATTTTCAATTGAAATTGGCGCACTAGTTGCAGGTGTCACTCTTTCAGTTTCAACATTTGCATTTGAGATTGCATCGCGCATGAAGCCACTCCGAGACTTTTTTATCGTTCTTTTCTTTGTGCTGCTCGGATCGCAGATGGTATTCACAGATCTAAACGAACTTATAATCCCAGCTATTTTACTCAGTGCATTCGTTCTTCTTGTAAAGCCAATTATCGTAATTGTATTTATGAATTTAGTTGGCTATAGAAATAGGACAGGGTTTATGACTGGTGTATCACTCGGACAGATCAGTGAATTTTCACTAATTTTAGTTGCGCTTGGTTTAGCCGTGGGACAAATTAGTGAGCAGGTTTCTTCGCTTGTGGCGCTGGTGGCCATTATCACAATTACCCTCTCTACATATTTATCAATTCATACAGATAAATTACACAGACTCTTGCGACCAATTTTACCTTTATTAGAACTGCGAAAAATTACGCATAGAGAACCTAAAACTTTTTGTGATGCTTCTGATATTTTAATCTTTGGCTATGATCGTGTAGGTTTTGATTTCGTATCTGTTGCAGAAGAATTGGAAAGTAAATATTTGGTTATTGATTTCAATCCGAAATCAATAAAGAAGTTGCAGGATACGAATATTCCTTTCAGGTTTGGTGACGCTGAAGATGTAGAGTTTCTACAAGAAATTTGTTTAAGCGAGGCAAAGATTGTTGTTTCAACTATTCCAGATTTTAAGACAAATCTTCTATTGCTTCGAACATATCGAAAAGAGAATACAAGTGGAATTATTATTCTTATTTCACATGACATGAAGGAAGCGAAAGAATTATATTTGCATGGAGCAACTTATGTCACTATGCCTCACTATTTAGGTGCTCACCATGCATCAAAAATGATTGCCGAGCACGGATTCAATATCGAAGGATTTGAGAAGGAGCGTAACAAGCACTTGAATCACTTAGCAAAAAGGGAGAAGGTGATTGGTGCGACGGCTGCCACTTCGGCTGCGACTACAAACGGTTAATCTACACCCTCTATAGCTGCAAAAGCTTAAGGGCTGGAGACTGTTTTTATGATAAAATAAAGCTATGTTATTTTTTAGACATAAAAGAAATAAGAAAACTATCTACACGCTATCACTCGCTGCTATTCTTGTTATCGTAGGAATTTGCGTAATCATTTTTGGAAATGGATTCGGCAACGACCGCGGCCTCCGAGTTTGTCCAGAAGAGATGATTGTAAATGAAATGCCCGGAATAGACCGATCAGGGGAGACAGAAAGCGATATAGACCCTATGCGGACTAGCTACTATATTCTCGGTGGTGAACGCCGTGAGATCGATGAATTCGATACTGCATATATTGCAGAAAATTGTACTGTGCCCGTATCTAGTGTGTATTAAGATTTGCCCATCTAGGTAAGAATCATTCAGTCTAAGAGTCTAAGTCTACAATTTAAATTTTAAGTATTTAAAAAAGAATTTTGCCAATAAAAACGGCTTGTACCAAGTTCGGTTCTTCCAGTTTCGTACAGAGTTTATATTCTTATCCGGTAAAGCCTGGCCAGAATTTTGAAGAGGATATTCTATATTTTTCAAAAATTCCAATGCTTGCTTTTTTAAAGATAAATTCTCTTCAATAAATTTACGGGGAGAATATTTTGAATTCAAGTTGTCTTTAGTGCTTGAAAGCATTTCTGAAATTGCCGCTTTAACTTCTTCTGGGGATTTTGCAATTATTCCACATCGACTATCAAAATAGGGAACTGAAGTGGCCCTGTCTCTGTCTCCACTGCTATCTCTATTGCTATTATCTTGCTTGGATTCTGTATATGACTTTTGATTTAAGTATTCGATATCAAAAATAACTAGTGGTAAATTTAGAGACATAAGTTCTTGGATTGCTATACCCTGACTCTCACTTGAATCAATAATAATTCCGAACTTGCAATTAGCTCCTGCGGACATGAGTTCTGGTTCACTATGCTTCCCATACACAATATGAAGAAATTTAATTTGTTTAGAATTCAGAAAATCGATAATAATCTGAATATCCTCTTGAGCTCGGCCTTTTGTATAGAGCAAAATCGTATCGCTTTGATCTGATTTCCCTAATTCATCACTAACTACACGATGAATTGAAGGGGAGAAATACTCAGTATCAATTCCAACTGGCCAAATTACTGAAGGTGCTGTATATCCATGTTTTCTCCAATAATTTGCAACCCAATCGGCTGGCATAATATATTTTCCCTTGAGCAAATTAGAGTTTCCTATATCAAAATTTCCCCCGTTGCCTCTGACACTTCCATTTTTATTGCCTCCTCCACTTTCAATATCGCCAACTTTAGAATATATCTGCTCAGGCTGAAAGAAAATATTTGGGCCAAAAATTAATTCGCTACCTTCAGGAACTTTATTTTTGCAAATATAAACAATTGCATCTGGATCATCGTGAATCCAAGTGTGCTGGCAATCTAGTGGATTTTTGTTCAATGCATACGGAACACCTAATTGATCAAATCCTTTTAGTAAATTGTCGATTAATTTCTTCGGGCCACTAGGATGTTTCTGATATATCGATCTGGAGATGATATTTAACATGTCTAGAGTATACACAAAATAGGTGATAATATATAGAATATGGTTTCATTCAGCGAAATGAGTAGAGTGACATGGTACTCACGATTACTAAGTCTATTATTTATATTCGGAATCTTTCCGACACTTGTATTTTTTATTGGAAGAAGATATCAGGAAACTGTTACGGTGATTATTAGAGCAGAACAAGCACAAGCTATTGCAATTGATAATCAAATATATACTACTCAGTCTGCAAATCGAGCAACTGAAAATAAAGTTTTAGAAATTGCGAGTTCAACTGCCTCTGAATAGTGTGTTTGGATGAGAGTATGTGGATATTGAATTTTATTTTCTTTAGAGTACACTCTCTAGCGGAAAGTCCTCTACCTATGTAGGTATATGGAATTGGGAGTCAAAAAAACCAAACCAACCCTGATAGTTATGAGCAAAAATCAAAAAAAAGAAGCTGTTCCTGGAACAGGGGTTCTGTACCAACTTGTATCTATTTCAGTCTCGCATCTTGCTTCAAGAATTCGAATTATTAGTGAGGCTGGATTTGTACAAGATAAAGATGACCCGGATAATTGGATATCAAAAAGAAGACATAAAGGACTTGAAATTGTGTTTGACGATGGGTCGCATACAAAAGGGACCTTTTTTCTTTACGGACAATCAAAGTCAGGTATACCTGCAAAAATTGTATTTCAAGGTAGATTTGATTCGATTAATGATTATGGGGATGATATTGCAGTATTTGGGCATGCTCACGAGTATGCTTTTCACAAGATTTCTTTCAGATTACTTCCTTTGGAGTACGTATCGAAATCAGGCGTAAGTCCTCAGGATCAAATCCTCGACGACGACGATGAGGATGATTCTGAAGATGGCGATGGTGGTGATGAAGTTGAAAATATAGAGACTTCACATACTGTCGTTCACAGTGGCGATGTTGGTCAAAACGGTGGCACCGCCACTGTTGAAATTCCACCAAAACTCGGCTTCGTAAAATGTCCCGAAGATGACGATCGTCCACCGACTCGCGCGCCAGATAAATATAATCATTCTGGTAGTAGAAGGGTTTTTGTTGATACAAAAGGTGGTGACAGACTTAATCGTGAAGAGGATGAGGCTGCCCGATGGGCTAGGGAAAGAAGAATGATTAAAGATACTGTACCCTCAGCTTCACCTGGAGGTGTCCACAGAGCATTGCTCGACGCACAACCTCAGTTGTTTAATACTGATACGGCGCCAGCCCCGTCAGAATCCTCTCAGCCTGTTGTATCTCTTGATTCTCCTGAATTATCGGAACAACCGGAACTTAAGTCGCCTGAAACCACAGGTAATAAAGGTGATGGAAGCTCAGATAGTGTTCCTCTGAGAGTTCCCGAAACAACTGCAGATCGAAGCGGTAAAGACTCCATACCACAACAGGAAGTAATTCCGAGAAAACGTGGAAGAAGGCGTCTTGATCCTGGTGGCAGACTTGCAAGTGAAATAAAGCGCGAAAGGTATTTGGCAGAACGTGCAGAGCGAAAGGTGGAGATTGCTCAAAGTGATACGAAAGGGGAGCGTTCTCATCCAGTCGCAACTCATGAAGAGCCTGTGAATGCACAACAAGCTGATCCGGAGTTGGATTCAGTGGAGGATGATGAGTCGGAAATCATACCTCCGCCCTCGCTTGGCTTATCCGAATCAATACCGGCTGAGATAGTTGAGTTGTTGGGAATATCCGACGACGACGCCCAAGGTCTGTTCACTGAGGAATTTGAAAATATGGCTGAATGGCTCGATGATCATCCTTCGGATGAATCTCTAGCTGATCTTCCTGTCAAAACCTTACGTGAATTGCACGAAAGACTGGATGCACTTAGATGCGCATGCGCTGAAGTGCAAGATCGCATCGAAGGTTATGTCGTGGTTCCAAACTCAGTTCGCCGATAGCGCACAAATTGTGTTCGTCAGTTAGTGTTTGGAAGTGTTGAGACTTTCTTAAGTCAAAACACAAAGTTTGAAATCTTAAAAATTCCGAAAATGCTCGTCCAGAAATGGCGAGCTTTTTAATTTCCAGCTGCATTATTTTCTCCGCCTGTGCCATTTACCAAATTAAAATACTCTTGAATAGTTAGACCTTCCTCAAAAATATCTTTTGCAATATCTACTCCAACATATCGGAAGTGCCAAGGTTCGTAAATATATCCAGTATCTTGTTGTCGGCCTTTAGGATAGCTCAAAATAAATCCGTATTTATAACTATTTTCTTGGAGCCATTTTCCTTCTTTTGTATCACCAAAGGCTTGCGAAGGTCCTGCATACTTAATTGATTTACCAGAAATATCAACTGTAGTTCCAAGCTGGTGTTCTGAGTGACCTGACTCAGCAACTCCTTGAAGTCCGGCTTGTCCCAAAGTTTTTAAATAATATGCGGTGAGTAGTCGCTGTGTGTTTGCACTACGATATGCGGAGAAAACTGCCAACTCGTGACCCTGTGCTGCTGCATCTTGAAACATATTTTCTAATCTATTTGCTGGTTCCTTTGAAAGACACATAACTCCAATACTTCTAACTGTTCGTGGAACTCTTAAAAGATCAGAAGGAATATAGTCGAGAGGAACACTTACTCTACGGCTTACATTTTCAAATGATTTATCTTGATCAGGATTTGCATCTGGGCATAATTCTTTGTAAAAAACAGAATCAAAGAAAAAACGAGTATCATTTTCAAAAATTCCAGTTGGTTTTATATTTAGTTTTTGCTGAAGACGGGCTAGTGCAGATTTTGTTTGTGGTCCAAATGTTCCATTTACAAAAGATAATTTAAATTGAGGATCAAAAATAAATAGGAGGTACTGCATCATCTTTACGTCAGCTCCTTTATTTCCTTGAGAAAGATCTTTGTTGAATCCTCCTGTTTGCTGCCATTCTCTAAGATAACGAATATCTAATTTCAAATCTTCTTGTTTGAGTCCAAGTTGTGTGAGGTAGACACTTGCCCAAGCGCTTTCAGGGGATACAACAAATTCATCCAAAGGTGTGGGGATATAATCTTCACTTGTGCTTGCAGTTGTCGAGGCGTTCGGGTCTTCAACAATAAGTGCGACTTCAGTTGTTGTGCCGAATTCTGTAATACTTACGAACTCAGGATCGGGTATCAGATCTTTTTGAGTTTTGTCTGTTGAAAAAATATTATTAAAAACTTTCGAAAATGCACCAGTTGATTTTAGCCAAACCGTTTTGTATGACTGTATGTACTCATTTTTAAAATCAGGAAAATAGATAGAGAGACCAACAACAAAAATAAACGTGAGTGCTAGGAGGGAATATGCCATATATCCTTTATGGCCATGGAAAATATTGTGGTCGTGATTAGGGTCGTGCATGATTTAAGTTCGATACCGTGATTGTTTGATACAATATATATAAAGTATATATGTAGAGTATATAAACAATACTAACACGGAAAAAGATGCATTCTTCACTTATAACTTATATAGCAAATATCGATCAAATTGTGCACAAATACATTCAAAATCATTTGCTAATTACTATGGGCAATGAGAATTTATGGGAAAATTGGCTAAATTTTCTCCTTCTATGTATTACGTATTTAGGGAATCCGAGCTCAATAATATACTTGTCTATTGCGATTATGTTATTGCTTTGGATTTTGAAGAGACCTTTTGCTGTCATATGTTTCGCAACTGCAATCGCGATTTCTGGAGCAGCCATTTTTGTAATTAAAGAAATACTTCAAAGGGTTAGGCCTGAAGGGTTAATTGGTGAGGCAGGGTATTCCTTTCCCAGTGGACATGCCTTAATTGCAGCAGTATTTTTTCCACTTTGCATATATTTGTTTAAGAAGTATGTGAGAAAAGGATGGGCGAGAAATTTATTTGTCATAAGTATGGCCGCGCTTGCACTGTTAATTGGGTTTACAAGAATATATTTTGGCGTGCACTATATAAGTGACGTGTTTGGAGGATTTATCATTGGTGGTTTAATTTCAGCAGTAACAATTTTGATAATGGAGGCGGAGCGCAGAAAAGGTCTATAGTTAATAGTGTTTGTGTAGGGTGAAAAAGGAATAAGAAATCTGACTTGAGTTGAAGCTTTTAATCAATGGTCTTTTAGGCTACTATATGCAACATGTCAGATACTATACAAAACGAATCAACAGTATTAAGTCTAAACGGTAATCCTATAAAGAAAGAGATTCAATCAAGGCTAATTGAAGAAATTGGCATGCTTACTTTGCAGTCCGCGCAATTTCCAAATCCACCACACCTCGCGATTGTTTTGGTGGGGGACAATAGTCGCTCAAAAGTTTTTATTGAACAAAAGAAAAAATTTGCATCTGCAATTGGAGTTGAAGTTTCTTTTATTGAACATCCGGAATATATAACAACAGGGGAGTTGGAATCTTCATTGACTGAGCTTGCCGTGGATCCCAAAATTCATGGAATAATTTTGCAATTGCCACTACCTGAAAGTTTTTCAAAGGAAGATACGGAGCGGGCGGTAAATACCATTCCTCAAATAAAAGACGTCGATGGTATCACTTCAACAAATCTTGGATATCTTGTTAAAGAATCTGCCATGGCTACTACACCTGCGACTGCTCGAGGAATTGTTGAGATGCTTAAGTATTATGAAATCGATCCAAAAGGAAAACACATCGTAATTGTTGGGAAATCATATTTGGTTGGAAAACCTGTCGCTCTAACTTTACTAGCCCTAGACGCTACGGTCACGGTTTGTCATAAGGAAACTGAAAATTTGGCAGAAATTACGCGAACTGCAGATATTCTGATTTCAGCTACTGGTGTATCTGGTCTAATAACGAAGGAATTTACTAAGGAAGGGCAAGTGATTATCGATATAGGTATTTCGGTAAATGATCAAGGCGAGATTTCTGGCGATGTTGATCCTTCTGTTGCTGGCCCTGATGCAGATCCAAAAATAGCCGCGCTTTCTCCAGTCCCTGGAGGGGTTGGCCCTATGACAGTTTCAGGACTATTTCTAAATCTTATCGATTTGTATAAGAAGCAAAAATAGTGCTCTCTAAATAGTTTTTAAAGTAATATCTTTTAAACTGGCACGTCTGGTATAATACAGTCTGATTATATAAGAAGTTTTAACTAAATTAAGTAAGGCTCCAAAAGAGCATTTAAGCAATACATATATGGAAAAAAATAATAAGTCGATTCTGGGCACTCTTAAAAAGGCCAAAGAACATAATTGGAGTTTTGACGATGCCAATGTTAACAATGCAATCCGAGTTACAAGTCTAATTCTTCTTGCTCTTCTGTCTGTTTTTGTCTTGATAAAAACTATGGGTGAAGTTAAAGCTTTTGGAACAATCGGGCAAGCTCCTGCAACTCCTTATATGATTACAGTATCAGGTGAAGGGGAAGTGGCGGGTGTTAAGGATATAGCTATGCTTTCATTTTCATCTTATGGAAAAGGAAAAACAGCAACTGAAGCTCAGTCTATTGCAGCCGAAGCGAATAATAAAGCTATAGCATTTCTAAAATCAAAAGGGATAAATGAAAAAGATATTTCAACAGAAAGCTACAATACATACCCGACATATGATCAAAAGGTAAAACCTTGTATATATGAAGATGTGTCTGCTGATGGTTCTTTATCATCTGAAGGTTCTGCAGGATCAGCTAGAGGTGCCGAAGTTATGGGAGCGCCTACACCCGATATCGCAGTTAGTGCTAGTCGACCTACAACAATTGTCGCGCCAATTGCTCCTTGTAATAACTATGAATCTGTAATTACAGGATATGAGACAAATCAATCTATTCAAGTAAAGATCCGTGGTATCGATAAGAACCCCTCACTAACAGGTGAAATAATTACAGGTCTTGCTGGTGCTGGTGTTCGAGTTGCTAGTCTACAAAATTCAATCGATAATATCGATGAATTGAAGTCAGATGCTCGTGCGATCGCAATTTCAAAGGCACATGCCGAAGCAAAAGATATTGCACGATCTCTTGGTGCTCGTCTTGGAAAAGTAGTTTCTTACAATGAAAATGGTGGAAGCTATCCAATGTACGATCGAAATATGATGTCAGCAAAGGCTGAATCAGCACCTGTATCACCTGAAATCCCAGCTGGAGAAGGTAAGGTGATTTCAAACGTCTCTGTTACTTACGAGATTCGATAGTCGGATGTCGCTGGCGCATTAGCTCGAATCGAAGGCTAATACAGGCGCTCTAGACTGGGTTGACAAAATCAAAAATAGCTATAGAATATAGATATTAACAAATAAAAACACCCCCTGCGGGGTGTTTTTAAATACAAAAATTATGGCTGTAAATCAATATATAAAAGACACTATTTCTGAAATGAAGCATGTAAGTTGGCCAACCCGAAAACAGGCTGCGCTTTACACTGTTCTTGTAATCGTAATCTCAATTGTTGTAGCTGCATATATTGGGGTACTGGATACATTCCTTCTTAAATTATTAAATATCTTTATTAATTCTTAATCGAGCAAGACTCAACGAGCGCGATTTTTTAAGCGCAATTTGATAAGAGCGATTTTTTAAACAAACAAATATTATGTCAAAACAAGTAGAAGGCGAACGAAATTGGTACGCGATCCATACATATGCAGGTTATGAAAACGCAGTGTTAAGAAATCTTAAGCAGCGTATTGAATCTTTGACAATGGAAGATAAGATTTTCAACGTGGTAGTTCCTACTGAAAAGAAGATCAAGATTAAAGCAGGGAAGAGAATCGAAGAAGAGGAAAAAATTTATCCTGGATATGTTTTGGTAGACATGATCGTAACAGACGATTCTTGGTATGTTGTCCGAAATACGCCCCGAGTTACTGGATTCGTTGGATCAGGCAATACGCCCCGACCAATCGACAAAAAGGAACTAGAAGAATTATTCAGTCGAATGGGTTCTGAAAATGTTAAGCACACTACTGATTTATCAGTAGGGGATCTTGTAAATATTACTGACGGTCCTTTCAAGGAACTTGAAGGTAAGGTTGCAGAAGTTGATGATCAGCGAGGCAAGGTGCGTGTATTGGTCGCTATGTTCGGCCGAGAAACACCAGTTGAATTGGATTTCTTGCAGGTAAGAAGGGTTTAATTACGTCTCTTGCAAAAACCCCAAAAAGTCAGTACTATATTGCCACTGCTTCTAAGTGCGTAGCCGACGACGCGAACTCAAGTCGGAAGTCCTCAGTATCAGCGGGGCAAATCTCAGAAAAGCTTTATATATAGGCTTTGTATGAAATTTAAATAAAATAATTATAAAAAGCTACTTAAGCTTTAAACCAAAAATATGGCTAAAAAAGTAATAAAATCTCTAAAGCTTCAGATCCCTGCCGGAAAAGCTAATCCAGCTCCTCCAGTAGGTCCAGCTTTGGGTCAGGCTGGTGTGAATATCGGTGAATTCGTAAAACGATTCAACGATGCAACTATGCCTATGATGGGCGATGTTATCCCTGTTGTTATCTCAGTCTTTGAAGATCGAACATTTGATTTCGTTCTTAAGACTCCTCCTGCAGCAAACTTGATCAAGAAAGCAATTGGTCTTGAAACTGGTTCTGGTCATCCAAACTCTAAAAAAGTTGGAAAGATCACTAAGGATCAGATTCGACAGATTGCAGAAAGAAAGATGGTTGATATGAATGCAAAAGATATTGAAGGTGCCATGAAAATGATTGAAGGTACTTGTAAATCTCTTGGGGTAGAGGTTAAGGGATAATTAAATCTCTAAAGAAATTCTGAAGAAAAAATAAAACCGCGCTCGAAACTGAGCGCGGTTTTATTTTGTGGGTAATTGTGCGTGTAAGATTATCGTGATAGCGTATGGGAAGGAAAGCAGGCTTTGCTTGCTCAGATCATTTTCAAAGAGATTTCAAAAAAAACAAACCAAAATACGAAAGGAGAAATACTATGTCACACGATGATACCGAGGCTGAGGCGCAGACCCAAATTGAGGTTGCGATTAAGGATGAGACGGTGGGGTATCCAAAATGTCCGCTATGTCCAGATCCTATGTTGCCTGGAGAAGAGCTAAGACTGATGCTCTCAAGAGAAGGCAGCTATAACGTACACATGAAATGCTACCTTAGAGTGTTTGTCGATAACGTAAGACCTTACCAATATGTAGGAAAGAGAAAATATCCAGGAAGTACCCCTACGGCTAGAGGAGGGTATCGACGACGGTGGTTTTAAGATCGCAATACTTTGTCATCCTTTATATCCAAGACATTTGTTTTGGAGGGGTGGTGAAAATTTAATCCAAATTCTACTTCTATATGATTATCTCTGTAGGCGGAAAAATTATTGACGAGAATGGAAATGAAATTTCTCCACGTCAGCTCATTGAGCGGCTTGATATTCCATATATCTGTTCTCACTGTAACAATGGTATTTCCTGCACAGACCGTTCTGAGGGCCGTGCTGAATACGTTTTTGGTAAGGGCTATATGCATGAAGGTTGTGCCTCTGAACATCGTGACGCCTTAGACACCGACGGTACGGTATATGCCGTCAACCCTGGAATTCGTTTCTGATAGGGTTGGTTGTTGTGCAGGGTTTGAATTCAACTCGGCAGCTTACACTTAGGTGTAGGCTGTTTTACTTTTTAATATCTCTATCCATATACAATCTTGGAATCATCATATCTGGTTTCCAACTTTTCTTTAATTGTGCAAGTGTTCCTTTTGCATTGTATTTGCCGCTTGCTGTATAGTCAGCTCCTTCAATTGGTCCTGTTTCAAAAAAGATAATTTGTGCAATTCTTCGTCCTACTACAAGAGGGATTGTATAGTGTTTTGAGTTGTTGGTGATCTCCATTGTCCATCTATTTATATATCCAACATCGCCCCATCCTGCACACTTACATACTTCGATAAAACTACGACCCATGGAAGATCTAGCTTTCATCATAGTTGTGATATGGTTTTTTCCGCCAATGAATTCGTTTGTATGAGCGAGAATTGTTTCTCCAGGTTCTAAAATAATTACCTTGTCAGTTTCGTGTATGCCTGCAAATTCAAATTTATATTTTTTAAATGCTTCTTTTGCGCTGACGGCTTTCTTTGGTTTAGTGCCCCATACTCTATCGATATCTTGCTTGTCGTATATATTGTAAATATTTTGAAAATGTTTTGGTGATTGTTGAGGAAAAAAATATTCACCAAGTGTCACATCGTAACTTGAAGTAGCAAGATTTCTACGATCAAAAGGGGAGATAACAATATCTCCTTTTTTCATTTCTTCTTGGATTTTTTTATCTGATAGTGCCATGGGTATTTGTATTTTGGTTATTCTGTATTAATTGTTTTGTGAGGATAGTATAGCAAATCGATAGCCGGTGATCATTAGGTGGGGATTAAGCTGGGATTAGGATAGTGGAAGATTAGATATAAAAATTTATTTTGATAATGGAAAATGTAAATCCCGCAGCGCGTGTAGCGCTGCGGGATTTTGTGTTGAATGTGCTAATTGGTTCGGTCGCTTTGATCACGCTGTTGCTTGATCAACCGTATACTCGAGGAAGATCGTGCCCGTGGGCAAGACCTCGTATTTTTCGAGTTTGAGTCTGGGTATTTTGGGAAGGTCCGCTTGAAAAAGCGAGAGGCCATTTCCCAATAACACAGGCTCAATAGTGAGCTTGAACCTTGTGACCAGACCACTTCGAAGGAACATGGAATAAATGCTCGTGCCACCACAGAGGGCGACTTGCTTGTAACCCCTTCCTTCAAGTGTACTCAGAAGATCTACCGGACTTTGACTTGTCGTTAAGACTTGGTCATTGCCCGGAAAATCATTTTCAAATACATGTGATTTTGAATAGATCACGTTGAGGCGACCTTTCAGAGGTGTGTTGAAAGTGCGAAAAGTATTCGCACCCATGATTACGACACCAGCCTTCTTTGTTTCAGCAACGAGATGTTTTTTGTCATCGACGCTTGTCCATGAAGTTGAGAGATGTCGTTCGTCTGCGGCGATAAAGCCGTCGGCGCTAAGCGCCGCGATAAGTATAACTTCGATTTCCGGGAACATAATCTTGGTTGGTTAAACTGCGATTGGGGCTTTAATCCCTTTGAGGGGAAAGTAGTCTCTAATCTCGATATCTTCAAATTTGAAAGCAAAGAGATCTGTCACTTCGGGATTGAGCCAAAGTGTTGGGGAGGGAGGAGCTTCTCTGGTTAATTGTTTGAGAACCTGTTCTGTATGATTACTGTAAATGTGACAATGGCCACCAAACCAGATGAATTTTCCTCTTCTTAGCCTTGTAACATGAGCTACCATGCATGTGAGAAGAGCATAACTTGCGATGTTAAAAGGAACCCCTAAGAACATGTCACAAGAACGCTGAAACAAAATACATGATAACTCACCGTTGAGGACAATGAATTGGAAAAGACAGTGACAAGGTGGAAGCGCTGCGACTGTCATCTCATCAATTTCTCCAGGATTCCAAGCAACAACAAGGTTTCGTCTCGAATCCGGATTTTCTTTGATCATGTCAATTGCTTGACTGAGTTGATCAATACTTCTTCCGTCACGTGTACGCCAGTTTCTCCATTGGAAACCGTAGATTGGACCAAGGTCGCCCCATTTTCTGGAAAAATCTTGGTCAGAAATAATTCTCTCCCTAAATTCTTCAACAGTCTTAGCAAGTCCTTTTTGATCTTTCAATGTTGTTGGATCGTCCATGCCATTTACAAAACGATAATTTTGATATGGCCACTCATCCCAGATGGTCACTCCTCGTTCTGATAAATATCGAAGGTCGGTCCTGCCGTTAATGAACCAGAGTAGTTCATGGATTATGGATTTATAATGAACCCTTTTTGAAGTTAATAAGGGAAATGTCTCCCTTAAATCGAATTGCATTTGAGCTCCTGCAATTCCTCGTATACCAACTCCTGTGCGGTCTTGACTGTCGACACCGTCTTTCATGATTTGATCCAGTAATTGAAGATAGACTGCATCGTGCGGATTACGTGTAATATCGTTCATAGCAAACAAGTTTTGGGTTTCTGAATTGCGGATCTAAAGACATCTTATGAACCACACGGTTCAAAATATCAAAGATCCATTGCTATCTTCAGTTTATGCAATATTCGATTTGAGTCAAATTAAAATACCGCAGACCCCGGAGGGTGGCGGTATTCGGTCGAGCGATATGTATCGTCGAGTAGGGATGGCGATTATGGGGTTTTGGTCGGATTCTCAGCTTGCTCACGCTCGATTGCTTTTTGTTTCGCATCTTCGCGAATCGCTGAACCGATTGGAAGTGCAATCGCAAGCAGAATCGCTAGTATTGCAAGTATGATGAGTAATTCTACAAATGCATAACCACTCACTTTGACGGCTGTCGATTTAGGATTTGCTTTCATCGGAGTTTCTGAATTTGGGTAATGACTGAGTTGAAACTTCGGGGCGTAAGATTACGGCATCTTGCTCGGGGCGGGAAGTTTTGGCGCCCATACACTTTCTTGCTTTGCCGCCTTCTCGCGCGCCTCTTTTCTTTCCCGCATTTGTTTGCGGGCACTAGAAACGGCCATACAGATTAATATTATCAGAAAAAAGGGTAAGCAGATAAGCATTGATGACTCGACTTGGGTTAACATGCCTCTGGTTTGGGTATGTTTTTTACGCAAAGAACTGGTTTTCATTTTTCAAACAAGGTTGTGAACTGAATTACGGGTCTAGGAGTTGAATTGAACGCTACGGTGTTTTGTTCGGAGTCCTCTCTGGGTTGAGAATTAACGCCTGTGATGCGCTATTTCGCTCAATCCGTCGGAGCTCATTTTTTTGTTGATGCTTCATATAATCTGTCAGCTGGATTGTAAAATAACAAGTTCCAGCCAGAATAATACATGTTAAGCCCAGCAAGAAATCTAGTGTTTCTGCATTGTCGTCGACGTATTTTTGTAAGGAGCGAAGAATCATGGCAAAACTGGGTTTTGGGTGAACTGAGTGAGATTGGATAGATTTAACCAACCGCCTAAAGGCATAAATATAGTGCTGCTACCTTGGGGAAATGTCAAATTGTGATACCATTCACATAATATGAAAGACCCAAAAGTTAAGACAATAATCGATGCTGAAATAAAGCGCCAGAAGCAGGTTATCAACCTAATCCCGTCTGAAAACTATGTTTCTGACGATGTGCGCGAAGCGGTGGGTTCAGTTTTTGATAATAAATATGCGGAAGGGTATCCAGGGGCTAGATATTATGGAGGCAATGAACAGGCAGACCAAGTCGAGTTGCTTTGTCAGAAGCGCGCGCTGGATTTGTTTAAGCTTAAGGAATCAGACTGGCATGTAAATTGTCAGGCACACTCAGGGTCACCTGCAAATATGGGAGTGTATTTAGCACTTGTACCTCATGCGACATTTGATGCGGAAGGTGCAGTGATTTCTCGTCCTGGAAAAATTATGGGAATGAATTTAAATTCAGGGGGACATTTAACTCATGGACAAAAATTTTCTGCATCTGGAAAATTTTGGCAGCATATTGGATATGATGTTGATCCTGAGACAGAAGTAATGGATTATGTGGCACTTCGAAAACAGGCTTTGAAAGAAAAGCCAAATATAATTGTCGCAGGTTTTACAGCGTATCCTCGTGTCGTTGATTTTGCAGAATTTAGAAAAATCGCAGACGCATGTGGTGCTTTGCTTATGGTAGATATGTCACATCTTGCAGGATTGGTGGCAGGTGGTGCGTATCCGAGTCCATTTCCATTTGCAGATATAGTAACAACAACTACTCACAAAACGCTTAGAGGTCCAAGAGGTGCTCTAATTTTTGCTAAGAAGAATTTTGTTGATGTGAAGGGGATTTTAGGAAAGAAAAATGAAGTAATTGATTTGGGTAAGAGGGTTGATAAAGCGATTTTTCCAGGACTTCAAGGAGGTCCTCATATGTCGCATATTGCGGGCATTGCTGTAGCTCTCGGTGAAGCAAATACCCCGCAATTCAAGAAGTATGCCAAACAGGTGATTAAAAATTCCAAAAGTTTTGCTCAAGAATTAATGAAATTAGGGTGGAGAGTAGTGTCTGGCGGAACTGATTCGCACCTTTTGTTAATTGATACTTGGATGAATGGGCAGGTGAAAACGGTTGTGAGGAAGAATGCGAAAGGAGGTAAGACGGCAGGTAAAGGCGGCAAAGTTGAGACTGTCACAGTCGGCGCAATCCCAGGAAAAGTTGCAGAAGCTGCCCTCGAAAAAGCTGGAATTATTTGTAACAAAAACACAATTCCGGGCGAAACTCGCAGCTCGTTTGATCCGTCAGGAATCCGAATTGGTACTCCGGCGGAGACAACTCGTGGGAAAACAGAAAAAGATTTTGTATTGATAGCGCGGAAGATTGATGAGGTTTTGAGGGAATCCCGACATATATAATTTTAGAAAAGAAAATGCGGCGCCCATAGGGCGCCGCAACATTAGTACCAATACCAACAATTTGTGAGGATATTGATACTCGGAAAACGATCAGGGGCATTCAATCCATAAAGCGTGCATGGATGTTTTTAACCACCACTTCACCATTGCGTTGAACAGCCTTTGGGAGTGTTTGTTCAGGCAATGTGTCACGTCCTGTATCGAATTCAAGTTTCAATCCAGATAGAGCAATTTCTCCACTGGTAACATTGCTGCACGCAGTGATAAACCTTTTGCTAATTATTTCACCAATCCCCGGATTCAAGCGTGTAGGAGATTTCCAGTGTTCAGGATTGTCATTTCTGCGCAATTTGATATCAACCAAAGCCTGTATTTGGATACCATCTTTTGTCACTCCTTTAACGAGGATGTCGGTCAAGCTTAGGTCGCGGCCAATTCTTTGTACTTTTTGTTTGAATGGATTGATAAATTTCCACCCTTCATCAGCAATAGGCTTATCATCGACGACTAGTGCAATATCATCGTTTTTCATCCACGATGCGTGATTGCAAGTGAAGACGCCAAAAGCAAAGGTCATCAAATTGATGATCACCATCATCGCAACGCAGTTGTACTTAAATTCATTTAGAAAACCATACGCATCAGGCATATTATAGTTTTCCGGAATAAAAAGAAAGTGCAATGCTGCGTAAACTACAATAATTGCAACTCCAAGGAATATCAATATTCCCTGGTCAATGTCATTGAAAGCTAATGAGAAACCAAAGCCTGCAAAAAACGTCAATATCAACACAATCAAAATTGTTGTTGAGTGCGTAATAATATTAATCGCTCCAAAGATAATCTTGAGAAAAAATCTGACAATCTCGGCAAGTCCAAGACCGATATTCTGTGCCAGGTTACGGAGGGGATCAGGTTGAGGTTCTGGATTCATAAACAAATCAAGTATTGAGAAGGAACTATATATCGCGGCGGAATTGCCTCGATATCAGAAGCATGATGCTACTCTAACCATATATTGTCAACAGCAGACTTTAAACGTAGTATGGGTGGACATGAATAAATTGGTGAAAAGTTCGGGGGACGGCCCGGACAACAAAGGAGACAATAAATGGGACGTCATAGTAATCGGCGGCGGTGCCTCAGGTATGATGGCGGCGAGTACGGCGGCTAAGCGCGGTCGTCGTGTTTTGCTTATTGAGAAAAACAATACGCTCGGAAAGAAACTTCTAATAACTGGAGGAGGCCGATGCAATGTCACAAATGCAGAATTCGATAATCGCGTTCTGCTTTCAAAATATAAAGAGAGTGACAAGTTTCTATTCTCAGCTTTTTCACAATTCTCGGTAACAGACTCACTCGAATTTTTTAATTCGAGAAATATGCCAACGAAAGTTGAGGCGGAGGGGAGAGTGTTTCCATTATCAAATAAAGCTAAATCTGTATGGGACGTACTTGTCGATGAAATGAAAAAAAATGGCGTGACAGTAAAATCAAATACAACAGTCACAAAAGTTTCTGCGAATTCTGTTGAGGTTAAAACTTCCTCAGGCACTGAAACTTTCTCAGCAGAATCGATAATTATTGCAACCGGAGGAACTTCACGCCCAGAAACTGGATCAACCGGCGACGCCTATGCATGGATGAAAAAATTGGGCCATAAAGTTGTCCTTCCAACACCTTCGCTTGTGCCAGTTAAAATAAATGACGCTTGGGTTAAAGAAATGCAGGGAATAACACTTCCGGATATTAAAGTTACTCTTTCACTTTTAGATGAGTCTGAAGAAGTTTTGCCAGGCAATCCTGTTGCGTCCGAAAAATATCAAAAAGAATATTCAAAAAAAGGAAAAGTTTTGTTCACTCACTTCGGTGTTAGTGGGCCAACCATTTTAAATATGAGCAAAGATATTAGTGAACATATTAAATATAATAGAGTATTTCTTTTTCTTGATTTAACTCCGACGCTCGATCACGGACAGCTCAACACCGCTCTACAAAAACTTTTGCGAGATGAAAGTAATAATAAAAAGATTAAAAATGCGCTGACGTCACTAATTCCAACTGGAACTGTCGGAATTGTTTTGGAGAGAGCAGGCGTAGACCCTGATCTGGCTTGTAATAGTGTGACGAGGGAGGCGAGGGTAGCACTAATTGAAAGCATTAAGAATCTTCGTATGGAGGTCGAGGGGTTGCTCGGCACGGAGAAAGCGATTATCACGAGCGGAGGTGTTGGGCTCGAAGAAATTGATTTCAAAACTATGCGTTCGAAGATTGTCCCAAGTATTTTCATAATTGGTGACATGCTAAATATAGATAGACCATCGGGAGGATATAGTTTGCAGCTTTGTTGGACTACGGGTTTTGTTGCGGGGAGTAACGCTTAGTCGATGCCTAGATAGTGCATAGTCGGGGACCCGGACTGCCTAGGAAGGGTGTCAAAATTGTGATACATTAACCATAATTATATGGCTCAAAATAGTATTCAGATTAGGAATAAAATTAAGACTCAAATTGAGGCAGGACTCAAGAGTCTTTTGGCTGGGCATGCAGAGCTTGAAAATCTAATTTCTAAAATCAATTTAGGTAAGCCTTCAGATTCAACTCGTGGCGACTACGCTACAAGTATTGCACTAATTGCTGGCAAAGCGGTTGGCAAGAATCCTGTTGAAATTGCAGTAAGTCTTGTTGATTTTTTGCATGCAAATATAAATAGTCCAGAGGCCGAGCTTAATAAAATCGTAGAAAAAGTTGAAGTAGCAGGAGCTGGATTTATAAATTTCTATTTACATGCGAATTTAGCAAGTGCAGCAATTCTTGAAGCCTCAAAGAAAGAATCGATAGGGCAGTATGGAAAAATAGATTTAAACCTCGGCAAGAAAATCGCATACGAATATACAGATCCAAATCCTTTCAAAGTTTTTCATATTGGTCACCTTATGTCGAATATGATCGGTGAATCACTTTCTCGTCTTGGAGAATATACAAACGCTGAAATTCGCCGATTCTGTTACCAAGGAGATATCGGTCGTCATGTTGCACTATTTATTTATGGCCTTAGGCTTATGGACGAGCCTTTTCCGACAGAGGAAGACGTGGCAGATAAAAAACTTTCTCTAACTGACCGCATGTACTATATGGGTCAATCATATGCGAAGGGTGCTACATATTTTAAAGAACATCCTGAAGTTGAGGAGGAGGTGCAGGCCATTAACAAAAAACTTTACGAAAGAAGTGATGAAGAAATAAATACAATTTACGATCTCGGTTTGCTATGGAGTTTAGAATATTTTGAAACTTTATATGCACGACTTGGAACAAAATTTGATCAATACTTTTTTGAAAGTAAATGCGTTGAACCAGCGCGCGCTTTAATTAAAGATGGACTAGCAAAAGGAATTTTCACAGAAAGTGAAGGTGCAATTGTTTTTGAAGGAGAAAAGTTCCAAGACGAATCAAAAGGTGAAAAATTCCACACACGTGTTTTTATTACAAAAGTTGGTTTGCCAACATACGACGCTAAAGAATTAGGTCTCGCTAAGTTGAAGTTCGAGGCTTTTAATTATGACAATGGTATCGTCCTCACAGCAAACGAACAAGATCAGTATTTCCAAGTTAATCTTAAAGCCCAATCGCTCATGCTTCCTGAAATTGCAGGAAAAAATTCTCATGTATCTCACGGCATGATGGTTTTGCCAACAGGGAAGATGTCATCTAGAACAGGCGACGTGGTCTCAGGAGAAGAGATGCTAGAGTCGGCACAAAAAACTGTTCTCGAAATTATGAAAGACC
>CAZSLF010000008.1:0-36844 GCA_964607805.1 uncultured Candidatus Saccharibacteria bacterium
TCAACAGCAATATGAGTCATGATAATCTGAGTTTTTACACGCTTGATAGCATCTGGAAGCCATTCTGTTCGCATATCTTCATTAGTTTTTCCAATATGTTTTAGATAGTCTTCAAGTTTTAGACCCATCTGCTCAACCTGAGCTGCCATCTCACTTGTCATACGATTAAGTTCAGAATCAATCATAATTTGAGGCATCTTGATTTCACTTTTTTCAATCAATTTCTCCATAAGTGTTAGGCGAGATTTCTCAACTTCTTTACGAGCCTTTTCTTGCTTCATACCGTCAGCAATCTTCGCTCGGAATTCTTCAATAGTTTTAAAATCACCGAACTTCTTTATAAATTCTTCGTCTACCTCTGGAAGTGGCATCTTGTCATCGCCAGGTGCTGAACCTTCATGGTCATGTGAATGATCGTGAGGATTTTCGTCGTGATATTTTTGGTGGGCAATTTGCTCCTGTAAATTTTTCACCGCCTCGTCAATTTCAGAATCCTTTACTTCAAGTCTTGCTTCAACTTCAGCCTGAGCCTCTTTGTCCAAACCAAAAACTTCTTTTGCAATCTTCTTATAGTCGGGAATTTTAGTTTCAGGAAGAGTCGAAAGGTTGATTTTTACACCAAAAGCTTCACCTGGAGCAATTTTTGTAACCATAACTCTTGGAGATCCGATTGGTTTTAATTCAGTGGCAACGATAATATCGCCATAGTGTTTTTCAAGAGCCAACTGACCTGCTTCTTCAAGAACTGCAATCTCACCAAGTCGATCGAGAATAATTTTCTCAGGAATTTTTCCTTCACGAAAACCATCAACCTTCATAGTTGAACCAATATTTTTGATAGCTTCTTCTCGGAATTTTGTGATTTCAGATGGTTCGATTTCAACATGAACATCGATTTCGCAATCTTTATCCTTAACTTCTTCTTTTTTTGTAATTGAAAATGGTTTTGACATGAGTTTCGGTTTTTTATAATTAATTTAGCTAAACAATATTTAGTTTATTAGTTGGGTAATTTTAATGAAGGAATAATTTGTTTCTTTCTTGAGACAATACCTGGAAGTACAACTGTATCTGCAGACGCTTCAACACCAAATGATGTTGAGATAATATCTTTGATCAATTGATTGTATGCAAGTACAGTGGCTTCTTCTTTTAGAATATCGATAATGAAAAACATTACATCATCGATAGATTCTTCAGTTTTGATTTGCCCAATCGCTGCAATAATTCCATCTTTGCGAGCAAGAATAGAAGCTGGTGTAGTTGTCTCAACAACTGAAATTCTAAGATTCTTATCTCCAACTTCAAACTTTTTACTATCGATATGAACGAGTCCAATATCTGTATAGTCAGAGACATCTGATTTTGCTGCAAACATTTCATTTGCATATGAATCAATATCAAGATTAAGTTTTTTTGCTAATAGTTCAGCAATTTCTTTGTCTCTAGAAGTTGTAGTTGGTGAACGAAAAGCTAGTGTATCTGAGAGGATACAAGAAAGAATTAGTCCACTAATATGTTCAGGTATAGTTTCTGCATGAGCCTGTGAGCTCATAAGGTCGTAAATAACTGAAGCAGTTGAAGCAAGTGGTTTTATTGTTACATCAATTGGAGATGAACTCGTAATTCCACCAACTAATTTGTGATGATCAATAATCTGAACAATCTGAGCATCTAAAATATTCGCAGGTAGTTCTTGAGGATTATTTGTATCAACAATTACAACAGAGTCTTCCGCAGTAAGTGTTTCAAGTACAGCAGGTTCCTCTACGTTCCATCGCTTCAATACAAAAGCAGTTTCTTTGTTTAAACTGCCAAGCACATATGCTTCTGCGCCACCTTTTCCATGCGCATTTAGATACCAAGCCCAGATTATTGCACAAGCAGTTGTGTCCGTATCGGGAGAGATATGTCCAAAGACTTTTATCATAGTTAATTAATATTAATTTTAATTTGTCGACTAAGTTTTTACTTACAGTAAAATCAATTACTCAGTTGGTTCTCGAAATTCTGCTGCAACATCGTCTGCAATATTCAGATTAGAAATATCCTTGAAGTCCTTATCAGCTCCTTCCATATTTTCTCCAGTATTTTCTTCACCATCTGCATCTGCTAGAACTTCACCTTTTATTGATCGAATATCAATTCTCCAACCAGTTAGTTTTGCAGCAAGACGTACGTTTTGTCCTCCTTTACCAATTGCTAGTGATTGCTGATCTTCTGTTACTTCAACAATTGCAGTTTTCTCATCTTCATTGATAGAGATATTGATAATTTTTGCAGGTTGAAGAGCTTCACGAATAAATTTCGCAGGATCTTCATTCCATTCTATAATATCGATTTTTTCTCCACCTAATTCACTAGATACAGTGTTTACTCGAACTCCTCGCTGACCTACCATTGATCCAACTGGATCGATATGTGGATCGTTTGACCAAACAGCAACCTTTGATCGTGCTCCAGCTTCTCGTGCCACTGCTTTTATTTCAACAGTTCCAGCTGCAATTTCTGTTACTTCAGCTTTGAATAGTTCACTTAGGAACTTAGGGTTAGATCGAGACATACGTAGATACACTCCTCTTGGAGTTTCATCTACACGTACTAGATATGCGCGCACTCGTTCACCTTGCTTAAAGTGTTCGCCTTGGATTTGTTCATCATAAGGCAAAAGTCCAACCGCTCGTCCCATATTGATATAGATATTTCCTCTTTCAGTTCGCTCAACTGTTCCAGATACGATTTCTCCTTCCTTTTTACCGAATTCTCCAAGAACTGAAACTTTTTCTGCTTCACGAATCTTCTGGATAATAACCTGCTTAGCAGTTTGAGCTGCAATACGGCCATAATCATCTTTAGTTTCAAGAGGAAATACTAGTTCTTCGCCTACAGCTATGTCTTTTTTGATTCTTCGGGCATCATCGATCAAAATATGCTGTTCCTCGTTGAAAAAGATCTTATCTTCTGGAATTTCTTCGCCAGCATCCTTTTCATAGATAATTTCAGCAGGGTCAACAGCCACTTTTACTTGGTGAAAATGCGTATCTCCAGACGTAAGGTCGAAAGATGCACGAATATACTGACCTCTTCGGCCATATTCTTTCTTGTATGCAGTAGCCAAAGCCAATTCTATGGCTTCAATTATACGTTCTTTAGGAATTCCTCGCTCTTCTTCGAGCTGGTCTAGTACTGAGTGGATTACTTTAAGGTCTAACATGATATTTACTGTTATTTTTCTTTTAAATGGGTCTTAACGGGTTGCCGCTGGCAATTTTTGGCCAAATCTAGCAAAGCCTGTCTATAAAACCCTTATTTCTAGCCGTAGAATTCAGTTTGGGACGAACCAAGTGATATTTTGGCAAAAAATTTAGCCCGCCTTTCGGGCGAACCATTACTCTTATAATATAGTGGGTTTGAGGGAGGTTGTCAACTTAGGACGTCCGAAGTTGATATTGCAAATATGATTAGGAGGAGTAGTATATTCAGTGCGTCTAAGCCGTGCCCGCGGGCATATCTACGGGGATTGCGAGGTTACAAGTTGACCAACCAAGGTTTAGGCTGGAGAGGCCCGTACCTCTGCCAAACAGGTATGCAGTTCGTGGAGGTTCTGCCGACCTGAAGTAAAGGGGCGCTTGGGGAGTTTCCCCGAGCGCCCTATTTTTATACTTTTTATCTGAGCCATGATTTCACCCTCGACCAGGCTTTTTCGAGCATACGGAGGGTTTTCCTTGAGAGAGTACCTGCTCTGCCTTTAAAGGATTTTTCATACTCATCAAATCGTCTCCATTCTTCTGTACCAGGAGTTACAACATTGGTTAGGAGCATTACAATATGTTCTTTTTGGTTTACACCAGATCTCCAAGCGGCTTGTCGATAAGTTTCGCTTAATTCGTCTGGGATAGTGATTTGAATATTCTGAACCTCTTTTGGCGGAGCATCAGATTCATCTCCTGGAACTTTATCGTCTGGATTCATTATATTTCCTCCTAGGGTTGGTTGCTGGGTTTCTACTAAATCTAAAAAAATCCTATCACATATAAAATTCGTTTGCTATAAATATCTACACCACAAAATATCTATCAACTCTATCAACAAAATAAGTCCATTTTTCAATAACAAAAAAATAATTTTGATATATAATAGACATAGTTACCCAAAAACTATGTTCATAGAATCATCCCAATTAAAGCAGGCGCTTGTTGAATCAGGTTTAGTTAGTGCAAGTGATTTAGATATTGCATTTAAAAAAGCGAAAGAAAAAAGTTCGGAAGCGGGGGATATATTAATTTCTGGTGGAAAAATTAACGAAGACGATTATCGCCGAGTATTAGCACATGTGCTTGGTGTGCCATTTGTCGATCTAAAAACAAAAAAGTTTGAATTTGAAGTTTTATCTTTGATCCCTGAACCAATTGCACGAAATCACAATATCGTAGCAATTGAAAAGAAAGGGGATACGCTTGAAGTTGCCATGCTCGATACTGACGACTTGTCTGCGATCGATTTCGTAAAGAAAAAGACTGGCTTAAAAATTCTTCCAAGACTTACAAATACTTCTTCAATGAAGTCTGCTCTTATTCAATATCAAAAAACTCTAAAAGCAGATTTCGGAGATATTATTCAGCAAGAGGCAACAAATTTAAAAGTTCGTCAGGAGGACAATGGAGAGAATACAAGCAGCGAAGATCTAAAAAAATTAGCTGAAGATTTACCTGTTGTTCGAATTGTAGACACTCTTTTAAAGCACGCAGTTCTTCAAGACGCTTCAGATATTCATATTGAGCAAATGGAAAACGAAGTAGTAGTTCGATACAGAATCGATGGAATCTTACACGATGCAATGGTTCTTCCTAAACAAGTTGGATCAAGTATTACTGCTCGTATCAAAGTGCTTTCAAATTTAAAGCTAGATGAAAAGCGCCTCCCGCAGGACGGACGATTTAAGATTGAGTTGAATTCAGAAAAGATTTCATTTCGAGTTTCTATTTTGCCAACTTCATATGGTGAAAAAACTGTTATGCGACTTTTGCGAGAAACTGTTTCTGGATTTACGCTTGAGCGACTCGGATTTCATGGTCGCAATTTAGAGTTAATTCATGAAGCCACAAAGTTGTCTGACGGTATGATTTTAACAACCGGACCAACAGGTTCAGGAAAAACTACGACTCTGTATACAACTCTCGATATCCTAAATACACCTGACGTGAATATTTCAACAGTTGAAGACCCGGTGGAATATCAGATGAAGCGTATTAATCAAACTCAAGTAAAGCCTGAAATTGGATTTACATTTGCTTCGGGATTGCGATCACTTCTTCGACAAGATCCAGACGTAATTATGGTGGGGGAAATCCGAGATAACGAGACGGCTGCACTTGCGATAAACGCGGCGCTTACTGGTCACTTGGTACTTTCTACTCTCCACACAAACTCTGCAGCAGGAGCTATTCCACGATTAATTGATATGAAGTGTGAGCCATTTCTCCTTGTATCAACTCTTAGAATTATTATCGCTCAAAGACTTGTAAGACGCCTTCATAGTTCAAAACAAGAATATAATCTTACAAAAGATGAGATTGATTCTATTTCAAAGCATATGGATATGGATAAAGTTTTGGAGGCACTTCGAGAAGAAGGTATTGTTACAAAAAAAGCAGATTGGTCAGATATTAAATTTTACAAACCGGTTCCAGATGCAGAAACCGAAGATGGATACAAGAGTCGAGTTGGAATCCATGAAGTTTTGAAAATTACACCAACAGTTAAGGAGATGGTTATAAAAGGTGAAACTAGCGATGCTATTGAAAAGCAAGCAAGATCTGAAGGTATGCTAACTATGTTTGAAGATGGTCTTTTCAAGGCGGCACAAGGATTAACTTCGATCGAAGAAATTCTTCGAGTGGTTTCGGTAGATTAAAATTCACCATGACGCCGCGTCTGCAACAGGCGCGGAAAAACAAAAAATGAAATTCTCATACACAGCAATAAGTAAAGATGGAAAAAAATATACCAATACAATGGAAGCGACTGATAAGTCAGCTTTTTATCAGGAATTTAGAAAAGTAGGAGATACTCTAGTTGAGGTAGAGGAAGCAAAAGAAAAAAAAGGAATTAATATTTCTTTCGGAAGTCGTATAAAGACAATTGATAAAATTACTTTCGTTAGAAATATTGGAAATATGCTTGAAGCTGGTCTGTCACTGTCACGAGCTATTAACGTAATTGAGAGACAAGTAACAAAACCAAAGATGCAGTCAACTTGTCGTGCTCTTATAAGTTCAATATCAGCCGGAAAAAGTTTTCATGAATCTTTGGAAATGCATCCAAAAGTTTTTTCTACACTTGTTGTATCAATGGTTAAAGCTGGAGAAGAATCAGGAAATCTGTCTGAGTCACTTCGACATGTTTCTCTGCAAATGGAAAAAACTTATCTCCTAAACAAAAAAGTTAAAGGAGCTATGATGTATCCAGGAGTAATTCTTACAGTTATGTTTTTGATCGGTATTCTTATGATGATCTACGTGGTACCAGGACTAACTAAAACATTTACAGATTTGAAAGTGGATTTGCCGGTCTCTACTCAAATTATATTGGGAATTAGCGCTTTTTTGCAGAATTATTATGTATTTGCATTCTTAGGTTTCGTGGCATTAATTTTTGCATTTATATATGGAATTAAGACAAAGCCTGGTAAGCGTGCACTGGATTTTACGGTTCTAAAAATTCCAGTTATTTCGCCAATTATTAAAGAGGCCAATGCTGCGCGAACAACTCGAACTATGTCATCACTTCTTTCATCTGGCGTTGATCTTTTGCAAGCGGTGAAGATTACAGGAGATGTATTACAGAATACGTATTACAAGGATATTATGCGAAGAACTGAAACGGTTGTTGAAAAAGGGGAGCCATTGTCCACAATATTTAGCCAAGAAACAAGACTATATCCAGTATTCGTAGGAGAGATGGTAAGTGTAGGAGAAGAGACAGGAAAATTGGCAACTATGCTTTTAGGGGTAGCTACTTTTTATGAAAATGAAGTGGAGCAAAAAACTAAGGACCTCTCAACAATTATTGAACCTATGTTAATGGTATTTATTGGAGGAGCAGTAGGATTCTTTGCAGTCTCTATGATTACTCCTATGTATTCGGTGATGAATAACCTGTAGAATAAACATATATGAACTCTACTTTTAATCACAACATATATGGCAGATCGATTAAATACTCAAAAGCTTTCACTTTAATTGAGATAATAATTGTAATCGGTCTAATGGGGATAATCGCCACTATGTCCCTAGGTGTTTTAAGAAATCTCTTGAATAAACAAAGAGTAGAAAAGGATGCCGAAAGTGCATATTCGTATCTGCAACAAGCTAGAAATCAAACTATTGTAGGAGAAGGAGGTCTGCAGTATGGTGTAGCCTTTTCATCAACCTCAATTACTTTATTTAGAGGGACTTCATATACTCCTGGGGATGCAAACGTAGTTACATTTACACTTTTAAATAACTCTGTATTCCAAAATGCAAATTTCTCACCTGCAGGAAGTCAAATATATTTTCAAAGATTAACTGGTAAACCAAGTGCGGTCGGAGCTGTAGAAGTGGTATCTAAGACGGATAGTTCGATAAAAGAAACAATTATTATTCACGCAAGTGGCCTAACTGAGGTACAATAGTAAATGAAATAATGGATTAAAATAAGCGTATGAATAAAACTAAGTTCATAAAAATAAATAAATATAAAAGGGGAATGGGTTTAGTTGAAGTTGTTATTGCTTCTGCAATTGTTATGGCTTCACTCGTTTCTATTATGGGAGTTTATAATTCTATGGCTTCACTATCTCTTAGAAATACAGACGCTATACAAGCCACTTTTCTGGCTGAAGAAGGAATTGAAATTGTAAGAATACTAAGAGATAAAGGTTGGGCCAATATTGCTTCATCTACGAACGGTACTGAGTATAGTTTTTATTGGAATTATGCTTCGTCAACCTGGGTGTCTACGACCACTATAATTGAGTCAGATATTTTTGAAAGAAGAGTTGTTTATTCACCGGTATATAGAGATGTTAATTTCAATATTGCATCTAGTTCAGGAGGAACAACACTTGATACTAATTCAAAAAAAGTGACAGTTACTATTTCTTGGCCTTCTAATAATAGTACATCAACAAAGTCCCTTGATTCTTATGTATTTAATACATTCAATAATTAATTTTTTATTATGAAAATTACTTTTTTATCACAATTTAAGAAAAGACATAAGAGCGTAAAGGCTATGACCCTGATTGAAACTCTTATATATATGTCTTTGCTTATCATATTGCTAGCAGCGATTATAAATTCTATTCTCGTCCTTACTACACACTATAGAGCAGTTAGAAGTACGAGAGAGATTGAAGATACGGGTATTGCAATTCTTGATCGTATGACGAGAGATATTCGATCAGCCGATGATGTGCTAACTGATAGTTCAGTTTTCAATGTTTCTCCAGGGACACTCTCAGTTATCTCTAGAGATGTTGCAACAGGGCTTTCAACAACAACTGTTTTTTATGTATCAAATGGTCGTCTTGTGGTGACAGAGAACGGTGTATATCTAGGACCATTGTCAAAATTAGGTGTAGAAATAGTTGGATTCACAGTAAGATTAGTAGATACGGCGAACGCAGACGCGATTAAAATTGAATTAAGTATGCAAAGCGATAACGCTGCTCCATATATCGTAGCGAAAAATTTTTATAGCACAGTAGTTATGCGCGGCACATATAAATAAATATTATGAAAAAACATATAAATATAATCACAAATAAATATTCATATATAAATAGCCATCGAGATCAAAAGGGGGCAGTGGTTATGTTTTCGGTATTTATTTTCTTAGCACTTTCTATGACTGTGATTTTAGGAATTTCAATTCCAATTTCAGCACAAATTAGAAATACTGGGTCCGTTTTGCAAACTAAAAAAAGTCTAGTCGCTGCAGATGTTTTAAATGAGGAAGTATTGTATCGATTAAACTGGCTTAAACCACTCGGTAGTACTGTAGTCTTATCGATGAACCAGGGAACTTCGTCAGCAACAATAAGTACAGTTGGAAGTGCTAAAGAAGTTATGGCAAATGGCGTGGCTGGAAATTTTGAGAGAAATGCTAAAGCTGTATATACACAAGGTGGAGGTCTTTCAATTAATTATGGTCTTCAAGTTGGTAACGGTGGACTACAGATGTCCGGAGGCCCAACTGTTTTTGGAAGTGTATATTCAAATGGTGATATCGTAGCAAGTGGAGGTTCTACAATTACAGGAAACGCAGTTGCTGCTTCACTATACGAACTAGATGCTGATACACAGAATGATACAGGCACGTCAACTCCGGCAACATTTCAAACTGTCGGGACAGCTTCTGGTGTTCGAACTTTAGCGCAAAGTTTTACAGTTTCTACTAGTAGTCCTGTTACTTCATTTGATTTTTTAATCAAGAAAAATGGCGCGCCAGCGAACGCAACTGTTAGAATTTTCAATAATAGCGGCTCAACTGTTGGTTCAACTCAAATAGGTGGTACTGGATCACTGTCTGCCAACCTTGTAGGAACTGGGGCTTTTTCATGGGTAAAAGTATATCCATATTCTCCTATATCTTTGACTCCAGGAACAACATATTGGGTAACAATTCAATACAACGGTAGCGCAGCGAATTATTATAGCTTCGGAACTAATGAAGCTGTTTTCGGAGGTGGAGCTATGAAGCTAAAGAATAGTTCGGGCGCATATTTTGATCCTACACCGGCAACACGTGATGCCTATTTTAGAATTTATACTGGAGGAGTAGGAACAATATCAGGTATAACTATAAACGGCTTCGCAAGTGCAGGTATCGTGAATAGCTCAACAGTTAGTGGGGTTTTATATTGCCAAAGTGGAACTTCAAATAATAAGGCATGTGATACGACTCAGGCTCTTCCAGTACCGGTGCCATTTCCTCTAACTAGTTCAATTATAGAAGCTTGGAAAACTGCTGCTTCGTCTGGAACTGTTAGGGGTTCTAGTTGGACAATTAGCGGAGCAACAGCTACTTCAACAGCTGGACCGCTCAAAATTATCGGTGATCTTACTGTGACAGCGGGTGGTTCACTTACTCTAAACGGCCCTCTATATGTTACAGGCACAATTAATGTATCTGGAGGTGCATATATAAGACTTGGTGCTTCATATGGGCCTGGAGATGAGAAGATAATTGGAAATTACGTGCGTCTTACTGGTGGAGGTCAGATTCAGGGTAATGGCACAGCAGGTAACTATGTAATTATAGTTGCAGAGGGTCCAGACTGTCCTTCTGGGTGTTCAGGATCAAACTACTCACTTGCAGCTTCTGGAGGTACTGGATCTGTAGTACTTATCGCCCCGAACGGCACAATTGAGTTTTCAGGAGGAACATCGGCTAAATCAGCTATAGCACAAAAGATGATTATGAGTGGGGGAACAACCCTGGTGTATGAAGCAGGTCTTACAAGTCTATCTTTTACTACTGGGTCATCGACAACATGGAGTGTGGAGAGCTGGAAGGAGATTGAGTAGAAATGCTATAATCGGTTAATGCATAAAAACCAGAAAAAATTGCTCATCGCCGCTAATTGGAAGATGACTCCTGCTACGGTTCTAGAAGCGAAAAAGAAAGCTCATTCATTTAAAAATATATCTAAGAAATACGATAAGATGCGAGGATCTTCTGTTCGTATTGAAGTTTTGGTATGCCCTCCATATCCATATATAAGTGATTTGCTTAATATATTCAAAAAAAGTTCAGCACAAGTAGGAGCACAAGATATTTCTCTTTATGACGGTGGTTCAAAAACTGCAGAGGTTGGTTCAACTATGATTCAATCACTTGGAGCGGAATATACAATTGTGGGTCATAGCGAAAGAAGAGCTGCAGGAGATACAGATGAAATGGTTGCAGTAAAGCTTGGACAAGTTTTGCGAACAAAGATGAACGCTATTCTTTGTATTGGTGAATCTGAGCGAGATAATGAGGCTCACTATCTAGAAGAAATAAAGCGGCAAATGAAAGCATCTCTGGCTCGTATGTCTAATAGTGATTTTTCAAGACTGGTTATTGCCTACGAACCAGTTTGGGCAATTGGTCGAACTGATAACGTAGCTCTTTCTGGTCATGAGCTTCATCAGATGGTTATTTATATTAGAAAAGTTTTGAAGGATTTATATAATGAAACTGTTGCCAGCCAAGTAAAAATTCTTTACGGCGGTTCGGTCACTCCTGAAAATACTAGCGATATTATTTGGAATGGGGAGGTAGATGGTCTCCTAATCGGGCGAGCAAGTTTCGAAGCAAAAAGTTATGATGATATTTGCAAAGCAATTATCACTCCTATTTTGCAGGCCGATACATTTGCAAAAAGACAAAGCATTAAGAAAAGTATAAAGAATATTAAAAATAATCGAGCAAGTATTCAAAGAAAAGAAAAAGCTATCACTGCGGCCGCTCTGAGAAAAGCTAAGAGAGCTAATAAGGTTGCAAAAAGTGGCAGTAGTGCGAAGAACGGTGGCAAAAAGGCCGGGAAGAAAACAAAGTCGAAATCTAAGGCGACTAAAAAAATTAATCGTAAAAAACGCGCGTAAAAAAGCGTACGTTATAATCGCGCAAATTATCACAAAATATATGAAAGAAATATCAGAATTAGAGGACAAAGATTTAAAGGGTAAGACAGTAATTGTACGTGTTGATTACAATGTCCCAATCCAGGACGGAAAGGTTATGGATGATTTACGCATCAGAGCTTCTTTCAGAACAGTAGGATTTTTAACTGGTTTAGGAGCTAAAGTACTTTTAATTTCTCATATTGAAGGAAAAGGAGGGTCTTCGCTTTTTCCAGTTTCAGAACATATTCATAAAAAGTTCATGGAAAATTCATATCCATTTGATGTAAATTTCATAGGCGCTATGAATGATGCAGGAGAAGAAAGTTTTAAGTTTGCAGAAATAAAGGAAAGAATCCTGAATTTGCCTGAGGCAAGTGTATGTCTTCTAGAAAACCTAAGATTTGATCCAAGAGAAAAACAAAACGACGCCCACTTCGCAACTTCGCTTGCAACTCTAGGCGATATGTATGTTGGCGATGCTTTTTCAGTATCACACCGTGCCCATGCATCAGTCGTGGCTCTTCCTCAATTATTTCCTCATGATCACTATGCAGGATTTCAGATTATTGATGAAGTGGCGCACCTTGAAGAGGGTATTCACCCGCCTCGACCTTTTATTTTTATTTTAGGTGGAGCAAAATTTGATACAAAAATCCCTTTAATTCAAAAGTTCATAAATAAAGCTGACAATGTTGTAATTGGTGGTGCGCTTCTAAACGATATTATGAAAGCAAAAGGTTGGGGTGTTGGAAAGTCTTTAGTATCAGATAAAGATGTAGATTTGAGTGATATTGTTGATGATCCTAGATTAATTTTCCCAAGTAATTTAGTTGTTGAGGACTGCGCAACAAAAACTAGATCGACAAAAAAGATAAGTGAGATCGGTGAAAACGATGCGATTATGGATGTTGGAGAATCTCTGACACATAAATTAAAAGAAGTTTTTCATAATTTGAAGGAGAAAGGTCAATCGCCATTTATTTTATGGAATGGACCAATGGGCAATTACGAATCAGGTTACAAAGAAGGTACAATTTCTCTCGCTCAGCTACTGATTGATTCAAAAGTTAAAGCTTTGCTTGGCGGTGGTGACACAAGTGCTGCAATTTCTGAAGGTGGATTATCAAGTCAGATTGACGGAAATCCAGAAATTAAAAATCTAATTTATATTTCAACGGGAGGAGGTGCTATGATCGATTATTTGATAGATGAGACTTTGCCAGGAATTGAGGCGCTTAAATAGCAAAAGATTGATAAAAAGCTGCGCCAAAGTGCGCAGCTTTTTATTTTGAGATAATTAAAGCGCAGCCTTAATTTTTTCAGCAGAAATCTCACGCTCCTCTATGCTTGCATCTTTCCCGTCCCAATGTTTTAGACCATCATCATTATGTCTTGGAATAATATGAATATGACTATGGAAGACATCTTGACCTGCAGGCGATTCGTTGTTCACAACTATATTTATACCGTCAGCGTCTACGCCTTCTCGAATAGCAATAGCTACTTTTTGAGCTGTCAGGTTCATGCGTGCCCAAAGTTCGGCTGGCACAGTGTATACATTTTCAAAATGATCCTTAGGAATAACCAAAGCATGCCCTGGATGAACAGGATGATTGTTTAAAAAAGCTATAGTTTCAGAATCCTCATAAATCTTCACTGATGGGAGGCTGCCATCAACAATTTTGCAAAATATACAGTCTGGGTTTGTATTTGAATTCATATTACTGAATAGAATATCATATCCATGCTAAAATCGCAGTTAATATGGCAATTAGCGACATGCAAAAGAAATACAAGGTTAGACAATTTTCAGAGGATTTGAAGGCGAAAGTGCCCAAAGAATCGATAGAAAAGGCCGATCTTTTGCATACACTCCTGTATTTGAGGGATATTTCAGAGGTTGAGAAAGACAATTTTTTAAAGCCAGATTTTGAAACCGGGCTGCATGATCCATTTCTCCTTAAAAATATGGATATTACAGTTGAGAGAATTTTAAAAGCAATTAAGGATAATGAACATATATTAGTATATTCGGACTTCGATGCTGACGGTCTGCCTGGTTCAGCAGTTTTTCATGATTTCTTCAGAAAAATTTCATATCCAAATGTTTCGTATTTCCGACCAGATCGACACAATGAAGGCTTTGGTCTTCATGCGCATATTTTAAACGAGGAGCGATTCAAGACAGTTTCGCTTGTTGTAACAATTGATTGTGGAATTGCAGATGTGGTGCCTGCGGCGGAGATTTATAAAAACGCAGGGGTACGAAATCAACCCATTGATATTATTATCACAGATCACCATCTTCCTGGACCTGAGCTTCCAAAAGTTTTTGCAATTGTAAATCCAAAACAAGAAGACTGTAATTATCCCGAGAAGATGCTTTGTGGTGCTGCAGTAATTTATAAAGTTGTTTGTGCACTTGTTGCGACGATGAGGAAAGAACATGAGGAAAAAGAGAGGGACGCTAGCAACGGTGTGGCCGAGGCAGATATTTTCGGTGCAGGCTATGAAAAATGGCTCCTCGATCTAGTAGGACTCTCAACACTTTCGGACATGGTGCCTCTTCGAGGTGAGAATCGACTGCTCGCGTATTATGGTTTGATTGTTATGCGTAAAACAAAACGCCCAGGATTTTTAGCGCTCGCAAAAACAAATATGATTAATCTTCGAAATATAACTGAAGATGATATTGTATTTACTTTTTCCCCGAGAATAAATGTTGCGTCACGTCTCGCAGATGCAGGAATTGCATTTGAACTTCTGACAACTAATTCATATGATCGCGCTAGTGAGTTGGCAAAAGAATTGCACAGTATAAATACAAAAAGAAAAACTATGGTGGCGCAGATTACTAAGCAGGCCCATTCACAAATAAAAGATAAAAATTTAGCAGAGAGACATGTGCTAGTAATTGGAAATCCTGATTGGAAACCTCCAGTGCTCGGGCTTGTTGCGACTAGTTTGATTAAGACATATAGAAAACCTGCTTTTGTTTGGGGGAGGAGTGATGATGGTGCGTACAAGGGATCGGTTCGTGGATATGGTGGAATTGATATTACGAAAATTATGCATCATATGGAAGATGAAATTTTCATCAATCGTGGTGGGCACGCTGAGGCTGGTGGGTTTACAGTGGCCCCAGATCATATTTTTGAATTTGAAAATACTATTAATAAGGCTTTTGAGGAGTTGTATTTGAGCACGCAGGAAGTTAAGGATGGCGAGTCAGATTCAGAGCAACAAAGTACGGACGAAATTTTACATGAAGTCGACGCTGAGCTTTCACTTTCATCGTTACAAAATATGACAATGATTTGTTTGGAAAAATTAGCACCATATGGCATGGCAAACCCTAAGCCTGTTTTCGCATTTCCAAATTGCACTATTACAAGAGCGAATATGTTTGGAAAACAAAAGGATCATCTAGAACTTCATGTGACCGATATAAGCCTTGATCATTTGCGGACAATTAAAGGTATTCAATTTTTTTATGAAAATGATAATGTCGATGAATTCACCGGAATAGAAGCAATTGATAAAAAATATACAATAATAGGTCACATAGAAAAGAATCAGTTTATGGGTGCTTCGGATATAAGGTTGCGATTGATAGATGTTTGGGAGAGTGGAAATTAAGGTTTAGATAGAATACAATCATTTACATGGAAACAGTTACTATATATACGGATGGTTCGTCTCGTGGAAATCCAGGACCCGGAGGCTTTGCTGCAATTTGCATATATCCAGACTCGAAGGGTATGTATCATGTAACTGAGCTCGGTGGCAGAGATGCTAATACTACAAATAATCGGATGGAACTTCAGGGTTTGATCGTGGCTTTGGAAAATATGAAGGACTATTATCAAAAAGGGTCTGAAATAGAATTTTCATTATTCATAGATTCTTCATATGTCTTAAAGGGGGCAAAAGAATGGCTAAAAGGCTGGAAGAATAAGAATTGGATCACGTCTACAAAAGAAGAGGTCAAAAATAGTGACCTATGGCGCAAAGTCGATGACCTGCTTATCGAGCATAAAGAAAACGGCATATCTTTTAAATGGAATTTAATAAAAGGTCATGCTGGAATCCCTGGAAATGAAAGGTGCGACATAATTGCCACGACTTTCGCTGATAACGCAAAACCTGATCTATATAAAGGTACGCTTTTGAATTATTCTATTCCTACAATATTGGAGACAAGAAAAGGTGCGGTTACGACAACTTCTAGCAAATCAGGTGAGTCAAAGGATGGTTCCGCGAAATCAAAATCTTCAAAGTCTAAATCATCTAAGGTTGCATATTCATATGTAAGTTGTGTAAATGGAGAGATCAACACAGACAAAACATGGGATTTTTGTGAAGCTCGCGTTAAGGGTAAATCTGGTGCTAAATATAAAAAAGTATTTGATGCTGAGGAAGAACTTGATGTAATTACAGAATTTTTGACAGGTAAGTAGCGATTGATAAAAATCGGCTTATAAAATTGATTTTAATTTGATCAAAACTTTAGGTGAAATTGATGAGAATTTAATGTGCGATTGTTTAGGATAGGTGGGTGAGAAAACAGTTTTTAATTTGGGGGATAGTAATTTCGATATATGGACTTCGATTGCTTACATATCCGCAAGATGATTTAGCGTTGAAAAAACTTGTCTCGGATTCGACACATAAAAATTTTGTATTAACTGTTAAAGAAGAGCCGAGTAGCAAAAATGGTTTTCTCACAATAAAAGCAAAACTCACAGAAGTGTGTGGTGATTTAGACTTACCTGAATCTAATCAAAAATCGGTCGGGGTGTCGGCGCAAGAATCATGTGAAAAAATAAAATCACATTCTTTTGTTCAGACTCGCATATTCGAAAAAACAATTCAGGCTGAATTAGAAAAAAGTGATCATCAGATTTTGGAAGTGGGTGACAGAATAATCGTGACAGGAACTGTTCATACACTTATTAAGAGTGGAACAGAAATTAACGCAGGAAAATCAGCGGAAAATTTAAGCCCGGAAGAACTAGCAAAGCTTAAGAAAGAAAAAAGTTTCCAAAACTATCTTAGAAAAGAAAGAATCTTCTATGAAGTAAAAATCCAAAAAATTCAGCAACTCGAAAAGCCACCCCACTTTATTTTTGTGAGAGCTTTAATACGTCTTCGAAAATCAATTGAAGAATCAATTCGAAATAGCATGCCAAGTCCTGAAAGTGACCTTGCACAAGGTTTAGTAATTTCAGGCAAAGGATCTATGTCGCCTGAACTTCTAAAAGATTTTACGAGGGTTGGTTTAGTTCATATTGTAGTTCTTTCTGGCTCAAATGTTTCTATTATTTCAGCCGCACTTTTTGCCATGTTGAAAAACCTTCCTTATTTTTTAAAAGTAAGTTTGGGTATTCTTTCAATGGCAGGATTTGCAATCATGACGGGTGGCTCACCGCCTGTTACAAGATCCGTTCTTATGTCTTCATTGCCGCTGTTGTGGAGGATAATAAAAAAACGTAGTGACGAGCAAGAAAAGATTGAAAGTGGGGAAGTTCAGGAACCAGTTAAAAGCCTGACAAAAAAATTGTCTATGTATCAAGAAAGAGATTCGCCGTTGATACTATTGTTTGCAACTGGGATGTGTATGTCTTTATACAATCCATTGCTACCAATCTACGACATATCTTTTCAATTGAGCTTTATGGCAACTTTAGGACTTATGGTCTTAACAGAACCATTTGCAAAGCTTTTGTCTTTTATCCCTGAGAAATTCTCGATCAGAGAAATTGTTTCTTCTTCACTTGCTACTCAAGTTTATGTATTACCACTCCTTCTAACAATCAGCGATGAAGTCTCAACTGTGTTTTTGGTGGCTAATATTATAGTTCTTCCGATCTTACCGTTGGTTATGCTGTTAATTGGAGTGGTTTCTTTCACTCGTTTCATGATACCTGACGTGTCAGGAGTTGCGGCTTCGGTTTCATGGTTTTTTCTGCATTATATTATCGAGATTGTCGTCTATCTATCGAACCTAGGTTATGCGACGTTCTCCTTATACACCCTGAGTTTGACTCAGGTCGGGGTTATATATTCAGTTGTAATTTTACTGGCGTTTCAAGCCAATAAAATATTACAAAAATGTAACAAATAGAGCCTGGTAGGACACGTGTTCTGAAACATAGGCATCATGGTTCGATTCACCGTGAACCATGAAGTTTTTAAACACTTTAGAAACAGATTATTGATTGAATCTTCCTTCAACAACTTCGAAATTTGTTGCAGCCATATAAGCCTCAACGTAATTTTTCTTGTCAGCGGGGATATAGTCCAAAAGATATGAGTGTTCCCACATATCAATTGCATAGATAACATCTAGTCCAATAAGTTGTCCAAGATGCTGTTCGTCTACCCAAGTATGAAGCAATTGGTTCGTGACTTTATCAAAATAAAGGACAGCCCAACCAATTCCTCGTGTAAGACAAAGTGTCTTAAACTGAGTTTGCCATGCTTCAATACTACCCCAGGTTTCTGTAATTTTTTTAGAAAGTGCAGAACTTGTATTTAGTGGTGCCGGAGTGCCAACAAGCTGATCAAAATAGTATTCATGATTTCGAATACCATTGAACTCAAAACCAAAACGTCTATGGAGTTCGCCAATAGTGTATGCGTTCGCAGTTGGATCTTGTGATAATTCTTCAATTTTATCAACGATAAGATTCGCGTGCTTAATGTACCCTGCATACAACTTCAAGTGACCTTGAATTGTTTTAGAAGATATTCCTTCAATCTCGCCAATACCGAAACTTTTTTCTGTAAATTTTTGTGTGTCTCTTGTCATATTATCTTTTTAGAATGCAAAAAAATTAACTTATAAATATCATGAAAAAATATAATCGATCTATAATATTTTCAGGACTTGTGTATCACAGGGTTCTTCGCATTCTTTTTGCCTACCTCTGTGTTATATCATGGATCATGTCAATTGCAATTCTAAATTGGAGTACGACACAAAATTTTAATTTTGAAAATGATATTTCTATTTTAACAATGGTTGATGTCGGACAAGGTGACGGATTTATTTTAGAAATGCCGACCGGACAAAAGATTTATATCGATATCGGTGAGAAATATCAGACACTAAAAGAGAATAGGAAAGTCAGTGGAGATACAAATTTTGGCGGAGTGACTGGAACTAATATGAATGGTGCAATAAACTACGCATTAAGTGCAGCAAATTCTATTTTAGGAAATTTTGTATTTTCAAGAAATACTGCTGATCTATTATTCTTGACCCATGACGATGCCGATCACGCCGGGGCGCTCGCAGAATTTGCGAGCAATGAGCGAATCGGGGCGCTCGGTCTGTCGCCATTTCAGTACACGTATGTTAAAAAGTTGAAAAATATTCCTGTAAGTAATTTGGCAGATTTGAACAATCTGGAATTTTTTGTACGTGGTATGAACATAAATTTTGGAGGTCAGTCAGATATTCTGCAGAATTCAGGTATGTCAGTTCTGTACCCAGATGTTCAAGACATTAAAAGTAAAAATATGAGTACAAGTTCTCGTGCAGTTAATCCTATGTCTCTAATTATCAAATTTAATTTTGGATCCACTTCAATTTTATTTACTGGCGATAGTGGATTTGATGAAGAGGAATATTTAGTCGGTTTGGAAAATGGCTTATCTAGTAGTTCACATAGTCGATCGAAGAGGTATAGCCTCGACTCAGATATATTAAAAGTGGGACATCATGGATCTAAAGGATCAACAGATGAGAGTTTTTTGAACGCAGTTAGTCCGAATATTGCGCTTATATCAATGGGTCGTGATAACAAGTACGGACATCCGCATAGTACAGTTATTTCAAAACTTCAAAAAATTGTTTCTGCGGTAGATTCTTCAAATCAGTCGACTGCGACAAATATAATCAGAACTGATCTTTGTGGCACAGTTAGACTCTATATATACAAAAACGGCGCTGTTGGGCGCCGCAAATGTGATTCATCTTTAGAGATCTAGTAGTCGCGACTAGATAATTCCAGCTTTCTTTAGAGTGGCGAATGCGCCATTCTTCTGAATAGTCTTGATTGCTCGAGTTGAAAGAGTAAGACGAATAGATTTATTGATTTCAGGAATAAAAATCTTCTTAGTTTGAAGATTTGCGTACTTTCGAACAATCCCAGTCGGGTTAAACTGAGTGGCTCGAGTACGGTTTGAATATCCGCCTCCTCTTAGAGAGCTTTTATTTGTGATTGCGCAAGCTTTTGCCATAAGTAGAGCCATGGTATCATACCTTCTATATTTGGCAATATCTTCAGCCAGACGAGGCGCAAAATTCCCGAAAAATAACCTAAAACCTTAAAAATGACCACTTTAGCTATATTTTCAATACTTATATTAGTCATGTCAGTGACAATCCATGAATTTGCTCACGGTATAGCTGCCCTTTGGCAAGGGGATCCAACTGCTAAATTGGCTGGCAGATTGACAATGAATCCTATAAAACACCTAGATTTGGTGGGTTCCTTCATAATTCCTCTTATATGTGTGCTTTTGCCTGGGGGATTGGTGCTTGGATGGGCAAAACCTGTGCCTGTTAACCCATATAACTTCAGGAATAGGCGATTTGGGGAGGCGATTGTGTCATTTGCTGGGCCATTATCAAATATAATAATAGCCTTAATATTAGGCCTATTTTTGAGGTTTCAAGCCTATAACTTGAATGAAAACATGATCCAGCTCTTAATTGTGGCTGTTTTGACTAATATTGTACTGGCGGTATTTAATCTGGTTCCTTTGCCACCTCTAGATGGTTCAAAGATACTTTACTCAATTTTCCCTGATTCTATGGGTAGATTTATACAGACTATTGAAAAATACGGTTTAATTCTCACTTTTATCTTTATTTTCGCTTTTATTCAGGTTTTGAATCCAATTATTCAACTTATATTCAATCTGATTGTTGGTGGTTAGGGCAGAATTCATTATATATGCCAGATTTGATAGGTTTAATACATATATATGTATATGAGAATGGTTTTAGGCGACACTTCGATGCTGCTTTGGAGCTATTTTGGGTGACACCATAACGCTTAAACCGCTTACTAGCAGAGAATACCCCTTGCAAAGGCAGAATAATTATAGTAACCTGTATCCCACTTATATAGGGCTAAGTTTTTACGTATATATCCTTATTAAGATAAGAAATTAATGCCAACATTAAACCAATTAATCAAGAAAAATCGTTCGAAAGCTAAGAGAAAGAGCAAGGCTATTGCTCTGACTCGAGGTTTTAACCTGCTTAAGAATAAGCCTGTATTTTATGATGCGCCATTCAAAAGAGGTGTATGCACAAAAGTTACTACTAAGACTCCTAGAAAGCCAAACTCAGCCGTTCGAAAGATCGCCCGAGTTAGACTTACAAACGGTATGGAAGTAACAGCTTACATCCCTGGTGAAGGTCATAACTTGCAGGAGCACTCAGTTGTGCTTCTACGAGGAGGACGAGTAAAGGACGTAGGACTTAGATATACGATTGTTCGAGGTAAGCTTGACTGTTCTGGTGTAGATAAGCGACGAAAGGAGCGATCTGCATACGGTACAAAGCGACCGAAGGCAGCCAAATAGGATCAACACAATTAGCAAAAACAAGCAGAGTAAGTCTATATAAAGCGATATAAACTGAAAGAATACTGCAAATAACGAATAAAACCCATGCGAAGAAAAATAAAAAATAAGAATATAACAAAGCCTGATCTAAAGTATAAATCTGATACTTTGGGTAAGTTTATTAACCATGTCATGCTAGACGGTAAGAAAGTTACAGCTACTAAGGTGGTTTATGACGCTCTTGACGCTATTGCAGAGCAGATGAAGACTGAAAACCCACTTGAAATTTTCGATACAGCCCTTAAAAACGCTGCTCCAGCAGTAGAAGTACGATCAAGACGAGTTGGAGGTGCTAACTATCAGGTTCCTAGAGAAGTTAGAGTAGAAAGAAAGAACTATCTATCTATGAACTGGATTGTAGAAGCTGCTCGATCTAAAAAAGGTCAGCCAATGCACCTAAAGCTTGCTACTGAGCTTATTGCTGCTTCTAAAAACGAAGGAGAAGCGGTTCGAAAGAAGGAAAACACTCACAAGATGGCAGAAGCCAACAAGGCCTTTGCCCACTTTGCTTGGTAATCCATTTTTAAAAGGCAAAACAAATAAAGAACACCGATCAATCAGGTCGGTGTTCTTTATTTGTTATCCCCATGACAAATACCTGCTTTGTCTATATATAAGATAAAATAAGAGTATTACACCCGTAATTTTCAAAATATGTTTAAAAAAATTTGTATCTTTGTTTTTTTGTTTGTTTGTTCCTTCTTATTAACTCCTGGAGTTCACGGCCAATCTACTGACACTACTCCAAATTATATTTCAGAAGTCTCTATCTCAAAGACTGAGGTAGAAGGTGGCTCGACCGAGACTGCTCAAATTAAATACTCGAATGCTTTTCCAAATAACGATAAATTGTTTATCGAATACGGTGTTGCTCGAGAAATTAATCGTGGGAATGTAACATATTTTGAAAATCTATCTACGGAAGTTAAACCTGCTAAAGATGCTGGTAATTCTCTAAGTATCTCTGTTCCGAATATTTCAAGTGCGACGCCAAAGGCTTCGTATGTAGTTTATATCAAGACATATATTGAAAATGATCCTGATTCAGAACAGTTTATAGTTTCTAAGGCGTTTGGTATCAAACCAAGTACGGCTGATTTTATATTGGTTAAGTATTCAAACTTATTGCAAAGCAACGGTAGTAGATTTGAATTAAACTACGGTCCTTCTATATATAGTCCTGCTGATTCAAAAGAGGACTCTATGCCTACTGGTACTTCTCTAGAGTTAACTTTGGAATCAAATACTACTGAGGTTTTGAACCCGACAATTTCATTCACAAAATTAAGATCAGATAAATTCTCTTCTGAAGTTACAGTTAATCCAATTACTTTGAAAAATGGAGATACGTTTACAAAAATCGATTTACCTACTTTCAATTATGAACCGGGAGTATATTTAGGTACTCTAAAATTTAATAACTCTAAAATTAAGGATAGTATTAAATTCCAATATATTGTTGCTGGAGATTCAGTTACAGTTGGGCAGGTAACATATAAAGATGCTGAACCAAATCACTCTTTTGTTTATGAAATATTCGGTACACCAATTGACCTAGAAAATATTGAGCTAGCTTCTGGTACAAAGACATACAATGTAACTCTAGATTATATGAAGGGAAGTAAGGTTGTACTCAGCGATACTCAGACTGTTGATTTCAAGAACGAATCATTTGAATCACTTGTTTCAAAAGAGTTCAATAAAATTGATACAGTTGCAATCACTGTAAAGTCGGCTGATGGAAAAGTTGTTTATGAGGGTAGTAAAGATTTGAATGTTAACAATGCTGGCAAGTCTAATATGTTAATGTGGATTTTGATTGGACTAGCTATTCTAGCCATCATCCTATTAATTGTTCGAAAATTAAATAAGAATAATTCAAATACAACAGCCACTGCAGTTGGTGCCACTATGGCAATTATCTTGTTCGCGGCAGGTGCAACACAAGTGTTTGCTGTCTGGAATCCACCAGCAACTTTTGTAACTAGTTCACTCGCCTCAAAATATGTTGCTGAGGATATAACATTTGTGCCAACTATGCAGTTTGGAGAAGATTTATCTACGAAAGTTTATCAAACAGGTGAGAATCTTGAATTTATGTTCAAGACAACTTTGTTAACTTGTAACAATGTCAATCACAGTGTTAAAACAGGTTTTTCAACTGTAAGTGGGGCTAAGGCAATAGCAGATAGGACTCAACACTTTAGTTACGATGATACAAATAATAGTTCATTGGTAACAACTGAGGATAGTGTATCTACAACTGTAGGAGTGCATACTTTCTATAATCGAGTAAGTCCATTTGCTAGAGCAAATGTTGGACCAATAACAAGAAGTACTACACATATATATACGCATGTATATCACGATGTATTGGAAAAGAAAGTTAATAGTTCTGTAGATGGATACAGTAATTACAAAATTCCACTTCGAGTTGCCCCTGCTGTTCCTAGTAAGCCTGCAGCGACGCTAAATGGTTGTTCTTCTGTCGGATTGTCTTGGACTGCGGTTCCAGGTGCTACTTCATATAAAGTGTATAAGTCTATTGATGGCGGACCAGTTACTCTATTAACTACGGTTGCTACTAATAGTTATCCTGATACTGCAATTGTTGCAGGAAAGACATATGTATACAGTGTTGCTTCTTACAATGATTCCGCAACCGCTGAATCAAATAAGAGCGAAGGCGTATCAATTCTAGTTCCAGCAGATTGTGCCGCACCCCTCTCATGTGACATCTCTCCAGCATCGCCAAAGAAAAATGAACCAATAACATGGACTGCAAAGTGGAGTTCTGCTTTCGATCCTTCAACTGAAGCAGGAACTGTGTATGCATGGACAGGAGATGTAACTGCAGGAAATGTTAAGACTGTAACTAAAACATTCACAGAAGATGGCACAAAGACTGCAAACCTTTCTGCAACTCGAGGTGGAGTACCTTACACAGCGTCTTGTCCTGTTAACCTAGGACCGTGTGGACCTGGAACGGTATGGTGTCCAATAACAAGCTCATGTCTTCCAACTGGAACAACATGCGCAAGTAATCTATCTTGTAACGTATCGCGTGATATAACCGATCAAAGACGAGTAAATTGGTCAGTTAATCTAATTAGTGGATCTGCACTAGACTATAACTTTAGTTGGACTGGAGATGTTGTAAAAACTGGCCAAAGTGTTGCCGAAACATATTCTGCAATTGATACCCGAACATCTACTGTAGTTGTAACTCACAAAACAACAGGCGCATCTGAATCTAAGACTTGTACAATTGGGGGATGTACTGGCTCAACAGTATATTGTGCAGCCACAAATAGCTGTACAACTGCTACAGATTGTGGAGGTACTAGTGGTGGAGGACCTGGAGGGCCAACTTGTGGAACTCGTGGAGGTGTAGCTGTTGGAGGTATAGCTAGAGTAACTGATGCTAATCTTTGTGGGGCAGGATCAGAAGTTGTACCAGGAAGCTTTGGGCTAAGTATAGCTTCTAGTAAATGGAGTTGGACTTGTCGAAAAGCAGGTGCTACATCTGGAAGTATATCTTGTAGCACAGTTTGTGTACCACCAAGTGTATACAATCCTGTAAAGGGGTATTGTGGAGATGAAACTTGTCCAGACTGGTGTACAAATATTGAAGGATTACAGCCTTCAAGAGAAAAATATATAATCGATGAAGATGGAAACTGTCTTGCAGATGGAAGAATCGTATACTTCCGACCTAAACCAGATACAAATGCTACTTTCTGTCCAGCATTTTGGAAGACTGAAACAGACCTTGGATCTCGTATGGATTGTAAGATAAACGGTGTGACAGTTCCTTCACAGAAATTGGATGAGACAGGTATTGTAGGTTATCCAATAGCTGCCGGTGTGCGACATACACTTACTTGTGAAGTTAGAAATATGGATAGTGATACTCTAATCAAAACAGTTTCTTCATCAGTGCGATGTTATAAACCAAATGATGTTAGAGAACAGTAGAAAAGCATAGAACGATACCATTAAAAAGAAAAATCCCTCACATCTCAATCCTTCATGGATCAACAAAAGTGAGGGATTTTTCTTTGCCCAAAAAAAATAGCAAGGTATAATATCTATATATATGAATACCCCTTCGAATACTTCGAATTCCCGAAAAAATATTCTTGTTACTTTGGTATGTGTATTGATAATTGGAGCTGGGATATATTGGTTCTCACAAACTAGAACTAGTAAAGTGATTGATAATATTGGCGCAGATTATAATCGAGGTAATTTGGATAGTGCTATTGCAGAAGCTGAGAATCTACTTGCAAAAAATCCGAATAATATTCAAGCTCTGCTTGCGATTGCATCAGCATATGCGCAAAAAGGAAGTCTGACTTTCAAAGAAGAAGAAAACGCAAAAAAAGCAATTGAATACGCTGATCGCGCATTAGCACTGGACTCAAAAAATTCTGAAGCATTTAGAATTAAAGGTTATGCAAATGAAATTCAGGAATTATATAGCGAAGCTCATAGTAATTATAATAAAGCGATTGAGTATGATCCAAAAAATTCACAAGCATATAGCAATAAGGGCCATGCATATGATTTAGAAGGAAATATTGTTGAAGCTGAAAAGTTATATGTAAAAGCAATAGAAGTTTCTCCTAGCAACGATCATGCTTTATTAAACCTAGGACGTCTATATATTAGACAAGAAAAATTTGAAAGTGCACGAACTACCCTAGACAGTCTTTTATCGTCAAGTCCGAATAACCGTATGAAAGGGGAGGCATATCAATTGCTTTCATATATTTATTACAATGAAGAAAACTTCGATGCTGCACTTGAAGCAATAAAAAGTGGATTAGATTTTGATCCGAATATGTCTACTGCTTGGGTGACAAAGGCAAAAATAGAATTAGGTACGGCACTTGATATGGGTACGCAAGAAGAACTCGATGCTCTTATAAAACAAGTAAAGGAAGATTTAGATAAAGCACTAGCAATAAATCCAAATCAGGCAGAAGCGTATTTAACTTTTTCAGAGATTGAGATTATTACAGGAGATAGGGCTAAAGAATTAGATTTTAGGGATAAGGCGCTTCAAGCTATTCCTCTAGATATCACTCTTGGAAAAGCAGAAAAGGAGGCGATGAAGAGATATATTGAAAGTCAGATTAAGATTACGAACTCAAGTTCTATGCCACCTGAGTCTGGAACACAGTCAGAAACAGTAACTGAGGAAGCAATTTAGGATAATAGAATAATTCAGCTTAAATTAACCTAAACGATATGAACTATATGCCACAAAAAGATATGCAACAAAAAACAAAAAAACTTCATAAATACTTCATTTTATCTTTAGTTTTTTTTGCATTTATTTTAATTATTGGAGGAATGGGTCTAAACACCGCAGAAGCGCGAGGTACTAGTACATCGGCTAGAAATTGTAGATACACACATCATTGTAGTTATGGGGTTATTACAAAAGATGGTATTAGTTATAACGTAACAGGGTCTGCAACATATACTAGAAAGTGCGGAGAAAATTCATTTCCATCTTGGGGATGTAATTTCGTGAAAAATGAAATTTTGGACAGGCTTGGTCCTACGAGTTTGTCAGCAACATGGGGATTGGCATGTGGAAACACCCATAGTTTTACAGCTTCACTAACTACTGCAAACGGTGCTTGTGGATCAGCAACCTCAACTCCTGTAACAAACTTCCCAATAGCAAATTTGTGCAATGTAGGTACGGTTTCAGCAACATCTACAGGGGCAACGACTCATAATTGGACTTGTAACGGTATAAGTGGTGGGACAAATGCAACATGTTCAGCGCCTAGAACCAGTACTTTTAACCTGTCTTGCTCAGTATTTCCTGCAGTAGGCACTATCAATTCAAACATTCGCTTTACTGGCCAAATAACTGGCACATCTACCCCTACAAACTTATTCACTTTTCAATGGTATTTAAACAATATTGCAAGTACAACCTTGGCAACTAATACTATCCGAATTCAATTTCCCAAAGCAACAACAACGGCTCAAGTAGAAGTTGTAGCAAAATTGGGCGCCGCAGAACGAAAGGCATATTGCACTTTCAATAGAATCGAATGCCCTACAGGTCAGGTATCATGTATGGATGTCACTCCAGTTGAAAGCTATGAATGTGCTGTAGCGACTACATCTTGTCCTACTTCAGCATGTGGAACTACGACAGCTAAAGAATTAGATATATCAAAAGATTATCAATTGCCTGCAGGTAGTATACTTTCTACAACATCTCCTTCAGCAGCTTATATAAGTACAAATTTACTTTGTAAGTCAGATAATATATTAAAAGTTGTGCCAACTTCGTCTTGGAATTTTAGTCCGGGTTATAGTACATGGCGCTGGGAATGCACTCATCCATCTGCTATTTCCTTTGCAACTTGTAAAGCGAGATGTGGGACAGGAAAGTTTTATTGTGCAGAGACAAATACTTGCGTTGCAGATGGCAGTAGTTGTTTTTGCCCGCTTGAAGGTACAGGACCTGATTGGGATTATGTAGATCAAGCCTTGCATTGTGTAAATGATGACGGTACATGTTATGCATGTGATAAAGTAATTAATTATTTTAAATTAGCTCCTGATGAAGTGGAGAAAACTAATCCAGCAAGTAAATGTGGAGCAAATTGGACAACAAATGATATTATTCCTGCCAAATACCCACTCAATACAACTGCAACTCAAGTTGTTTGTAATATGAAATCAGCTACAACCAGTTATCCTGTACTTGCAGATATGCCATCACCTGGTCCTACACAACCTTTAGGTATTTCGGCATATGCACTAACATGTACTCAGCAATATCAAGTATCAACTGATCCAGGTGTTTGGAAGAATTTCCAAGATGAAACAATTGAGGCTAAGTGTAGAGCGACACCTATGTTGCTGGAGAGATAGTAAGGGTGGAGAGATAAAGGGATTAACAGCGTCGGAAAGCAGTCCAGAGGTATAAAGAAATATAAAACTGTGGATTAAGTTATCCACAGTTTTATTGTCAATTAAGAGAAAGGATTGACAAATGGCTTAGGAGTTGTACAATATAGTTGTAAGCTCTTTTCCAAAGAGGGATACGTCCCTTGTTGGTAAGTCTTTTGCGAAAAACGACAAAAGAGCTATTCTCAACCCCTAAAGTAAAAAGGTTCACAATGAACACAAAACTCGCGAGGGTTGTGATGACCCTCTTTTCTACGCTTATCGTTAGCCTTGTTGGTGGCATTTTGCCCAGTAAGGCACAGGCTCAAGGATTGGAACTCAGACCCCTCATGAACGTTCGTCTCAACGAACGTAGTGAGGCAGCTCAGTTGGTTCCAGAGATTCCTCTGGTGACCCGGCGCTTGGTTGCTCCTTCTGCTATGGCAGGAGCTGCTACCCGTATTTCGTTCGCAGTGGCACTTTATCCGCACTTCGATCGGGAGCCAATTGTGCTTGATTCAATCAAGTTCAAGAAGGTCAGGCATACGATCTGGAGAGTGAAGGCAGATGGTACTCTTGAGTACACACCCTTCAATGAATCATCGATTTCTGCGTTAGCGCACGAGTCAGGATCGACTTCTGGTTTTGTGTTCACTACTGCATCGCGGTCGAGCACGGAACCAAATTCTCCTTCAAGGGGATCTCTCGAAGATCAAACGGTCAATTCCGTTGGAGCGATCTATTTGTCTCGAAAGAATATGAATTTCGGTCCTTACCCTCAGTGGGAGGTACCGGGAATCAACGAAGGTTACCAAATGGACGTCAGCTTCGACGTCGAGGTGACCTATAACGGAGTCACCGAAAGGATCTTCGTAGACGGGAACAGCGGCCTCACCGCCAAATACCTGGTTTCTGAAAAGACGCCGGAAATCATCGGCATCAAACCCGCTACCGACGAAAGCGCGGAAGTTATCACCACAAGCGGAGAGGACGTTCGTCAATTCCGCATGAAGTGGTCTTCCGAGCTCGGACCCTTGTCGAGCTGGCAGCTAATCCTGCCTCCTCCGACAGTTCAGATTCTCTCGGAGGGTTTGGCCGAATGGGCACTGCCGGATATGCCGGTGTCGCCCGCTCGGTATTACGTCCTTGAATGGACACCCGAGCCTCAGTTCTACGCCCCTCAGTTTCCGGTTTACAGTCCGGACACAACAGTAGGGATCGCGGAGATGGCCATGAAGGGTCTCTTTCCGTAAATCAACAACACGACTTAACTGTTCGACACTCCGTCTTGCAAGAAGTCACCGCGGCGCTAACGCGTCAACCAGTAAATCAAACCATAGGAGGTACTATCGAATATGCATCAATTTAAATAAAAGCTCTAGGGGTAACTCCCTAGAGCTTCATCATTTTTACATTTAGGCCCAGTTTTACATCCGCACAGCACTGACTTTTCCAGTAATTAATTTTTTATGCTATGGTAAAAATATGAAGAGGATATACTTTGTTAGACATGGGATCACTGAAAGAATTGAGAAAAAGGAATTTCAAGAGACACATACACCATTATCCATGACTGGTAGAGAGCAGGCGGATTTTGTTGCGAAAAGATTTAAAGATACTCCAATTGATGTTGTGGTTTCTAGTACTATGACACGTGCTATGGAGACTGCGGATGCCATTGCCAAAAAAATTGGAAAAGAAATAATTCACTCAGATTTATTTTATGAATTACTAAGACCGACAGATGTAAGAGGGAAGAAAAAAGATGATCCAGAAGTTGTGAGGATTATCGAGGAGACTAATAAAAATTTTGATAATGAGCAATGGAGGCATTCAGATGAAGAGAATTTTTATGATGCTAAAAATCGCGCTCTAGCTAGTTTGAAGTATCTTGAGTCTCTAAATGAAGAGAGGATTCTGGTTGTTACTCATAGTGAGTTTCTGAAAACACTAGCTGCAGTTATGGTCTATGGAGAAGGATTAACAAGTATTGAATTTAGTAAGCTAAGACAATTTTTAAAGACAAGTAATACTGGTATTTCCTTAGTTGAAGAGGATAAGGGTAAGTATAGACTTCTGACTTGGAACGACCACGAACACCTAAAGGATCTCATTGCAAAACAGCCTAAATCGTGATAATTTAATCACACGACTTTTTCTCATTATTAGTGAGTCGGCGTTTTTTCAAAACGGCCTGCGTGACACATATTATTTGTATTTTCGCAGAACCCGCCCCGAAAAGATCAAGAATTAATAAATTATATTTCAAATGAACAGAGATTATCCATTAGAGCGAGTACGTAACTTCGGTATCATCGCTCACATCGACGCGGGAAAGACTACAACGTCTGAACGTGTACTTTACTATACAGGTATGAGCCATAAGATTGGTGAAGTACATGAAGGTGAAGCAGTAACTGACTGGATGGAACAGGAAAAGGAGCGAGGTATTACAATTACCGCTGCCGCTATTACTTGTTTCTGGAATCCTACATACATGGGCCTAGATTTGTCTAAGAAGCAGCGATTCAATATTATCGATACGCCAGGTCACGTAGACTTCACTGTAGAAGTAGAAAGATCTCTAAAGGTACTAGACGGTGGAGTTGTAGTATTCGACGGTGTAGCCGGCGTAGAGCCTCAATCAGAGACAGTATGGAGACAGGCTGACAAATATAACGTTCCTCGAATTTGTTTTATCAATAAGCTTGATAGAACTGGTGCTTCATTTGAAAATTCTTATGCCTCTATTCTTGATCGACTAAACAAAAACGCCATCCGTATGCAGCTTCCAATTGGAGCTGAAGGAGATTTTGAAGGTGTAGTTGATCTTGTTCGCATGAAATCATATCGTTTTGAAGGGGAAATGGGTTCAAACGTAGTAGAAGGAGAAATCCCTGCAAACATGCAAGCTGAAGCTGAAAAGTACCGAGGTGAATTGGTAGAAAAAGCTTGTGAATTCAACGAAGAAATGATGAATGCATACCTAGAAGGCAAAACTGATTTCACTCAAGATGAAATTAAAGCTGCTATGCGAGTAGGTGTTATTGCAAACAAAGTATTCCCAGTATTTACTGGTACTGCTCTTAAAAACAAAGGTGTACAGCTAGTTCTTGACGCCGTTGTTGATTATCTTCCATCTCCACTAGACGTTCCTGCTGTAAAAGGTATTAATCCAGACACAGGTGCTGAAATTACAAGAAGCGCTTCTGACTCTGAACCTTTTGCTGCTCTTGCTTTCAAATTGCAAAACGATCCATTCGTAGGACAATTAACATTCTTCCGAGTTTATTCTGGAACAGTTGAAGCAGGTTCGTATTTATATAACGCAACAACACAGACAAAAGAAAGATTAGGACGAATCGTGCGACTTCAAGCTAACAAGCGAGAAGAAGTGAAGAAGGTTTATGCTGGAGAAATTGCAGCTGCCGTAGGTTTGAAAGATGCAAAAACTTCACATACTTTCTGTGATGAAGCTAATCCCATTATCCTTGATCCTATTAAATTTGCTGATCCAGTAGTGTCTTTGAAAATTGAACCAAAAACTAAAGCTGATCAGGAGAAAATGGGTATGGCGCTTAAAAAACTTCAGGACGAAGATCCAACTTTCCGAGTGTCATCAAATGTAGAAACAGGCGAGACTATTATTTCAGGTATGGGAGAACTACACCTTGAAATTATGGTTGATCGTATGAAGCGAGAATTTAGTGTAGAAGCAAATGTTGGTAAGCCTCAAGTAGCATACCGAGAAACTATTACAGGTGAAGCTGAAGCTGAACACAAATATATCAAGCAGTCAGGAGGTAAGGGTCAGTACGGTCACGTAAAGATCACTATCAAGCCACTTGAAAAACTTGAAGAAGGTGCAAAGATTCCAAAGAACGTTCACCGAGAAGAAGGATTCGAATTTATCGACTCTATTAAGGGAGGTGTTATCCCTCAGGAATTTATTCCAGCAGTAGAGAAGGGTGTTAAGGAGGCAATGGACCGAGGTATCGTAGCAGGATTCACACTTACAAACGTATCGTGTGAGCTAACTTTCGGTTCATATCACGATGTAGACTCATCTGAAATCGCATACAAGATCGCAGGATCGCAAGCTTTCCAAGATGCAGCCAAGCGTGCTCGTCCGGTAATCCTAGAACCAATTATGAAAGTAGAGTGCGTTATGCCAGAACAGTTTATGGGAGACGTAACAGGTTCACTTTCAGGAAAGAGAGGTCAAATTGAAGGAATGGAAGAACGAGGCCAAGGACTTCGAGTTATTCGAGCCATGGTTCCTCTTTCAGAAATGTTCGGTTATACAACTGATATCCGTTCAATGACTCAAGGCCGAGGATCTATGACTATGGAATTCGATCACTATGATATCGTTCCACCAAACGTTGAGAAGACTATTGTTGAGGCGAGGAAGGTTACGGCTTAATTCAAGTTATTATAGAAAATAAAAAAACTGCGCATAAATTGTGCAGTTTTTTTATTTGCATTAATAAATTTAAAAAAAGAAAAGATGCAACACAGTTGTTGCATCTCGTTTGTTGTATTGTTGAGCGGTCGAATTGATCGCTAGCGTTGGCGTTGTGCTTCGGCGCGACGTGCATCGATTTCAGCTTGCATCCGCTTGGCCTTGGCAGTTATTTCCAACGTGATTGATGGGCCAATCGCAAGTGCGCGTGTGGAGAGGAATCTCCGTGGGTCAGTCGATGAATATGTTCGCTTCGTCATGTTGTGTGGTGGTGCTGTAGTGACTGATTTTTTATCTGTCTGAAAACGGAACAAGCAACAAAACGCTCGGTCCATATCTATTGACGATTAATTGAGCTGTATCTTACAAATCTATTCCTCTGATTTTCCTTTTGCAAAAATACTTAAAAAATATACAATTACACCAACTGCTTCATTCTGACGTCTTAAGGTGGGGTACCGACTTTGTCGGAGATTAAAGCTCGAAGGAGCCAGGGTCACAACCTGAAAGACAGGTCTCAGCAGGAGGAAGTAGGTTTTGTTCTTTACAAGTAAGATGATGTTCGTGATCAAATCCCTATTGAGGGTGGCGATTATGGGCAGCATCCTTAGTTGCAGAACTAAAGAAAACATCCATGTACGCATGGATTAATAAACAATGTCCTACGGGATGCATTGTTCTACTCGATTGATTCGGCTTCGCGCTCAGGGCACTTGCTCGGTAATTCCGTGTCAGGGGTCCGTGCATCAAACTGGTCCACTCGAGTCTCAGTTATTCGTAAAGAACTTTAGCCTACTTCCTCAACTAATTTTTGCTCGTTTTCGTTTCCATTTTCAATAAAGCCTTTGGTTCAACCAGGGGCTTTTTCTTTTCGGCAATTTAATTTTGACAATGGTTGAAGATTTTCAAGATCGGGATATACTTTAACCAAGGTCTCGACTACTGGTGCACTGGTCTCGAACCAGAACATATCAAGTCTCTTTCGGGGGACTAGACGTGGCGCCAGGGGTTTCAGCCTGAGGAAGTGGGACTTAGTTCTTTAAAGTAGATAGGCCTGTTATGGAGTGGTGCAAACTTCTCCTCGGTCATCATCATGAGATAAAATAAAAAGTTGCATGTCCGCATGCAATAAACAATGTCCGAAAGGATGTATTGTTCCACTCGCTTGGTTGGTGCTCGGATCGCTCTTTTTTGTGTGGCGAAACCTTTCTCCTTCTTTTGGCGACGCGTTCGGCGCGTCTTGCCGAAAGCCTCGGCGAGTCTCAGTAATACCTGAAGAATTTTATTTCCTACTTCCTCTACTAATTTTACCGCGCATGGCCTAGGCCATGCGCGGCTTGTCTTTTTATATTGCGAGAGTACTATCATGCCAGGTTTAGTAAGTTTTAGTCAGCCTGAGTTAGTCTGAGTTAGTTTCAGTCAAAGTCGGTCTGAGAAAACGGAGTTCATTTTCAAAATCTAACAAACAAAGGAGGTAAACATGAGTGATATTCTTGATCTGGAATCGATTAGAAGGGTATTGCTTGATCATGTGGAGTTTGCGTTTTTCACTGATCACTATATCTATGCAGGACATGCGGTAAGTGGGCATGGAAAAAGGAGGCGTATTAGTGCGCCGAATAAACCTATGCTCGCTTTACATCAGCGATTTGTGAAAGATATTCGCGAGGTGGGATTTTATTCTCCATCTGCGACAGGTTGCAAAGAGGGGAGTTCTCCCTATAAAAATGTGATGCGTCACAGCGTATCCATTGGCAAAAAGAAAAAGAAAATTTTTCCACGCTACTTCTATCTTCTCGATCTGAAGTCTGCGTATGAAAATATTCAAATTGATTTGCTTGTGGAGGCGCTGGAGCACTTCTTTCCGCAGCTTAAAGGGCAAAATGTTAAAAAGTTTTTGCTGGATTACTGCATCCATCCTGAATTCGAAGGTTTGTATGCTGGTTCTCCGTCATCTCCTGATCTATTCAACCTGTATTGCGAATACGTTTTGGATAGAGACATGCGTGAACTGTGTGAAAGGTATGGTTTGACATATACGAGATATCTCGACGATCTAACTTTCTCTTCCAGTCGACCAATTGGAATTAGAAAGAGAAAGCAGATTTGCCAGTTGATTAGGCAGGCACGGTTCGATATTAGTCCGAAGAAGGCTATGCTTCGTGATCTGGACAAGGGTCCGATTAGTGTAAACGGAATTGGTATCAGAAAGGACGGTTCAACTTTCTTGCCCCGTAAAAACGCAGAGGAAATTTCCAGTCTCTTGCATCGCGCTAATCTTCAACTCCAACATGCTTTGGAAACGTATTCATACCTTCAGTTCCGCTCGATGAAGGAATTTTTCAAAGAAGGGGATCCGGAGCTTGGAGGTGTTGCTAGTTTGGTAAATGGAAAAATGGGTTTGTTCTACTCTACATGCGGACGAGGAACCAAACCTGCCAGCACTCTTGAGCGCAAAATCCGCGAAAGACATGAACTTTTTCTGCGCTTGATAAAAGAGCTCAAAGACGAGATGAAGACTTCGAGTAGACAATCGGTGCTTTACGTTTATTTCAGCTCAGAGAGCTGAGAATATAGTGCATATAAAAATACAATAGCCGGACCCCCGAATGGGTCCGGCTATATTGATTCACATCAAGTTACATGTTGAAAGTCACATGTTCACAATGCGACACAATGCTCTGAATTTAGGTTCTCCTTTAAAAACCGCGAGCGTCACTTCATCAAGACCATCAATCGAAAGAAATATCTTCGAGTAAGTAGAAGTTGGACTTGGTTGTGGTCTTACAATCTTGAACCAAGGATCCTCCTTGAGTTTGGCTACCTCGGCTTGAAGTGGCTTGATCAATGCATCTTTGTGATATACGCGAGTGATCTCAGGTAATTTTTTATGGCGAAGCAACTCTTTGGGTATACGAGGATGTTCGACACTTTCGCCGAGTAAATACCGTAAGGTCTCACCAGCAACTTCAGGTAGAAACAGAGTGGAAAGCTTGGTTTCGATCGGGGAACGGCTTATACGAGAAACAGCTTGGATGAGTGGGATCATGGAAGTACAATCAATTTCGCGTTGGAAGGTGAACGCAAGCCAGACTGGATAGATTTTGCCAGGGGGCCAATCTTGATCCTTCCATTGAATCGCGGGATTTTGGCTTCCAAGGTCCCCAAACTCAATTTTTGGCTTGATAGGTGAGCAAGCCGAAGGTATGACGGTTGCTGGGTCGGGAGCAGGGGTAGAGGTAGTTGTTGTGGCAGGGTTAGCTTTCATAAATATGTGGAATATCGAGGATTACAGTGTTGGATTGATGTCAATTTATGTTGACGAAGAACAGGGGCAACATTGCCCTGGCTGCTGAAAGCCTAACAAATTTGACGATTACCGCAAGTAGATGATACTATTCTTGCGACGCCTTCGTGGCGTTTTTGTCTCGAATCTTCTCATTGCCTTTAGGTAGAGAATGAACGACAAGTTAAGTTACTTTCAATAGCTCGTGAACGTATGTGTATTGCCGAATTATGGCTCTAGTTAGCCTTAAAACGAGATTGAGCCCATTTGTCCTAGATCAAACCGGTTATTGACAAATCCATTCAATCAAAGCACTGCATAGACCTCTGACCCTATTGTCTCAAAACTTCATACTTTATTGCTTTTATAGGATATTTTGAGATACCTGTTTGGGATACCCGTCCCGTCCATTCGTCCAAATTTTTTATTAATGCATTCGTTTCTTGATTTTAAGCATTGAGAAGCACTGGAGACAAAGTTTTATTCTGTAAATTTTCGGATATCTAATTAGTATTCGTAGATTTACCCATTAACATAATAATTAAAGTACAAATCATATGGCAGAAGCTTTTGATCGTTCAAAACCTCACGTAAACGTAGGTACAATTGGACACGTAGACCACGGTAAGACAACTCTTACTGCGGCTATCCTAAATGTTCTTAGTCGAGCAGGAATGCAGGCGACTATTAAGGACGTAAGTGAAATCGATAAGGCGCCTGAGGAAAAGGCTCGTGGAATTACAATTTCACTTTCTCACTCAGAATACGCTACAAACGCTCGTCACTACGCTCATATCGACGCCCCAGGTCACGCTGACTATATCAAGAACATGATTACTGGTGCCGCTCAGATGGACGGTG
>CAZSLF010000009.1:0-23300 GCA_964607805.1 uncultured Candidatus Saccharibacteria bacterium
GGTCACGCTGACTATATCAAGAACATGATTACTGGTGCCGCTCAGATGGACGGTGCTATCCTAGTGGTAGCTGCAACTGACGGACCTATGCCACAGACAAGAGAACACGTTCTCTTGGCTAAGCAGGTAGGTGTGCCAAAGATCATCGTATTCATGAACAAATGTGACATGGTAGATGATGCTGATATGCTTGATCTAGTAGAAGCAGAAATCCGAGAACTTCTAGAAAAGAATGGTTTCGATGGTAACAATGCTCCAGTTATTCGAGGTTCAGCCCTAAAGGCTCTTGAAGCATCTGGTGTAGATGATGAATGGTCTAAGAAAGTTCTAGAACTTGCTGAAGCTTTGGATACATATATCCCACTTCCAGTTCGAGAAACTGACAAGCCTTTCCTTATGCCAATTGAAGACATTTTCTCTATCGAAGGACGAGGAACTGTAGTAACAGGTAAAATCGAAAAAGGTATCGTAAAGGTTGGTGAAGAAATCGAAATCGTTGGTCTTAAGGATACTCAGAAGACAACTGTTACAGGAATTGAAATGTTCAACAAACAACTTAATGAAGGTATGGCCGGTGACAACGCTGGTATCCTTTTGCGAGGTGTGAAGAAAGAGGACCTTACACGAGGTCAAGTACTTTGTAAGCCCGCTTCAGTTAAGCCTCATACTGAATTCGAAGCTGAAGTATATATCTTGAAGAAGGAAGAAGGTGGTCGACATACTCCATTCTTCAACGGTTACAAGCCACAGTTTTACGTTCGAACAACGGATGTAACTGGTGAAGTAACTCTTAAGGAAGGTGTAGAAATGGTTATGCCAGGTGATACAGTAACTTTCAAAGTGAAGCTAGTAGCTCCAATTGCCCTTGAGGACATGCAGAGACTTGCGATCCGAGAAGGTGGAAAAACTGTAGGAGCTGGTGTCGTGACGAAGATCGTTGCGTAAACTCGCATCAATACTCATCACTTAATAACAATTTATGGCCACAAAAGAAGCTTCAAAAAAGAAAACAACAGGAAAAGAAGAAGCTGCATCAAAGCTTCGAATCCGAGTGCGTGCATACGAATCAAAGATTATCGATGCATCTATAAAACAGATCATGGATACTGCGCTTCGTTATGATGCCACTGTAGTGGGACCTATTCCACTTCCAACGGAAATTCGAAAGTACACAGTCAATCGTTCTTCATTCGTATATAAAAATGCGAGAGAGCAGTTTGAAATGAGAGTGCATAAGCGCCTCATCGATATCATCAATCCAAACGCAAAGTTGGTTGAAGCTCTCACAAATCTTTCTTTACCGTCTGGAGTAAACATTGACGTGAAAATGATGTAGTTAAAACAGGGTAGATAATTCTATTTGCTTCGCATCTGGAAAAATCTATTACGTTTTCGAAATTCTTCAAATGACCTCAGATACGAGGCGCACAATATATTTACAACCGAGATGTACTAAACGTACATTGAGGGCGTAAATATATTGGGCAACGAAGTAGATGAGGTTAGTTGAGAATTTCTTCTGAAATTCTAAAATAACAACGCTGCTATGAAATTTATTCTAGGGACTAAACTCAACATGACTCAGCTCTTCGACGAAGACGGCAGAGTCCATCCTGTAACGATTGTAAAAACTTCACCAGCCGTTATCACGCAAGTGAAGACAACTGAGAAAGACGGATACAATGCAGTTCAAGTTGGTTTCGGAAAGAAAAGCGCAAAAAATATCAACAAAGCACAGAAAGGCGTCATGAAAGATATGGGAAATTTCTCACATCTTCTTGAAGTCCAAGGTGCGGAAGGAGATGTAGCAGTAGGGCAGGACATCAGTTCTCAATTCGAGGCTGGTGATACTGTCGTAGTGTCTGCAATTTCTAAAGCAAAAGGTTTCCAAGGTGTTGTAAAACGTCATGGATTCCACGGAGGTCCTCGGTCTCACGGTCAGAAACATTCTGAACGAGAACCAGGGTCTATCGGTGCTGGTGGATATCAGCGTGTATTCAAAGGCCGAAGAATGGCCGGCCGAATGGGCGGAGATCGTGTCACAGTTAAAAATCTTATTGTTGTCTCGGTAGACAATGAGGCAAATGAAATCTATATCCGAGGTGCTATTCCTGGTCGAAGGGGCACATTAGTGGAAGTAAGAGGTTAACCATTATCATGACAACTACTAAAAAAACAACAACTAAATCGGCTTCAAAAACTGAAAAAGTTGAAAAGGTGGAAAAGGCTCCAAAAGTTACAAAGCCAAAAGCAGAAGTAAATCTTGAAGCAAATGTCTTTGACATGGAAGGAAAGAGTGCTGGAAATATAACTCTACCCGAGTCTATTTTCGGTCTTTCTTGGAATGCGGATCTTGTTCATCAGGTGGTAACATCTATGATGACTGATGCGCGTGAACCTATTGCTCACGCTAAGATGCGAGGTGAAGTTGCCGGAACTGGCAAGAAGCCTTGGCAACAAAAGGGAACAGGACGTGCTCGACACGGCTCAAGACGGTCTCCGATCTGGGTTGGTGGAGGTACGACTCATGGTCCTCGAAACGACAAAAACTATGCACGTAAGGTGAATAAGAAGATGAAGACAAAAGCTCTATTTACACTTCTTTCTAAGAAGTTGAAAGATGGAGAAGTTGTATTTATCAAATCTCTTGACCTTGCAGAACCAAAAGCAAACAATGCTCGTTCAGTGCTTAGTCGAGTAGCAGAAGGAACTAAGAATCCAATGCTTTTGAAAAAAGTAAAAAATGCAGCAATTATTTCATTGCCTGAAATTTCTACTAATACAAAGCTAGGATTCCAGAACTTCGGAAACATAGAAGTAGTGGAAACACGAAACTTGAATCCACTAACACTCATTAATTATAAATATATCGTGATTGTTTCTCCGGAAGCATCACTCGTCACTCTAGGTTCTAGAAGTGCACGTTAATTGTTAATTGAAACTATATGAAAAATATATCAATCGAAAGACATGCAACTGGCACTATCAAAAAGCCTCGAGTCACAGAAAAGGCAACTTTCTCTGCTGAAAAGGGTGCATATATTTTTGAGATTGTTCAGGATGCTAATAAAGCCTCAGTTGCGAAAGCAATTGAGCACATGTACAAGGTTGTGCCTGTAAAGGTCAATATTGTACGAACTCCAGCAAAGCGAGTCTTTGTGCGAGGAAAGGTCGGTTCAAAACAAGCAATTAAAAAAGCTATCGTATACCTTAAAAAAGGAGATAAGATAGATATCGTATAATTCCTATGAAAAGATATAAACCAATCACTCCGTCACGACGTCAGATGACACATGTATCGTTTCGAAATGTTTTGACTACCGATACTCCTCATAAACCTCTAACAAGAGGTGCGAAGAGTAAAGCTGGACGAAACAACACTGGCCGTGTGACTACACGTCACCAAGGTGGTGGTCATAAGAAAACTTACCGAATGGTAGATTTCAAATTCGACAAAAAGGAAATTCCTGCAAAGGTTTTGACTGTTGAATATGATCCGCACCGAACTGGTTTTATTGCTCTAATCTGTTTTGCAGATGGAGAAAAGCGATATATTCTTCTTCCAAAGACTGTAAAAGTCGGCGAAAAGATTATCGTTGCTGAAAAAGCTGAAATCAAGGCTGGTAATAGACTTCCACTTCGAAATATTCCAGTAGGTACTTTCATTTACAATATTGAAACTAAACCTCTAGCTGGTGCCAAGCTTGTAAGAGCTGCTGGTGCCTATGCTGAAGTAGTAGCACAAGATTTGGGTTATGCTCAAATCAAAATGCCTTCAACTGAAGTACGAAAAATTATTGATACTGCATGGGCTTCTGTCGGTGAAGTATCAAATGAAGAAAATCGTCTACAGAACTTCGGTAAAGCTGGAAGAAGTCGATGGAAGGGTATTCGACCAACAGTTCGAGGTACAGCCATGAATCCAGTGGATCATCCACATGGAGGAGGTGAAGGTGTACAAGGACGAGGACGAAGACGAGCTATTTCTATCTATGGTAAGCCAACTGGTAAAGGCCAGAAGTCTCGCCGAGCTAAGAAGTACTCAAATAAATTTATTGTTTCTCGACGTAAAGTTGGAAAGAAGCGGTAAGATTTATCTAGTCCGATTAGAATTAAGTTTAAACTTAAAAGAAAAAACCCGAACGAAAGTTTGGGTTTTTTCTTTTGCAATTTTTGCAATTAATTTGCGCTTATATGTGCGCGAACTTTTACTTTTTACCTCCAAAACCAAATAACCTTTTAATCCAAGTAGATTTTTGCGGAGTTTGAGGAGTGAGAGGAATAATATGTTTTTGAGTATCTTTCGGAGCAGGTGGATGAGAGGGAAGAGCTGTAGCTGGAATTTCTGGTTCAACTTTTGTCTCATGTGCTGCAGTTGCGGCCTCCAATTTTTCTCGAACAGCTTGTTCTTCTTCATGTTCAAGAGATTTTGGATCTGATCCTTTTTCATTTTTAATTAAATTCCAAACAGTTTCGCGAAGACCATTCTCACGAGTAATTTCTTCAATATATGCTTCACCTTTTGCAACTCTTTCAATTAGGAAAGCAAGATCAGCACCGCTAAAGTGTCCTTGTGAAGCACTTTCAATTCCATCTGAATTAACGAGAATTAAAGAAAGTTCTTTTAGATTTTTAGCATTGTGAATATTTTCTTCACTTATTTCTTTGATAATGGGTTTCTCTGGTTCAATTTTAGGTTCAAGTTCTGGCACTGGTTCGGATTCAGGTGTTGTTGAAACCAATTCTTCCTGTGCATCTAATTCTTTCTCAACTTCTTGCGCCTCAAGTTTTATCACCGGCTCACTCGAACTTCCTGTTGAAATTGTTTCTTCTTCTGGTGTATCTTTTTTATCAATTGCATCTTGAACCAGTTCAGCAACTCCAGGATAAATCGTATCGTCAAGTGCTTCATTGATATTTTTTTCTAAAGCAATTTTATCTTTACTTTTGTTACTTTGTTCTTCTTTAAGTCGTTTCTGCTCCTTTAACCTTTCTTCATTTTCTAAATCTTCAATAGCAATTAGCTCTGCTTCACGATCGTCAAAAAACTTTTTAATTATTGAACCATCTGGATCTAAAAATTCTTCGCTAGCAACATACTTTGAAAAATCTCTATCAATAGGTCTCGAGATATCACCTTTTTTCTTGTCTGTAAAATCTTCAAAGATTGGCTTATTGCCATTCTTCAAAATTTTTGTGTCTCTATTATAAAAATCTTTTTTAAATGCTCGGAGATCTCTCAAATTATCAATACCTTTTATGCTTTCCTGAAATGATTCAAATGTAATATTTTGTGATATTTGAGTCTCACTTTCATGTTTTGGTTCTGTCATATGATTAATAATACCTTAAATATGCCGGGATAGGGTAGGTATGTTACAAAAGTGTCACTTTTAAGACCTTTTTTCTGCAGTAGGGACGTTTTTTCTTTATGTAAATGGAGGGGTCAAAGCCCTTGACTTTCTATCTAAATTGATGTTTAATTCAGCTAGACAAGTGTCTGAAATTCTTGCCCCGTATCTCCGTACCGTTTTAGTACGAAGCTCTACTCGGCATCTGTCATCCAACCCAACAAACCATCGGTCTTTGAAAACCGAACCCGCCAAATGAAAACGAACCTGATTAGGAGGATAGCGCTCGCGCTCCTCTCCTTTCTCATGGTCACTCTTTCTGCATGCAATAGCGTGCAGGACGGTCGTGACCAGATCCAAGGCAATAAAAGGACCACTTTTGTGGCTCCTGCTCGGACGACTGAAAAGTCGGATCGCCCAGTGAAGAAATTCTTCTCCAAACTTAACCCCAAGAATTGGGGCAAGAAAGGCGACGAAGTTCTGGATCGTCGAAAGAACGCAGGTGACGCAAGTGATCCTGCCTACCTCGACGCAAACAAAGGCGCTGAGAAATTCAACACCTACATCGTTCCGCCTTCGCAGGCAGCGACAAGTGATGAAGTTCGGCGCCCCAGCGTGGTGTCCCATGATTTTGGAGGATCTCGGCTATCGGCATTTGATGCTGTTGTCCAGGGTCTTCCTACTCAGCCTGAGGTCTCGCAACAAGAGGAACCACAAGGTGGCAGCGTCATGCTGCTGCCCGAAATCGACGAGTTAGGAGGAGATATTCAAAACCCTACCACCGCCCAGACCGAAACCGAACTTCAAATTCCGTCTCGGCAAGGGACACTCGGTGAGATCGGTGTTGCTGAAGCCCTCCCGATTCCTCCTGTTGTACCTGATTCAGTTCAACAACCTGTCGCTCCAGTCGCTAAAGCGGTTGAAGCTCCTCCGGTTGTAGCTGCTACAGAAGTCCGCAAGGCCACCCTGGTCGAGGACAAAAAGACCTTGACCTCGGAAGTCTTAAAAGATCTTCCGCCCGTAGTTGATTTGCCTCCGATTCCAGATACGCCGACAGTGGTTGCGCAAGCACCACCTTCTGCCACACTGGCTCCGCCGGCGAACATACCGGTTCCTGCTCCAGTGCCTACACCGGCTCTTACGTCGACATCTCCTCCAGCACCAGCTGATGGGGTTATCGCGAATACAGAGCTGGTTGAACCGCCACTGCCGGAACCAGTTGTTGTGCCTCCAGTGGTGAATATCGAAGCATACTCGCTTTTTGATCCTCCAAATCCGAGGTCACCCATCATACCTGCGACAAAATCGCTAGCTCAGGCTGATCCGCCAAGGCTGACTAAGCCGCCGAAATATGCGACAGATGCCGATTTTCCGCACAAGATCGAAATCCCACCGCGGATTTTCACATGGGCAGGACATGAAGTGTCGATTGGTCTTAAGAGGGAAGCTCTGATTCTTCTCACTACCGATATTTGGGCGAGAGCAACCTTGATTGGACTGCTCGCTTGCCTTGGAGGCTTCGCCCTCTACATGACAAAAAAAGGAGTTCCGATGCCTTTCCTCCCAAGGAAGGTCAATCAATTCCTCTTTTCGGAAGAGGCTACAGTGACCGAGCCTGTTCAGGCTACGGCACCAGTTGCACAAGTCAAAGAGGCTGCGCCAATTCCATGGCGTAAAATCAACAGGCTCATTGACAAAGGTGAGCTTAAGGATCCACTCCAAGAATTTGTTCGAGCACGAAAAAGGCTTACTGAGCCTACACTGCCGGATGAACCACCTACAAAAACCGCATCAACATCACCACCTGCACCAATCGAGTTGACTGCCTCGTTGGCTGCTTGAAAAGCACAAAACTAAAACAGTCAAAATACCGCATTTGCTCGCTAGTATGCCCATACATTCTGGGACCTCGAGCCAATGCGGTTTTTTTATTTCCAAATTTTGCGCATCAGTGCATTGTTGCGTCTGTTGTACTGTCATAACCATTTTCAAAATTTCTTATTAGATTTTTCTATTTGTTCGCTTTTGCATTTCATGTTCTAATTACAAAGAATTATTTAAAAATATTTATGAGAAGAACTGCAAATCATATCGATCACGAGCAACATACGAGAGCTAATATTCGCGTATCAAATTCAGATCGATTGCATAGACGCATTCATAAACTTTTTATTGCTACTAAACATAATAATTTTCGTCCGCATCTTCTAAGCGAGACAGGTGCACTTTTTGCAATTGGATTATTCATAGGGCTTTTAAGCTTAACTTCAGTAGTTAAAAATTACGCTCTAGATAAATCAAATCTTTTAAGTGAAGTATATCCAGCAATTGTTGCATCTCTTACGAATCAGGATAGAGAAGGGTATCAACTGGGAACTCTCAAATACAATATGATGCTTGAAGCTGCTGCAAGAAAAAAAGCACAAGATATGATTGCAAAATCATATTTTGCTCATACAAGTCCAGAAGGGAAGAAGCCTTGGGATTGGATTAAGGAAGCTGGATATAACTATGAATATGCGGGAGAAAATTTGGCGATTAACTTTTCAGATTCAATTGACGTTCATAAAGCTTGGATGAATTCTCCAGGTCATAGAGCAAATATTTTAAATAAAAATTATACGGAAGTTGGTATTGCTACGACGAAGACTTTTGTAAATGGAAAGGAGAGCATCCTCGTCGTCCAGATGTTTGGCCAGCCTAAACCACAAGATACGATAGTTTTAGTTCCTGATATGTCGGACGATGAATTCGCATATGTCACAACTGTAGATCCTTATGATTCTGAAGAAGTTTTGGTGGAGGAAGTAGATGTGTCAGAACCAAGTATAGAATCTGCTAAATCTTCTGAGCCTAAAAACATAGAAGTTGCTCCTGTAAAGCAACCTGAAACTAAGGTTTTGGCTTCAAATATCCCTTCAAAAACACCTATAAATACCCCTAAAAGCCCAGAAAATGGCTCTGAAACAGAGGTTTTGGGTGCAACCGACGAAGTGTCACCTCATGAGAATGAGCCTGTTGTAACTGAAATTACTAGCTATGAAGGCACTGCTAGCTTTATTTCTACCAATATACCTTCAGAAGACGGGTCAGGAGGGTCAGGTATGGCAAGAGTGCCATATCCCGATGGCTCAAGTAATGGTCCAGATAGCCAAAAAACCCTTAGTTTTAGCGGTATAAAGCAGTTTTTCTATGAGTTAATGACTAGCCCTAGATACACAGTAGCCCTTATTTACCTGGCATTTATGGTTATTTTGAACATTGCAGTGATTAGTTTCGGGTTTGTTGAGTATCGCCATTATCATAAAAAATCAATATTTATTGGACTACTTTTGATAATAATGTTCAGTGCAATCTCACTTATCTATCTATATATGACTCCAGAAATGGTCATGCTTCAGTAAATTTGGCAGCTAGTTTAGACAATTTTTCCTAAAATATTCCTCAATTTTTACTGAATTTCGCTAAATTTCACCCAATCCCCAAAAAGCTTATCTAAAATGGGCTAATAATGTTGACATTGCTTTGGATTTTGTTACTATAGCCTGCACTAGCTCTTGTGAGCTATTATTTTTCGCATAAAATCCATACATCATGTCACGTTCGCTAAAAAAAGGACCATATGTAATCGAAAGATTGCTAAAAAAGATTGAAGGAAAAAAGCCAACTGAAACTGGTGTTATTAAGACATGGTACAGAGCTTGCCACATCTCACCTGAGATGGTTGGTTTTATCTTTGGAGTTTATAACGGAAAGTCTCACATAGAAGTGCTTGTTACAGAGGAAATGGTCGGTCACAGATTAGGAGAATTTTCACCAACACGAAAATTCGTACGACACGGAGGAAAGATGCAGAAGGAACTTGATCAGGCTAAGAAGCAGGCTGAAATTGACGCTTCTAAATCTGCAAAGGCTGCTGTAGCAACTCCTGCTAAAAAATAATAAATTAAGGATAAGATTATGAAAGCTACACTAACTAACTACAGACAATCACCACGAAAAGTTGCACTTGTTGCAGGTCTTATCCGAGGAAAAAAAGTAAGCGCTGCTTTGACTGCACTTCGATTTACAACAAAGCGAGCAACTGATCCAATTGAAAAACTTCTTTTGAGTGCAGTTGCAAACGCTAAGAACGCTGGTATTGATAATCCAGAAGAACTTTTTGTAAATGAAATTAGAGTAGACAAAGGAATTATCCTAAAGCGATTCATGCCTCGAGCTCGAGGATCTTCTGCTCCAATCTGGAAGCGATCAAGTCATGTTTACTTAACTCTTGGTGAGAAGCCAACAAAGGGTAAGTCAAATATTTCTGTTAAGGCAGAATCTACTGAAGTAGTTAAATCTGAAAAGGCTTCAAAGGCTAAAGCACCAAAGAAAATTGCTAAAGCTAAAAAGGAGAAAAATTAATAAAATATTTAAATAATTATCATGACACACGTCGTTCACCCATATGCACATAGAATTGGAATCATTCGAGGATGGAAATCTCGATGGTTTTCGACGCATGCAAAATTCCGAAAGAATCTAAAGTGTGATGTGTTGCTTCGTGAGTGGATGGAAAAACGGATGCGTGGCCAGTATATTGGCGATATCGAAATTGAGAGAAGTGAGAGCATTCTTCGTGTCATTATCAAAACTTCTCGTCCTGGTATGGTTATCGGACGAAACGGTGAAGGGGCAGTAAAATTGAAAAATGAAATACTAGCCTTTATCAAGAAACTTGACGCTGAAACGAAGGTTGATCTCAAAGTAGAAATTGAAGAAATTAAATCTCCTGAATCTAGTGCTTCTATTGTTGCTCAGATGATTGCTGAAGGCCTTGAAAAGCGTATGCCTTTCAGACGTGTTATGAAGCAAATGGTTGAAAAGGTTATGGCTAACCGAGAAGTTCTTGGTGTGCGTATTTACCTTGGAGGACGTCTTGGAGGCGCCGAGATGGCACGAACTGAAGAGTTGAAGAAGGGTCGAATTCCTCTACAGACATTCCGATCTGATATTGACTTCAAGAGATATGAGGCGGTACTTCCATATGGAAATATCGGTATCAAAGTATGGATTTACAAGGGTGAGATTTTCAATAAATAATTAAATTACTACCATGTTATTCCCAAAGAAAATCAAACATCGAAAATGGCAAGTTGGACGAAAGAATATGAAGAATCTTGGTATTGAAACACGAGGTACTACTTTGGCTTTCGGATCATTTGGTATTAAAGCTGTTACTTCTTCTCGTATGACTTCAAATCAAATTGAATCAGCGCGAAAAGTTATTTCAAAAACTCTTGGAAAGACTGGTAGAACTTGGATTCGAATCTTCCCAGATCGACCTTACACTGCAAAAGGTGCAGAAACTCCCATGGGTAAAGGAAAAGGAGATCCAAAAGGTTTTTGCTTCGAAGTACTTCCTGGCCGAATTCTTTTCGAAGTAGATGGCGTTACTGAAGTAATTGCAAGAGAAGCACTACGAAAGGCTGGTCGAAAACTTCCTGTTAAAGGCAAGATCATAAGTCGAGCTGAGCTAGAAGCCGCATAATCATTTGCATAACGCATAAATAATTTAAACCATTATCATGAAAGAAATCAAAAATAAACCAATAAAAGATTTGATGAAACTAATCATCGAAAAGAAAGAGTCACTTTTGACTTTCAGATTTGGTAGTGCCGGTTCAAAAGTTAAGAACGTAAAGGAGGCTCGAAATATCAAGAAAGATATTGCAAGACTTATGACTGAAATTTCTGCGCAGACTAACGAGTCAAATTTGATTGCAGAAATTAAAGCAGCAAATGCAGTCGAGGCAGCACTAATATCTCCTGAAAAGATAAGCGCATAACCCACAAATATTAATTATTAAAATTTTATGAAAACAGCAACAACACAAGAAACAAAAAGTGCAAAACGAATCCTCAAAGGTACCGTTGTGTCTGACAAAATGACAGATACTATCGTAGTTCTTGTTGAGCGATATATTAAACTTCCAAAATATCAGAAGTATGTTACTAGAACAAAGAAGTATAAGGCTCATGATGCTGGTAACACAAAGAAGATTGGGGAAGTAGTAAATATCATTGAGTGTCGACCAATGTCAAAAGATAAAAGATTTACCCTAGTTAAATAATACTAATACCATGTTACACGAACGATCAATAATTTCAGTTGCAGATAATTCAGGCGCAAAAATAGTGCGTGTGTTCAAAGTGCTTGGTTCTGCTGCTAAGCGATATGCTGAAATTGGCGATATCGTTGTAGTTTCTGTGCAGAAAGCTGAGCCTCGAAAGGCGGTAAAGAAGAAGGATGTTCTTCGAGGAGTAGTTGTTCGTCAGAAGAAAGCTTTTCGACGAAAGGACGGATCTTATATCCGATTCGATGAAAATGCAGTGGTTATCATAGATAAAACTAAGAAAGAGCCAATTGCAGGTCGTATTTTCGGTCCAATTCCACGAGAACTTGGAGAGAAAGGTTATCAGAAGATCGCATCACTTGCGCCTGAAATCGTATAGTCGCTATCTATTTTCAATAATTATTAACAAAACTGTCATGCATATCAAAAAAGGAGACAATGTAAAAGTTCTAGTAGGCAAAGATGCGGGAAAAACCGGCAAAGTACTACGATCATTTCCAAAACTTAATAAAGTATTGGTTGAAAATGTAAATATCAAGAAGAGACATAAGAAGGCGACAAGACAAGGACAGAAAGGGCAAGTGATTGAATTCTCTCATCCTATAAACTCATCAAACGTCGTAAAAAATTAAGACTTTGAATTAAGAAAACTATTATGAAGCATACATCTATTAAAGAAAAATCAGCAGTAGCATTTGAAACTTTGAAAAAGGATCATGGCTATGTAAATACATTTCAAACTCCTAAGATTACAAAGGTGGTTATTTCTTCTACAACTGGTTCTATTAAGGATCCAAAGAAGCGAGAACTTATTGGTGATCGACTAACAAAGATTGCAGGGCAGAAGGCTACAAAGAAAGCTTCAAAGAAATCTATTGCATCTTTCAAAGTTCGAGCAGGGGACCCTGTGGGATGGCAGATCACTCTTCGAGGAGAGCGAATGTGGAGTTTCCTTGAGAAGCTTGTAAATATCGCACTCCCACGAACAAGAGACTTCCGAGGTATTGAATTAACTTCTATCGACGATATGGGTAACTATACTCTTGGTATTAAGGAGCATACAGTGTTCCCGGAGACAGCTGACGAAGATATCAAGGATGTATTCGGATTTGCTGTGACAATTGTCACAACTTCTAAGTCGAAAGAAGAGACGAAAGATTTATTAACTTATCTAGGTTTTCCCTTTAAAAAGAGCAAGGAATAATTGATTCATTTCATTGACTTTGAGCATCAAAATTGATAGCATGCTCAAAGCTCAATCCGAGCTATTTTTTATCAAAGCAATTATATGGCAAAAACATCGACATTCGTAAGATCACTCAAAAAGCCAAAATTCAAGAGCCGCGTTGTTCGACGTTGCTTCCGATGTGGCCGAAAGCGTGGGTATATGCGAGATTTCGATATGTGCCGAATTTGCTTTAGAGAACTAGCTAACGAAGGCCGACTTCCAGGTATTAGAAAATCATCATGGTAACAGACACTATTGCACAACTTATAATCGGTCTTAAGAACGCCAACAACGCTGGTAAGGCTACTGTTGTTTTTCCATATTCAAAGATGCGAGAAGCTGTTTTGAATACTTTAAAGACTGCAGGTTATGTTGGATCAATCACTAAGAAAGGTAATAAGGTTATCAAGTCTCTAGAAGTTGAACTTATCTACGAAGGTGGAAAAGGAAAGATCGAAGGTGTACAGCAGATTTCAAAACTATCACGACGTATGTACGTGAAGTCTACAGAAGCAAACTCTGTACGAAACGGTTTTGGTGCTTTGGTCCTTTCAACACCAGCTGGAATCATGGTCGATCGCGATGCAAGAAAGAATAAAGTAGGAGGTGAAGCTTTATTTAAAATCTGGTAATCTTGCCAATAATCATTATCCAAATTAATTAACTACTATGTCACGAGTCGGAAAACAAATTCTCACAATCCCAGCAAATACAACTGCAACTATTGCAGACGGTATTTTCACTGCAAAGGGACCAAAAGGGGAGTTGAAAAGAACTTTCCGACAAGTAGTTACTATTAATATTGACGGAAACGCGATCACACTAGTACCTCAGAAAAAAGATAACGCTACTTCAGCTCTATGGGGAACATATGCTTCTCATATTGAAAATATGCTAAAGGGTGTAAGTGAAGGTTATACAAAGAAACTTATTCTTGAAGGTATTGGATTCAAAGCAGATGTTCAAGGAAATAAATTAAACATGGCTCTAGGATTCTCACATCCTGTTGTGAAAGAAATTCCAGACGGACTTACAGTTACAGTTGAGAAGGGAGGTGTTATGGTTATCTCTGGATATGACAAAGAGCTTGTTGGTCAATTTACTGCGACAACTCGAGCTCTTAAGAAGCCTGAACCATATAAAGGAAAAGGTTTCCGATATGAAGGAGAAGTTATCAAGCGTAAGCAAGGTAAAAAAGCTGCTTAGCTCTAATTAGCTAAGATCTAAATATTAAAAATACTATGACAAGAACAATAATCCTATCACCAAGACGACGACGACAGCAGCGCATCCGAGCGAAGGTTATTGGTAGTGAAGTACGACCAAGACTTTCTATCTACAAATCAAACGTTGCTATGTATGCTCAGCTTATTGACGACGCTAAAGGTATTACTTTGGCTTCTGCTTCTTCAGTTAAGGCTAAGAAAGGTAATAAAACTGAAGCTGCGCGATTGGTTGGTACAGAAATTGCAAAGCTTGCCAAGGCGAAAGGTATTACTAAAGTAGTATTCGATCGAGGAGGTTTTATCTTTACAGGTCGAGTAAGAGCTATTGCAGACGCTGCACGAGAAGGCGGACTTGAATTTTAATCTATTTAAATAAATATATGACTACAGAAGAAACAAATTTGAATAATGAATCTGAAGCTGAAATTACAGCAGATATAACTCCTGAAGTTTCAGAAGCTGTTTCTGAAGTTGCGTCTGTAGCTGAGGCTGCACCAGCAACATCTGCAGCCGCTGCTGCACCCGCGCCACGAGCAAGTGGAGCTCCACAATATGCACTATCAGGAAGAGATGGTGGTTTTAGAGGTCGTGGAGGTCCCGGCGGTGACCGAGGCGGATCAAGAGGTGGAAGTGGCCGAGGTGGCCCAAGAAGTGGTGGTCCTCGAAGAGAGATGCGAACAAAGCCTGAATTCGATCAGAAGATTATTGATATCCGACGAGTAACTCGAGTTGCTTCAGGAGGACGACGATTTAGTTTTGCTGTGTCCCTAGTAGCAGGTGATAAGCGAGGACGAATCGGAGTTGGAACAGGAAAGGGTGGAGATACTGCTCTTGCTGTTGAAAAAGCATTTCGAAATGCTAAGAGAAATATGATTACTCTTAATCTTACAAAGACAGGAAGTATTGCTCACGATGTAAAAGCTAAGTTCTCAGCAGCTATTGTTGAGATGCGACCAGCTCCAGGAAAAGGTATTGCAGCAGGAAGTTCAGTTCGAGATGTAATTGATCTTGCTGGTGTAAAAGATATCATTGCAAAATTGCGATCTGGTTCTAAAAACAAACTTAACAACGCTCGTGTAGCTGTTAAAGCTCTAGCTATGGTGAAGAAGCCAAAAGTAAGACGAACTGCAACGGCTAATTCTGGTGCATCTTCTAACACTGCAGCATAATCCAGCTTAAATATAATTTTTAAATAACTTAACTATCATGCAATTCCACGACCTACAATCAAAGACAAAAAGAACACGAACAAAGCAAGTTGGTCGTGGTGGAAAGCGTGGTAAAACTTCTGGCCGAGGAACAAAAGGGCAGAGTGCTCGTGCAGGTAACAAAAAGCGACCTGAAATTCGAGATATGATCAAGCGACTTCCAAAACTAAGAGGTCGAGGAAAGAGTACTTTCAAGTCTCTTACTATCAAGCCTACAGCTGTGAATCTTTCACAACTTTCAGTATTTGCAGCAGGAGATAAAGTAACTCCTACAACTCTTATCGAGAAAGGTGTTTTGAGTACATACAAGGGACGAAATCCAGCAGTTAAAATTCTAGCAACAGGAGATATTGCAATTAAGCTTAATTTCTCAGATTGCACAGTATCGGAGGCGGCAAAGACGAAGATTGAAGCGGTCGGAGGCACTGTAAAGGCGAGTACAGCAAGCAGAGTGATTGTTAAATAAGTAGTATAATAGACAAATGAATACATTTTTCACCAAATTCAAAGCAATCGTTGGAGATAAATCACTGCGCAATAGAATATTTCTAGCGCTTGGTATCCTGGCGCTTTTCCGGTTTTTGTCAGCAATTCCTATTCCTAATATTAATCAGGATGCGCTTGCTCAATATATAAATACAAACGACTTCGTAGGTCTTCTAAACATCTTTACCGGAGGAGGTCTTTCTGTACTCTCACTAGTTATGTTGGGTGTGGGTCCTTTTATTACAGCTTCAATTATCATGCAGCTTATGACCGTGCTTTCTCCAAAGCTAAAGTCTATGGCAACAGAAGAAGGTCAGTATGGACGAAAGAAGATCGCTATGTATTCTCGTCTTCTAACTGTTCCTCTAGCTTTTGTACAAGCATTTAGTTTTATTGTTATCTTGCAGAAAGAGGGAATTATGCCAACACTAGATCAGTTCGGTCTACTAGTAAGTGTATTCGTAATCGTGGCTGGTTCTATGCTTCTTATGTGGTTAGGTGAGCTTATGACTGAGTTTGGTATTGGAAATGGTGTATCTATGATCATCTTCGCCGGTATCGTAGCTCAGCTTCCTCAGCAAGTTATCGCCCTTAGTGCCAACTACGACCCTAGTATGCTTATCCGATACGGAGTATTCGCAGTAATCGGTATAGTAATTATCTATCTAGTAGTTGCTGTTACAGAAGCAGAGCGACCAATTCCTGTAACTTACGCTAAACAAGTTCGTGGCGGAAAGATGTACGGAGGTGCTTCAACATATCTTCCTCTTAAACTTAATCAGTCAGGAGTTATGCCAATTATCTTCGCTCTATCTATCTTGGTATTCCCTCAGATGATTATAAATATTCTTTCATATTCAAATTGGTCTTGGGTTGCTCCAGCTGCAACTTTTGTAAATGGCCTTCTACAAAACCAATGGTTCTACGGTGGTATGTATTTCTTCCTAGTTTTCGTATTCACATTCTTCTATACAGCTGTAACTTTCGATCCACATGCTATCTCAGAAAATCTTCAGAAGAGTGGAGCTTTTATTCCTGGAGTTCGTCCTGGAGAATCAACTTCAACTTTCTTAGGAAAAGTTGTAACTCGAATTACTCTAGTTGGTGCACTATTCTTAGGTCTTATCGCTGTACTTCCAGTAGCAATTGCAGGATATACAGGTGACCAGAGTATTACGATCGGAGGTACATCTCTTTTGATCGCCGTATCAGTAGTATTGGAACTTGTTAAGAAGTTCGACGCTCAGTTGGCTATGAGGGAGTATTAAGAGGGTGTGGTAGGTGGGGCAGAAGATCCCAATAAATTAGAAAAACGCTACCTGCAAATCAGGTAGCGTTTTTCTTTAATAAATTTGATATAATATTAGAGTAACGGTTGGGATTAATAGTTTCTAATTAATAATATGATTTTAATCGATAATTATAAAGATGTTGTAATGAACAAGTATGCTACTTTCACGGGAAGAGCTACTCGTTCTGAGTATTGGTGGTTTGTTTTAGGTTCACTTATTATTTCTGTCGCACTTAGTATTATCGACAGTATTATGTTTGATAGTAAGTCAGGAGTACTTCAGCCTTTATTTTCACTAGCGGTGCTTGTTCCAAGTATCGCCGTGGGTATTCGAAGACTTCACGATATCGGCAAAAGTGGATGGTGGATTTTGATCAGTATAATTCCAATTATTGGTTGGATTATCGCATTGATATTTGCTGTTACTGATAGTCAGCCAATGGCAAATCAGTACGGACCAAATCCAAAGGGAGCGAATACATCCGGAGGATCAAACGGATCAACAGGTTCTGCGACTTATGACACGACTGCAACAGCAGCTCCTGCTCCAGCGCCGTCAGCACCTGCACCTGAATCAACTCCTGTTCCAGATCCTCTTGTTCACGGAGATTCAAATTCGGCTTCGGTTTAACTTTAGTTAATTAGAATCGCATTAGCAAAAAAAATAAAACACCATGCAATTATATGCGTGGTGTTTTATGTTATGATATTTATCAAATGAGTTCTAAACCAAAAACTTTTATTCTCACAGGTAGATCTGGATGTGGAAAGGGGACACAAGCGAAAATCATTGAGAGACTTTTACTTGCCGGCGATCCAAATGGCAAAGTTTTTCACCTTGAAACAGGTGCGCGGTTTAGAGAGTTTGTGAAAGGAGATTCATTCTCAAGTAAATTAGCTAAAAAAATAAATGAAGTCGGCTCAAGACAGCCTGACTTCTTAGCTGTATGGAATTGGGCTCACCTTATGGTTGAAGAATTACAAGGCCCTGAACATATTATTATCGACGGCACGCCGCGTTCTTATGAAGAGGCAGTGGTTCTCGATACTGCTATGACTTTTTATGAAAGAGAAAAGCCGTATGTAATATATATTGACGTATCTCGTCAGTGGTCAAAAACTCGAATCCTCGAGCGGGCAAGTCATGAGAGCAGAAAGGACGATCAATCAGAAGAGGAGATAAATCGTCGTCTTGATTGGTTTGAAACAGATGTTTTGCAAGCGGTAAAGTATTTCGAGCAGTCAAACGGTTATCGTTTTATTCATGTAAATGGCGAGCAGTCTATCGAAAAGGTTGCAGAGGATATTCAGAAGGCTATTGTGGGGTAACCTGGAAGTAGGTCAGAAAATATGGCTCAGATTTGCATATGTGTAGTATCTGTATAATATAGGGATATATAGGCATAAAAGGGCAAAAATAGCCTCTAGGAGGGAGAAATATATAAACATATGGTAAGACTAAAGACAAAGGAAGATATAGCTAATTTGCGGGTTGGGGGCAAGAAATTGGCCAAAATTCTCAAAGGTTTGGAGAAGCTGGTAAAACCAGGGGTTTCTTCGGCTACTTTAGAGGAAGCAGCAAATAGGTTGTGTGAAGAAGAGGGTGGAAAGCCAGCTTTCAAGGGGTATAAACCAAGAGGGGCGAATCGGCCATATCCTGCGGCACTTTGTTTGTCTGTGAACGATATTGTTGTCCATGGTATTCCTCACGAAAAACCATATGAAATTGAAGAGGGAGATATTGTTACTCTAGATATGGGTTTTGTATATGAAGGTTTGATTACAGACTCGGCTATCACTATCGGGGTTGGAAAAGTTGACGAGCGCGGAAAGAAATTACTTGAAGCTGGAGAAAAGTGTTTGGAGGCGGGGATTTTCGCAGCTGTTGCAGGAAAGAAGACCGGGGACATAGGGTATGCAATACAAAAAACACTTGAGCACTACACAAAGACATATGGATTTAGTATTGCATATGGAATTGGAGGTCATGGAGTTGGATATGAGGTGCATGAAGATCCTTTCGTGCCCAATTTTTCAAAACCAAATCAAGGTGTTTTATTGGAAGAAGGGTTGGTGATTGCGATTGAGCCCATTATCAATGAAAAAAGCCCAGATATTTATCTCGATGATGATGATTATACAATTCGCACTATTGATGGAAAGAGAAGTGTGCACTTCGAACATACAGTCGTGATTACAAAAGACGGCGCAGAAATTTTGACGCAGGCTTAGTTCGTGCAGACTGTGGCGAACTTTTAGATTTTTCAGGATAAATTTGCCAGGGAAATTTGCAAAGGCGCGAAGTTTTATTTTTTCTTTGGTATAATATCTTGTAAATGGAAGATCTGTCTCAAGTATATAGTGGGAGAAAATTTCGCAATGCCGAAGAGGAGTTGGATTTTTTGCGCAAAGTAATTGCGCGCAAGGAAAACGAGGTTATAGAATTTAAAAAATACGAAGCCACAAAATCAGATGAGCCGATTTCTGACCAAGAAGTTATTTCATCTTATGAAAATTCTGATGTGCGAGAGAAAGTTATTTCGGAGGAGATTGAACATTATTCAAAACAAAATGCCGACCGAGTTTTGCATGAACATTTTCGTATGCCGGACGCCCAAACAGGGGAGATTGTTTTGGAGCTTGCACCCGATACTCACGACAGACAAATTGAAAAGCTAATCTCGAAGAGCTATAGCGAGGGAATTTTGAATACTATTGCGACGGTGAAGGCTATGAATAATCCGCATTTGGATGACGATTTTCATCGTTTTCTTGTTCAGTATGTAAAGCGGGGACTTCCAACACCAGGACTTAAGGAAAATACGCCCGAAGCTCGCGCCCTGCACAAAACTCTTTTTGAAGTTGTTTTGCCTGAGAAAACTGAAGACGGAAAACCTCCTCGATCTCTAAAAGAAATAATTTCTTCGATGGAGCAATTCTATTCCGGTATGCTTTCAGTTTCAAATACTCACGGCGGCGCGCATGGCGAAAATCAATTCGCTATTGAATTAGCTGTTTCTGAGGGAAGCGATGAATTTATTTTTTATGTTTCAGTGCCTGACAACAACAAGAATCTTTTTGAAAAACAATTCTTGGGAATATATCCAGATGCAAAGATTTTTGAAAAGAAAGATGATTATAATATTTTCAATGCTGACGGAGTTTCAGTCGGTTCAGTTGGAACTTTGGCCAAAAACGATATCTATCCGATCAAAACATATGAGCAATTTGATTTTGATCCACTGAACGTTACGCTAAATACTTTGACGCAATTGAAAAAAGAAGGGGAGGGTGCTGCGATTCAGATCATTTTCAATCCTATTGGTGATTATTACACAAAAGAATATAAACACGCTCTCGATGAGATTCGTAAAGGAACTAAAGTAAAGGAAGCTATAAATATAAAGCATACTTTTGCAGGAAGATTTGGAAAAGTGGCTGGAGAAATTGGCAAAGGAATTTTCGACGAGCTTACAAAATCTGCCCAGCATAATAAAGATAAGGATAGTGGTGGCGAAAAGAAAAAGGATCACGATGTTATAGACGAAATTGCAGTTGAGCAGATAACAAACAAGATTGCCTCACCAATTCTTGAAACAAATATTCGAATTGTGACTAGTGCAGAGAGTCGTATGCGAGCGGAACATATTTTAAGTGATATAGAATCTGCTTTTAATCAATTTGAAAATGCTCTAGGAAATCATTTTAAATTTAAAAGAGCAGTTGAAAGCGAAGCAAAAGTTCTGCTTCATAAATTTGCATATAGATTATTCGACAAGTCAGTTGCTGTGCCTATGTCAATTCGTGAGATAAATACAATGCTTCACTTTCCAGGAGATAGTGTTACTTCACAACCTCAACTTCGCCAATCAAAAACAAAGACTGCACCAGCACCACTTGGTTTGCCCACTGACGGTTTGTTACTAGGTCACAATTCACATAGAAGTGCCAAAGTAGAAGTTAAAATTGCTAGAGAAGATCGCCTCCGTCACTTCTATACAATTGGACAAACTGGAACTGGAAAGTCTACTCTTTTGAAGAATATGATTCTCCAAGATATTGCAAACGGTGAAGGTGTTTGCTTCATAGATCCTCACGGTTCAGATGTGCAGGATATTTTGGCCCATATTCCAAAGGATCGTTTTGAAGATGTAATATATTTTGATCCAAGTTATACGGAGAGGCCGATGGCTTTGAATATGCTCGAATATAATCGTGCGTATCCTGAGCAAAAAACTTTCGTAGTAAACGAGCTCTTTAGTATTTTCCAAAAGTTATACGGAGGAGTTCCAGAATCTATGGGTCCTATGTTCGAGCAGTATTTTAGAAATGCCACAATGCTTGTAATCGAAGATCCAGAAAGTGGTTCGACTTTGCTAGATGTATCTCGTGTTATGTCTGATAAAAAGTTTAGAGATTTAAAATTGTCGCGATGTAAGAACCCTGTGGTTGTGCAGTTCTGGAAAGAGATTGCAGAGAAAGCTGGAGGGGAGGGAGCGCTTGCGAATATGGTTCCGTATATTACAAGTAAGTTCGATGTTTTCTTGGCAAATGATATTATGCGCCCAATCATCGCTCAAGAAAAATCTAGTTTTAATTTCCGAGAAATCATGGACGGTAAAAAGATTTTGCTAGTAAATCTTGCAAAGGGAAGATTGGGCGATATTAACTCGTCTTTGATTGGTTTGATTTTGGTTGGAAAAATTCTCATGGCGGCGCTTTCGCGTGTTGATTCTTTTGGAAAAGATATGGCTTCTTTCTTCTTGTATATCGACGAGTTCCAAAACATAACAACACCTTCAATTTCAACAATTTTGTCTGAAGCTAGAAAATATAAATTATCTTTGACCATGGCTCATCAATTTATTGCACAGTTAGATGAGAATATTCGTGATGCAGTTTTTGGAAATGTGGGCTCAATGGCTGTGTTCCGAGTCGGTTCAGAAGACGCCGAATTTTTGCAAAAGCAATTCGCTCCAGTTTTCGATGCGCATGATCTTATGAATATAGATAATATGAATTGTTATTTGAAGATGCTCGCACATGGCAAACCAGTAAAGCCTTTTAATATTGAATTTACATGGCCACCTCTTGGAAATGATAGGATTGTTCAGGGACTTAAAGAATTGTCATATCTAAAATATGGAAATGATCGTGACGATGTTGAGCGGGATATTATGAGGAAGTATAGGAAGGAGGGTCCGGCGGTTTAGATATGTCGGCCCGTACGTAAATAAAAATTTCTAATTATGATATTCTATGGGTGGAACTACAACCAAGTTCCATTGTCCAAATGAATGCGAAAACCAGAACGAAAATTCAACTCAGCCCGGGTGAGCTGAAAAGTTGGAGGGAATATACGATGAGAGCAGTAGGTATTCTGTATAGGGAACCTGTTGAATGGAGAAAAGGTATGCTTGTACTTAAGCACTCAGGTCTTGTGATTAAGATGCAACCAAAACCCCCAGGATCAATCATCAAATAATTCCTATATGTGTCAACTCAAACATACACCCAAAATTAAGACCTAAAACCGATAGAATCCTCGCATTCTATCGGTTTTTACTTTTATGGTAAGGTTAGTATATGAATACTACAGACCATACTAAGCATTTGAAACTCGAACGCACGCTGGTTATTATCAAGCCAGATGGAATCCAACGCTCACTAATTGGTGAGATAATTTCTCGATATGAAAGATTAGGACTTAAGCTAATTGGTTTGAAAATGATCATTCCTACAGATGAATTAATTGAAAAACACTATACTATTGATCCTGAATGGAAAAGATTAGTTGGTGAGAAAAGAATAAAATCAGCACTTGAATCAGGAAAAGTAGAACCTGAAAGTGATCCTGTGAAAATTGGGGAAGTTGTTTTAGGGAAATTGAAAAAGTATATGACGGCGGGTCCAGTTATCGCAATGGTTTGGCAAGGTGCTCATGCTGTATCAGTTGTCCGAAAAGTTACAGGAGGAACTGAGCCAAGAACTAGTGATATAGGGACTTTGCGAGGAGATTTTATGCTTGATTCATATGAGATGTCAGAGTCAGACGATAGGGCAGTTCGCAACTTGGTGCATTCTTCTGGAAATATTAAGGAAGCGGAAGATGAAATTAAACACTGGTTTAACGAAGACGAACTGCATAATTACCGTATAGTCCAAGAGCAAATATTATACGAAAAGGATATGGGTATTTTGTAAAGATCTCAAATTTCCAACCAGTGCTATAATCCAACTAGGCACTTTTTATATTTATCTAGCTTGAATTTTTTTGATAGGGAGCCCGTCCACGGAAAGACCTATGGTTTATCCAGTCCTCTATGGCCTTGGTCATAGAGGCAGGGCACCCACCTAGTTTAATCTCTAGGTTAAATATACGAAGTGTCTA
>CAZSLF010000009.1:23400-30049 GCA_964607805.1 uncultured Candidatus Saccharibacteria bacterium
TAGAGGCAGGGCACCCACCTAGTTTAATCTCTAGGTTAAATATACGAAGTGTCTATTGAAGAGATCACGTCCCTAGAAACGTGGTCTTTTCTATTTCTGATATAATCTCAGTATGAACCCGCTATACTCCAACAAAGAAGCACTCAATTTTCTAAGACGCCGGCTATATGCGGGCGTAATTTTCGCTATTTTCTTTATCGCAATCGACACTGTTGCAGGTAAATTATCTTGGTATTGGATTTTTAAATGGATTGATATTCCTATGCACATAATAGGTGGATTAATCGCTGGATACTTTGGAATCTTACTTTGGCATATGATTGTTTGGGTACATGGAAAAGGTGTGCTAAGTCTCGAAGAAATTAAAAGTAATAGCAAAGTAGTGCTGCCTGCAATTGTGCTCGCAATAATTGTTGGTATTTGTTGGGAACTACTTGAATTCTATTTTGATCTATCAGGTTTAGATCCGATCCGACGAGCAGATACAATTTTTGATTTGTTCAATGATACTTTTGGTGGAGTTCTGGCGATTGGAGTTTGGAAAATTATGAATTTGAGGAGTAAATTAAATATTTAAGTTAGTAGCGCGCCAATTTTAAATTAAAGTATAATAAATAATAATGAAACCATTTCTAAAACTTAAGTTCTGCGGAGGTGTTGGCAAAGCAACTGGTGCCAACTTTTTATTACGAGGTCCGCGCAATGATGGCGGAAAGGGCGAAGGTAAGAGGGAACACTTTTCGATTTTAGTAGACTGCGGAATCGAGCAAGGCTCGCCTGAAGCTGATATTTTCAATAGAAAACCTTGGATATTTAATCCTTCAGAAATCGACATATTGTTAGTGACACATGCTCATGCTGATCATATCGGGCGAATCCCTAGACTAGTTCGGGACGGCTTTAAAGGAATAATTTACTCAACTGCAGAAACAAAAGAGATTACAAAGCTCATGTTTGAGGATGCGACTAAACTTGTGGCAAAAGAGGCATTGCAAAAAAATATTGAGAAATTATATGAAGAAGATGATGTCATGAAGACATTTTCACTTTGGAAGACGATTGAATATCATGAGAATTTTAAATTGCATGAAGGGTATTCTGTGTATTTGAAAGATGCGGGACATGTTTTAGGATCTAGTATGTTTGAATTAACAGTAACAGATACTGCTGGGGGATATCCGGAGGTGGATGGGAAGCCATTATCAAGAAAAATAGTATTTACTGGAGACTTAGGAAATACTCCTTCGCCACTTCTTCGCGATACAGAAGAAATTACAGATGCGGATTATCTTCTTATGGAAAGTGTGTATGGAGATAGAAATCATGAGGAGCGAAATCAGAGACTTTTGAAATTGGCCGACGCTATCGAAGATAATCATAGACGAAAAGGTGTTTTGCTCATGCCGATGTTTGCTCTCGAAAAAACTCAGGAAATTTTATATGAATTAAATGAACTGGTCGAAGCTAGAAAATTGCCAGTCACTCCAATATATCTCGACGCTCCTTTGGCGATAAAGCTCACAAATCTATATGAGCATATGACGAAGAATTTGAAAGAAGGTGCGCGAACTGATATGAAGCACGATGATATTTTTCAATTTCCTGGCCTTAGAATTAGTGAGACTGCTCAGGATTCTATGGCGATTGCACATATGCCAAATCCTAAAATTATTATGGCGGGCTCAGGTATGTCGAGTGGAGGAAGAATTCAGCATCATGAAGCGCATTATCTTAAAGACCCAAACAATACAATTGTTTTTACTGGATATCAGGCGGCTGGAACTTTGGGACGATTGATTTTGGACGGTGCTCCCGAGGTTAATATTCACAATGAGTTGGTGAAAATCAAAGCTCGAGTCGAGTTTATAAGTGGATACTCATCGCATAAAGACATGGATCATCTTGTCGAATTTGTTTCATCTGCAGCAGAAAAAGTTAAGAAAGTTTTTGTGGTAATGGGTGAAACTAAGTCATCGCTATTTCTAGTTCAGCGATTGCGTGATTATCTTGGAGTTCAAGCAGTGCATCCAGATGAGGGAGATGAGGTTGATTTGGACTAGTCTAGCGTGTATCATCGCCCGGATATTTGTTTGTAGTCCTGCCGCGTTTTGTGATAGAGTCGGATTATGAAAAAGTTTATGCATTCTAAGCGCAAGAGAAAAATACGCCAATTCTTTCAAATAGGGATTGGAAATTTTTGGCGTCTGGCGCGGCGGAAGCAAAACAAACACGTATATATTGACAGCAAAGTCTCTGTCTATATTGACTTTCTGGTATCGTCAAGAGTAAGTGAGAATTTGCTGCAGATGCATAGGGAAACTGACAATTTGGAGCGCGGCGAGATGCAAATTGATTTAAGTGAAGCTGAGTTTTTAAAGTTTTTGGTAAATGTAGTTGGTGGCATAGGTCCAAAAAATGTTTTAGAAATCGGAACTTTTAGAGGCTGGAGCACCGCAGTACTTGTTGAAGCAGGAGCTGATAAAGTAACAACAATCGAACTTAGAGAAAGTGAAGCGGTGCGCGCTAAAGAATTATGGAAAAAATATTTATCTCCTGAAAATTTCGCAAAGATTGATTTGAGAATTGGAAATGCAAAAGATATTTTAAAAGATATTGCCGCGCAGTTGATTGTCGCTGAAGCTAGCGATGCGGCGATCAAAAAATTCGATTTAATATTTATAGACGCGGATAAAAATAATTATGTTGAGTATTTGGCGATTGCCAAGCCGATTATTAAAAGGGGAGGGTTAATTGTTTTAGACAATATGTTGAACGCTGGACTGGTTGCAACGGGTGCGAGTGACAATACAACAGTAGCTATTCGTGAACTGAACTATCAGATATTTGAATCTGCGGATCCGGCCGATTTAGAATTTGAACCATGTATTATTCCTGCTTGGGACGGGGTTGTGGTTATTAGACGAAAATAATTTTGCCTTTGCAAAGCAAAAGTAAATAATCCGCACATGAAAATACTCCAACCTGAGAGGGTTGGAGTATCGAAGTTTGATTTAGGGGAGGGTTCAGGTCAGTTTCGGCTAAGCAGACGGGATGCCTGATCTTGCATCGGTTCTGTATCTTTTGTCACCGAGTGCAATGAAGGCTCTGTTATACAACCCTGCAATAATGTCTTTTTGGGTTCTTAAATCGTCTGTACGCTTTGAACCAAAAAGGCAGAGATGAACGGAAATGGAAATCAAACCATACATCCTGTTTTCTTCATCAGATCTAAAATTTGGCTTACGAGAATTTTTTCTGGAAGCATGAATCTTTCCAGCAAGTTGTACTAATTCATTGAATATAGTCTGTTCGATGAATTCTATGTCCGAAGCAATACCAGTCTCGCCATTTTTGAATTGACTAAACGGACTCGGATCAAGACGCCACCTTTTTTCTATTAATTGATAAAGTACGTAGATATAAGGTAGATCCAAAAAAATTGAATCTTCGTCTTCTGCTGAAATATTTCCAGTGATACATGCCTCTAAGTAGCATGATCTTGTCCATGAAAGGTGACTGTCGATCAGATCAAGAATTTTTCCTGCTAAGCCTGTAAATACGAGAATTGGAATTGCGCAGGCTACTACTGTTAGCAAGATTGTACTCGCTGGGAGAGTTGCAATTAATGCCAGGAAAAGAACAGCAATAATTGCTGTCAATACGATCACGGTACTTTTAAATCGTCTGTTGTTTAATTTTACAATTACACCAGACATGACTCGGTCGCAACATTCTTGTGAATGTACACCCCATGTTTTATTTGGGCCTAGTATATTTTTTAATAAATTATAGACTAGTACCTTTACTGCATCTTGTGCTGTTGGGTTACCAATGCGATGCATGTATCTGCACATCTCAAGATCATCCCATGTTGGTTTAAGTGGGAGTTCCAGTTTTTCTGTATCCAGTGGTTTCATAGTACATTGCCTTCGGTATACGTACTTAGCGGGGCTTCCGGCCCTAGTCAAACAGCTTCCGGCTGCCGACATTGAGACGCGTTACGCGGATTAGTCGGCTGCCAATCCTCAAAAACTGTACCATTTAGCGGGTATTTGTCCAGGGGTAGTAATTTTTCGACAGCATTTAGAATTGTCCAAAAGACCGCATACACACCAACAAGTCTTAGCAAAACCCTACATGATATACTATCCCTATATGCAAAAGATATTCATTACGCGGATGATTCCGGAACTCGGAATTAAGATCTTAAAAGATAAAGGTTATGAGGTGACAATAGGGACTTGGAAAACTCCTCCGACGAAAAAGGACTTGATTAAAGCCATTAGCAAAAATAAATACGATGCTATTCTCACACTTCTAACTGATCAGATTGATGCCGAAGTTCTTGAAGTCGCTTCTGCTAGTGGAATAAAAGTAATTTCAAACTATGCAGTTGGTTTTAATAATATTGACGTGAAGGCTGCAACTGTAAAAAATATTGTTGTCACAAATACTCCTGGGCACTTTAGTGATTGTATTGCAGAACATACTGTAGCTTTGGCTATGGGACTTACAACTCGTATGGTGGAAGGGGATAGATATATGCGAAAAGGAAAATATAAAGGTTGGGATCCTATGGTTCTAATTGGCTCTGATTTAAGTGGGAAAACTTTTGGACTACTAGGGGCGGGACGAATAGGTGAGCGAGCAGCATATCATCTTGTAAAAGGTTTTAATATGAAGTGTATTTACTACGATGTAAAACAAAATGAAAATATCGAGAAAGAACTCGATGCAACTTATACAAACGATGTAGATCATGTAATTAAAAATGCTGATATCATAAGTTTGCACGTGCCACTTCTTCCAAGTACTACGCATCTAATAAATAAAGAGAGATTAGCTATGATGAAGCCGACTGCATATTTAATTAACACTTCTCGAGGCCCAGTTGTAGACGAAGTCGCTCTAGTTGAAGCTTTGAAGAATGGCACAATACGCGGCGCCGGTCTCGATGTATATGAATTCGAACCAAAACTTGCTAAAGGTTTAGCAAAACTTGAAAATGTAATCCTCACACCACATATTGCCTCCGCTCGCGAAAGTGCTCGCGATGAAATGTGTACTCTTGCAGCACAAAATATTATTGCAGTCTTTGAAGGAACAGAAATTCCATGCAAAGTTACACTTGAGATGGCAAAGTAGAAAGTTTTAGCATCAAAAGATTTTGAATAGTGAGATTTGCGCGCTATAATATACAAAAATATGTTGTCACATAAGTTACCTTCTGAAAATCAAGGCTTAAATCAAGATCGTTACAAAATTGTAGGAAAGAAAAAGGTTTGTTCGCCTGCAAATTTGCATAATAATAGTAAGCGCAATTATTTAATTCCTAAAATTGGCGTCTCTGGAACTGCCGATATGAGTTTCTTAGGAGAGGAAGTATTTGAAATTGCAAAAAATATTGGTCGTCAGATTGCGATACAGGGCGCTGTTATGGTATCTGGTGCAACAACTGGTTTTCCGTATTGGGCAGCTTCTGGTTGTAAAGAAGAGTGTGGTGTGTCTTTCGGTTTCTCTCCTGCGGCAAGTGCGCGTGAGCATGTCGAAGTATATCGTCTACCTCTTGATTATATGGATATGATTACGTATACAGGTTTTGGTTACAACGGTCGTGATCTTTTGTTCGTTCGCTCTTGTGACGCGATTATAGTTGGTCCAGGAAGAATAGGGACTTTCCATGAATTTGCTATAGCATATGAAGATCAGAAACCTCTTGGTGTTTTGTTAAGTGATAAGCATTGGGAGACTGATAATATTATTAAGCATATTATTGATAATAGTCATCGTCCAAACAAAAAAGTTGTATATGATCATGACCCCGCTCGTTTGATTGAAAAATTACTTGAATTAGTTAAGGAGGATAGAAAGCATGTAAGTGTTTATAAAAATCAGGATAATGAGACTGGTTTTAGTTCAATTTTATAAGTAAAAGTAAATAAAAAGCCCTCCTCTAAATGGTGTGAGGTAGGGCTGTTTTGAGTTGCTAGCTTGTGGAAAGGGGACGGAAACCCGCTGTGGGGTTTACGTACACTAAGCACCAATTAAGTATGCGAGAAGGATGAGCACGGCGCCGCCATTGATCAAATTCTGAATCAGCCAAAGCTTCTTCAAAGTATTTTTTCGAAATGGCTGCGTGGTCAGAACTCCGTATTGAAAGCAGGACGCTGCAAACCCTTTGATGTACAAGACAATCATGGGCGATGAATGGAAATCTAGTGATCTTTCATTCAAAATATCCCTGATACCCGTCCATGAACCAGTCATGAAGAGCATCAATGCGAGGATACCGAGTATGCCAAACAAAAACGTATCGCCCTTTTCAGGCAAGACGTGCATTTCTGAATCTGAAGAATTGCTTGAAGCAACTGCGGGGGTAGTGGTCGTTTTCAAAGGAACAATGTGTGTGACTCGGAAGAGTCACCTTGGCCTTGATGGACACGCCTTAAGCATACTCTTGTTAGGAAAAATAAAAAGACCTTACTGTGCGTAAGATCTTTTTATTTCGGCACCGGAATTTTGTCTGGGCGCTTTCGCAATTTGGTTTTGGCTTAAGCCATTACCTCCTTAACAACTCTTTCGAAAGAAGCTGGAGCGAATTCTGCAAGTTCTGCAAGAATCTTTCGATCAACTTCATAGTTCTTCTTTT
>CAZSLF010000010.1:0-27722 GCA_964607805.1 uncultured Candidatus Saccharibacteria bacterium
AATCTCCTGCGCACTAAAACTGTTGGTCACCAATTGAGGATTAAGTGTGTTTAGCAAAGTGTATGAGAGTAAAGCAAGTACTAAACCAGTAAGAGCAGCTTGTATTTTTCCTTTACCATCACTCTTTCCTTGTATTGCATCTGTTGAAGCATACTGTACTCCTCCAACAATAATTACAATTACAGCTAGAGCTGATGCTACTGCAATACCAAATGTATATAATCCTTTAACATATGCACTTGCACCGTTTCCTGCTACATCTACTGTTCCACCACTGATGTTAAATCCTGGAAAGTTAATTGGTGCTAAGAAATGGAATTTACAACTCTCCGAAGAACATGAGGGTTGGAGGAAGGCGGGGAGGGCATGCGCCGGATTAGGAAAAGCAAAAGATATTGTTAGAACAAAAGATGTGCAAAAAATACCTAGTAAACCTGCATGAAATATTTTTGAAATTGCAGATGAATATTTTTTAAATGTGTGTGTAAATAAGTTCATTTACAAAATTTTTATATTCTATTATCTACCAAATTGAGATGAATCAGTGTTACTTAATTGTTTCTTTTTATCAAAACTAATATCAATATTTACTGAACTTGATTGTAGAATTTTCATAGGGTTTTCTACATAAACTTGTACACGACTTTGTCCTTTCTCACCTTCTTTCTTTCGAAGAGTTACGCTGTTTTGTGAAGGAGAAATAGCTACTGGTGTATTGTCTACATCCCAAGTATAAATTGGACCTGAATTTTTATTTAATATTGTTTGGAAATATGGATACGCAGCAATTGTTATTTCTGATTGATAAAGTGGAATATTTCCCAGAAGTGCATTATTAAAGAGTACACCTTGAGACAAACTTTCTTCATATAATCTAACATATGAACTTGTTGGTTCTACTGTAACTGTGTCGCGTGCCACTTCCTTGCTGTCCCCTGCTCCTTTTGTTGGTGTATATGTTTCAACTTCTGCTTTAACTGGTCGTAGCAAAATTGGACCTTCATATGTATATGTATTCCTTCCATATCCTGATTTATCTGCAAAACGAGTGTCGTTTATTCTCCAATTGAAAACAGTTTCGTTTGGCCTAATAGCACCCGAACCGTTTCTAGGCATAGCTACAAAAGTTATTGTTGATTCAGGTGTATATAGATTTTTTCCTTTATAAAATGGATGACTGTACACCTCCGCTTGCCACAAAAGATCTACTTCTCCAGGGATAAATGTAAAAGTTTGTTCAACAATAGGTCGGTCTCTTGGATTAATTGTTACGTCTATTTTTGTTTGTACTCCAGCGTTTCCAGTTTTAAATGTCAGGCTTTTTCGGCCAAGCCCACTTGAAATTACTTTACCGTTTTGTTTCCAAGTGATTTCTGCACTATTTATATCGAAGCTATACACTTCGAGGTTTATTTTTACCTCTTGGTTAGGACCTGGGTTTTCAGGTGATATTGTCGATGATATCTGATCCTTGTATTCCGAGTACTGTGCTGTCGCGGGGCGATTTCGTAATTTTTCGAGCTCAGCTTGGCGAGCGGCGGCGGCTTTGGCCGCCGCCGCAGTTGCAGCAGGACTCTCTGGCTCATCGAAATATTTCACTTGAGCAGCAGCTATGCCATTTCCAATCAAAAAAGCCACAATAAAAAACAAAATAGCGTTAATAAGCAAAAGAGTGTGCGATCCAATTTTTCTAGTACTTGGGCCGTTCATGTTTTTTGAAGATTCAGAATCTTTCATGGGTTGATACTAGTATATCAAATTTTATTTCTAAATATTATTATTTTTTACCTTCTTGTGTGTCGCTACTTAAACTTTTTATAAGTCCTATCGCGTTTTTCTCATGCATGACATCAAGAGCTAAATTCACTAGTCTGACAAATTTTGTTTCATTGTAGTGAGCCAGAAGAACAAAGACTGTATTAGCGGGCAATATTCTTATAAATGGCAAAAACTCAACTATTACTGTTCCTGCTAGTAAACGAAATATAGATTTAATAAGTCTTTTCTTGTAACTAAACCAGCCAGATACCTTTGAAAAAGTCCAGAAGAACAATATTACTCCCACAATTATTGAAACAATTTGCCCAATTACTGTAGTCACTCCCCCAACCTCTGTAACCCCATCTAAAATATCTTTGGTTATAGCTAAAAGAAATATTTCCAGAGGGAAGCTCACTTTTTCTTTTGGCTTTTGAGCCATCTCAATCAGTTCGTCTGTGCTAACTTTTTCACCCCCATCACTTAATATTTTTTTTGCCTCTTCAACAGCACGGGTTATTTTCAGTTTTTTTTGAGTGCTTATCCAGGTTCTTTGGGCTAATTTTTGAAAAAATTGAGATTTATCGCCCTCCTTCTCAGCTCTATATTGAGCCTGTTTTATTGCAGTTTCTGCTCTTTTGTCACTCTCGCTCCCTCTGCTATTACCTGACCCGACTTCACCTTCTCTCATTCCCTCTTCTTCATCTTCATAATCATCTCCTATACTATCTCCAAAATCATCTGGCAAACCTCCACTATTCTCGTCACCACCTCTTGCCTCCTCAATAGCAGTAAGCCCTGGATTTTGATCAGGTTGGATTAGTCTACCCTCGTTCATTCCAAAATATTCTCCTCTATTTCTAGTGTTTGAAAATGCCTCAGTTTGCCTGTTTAGAGGGTTATTGCCGCGACCATCACGACCATTGCCAGCACCTTGTGTGCCTTGGTCATAAGGTTCTCTTTGGGTATTATTAATTACCATAATTCACCCTATTTTAATCGTAATTACTGAAGAAGGCTACCTATTTTGCGAGTTTTCTCCGCGTTTTCCTCTGCAGTAACAACATGTTGATAGTTTTCTGGAGCATCGCTTGAAGATCCAAGTACTCCGTGCACTCCTTGACCTGATACTCTTGAGTTATTTTGCTGTCCAATTAAACCTCGAGATGCTAAATCTTCCTTAGCTTTCTTAATTGCAAGAATTTGTGAAGGATTAGAGGTAATAATTTGATCTTCTGTATATGAAGCGATAATTTTGATAGCTACATGCTTAAGTCCTGCAAAGAATATACCTTCTCCTACGTCTGACTCTAATAATAAATACTTTTCCTCGTCTGTTAGGTTGAAAGTCTTCTGAACTACGTCGATAGAAGACGGTGACTGCTTCAAAAGAACTTGAATAGATGAGTTTGTAATAATAGGCATACCATAAGGGCTTCGCAAAAAGTCTTCCACGTCCTGAGTAATAGTTGAAAGTCCAAGGAAATATTTTCGTCCTCTCTTTGCTAAACCAAGCAAGAAAGAAGCTGTATCTTCACTTTTCATCATCCACCATGCCTCATCGATAACAAGTAGTCGCTTTTTGAGTTCTTTACGGATTGCATTCCAAATAAAGTGCATAACAATATACATGGCTACCGGTTTTAGCTCATCTTCCATGTCTCGAAGTGAAAACACAACGAATTTTTTGTTTATATCTATGTTTGTAGGTCTGTTAATAAACCCTGACCATGTTCCTTGTGTATATTTTGTAAGGCGTTGTACGAGTGATTCCCCACCTTCCATACCAGCAAGCACTAATTCGAAGTCTGACATAAGTGGAGGCTCTACAGCGGCAAAATTTGACTCAGGAGTGATATCTTTAAGGGCATATGTTTCAGTAATGGCTCTATCAATAATAGAATCCTCTTCAGGTGTAAGTCCTCCAAGCATAATTCGGAAAAGTCCTACAAGGTTTACGATATTTGATCGCAAAACATCTGCAGAACTCTCATCTGGCATAGCCTGTGGTAGATCAAAAGGGTTGATATGGTGCTCAGAAGTAAGTGAAATATTGAAATATCTTCCTCCCGTAGCCTCTGCCATGTATTCATACTCTCTTTCTGGGTCAAGAACAATAACATCTGTATCAAACATAAGAGTTCTAAGGATTTCAAGCTTAGTTGAATATGATTTACCAGAACCTGCTTTTGCAAAAGTCACTGAATTATAGTTTTCAAGAGAGAATCTATCGAAAAGGATAAGACTAGAGTTGTGTCGGTTAATACCATACAAAATCCCCTTATCAGATGTTAGGTCAAATGAAATAAATGGAAAAACACTAGAAAGTGGCGAAGAATTTAACTTCGAATGCACTCCTAATTGATCATCTGATATAGGTAAAACACTCTTGAACCCTTGTTCCTGTTGGAAAAGAGCAGGTTTTAGGTATACAAGACTAGATTCAAGCATAGATTTGATTTCAGATTCGATCTTGTCTAGTTCCTGATCTGAGTCACCGTATATAGAGATATATAAACCGACATCGAAAATCTTTTCCTGAGCTTGTTGCAACTGATCTCTCAAACCTTCTAGATCCTGATATGCAGTATCAAGCATAGGGTCTCGAACTAAGCCTTTCTCTTCTCTTAGATGGATCTGACTTTGAACTTCGGCCACTTTCTTTTGGAATTGTCTTAAAACTGAGGCTGTATCAATTGGGTGAATGAAGATAGAAACATCGAAAATCTTGTCCAAGTTAATTACAGGAGAAAACCAACTCTCAGAAAGGAATCTAGGATATGAAATTACGAAAAAAGTTCTAACAATTTTATCTCCAAGATTAAGTGCACGAGGTGTAACCTTTAGTGCAGAAGGAGCAATAACATCTTGTAATTCAAGAACGCCCGATTGATAAATTTCTTGAGGTAAAATTGAAGAAATCTTCGGGTTGTTTGTAGTACTCGGTCTTTTTTTGTTTGAAAAAATATCAAAAAGTCCCATGGGTATTTATATTATAGCCTACTTCTCACCTGCTTGTCGAAATTTCTACGGAAGTTTTGTGAAAATCAGAAACTATACTGATACTTCAGGTGCAGCAAGCGTGAAATTTTTAACCAACGTGAATTGGTTTATCAACATCACCAGGATTAAATATTTTATAAAACAGTTCAATCAACTCTTCAGTGCCAAGCATGGCAATTCTAACTCCGCAGCGCACAAGTCCTTGTTCAACAACTTCAATTCTTTGTTGTAGCTGACTTCTCTTTTCTTCAAAAGCACTATCTTCTTCCAATTTTTTATCTTCTTTAGATTTTTTTCCAAATATGCCACTTATTTTTGTATTGCTATTAAGCATAGCCTGACTATATGGCACTACAATAAAGAAACTTTTAGTCATAATATTTGTAGAATCAGTAAAACTTCGCACGAATTCTATGTACTCACGAGTCTGCATTTTCATCAGATCCCCTACTTGATCATGTAGTCTTTCCTCTAGGAGGGCTATATAGGGCCGTATATCTAGTCTTCTCGATTGAGAGTAAATTTGAATTGAGAAGTTTAGAGAGTTAAGAAAGTTTTGAAATTGGAAAATGATCGCTTGCTGTTCCTCAGAAGATTTAAGTGCAAAGTTAATAGATGATGCAAGTAAAACAGAACGCATACTGCCATCTTTCAAGATAGCAATTCCATCTCGAATTTCTTTAATAGGAACAAATTCTTGTGCAGATGCTGAACTAGGTGTTTTAGTCTCGGCCATATGTTTAATATTATATCGCAGATTATAAAACCTCGGTAGTGTTCAATAAATAATTCGGTTAATTATTTCATCAAAGCGTCGCGAGTTTCCAATTTTCCAGAATCTTTTGAGTAAATTGTTTCATTAATATCCAAACTCCAAGCAAGATCTTTCAATTTACTTTCAGAAACTTTTGGTACATAAAGCTTATTTCTTTTTGCATCAAGCATATCATCTGCAATACTTTTCTCAGGCTGTTTATCTACTTTTTTCCAAATATAAAGATGTTTTGTGAAGGTGTATTTGAACGCGGCCTCAAGAGTTTCTATTAAAGGTCTATTATTTATTTTATAAAATGAAAGTGCTGACGAAATACCCATTGCCACAAGCATAACCGGTAAGCCTAGGAAGAAAGGTAAGAATTTATATGCAATAAAGCAAACACCTACCCCACCAACAAGGTATGCAAACTGTTTAAATGTAAATGGTCCAAAGATTTTATCTTCAACCTCAATAAATTGAGGAACTTGATATCGCATATATAGATTATATCGTATTCTCTGTTTCTTGCACTTCTTTAATCTTTTCCCGGAGAGGCAAAATAATAGTGCTATTAATTTCAAGGGCAATTTCTGCAGCTGTCCCGCGCTCCATTCTTAAATCATGCTCAATAGTATTTGTTAATTCTATAGATTTCATATCTCCAAAAATAATATCAGCGAGCAATGCTTCAAGTGCGACTGACTGATCTATGTGTAATTTATGCTTCTTATGTACTTTTTGTAGTCTATTGTCGTAGTCGAAAAGCTTAATTGCTTCTTGTATATCAGCAGGAAGAAGCGCAAATCTAGCAGTATTTTGTTCAAGCGTATTCATATATATGTATTATAGCACTTAGATGATTCGAGATTACCTAGAAAACTAAGTTTTTATGCGAGAAGTCTAAGAAAGTGGTGCTTCTCTATATGGATCATGCCCAGAAACTGTGAAAACCTCTTTTGGCTTATCTTTTACAATAGAATTGAATTTTGAATCCAAATCAGCTTTATTTATAGCCGTAGAATAAGGAGTAGAATTGATTTCAGGTGCCAAAAAAGGATTATTGCTTGAAATTAGAATTGATTCTGTTTTAGTCGGAGTCGATTGTGATGTAAATCCTTGAGTGTAAGCAGCAGCTGCTTGTTGATTTGGAATAATAGTTCTATTTATAGCCGTATTTTGAGCATTTCCTTGCGCAGTCTCCTGAGCTTTTTCCTGGTTTTTTTGATCGGCATGCATCTTCTTAAAAGGGTCAATGATAGTGATTGTTTGATCACCTTCTGTTATTTTAACAGTATCTGACATGGTATATGGAGCATTTACAAGACCTTTTAAGATATCTGCAGCGGCAGGTTTTGATTTTGGGAGCTCAAAATAAGGCTTTTTTGTTGTATCTGTAGGCGATTCTATCTCTGAAAGTAAGTCTTTTTTAGAGGGAGTAAAAGAATATGTAGAAGAATTTTGAGAATGGTCTCCTGCACCATGATCGTCCAAGTGTGCGCTATCCCCAGAATTATGAACACCTATCTCTTTTATTAGGATATCTGCAGATGTTCTAGGTCCAGACGAAGTTACTAGTTGTCCGGCAGGCTGAATATTGATTTGATATGTTTTTACGATAGTTTCAATTTCAGGAAGTATATTTTTCATTACAAAATTTATAACAAAGTTTACGACTTCTTCATCTCCTTCGGTGTTTGCTAGAACATTGTCACCGAATTCATCTAGGTGTGCTAAACCCAGTGCTACATATATAATCTCCCTTTTTACTTGTCTAGCATCTGCTGCAGGGAGCTTGAGGTTTGTGAGAGCATTAACTAAAACATCATCTTGATTAAGATTTGATATAAATAGTATTATTTCCGGATCGGCTTTTTCAAATGCCGCATCAAACGCTGAATCTGGTATTTCTTCTCTCATATTACTTAAGCAATTTTACATCTAAAATTACTTTTTGTCTTCTTTGCCCGCGTTTTGTGCGACTCGAAGTTTTCGGTATAGTTCATCAAGTTTTTCTTGTTTTTTATCTCTTTCAGCCACTGCTTTTTCATAATTTTTGTTTGCATTAAACCAATTTCGTCGGTACGTAGGATTGGCAGGATCAGCAAGATTAGCCTGGTGAATAGCAGGATCTGGGTTTGTAATACGTGCGTCCTTAAGGTGAGCCTCTGTAGCACTAACTTCAGCATCGTGATATGCCTTAGAATCTTTAACTGCCTTTTCAGCCTTCTCAATTTGCTTTTCTATATCCAAAACAGTACCCTTTGTACCAGTATTTGCTTTCTTCCCAACTTCCTTTCTAGCTTTTCTATAACCTGCTCCTGCAGTTTCAGAAGTATCAGTTTTATATTGTTTGAAAGCTGCATCGCTGAGTTTTTGCTCTTTGATATTTTCTTTCCAGAAAATGTTTTTTCGTTTCTGGATAGGCTTTCCATCCGCACCCTTAACATCTTCTTCCTTAATATTTGTATCGTTTACGCTAAGACCCATAAATCTTGCTTGAGCTCGAGTTGTAGCATTGTCAGCATATGTTTGACGTTTCTTGAAGTTATCATCACTTTCAAACATTCCTTTACGAACTGTTGTTTCCCCGAGTCTTTCAAAAGTTTTTGTATCACGTTTAACACGTGCATCAACAACATCTTTATAGCTTTTGCCACCTACTTTTACTTCCTGAAGATCTTTAATTGCATTATATGTTTTTTGTCCACCTAATTGTTTTATTATTGGAGCATTGAGAACTCTTTTGGCAATCCGGTTTTCAGATAGCGCTCGAGCACTGTTTCCAAGACCAATTCTTGCAAGCGCAGTTGCACCTGTGTATCGAAGAAGTGGTGCACTCTTGAACCATTTTTCTGCCTTGCCACTAAAGCTGCTACCAAATTTATCAGCAAAACCTCTAGCGGCTAATTGTGCTGTAATTAGGAATCCAATTACTATTGCGAACCAAAAGGCTATGCCGATTGCTCCTGCAGGGTTAGACCCAGTTATTAATTCTTTTATATTGCTACCTCCAGTTATACTATTTGCAGCTCCGCCAAATATCATTAAACAAGATACATACATAACAGCCATATATGCTGGGGCGAATACGGCATTGTTTTTCAGTCTACTCCACCATTCACCTGATTGTTTATCTAATCCTGGTATTGCTCCACCAATAAATCCTATTGGTGATGTGATCATTAAGAAAATTAACACAATAGTTCGTAGAACAAATTGTATTGTAGCCATGAACAACACAAAAGAGAAAACTAATATAAATATGCTACCGAATATTGAAACTGAAATTAGTTGGTATGGCGTAATTCCAGCGCCAAATTCTGCTGCTGTTGCGTTTGTGCCCTTAGGAGTACCTGTCCATATTTTTTGTAAACCGATTTGATTCAAAAGACCTGCTGATAGCCCTGAGTCTATGCTACCTGGGTTTCCTCCTGCTTTTGCTGAGGCATCTAATATTCTCGAATAGAACTGTAAGGCCAGTATATTTGAAAGATCTACAATAACCTTAGTAAAGAATAAGCTGAAGTTTAAAAGCAATGCAGCAATCACAACTTTTGTAATTATTTTCTGTATACCATATTTATCAGTCTGGAGAATTATTGATATTGCAGCAAATAAAAGAACGAAGATAAATGCTACGTTTATGAAATCGCGTATTGTACTCCATCCTACATATATCGCACCAGCAGTTCCTCCTAATCCAAGAGCACCTGGGGCTGACTGAGGAATATGCTTACCAATGTTAAGTGTAAAATCCAAAGTTACGTTGAATAGTGCACCAACCAGACTTAAGAATAGGGCTGATATCTTAAGGAGGTTGTATGAAATAATTGCAAAACAACTTTCTATATTTCCTTTTGTGCCCAGAGCACCATCTAGCAAATTACATTTGATTGGTTCTGCTTTTTCCGGCTCAGAGTTTCCACCTCCTGTCTGATTGATTGCATTTGCACGGTCTTGATTCTCCTTGTTAGCTGCTGCAACTGCTGCTGCTCTTTGTTCAGGGGTCATTGTCCCTGTCTCTAGCTCTGTGTATGTTAGATCAGCAGCATTGTACTCTTGATCTCTCACCTCTGCTGATATTATTCCGTTTTTGTACTTTTCATCAGCTAATTCTTGTTTTAATTGCACAGTTTGATATCGGAATTCAGCCGCTGCAGCAGCATCTTTGTCTTTATTTTTCTCTGCAATAACATAAGCTCTGGCGGTCTGAGAAAGATTGATTTCTGCAGTGTCGGCTGCTTGTCTAGCCGCAGTCTCATCCTTTGTTTTCTCTAACACTTCTCTATATATGCCTCCGTTGTAAGTTCCGTCCGGTTGACGTCCTGTCCTTGTCTTTAAGAATGCCTGAGTTGCCTTAGTGATTTCTTGATCAGTCTGAGCCTCAACCGCTTTTGTTCCGAAGCCAAAACCTACATTTCCAAAAATAGGTAAAAATCCAGAATTAGCCAAAACCACTAGCATGAGTATGCCCGTGAAGATTTTTTTCAGTTTTGGTGAAATTGATCTCATGTTCTGGTTTTAATTTTGTTTTTCTTCAAGAACTTTATTTAGTGCGACCTTGATCAAGTTATTTACAATTGCTGTAATCATCTGATCAAACTTTGTTGCCATAACCAATCTTTGCTTCGATTGATCAAGAGTACTGTTTAATTGAGCTTCAATTAATCTTCCTGGAGTTGTAGTCTCACACTTAGATTGATCAGTTTCCCCAGGAGGACATTTTTTAAAGTTTAACCAGCCATTGTTAACCCCAATTTCAAAGCGAAGTTCATTTTCCTTAACATCCACGGCTGAATACAGTGCACGATTGGCTAGGATATATGCACCATATGGATTGTTCTGATCTTTTTGTGTTAGTTGATTCCATTCTGACCAAGTCAAAGCTGAATTACCCACACTGCTTCCTTTTACTCCAACTGAAACTCCTTGGAAAAGTTTTTGTTGAGTAATATCAGAAAGTCTACAGCTCATGCCTCGATAGTTTGAGTTGATAGCGTTTTGTCCATAACCTGGATAACTTTGAGCAAGACCTACTGCGATACTTACTCGGAAAGGCTGACAAACATTTACTGCTCCACCAGTTGCACCATATGCAATATCTCGAATAATAGTTCCAGCTTGATAGTCAGCCAAATCACGGAAAAATCTTTCAGGATTTTCTAGGAATGCAGGATTACCGTTGAATCCTGAATTTGCCCAAGCAATAGTTGCGTTCGCAATATATTCAATCATGGCGTTTATCACACACCATGCAATTGAATCCCAACTCACATTTATATAAATACCAAAAGGACCAGGCACACCTTTTTCTGCATGAGTGCTAAGTTTTTGATAATCCAACTGGCGTTTTACCGTATCTAATTGTTCCAATTTTTCAGCAACAGGAACAGGATCATAAACTACCGATTTTACTACTGTTGTAACTGTTTCCTTCACCACAGCATTTACAAGTTCAGATAGAGCTGAAGAAATTGCAGATGCTAATACTTGCCCTAAAATTGTTGCTGCTGAGCAAGAGATACCTTCTTTTGCCAATTCAGTTGTTTGTTGTTGAACAGTATTTGTTGGTTGAAAATTTCCACCAGTTTGCACTGTTTGTGCCTGAGTGTCTTGAATTTCAAAACTTGCTGATGGATTTACAGTTTGTGTGTTTGTATTGTTTTCGGGAAAAAGTTGCCCACCTGGTGCTTCTGAAGGAGCATTGTCGGGTCCACCGTTTTCAGTAAAAGGCGGTGTTTGATTATTTTGTGCAAAAGTTGCAAACGGTACAAGAGCAGTCGTAACACCAATTGCTCCAAGTAGAGAAAGGACAATCAACTTATGAAAAAGTGAAAATTTTGATGGAGGGTACATCATCGGAATTAATTTGGAACAATAAGAGACCAGAACAAACCTGCCTCTCCATTCTCAAAAATTATATCATTTTTAGAGAAATAATTATTCATCTGCACATATGTATTATTCAAACTATCAGCAGCGTCTGTTGCAGTACGAATCGCAAGAAGAGATTTAAGCGGATCTTTTTTTTCTTCAGTCGCAATTATCTCAAAAGACTCACCAAGAAGTGCATAATTATTTGCAACAGCCAAATGGTTTTGAGCAACGTTCGCAGGAGCTGGAATTGCAATTATTTCAGCACCAATTTTTTTATGAATTTCTCCAATTGTTTTTAGCTCAATACCTTTATTGTTTGCAATAACAATATAATTTGTTTTTATTACTTCACCTACAGCATTGCCATACGCTCTTATGTCTGCGTTTGATTTTGGTGTAAAAAGAGAAACGCTTGCTAGAGAGTATGGAGCTAGGGGTAAAACAGATGTGTTTATTTGAGAAACCAAAGCGTTGGCCATATCGGTATCAGTTTCAGATGATCCACCGCTTTGCTGATTTGCATATGAAAGAAAAAGATTTTTAGCAAGTGAATCAGTCAGGGTATCGTTTGGTGTTGGTGCAAAGGGATTGTCTGAAGTAGTAGTCCCGAGTGTTGCTGAAATATCTATATTTTTTAAAGCTTCTTGGAGTAATTCACCTTCTTTATTTGTTTTCTGGACGTCAATATACACCGCACTTTGTTTCTTTAAATCTTCTGAAAGCGCTAATCTTTTTGCTTCGCCAATCTTAAAGGCCCCGATAGATGCAACTATCGATAAACAAAGGGCTCCAAGGATGAGAGTTTTATTGCTCGGGGTCTTCAAGACTGCTCAATTATATCATTGTATTTGCGTATATTCATCAATATTTTATCTAAATTTGTGTATTATTTTATTTGTTAATTTTTTATGAGATTTATGCGCTTAAATCGGATTTTTTTTGCTCGCTTTAAATTTTATTTTTTCTTGAAAATGGTTTTTGCAAGCAAGATCCAGTCCTCTATTTTCAATTCTTCGGCTCGGATTTTTGGATTTAAATTGATATTTTCGAAAATTTCTGTAGCAGTTTGCGAAATTTTGTTTTCAGCAAGAAATTCTTTGATATTTGAGCTCAAAATTTTGCGTTTATGTGCAAAACCTGCATGAAGTAGGTCGAAGAACTCTTTCTCGTCTTTTTGCGTAGTTTTTTCGCTTTTTTCAGCGATATCCACCGAAATTACTGCCGAATCCACCTTTGGTGCCGGAACAAAATTCCCTTTTGCAACAGGAAATAAAAGTTTGGGAACCCCGTAGAAGGCTATACTGTTGGATAATATGCTTCCCTTGCCATCTCTTTGGACAATTCTCTCAGCAACTTCCTTTTGAACCAAAAAAATCAGTTTCTTAGGTTTATGGCTAAGTTCAAGGCTTTTTCGGATGATTGCGCCCGTTATATAATATGGAATATTGGCGATAATCTTGAAAGTACGGCCAGAAATAAGGGCTGCGATGTCCATTTCCAAAAAATCTCCCTCAATAACTTCTAAAATACCCTCTTCAATCTCTTTTTTGAAGCGTTCCTGGAGGATTGGGATAGCTCGATGATCCTTTTCTATTGAAATTAGCCTTGTTTTTAGCTTTTTTTTGGATTTTTTGATTGGGTCGCCGCCTGATTGACCACCCAAATTCTCGATTTTCTCAAGAATTCCAGCTGTCAGCTCCCCAGTTCCGGGTCCAATCTCTAAAATAACCTCCCCTTCTTCGATCTGGCCAGCATCGGCAATTTTGCCAATAATTGTCTTATTATGGAGAAAATTCTGACCCAAACTCTTTTTTGCTTCTAGTTTATACACCTCGGTATCTTACCTGAAAATCAGGTTTTATGGTAACAACATCAAATATTTTAAAATATACCTAATATATAAAACTGAAAAGTCGCTCCCACTAATTTGGGAAGCGACTCGAGAACTGATATGCATTTACTTGATTGTTATCTATACCGGTGGAGTGTCGGGTTGCTGTGGACGTCGAACCCTGACGAATTCAAAAGTAACTTCATTCTTGATTGCATCTTCTACAAGGGCAGCAAGATATGTATCCAGTGTCATATTTGATCTTTCTGCTAGTGACTGGGCACTTATTTTGTGATCCTCAGGAATTCGGATGTAGAGGTTGCGTCGCTCTTTTCTGGTAGTCTTCGATGTGGCGGATGGTGCTTGTGGAGTTCTCATAGGGAACAATTTGTTAGGGTGTCGATTTTCTTCGTCTTTTTTGTGCAGGCTGGAAGTATATAAACACATCAAATTAACAATTGCAATACCGTTCTTAGCCTTTAAAACTGAATCAACCTTTCAAGCAGTCCCCCTCCAAAACCACCACCTAATCCCCCATCTGGATTATCAGATTGGACCAAATCCGGATCAATATCATCGACAAATTCTGACACTTGATTGAAAACTTTTGAACCGAAAATAGTTCGAATTAAAGTATATGAAAGATATAATTTTTTGCGTGCACGCGTAAGAGCTACATAGAAAAGTCGTCGTTCCTCTTCAGCGTCTTCTGGTTGAAGTTCCTTGCCACCGTCACCATGTTTAGTGTGTGGGAATAAATCTTTTTCCATGCCAGTTACAAAAACATAATCAAATTCAAGACCCTTTGAAGCGTGCACGGTCATAAGTTTTACTGTTGGTCCCTGTTTTTGTTTATCATCCATAGTGTCTTGTTCACCAAGCAAACTCGTGTCTTCAATAAATTTTTCAAGCGCTCTCAAAGTATTTCCTTCCTCGCCCGCGTCTTGCTTGATTTTTTCAGCCTCAAACATGTCGTCATATCTTTTTGCAAGAGTCACAACTTCACGCGCATTTTCCAATCGTTCTTCGTCATCTTCATTTTTTAATTCTTCTTCGAGACCTGATCGTGACAGTGCATATTTTACAGTATCACTTGGAACATGTGTCAGTGCATGATTTCGAATATCAGAAATAATTGTAAAAAAATTATTTACTTTTATTTTAAATGAATCAGGCAATTCATTTCTATGACCTTCAATAACTTTTAGCACAGTTGTTTTTCCAATTCCACGCACTGGAGTATTTATCGCACGTTTAATATCTGCACTTGAATCAGGATTAAGCGCCAACTTAATATATGAAAGAATGTCTTTAACTTCCTTTCGATCGAAGAATTTTGTACCAAGAACATGATATGGAATTTGTCGAAATAAAAGTGCATCTTCAAGAGTACGAGATTGGAAATTTGCCCTATACAAAACAGCGATTTCGTCCGCAGAAGTGCCATTGTCCAAAAGAGTTTGAATTGTATCACCAATATGACCTGCCTCATCAGTTTCATCCATCGCAGTATAAAGAGAAATTTTTTCACCCATACCCTGCGAAGTAAAAAGATTTTTTTCTTTACGATAAATATTTTTGGAAATGATTCCATTTGCTGCATCAAGAATTGTTTTTGTTGAACGATAATTTTCTTCGAGCAAAATAGTTGTTGCATTAGCAAAATCTTTTTCGAAGCGCAACATGTTTGCAATTTTTGCACCACGCCACCCATAAATTGCTTGATCAATATCTCCCACTACTGCAATATTTTGATGTTGCTCTGCTAAAATTTCTGCCAATCTATATTGCACTTGATTAGTGTCTTGATACTCATCTATATGAACATATTGAAATTTTGTTTGATAATAATTCCTAACTTCTGCAGATTTTTCTAGTAAATTTACAGTTTTGGATAACAGGTCATCGAAATCTAATGCTTTGTCTTTTCTCAGAATTGATTCATATTTTTCCCATGTGCTTGAAATAACTTCACCGTAAAAATCTGGACGTCTTTGTTTAAATTCTTCAACAGACAAAGCGTCGCCTTTTGCACGAGAAATTGCTGAAAGAATTTTTCCAGGTTCAAATTGTTTTGGATCATGACCTAGAGAATTTAGTGCATCTTTAACAGCAGTTTTAGAATCTCCACGATCATAAATAGTAAAGTTTTTTGTTATACCAATTGCCTCGCCATGCTTACGCAGAATATTTACTCCAAGTGAATGAAAAGTGGAAACAAAGGGAAACCTATTTTCAGAAACAGGAAAATTTAGCATCTTGTCTGACTGAACCAAACGCACCAATCTTTCGCGCATTTCTTTAGCCGCCTTGTTTGTAAATGTGATAGCAAGGATTGACTCCGGATCAATTCCCTTGTGCAATAAATGCAGGATTCTATGAGTCAAAGTCTTAGTCTTGCCCGCACCCGCGCCGGCAAGGATCAGAAGTGGTCCATCTATACAAAGTACTGCCTCCTTTTGAGCTTGATTTAAGCCATGTAAATAGGTTTCCGTCGGATTTTCTTCGGGGTTGAACATAGATAAACATTATACACAAAGACTGATTTAAACCCTCATAATTTCTCCAGAAAAACTCGAATATGGTCTAATGTTTTCACCTAATTGACACCAACTGTGCATATAATAGAATTAAAGAACCTTATGGAATTTGTTTTGAAATGGCTAGAAATAAGGGTGAAATAGGATTTATATCTAATTTATAATTTCAAATCACGCTTAAATCAAGTCGAAATCACGACGAGCATCATATAATCTTTAAAGAATTTTATTTTAATCCCCCCACAAGACCCAAGGGTTTCATTTTTTAAGAAACTCAAGGCGACAAAATCTGGGCTCGTACTTATAGCCGTGCCCACAACCGCTGTTGTTTTTAGCCTTATTTTCACTGCAACTTACGGTGAGAGGGCTTTTGCTGACGCTGGTTCAGGGCAAAAAGTAGTAACTTCGGCTCAAAAGCCCGATTCTGAGTTATCCACAAATAGATCTGCTTGGCAGGTTTTGGGATCAGTTTTTGGCCTAAAAGATTCTAAACCAAAGTATCAGGAAGTTTCATTGTCTAAGAATACTCAAACTCTGCCTCTTCTTCAGGCACCTAAAAACGTAGATCCTCAGGCAAAAAACCAAGTTGCCCTACAAGTTGTTGATAATTCTGCACTAAGTAGTGAGAATATTGGTGTAAATGGTAGCCAGATTACTGGAACTGAATTCAAGCCTACTTCTGATCAGATTAGTCTATACGTAGTTCGAAACGGCGATACTCTAGAAGGAATCGCTGATATGTATGATGTAACAGCTAATACTATTAGATGGGCCAATGATATTGGTGCAAAGGAATCAATTCAACCTAGTCAGGTTTTAGTTATCCTCCCTGTCGCTGGAGTTAAATATACAGTTAAAAAGGGTGATACTATTTCTAAAATTGCTAAAGCCTATGGAGCGGACGCAACAGAGACAGCTAATTTCAATAATGTAACGGCAAACGAAACTCTAAAAATTGGCTCAAGTATTATTATTCCAGATGCTGAAGGATTTATCGGGCCAGGGCATACAACAACAGGAACTAAACCAGCAACTAAGCCAAATATTAAGCCGGCTGGTGCAAATACAGCAGGATTCTTCGGTAAACCAGTAGTCGGTGCTGTTCGAACTCAGGGTCTTCACGGAAACAACGGTATCGACTTTGGCGCAGCACTAAATACTCCGATCTATGCAGCTGCTGCCGGCGAAGTGATTATCAGTAAGTCAGGTGGATGGAACGGTGGTTATGGAACTTACGTGGTAATCAAGCATGCAAACGGTACACAGACTCTATACGCTCACATGAACCAGTCTTTGGTTGGTTATGGAGATAAGGTAGTAAAGGGTCAGCAAATTGGAAAAATGGGTAGCACTGGCCAATCAACAGGTGTCCATCTTCACTTCGAAGTTCGAGGAGGAAAGAATCCTTTTTAGTCTAAGTTCAACAAGAGTTCAAAGTCCAAAGCTTTGTTAAATCTCAAATGGTTTTGTCTTTACATAACCAACAGCCTCAAGAATATGTTCTTTTTGTATCTTTCTGGAATTTTCTATATCTGCAATTGTTCTAGCAAGTCTGATTGTGTGTAAAATCTTTCTTTTGGATAATTTAAATGTGGGCTCTATCTCTTTTATACAATCCTCACCTTCCTTATCAATTCCGAACTTCGTGATTTGCTCAATCGTCAGGTACTGATTGTATAAATTACTATTTCGGATTCTCGACAAGTTACGTGCCCGTTCGATTATATTTTTCATGTCCGCGCCCAGCATGCTCGTCCGCGTGGACTCATAGTGATCATACGAAAAAGTGCAGACAATTGGAAAACGATCAAGCAGAGGCTCAGATATCTTATTCTGATACTTTTTAATTTGATGATTTGTGCACGAACACTGTTTGTCTTTATTAAATGGATTGCTCGCAATTTTATTGTCTATAAAATACGAAGTTGGAATTTTCCCGCATGGACAGAGATTGGTTGTGGCAATTATTGTTGTATACAATTTGAAATCGACACTCGCGCCACTTTTATGAACAAGTAATTTCTGATTTTCAATTGGGTCACGCAAACTTTCAATTGCTTCTCGAGAAAATTCGCAGAGCTCATTCAATATGAGGATGCCGTTATGTGTGAGTGAGAGTTCGCCTTGTTGCGAGGAGCCATTGCCAATAAGACCTGCCTCTTTAATACTTGCATGTGGTTTTCTACAAGGTCTCTTATATGAAAGCTTATATGTATGCATATTTTCAGATATTTTTGCACTTTGATAAATAGAATATGTTTCAATCGCCTCTTTATTCGTTAGCGGATCCAATAATTCCTGTGCACAATTTGCCAGAGCACTTTTCCCACAACCAGGAAGTCCTGCAAATAAAATGTGATGATTCCCTGCCAGACCAATCATAAGGGCACGCTTCTGAGAATCCAATCCCTTAAGATTATCAATCATAAAATCTGTTCTCGTTTCTATATTTTCTATATGTGGGTTATCAATTTTATTTTCTTTATTATGAGAATGGCCTTCCTCGCCAAACTTTTCCATCTTCGCAATCTTTGCTAGTTTATTGCTCTCAACAAAAACAAGAGGTTTCTTCAAATCTGAAAGATGCGCAATTTCAGCTATTTCAATATTTGGAATTAGGTGGATATGTTCGGTGCTATTTGCGGGAATAATAAATTTATTAAGACCTGCTTTTACTCCAGCATAAAGCAGATGAATAATATCTTGTTTGAAAAGCACTGAACCTTCGAGCGCCAGCTCCCCTATACAACAAGTATATTTATCCTTTTCTATATGAGGTAATTGTTCAGATCCGAGTAAGTATGAGTAAGCAATTGCTAAATCAGCATATGTACCTGTTTTCTTTTTGTCAGAAGGAAGAAGAGATACTATTACCTTTTCGTTTTTTCTTTGAGGCAGCGCGTACTCACTATTTTTGAGAGCAGAAAGTATCCTATATTTCGACTCAGTCATGGTTTTATCGGCCAGACCGACAATATTAAAATGAAATAATCCTCTAGATATATCCACCTCCACTCTCATGGGTTCGTATGAAAAGTTTGACCAATACAGTGACTGACAAACTCCGATTTTTGTTTTTTTAGACATGAGAAAATTATGCCAAAACAGACATTAAATTCTCATCAAGTTTAGATAAAATAAATATGAAATTTTATCTGATTTGCTCGCTAACCATCTCTCTCCACTATCTCACTATCGGCTAATTCGTCCAATAGTCATTCTTGTAATAATTTCTTTGAAACCTTTTTCACTTGAGACGATTATTAGTGTATTTTTATCGATAAATGAATATAGGAATTTAATTTTTCCTTCAGAATCCAAAAGGACACGAGTGTCTTTATTTTGAATAATTCTATCTTTCCATACTGCTTTGATTGGCTTAGGAGTTTCAACCACTGGTGCAGGTGTAATAATCGAAGGTGTTGAACTAGTGGCCGGAGTGGAAGTTCCAGTCGCTACTAGTCCGTCTGTAGTTGTTCCTGTTGCTGGATTCGGCACTACATTCTCCTGAACTGGCGCTATAGGAGAAGCAGCTTTTGGCTCAATAAATAAATTACTCAAATCAACATCAAGATGTTCTTCCCAAGCTAGCATGCTTGGATATGCTACATCGTAAGAATTAACTTTGAATATTATAAATACATCGTGGGGTTCAAATGAATATGCACCCATAACAAAGTATGGTTCTATTGAGCTTTTAAAGCTATCGTTGGCGCGGGCTCTTATTGTAGATAGAAATTCTTTGGAATTAATATTTCTTGTTGATGATCCAGTGTTTGTAGTCACCAAGATTCTTTTCATAGTTCCTAGATCTAGTTTTTTTAGAGATTCATTTCTCAAATCTTCTAGCAAAATACTTGCTGGTTTATTATCAATAGAAACTGCAACCTGAGTTTCTGTATAAACAATTTCCGGTTCTTGTGGAGCAATAATTTGTTCAAGCGTTGGTCCTGCTGGTTTATTAACATACCAATATACTCCTCCAACAGCGCAAAGTACTAAAACAGAAATAATACCAGCCACAATATAAGCGGTCCCCATCTTCTTTTTTTCTTCTATTTCAACATACTGAGAATTTTGTTCCCGCTTTTCTTTTTCTGCCAATGCGATTTTGATCATCGACACATTGTCATTTTTTACTGCACCAGCAATATCACTCTGAAATGTTCTAATTGTGCTCAATTTTTCATCAGCCTCTAGAGGTGCACTTTCCTTTAGTGCATCCGTAATTTTTACAGTTGGTTTTAAGCCTTCGCTCGGTGCACTTGGTGAATTATTAAAATTAGCTTTTAGGTTTTCTTGCTCGGGATTCATTATCAATTAGTATAACTTAAAGTTGATAATGGAAACAGTCACCCACCAATTACTTAGTGAATGACTGTTTCTGATCAATTATGATCACCTCTTCTTACGAAGCGCTTTTGTGGCGCTAATTTTTACGGCGCAAACTTTACTGACTTCTCTTCGATCTTGTCTGTCGCATGATAAATTTCTGCGGCATATCACACATATCAATAAAGTCGTCTGCAATTTCTTTAAGCTTTGCGTTTGAAGATCTTCCAAATGCAATAACTTCAACCTGACAACCTTCATTTGTCTGAAGATATTCTACAAGGGGCACGAAGTCACCGTCACCAGACGCGATAATAATCGTATCCAGTTTAGGTGCTAATTTAATAGCATCTACTGCAAGACCTACGTCCCAGTCAGCTTTCTTGGCGCCATCGCCGAAAATTTGTAAGTTTTTTGTTTTTGTTTCAATACCGAATTTAACAAGAGCATCGAAAAAGTTCTTTTCCTCCCCTGTTTCAGTAGTAATAACATATGCCATGGCTCTAATTAGAGCTCTTCCTGCAACAGCCTCTGTCATAACAGCACCGAAGTTTACTCGGCCGTGATATAGATTCTTTGCACTATGGTATAAATTTTGAGCATCGATAAAAATACCGACTCTCTGTTCTTTGTGTTTAATAACACTCATAAATAATTTAATTAACTAATATAAAAATTGCCTAAAAACTTAGAGATCCATTTACAAAATTCTTAAAAGTTTGAAATCGTATCAAAACGTCTAAAAAACCAATTTATTAAAATAAAAATGGACCCTCTAAATTTTATCATGTATAAAAGCAAAAACATACTTTCGTATGTTTTTGTAAGTCCTACTACTTTGATTTCTTCGCTAGCTTTGCAGTTTTAGCTTTCGCTTTTACTGACTTTGCTGGAGCGTCTGCCTTTGTAACGGCTGACTTTCGCTTGATATCAAGCTTTTCAATCAATTTAGTGTATCGATCAGCGTCTTTCTTCTGTAGATACTTAAGATGAGATTGTCTGTCTGCAACTAATTGCAATAGACCACGTCGTGAGTGATTATCTTTCTTATGTGTCTTCAAATGATTTGCTAATTCCTCAATTCTCTCTGTAATAAGAGCGATCTGAGCTTCTGGCGAACCTGTATCTTTAGCGTGCGTCTGCACACCTTTGATAATTCGCTGTTTTTTAGACTTAGTTAACATGATGAGGAAATAATAGCATATATTCATAGGAATGCAATATCTAGCCCTATAGAGCGGCCTCTGCTGCATATCGTCAATACCTTTCAATCTGGAGGCCAAAACCACGAGCCATGGAACCGATTTTAATGATATAGTATAGGTATGTCGCACAACTTATTTGAGTTAAAACAGGGCTTCCTAGAACATATTGAGATCGAAAAGGGTCGAAGCCTAAAAACGGTTGAAAACTATGACCGATATCTGATTGAGTTCCTAAAATTCGTCAAAACAGATAAACCTAGCGAGATCACTAATGAAAAGATACGAGAATATCGTCTATGGCTTAACCGAAAGACACATGGAACTACGGCAAAAGTCCCAAAAACCGTTGTTTTAGGCCAAAAAACGCTTAAAAAACGTACTCAAAACTACTATTTGATTGCACTCAGGTCATTCCTCAAATATATGACTGCTAAAAGAGGTGTCAAAACCGTGTCTGCAGAGGTTATTGAGCTTGCAAAAGTGCCTGAAAGGACTATTGATTTGATTAGTGGAGAGGAGCTAAAGCGTCTGTTAGACGCCCCAAAACAAGAGAAAGATGTCAAAAAAGGCTTGAAAGATAAGGCTATTTTGGAAACCTTCTTCTCGACTGGCCTTCGAGTTTCCGAGCTCTGTGCCCTCCCTCGTGACCTAGATTTGACCAAAGATGAACTTTCTGTTCGTGGAAAGGGTGAAAAAGTCCGAGTGGTATTCCTCTCTGATATGGCGCGCGACTCAATTAAGGCCTATTTAAAGGGTAATATAGCAATCGACTCCCCTACTTTGTTCAATACGACTCCAAGGTCTGTTGAAAGATTAGTAAAACACTATGCAATTAAGGCCGGAATTTCGAAAAAAGTAACTCCTCACGTAATTCGACATAGTTTTGCTACTGATCTTTTGCAAAATGGTGCAGATCTTAGATCAGTACAGGCTCTCCTTGGTCATGCTAATATCACAACAACTCAGATATATACCCATGTAACTGATAGGCACTTGAAGGAAATACATAAGAATTTTCATACCAAGAGGTCTTAAATAGGACTGAAGTAACTGATATAATCAAAAAACATGGCTAACTCAAAATCAAACCAGAACCCGAAGAAAATTATTTGTTGGAATGTAAATGGGATTCGTGCACTGGTTAAAAAGGGAGCTTTCCAAACTCTTCTCGATCAAAACGCTGATGTTATGTGTTTGCAGGAGACAAAGGCTCATCCTGAACAACTAGATACTGAAATCGCTAAACCAGAAGGGTATAATTCATATTTTGACTTCTCAAAGCTGAAAAAGGGCTATAGCGGTGTCGTCATCTATACAAAACAAGAGCCCATTAGTAGTTTGGATGCTTTTTCACTATCTCCTGACGCACTTGACCAAGAAGGACGATTTTACCAAGTAGAATATCCTGATTTCGTCCTTATTAATTGCTATTTTCCAAATGGAGGAGGTCTACCTGTAAGATTAGAGTATAAACTCGCCTATTATGAAGCTTTTATTAAGCACATAAAGAAGCTACAGAAAGCAGGTAAAGAGGTTGTTGTTTGTGGTGATTTTAATATTGTACATAAGGATATTGATGCTAAGCGATCAAAAGAAAACCAAGGAAACATAGGCTTTTTACCAGAAGAGCGAGCAAAGCTAGATAAATTTGTCGAACTGGGCCTTATAGATATTTTCCGTATGTTCTATCCTGATAAAGAGGATATATATACATGGTGGGATATGAAATCATATGCTCGTGATAGAAATATTGGCTGGAGAATTGATACTTTCTTTGCTACACCAAAGATTGCAAAGAAGATTAAAGATATAAAGATACACGATGATATTTTTGGTTCTGATCACTGTCCTGTTTCGATAGAATTTTAATTCTTTTATGTTTGAAAATTTGTTCGTAAAGCTATGCAAAAATATTTGCACTTTTTTATAACTGTAAGGGAAAAAGATCACTTATCCACAACTAAAAGACATGATGTCCTTTACACTAATTAAAGGACAAGTAAAATATATGTCAGGGAGCGCCGTACAGTTCGGGCAACAGTTATTTGAAAGACCATGGATGTCTTTTAAGGAAGGAGCTCTCGATTCGAACTCACATTTTTCATTTTTTTGCGGTTCCGATATCGTAAGAATGACTTCTTGGACATCTCCATAGGCTTACATAACGTAAAGCCGCTAATGAGGCGCACTCAATTTAATATGTGTTTTTTGGGACGGGTTATAGGGTACAAATCAACAAATCTTCAATTTTTAGTTCTTTCCGCGCAACTCAGAGGCGGCTTTTTTATTTCCTGAGTTTTGGGTGGTGAGACAAAACCAGCCAGACTTTTAGTTGGCTTTAGAAATCTTTTTGATAATGGCCCTCTTACTTCACCCTATACTTCTCTTTTATAGTATCTAGTTCACCTTCCTCTACCGTATTCTTAAGTTCAATTGCCTTCTCCGACATCTTTTTAAGCTCTTCAATAGGTGATTGGCTCAATTTTGTTACTTGTGAAACCAAATACTCTTCAGTATTAAGCTTAGGATCTTCCAAAACTTCCTCTAAAAGGATGTTTAACATGAAACCTACAGCAGGTCCCGGAGTTACACCAAGTGTTTTTATAATAGTATTGCCATCAATCTTAAGCATACCCACTGAAATCGGGTCCCGAAGTACCTCTTCAATCATAGATATATACTTTCTTAGTCTATACGGATCCTCTTTTGGGCGACCTGTCCCTACTCGGTCGCATACTCTCAGGTTCATAAGCTCCCAAATATTCTCTTTGCCTACATTTATTACCATTCTCCGGACTGCTGAGAGTGAAATAAGGCTTGGATCACTGAAAAACATATGCCATCTAACAAGATTAGTGACATTTTTAATGATTTCATGTGAAAACTTCAGTCTCTCTAGGATTTCCTTAGTCATCCTTGCTCCAACAACTTCATGTCCATAGAAAGTGTAGTCGCCCTTCTCTTCTGAGAGTCTTCGACTTCGTGGTTTACCGATATCGTGTAACAAAGCTGCTATCCTAACCTCCAATATATACTCTTTATCAATTGCGCACTGAAAACTTCTGATCAGGTGCTCAAAAACTTCAAAACTATGAGCCTGGTTCTGTTTCATATGTAACCCCTCCTCTAGTTCTGGAATGACATATTTAAGAATACCTAGTCTTTGAAGTACAAAGATGGCGTTTCCTCCCTCCTTTGCGAAACACATCTTTACAAATTCGTCACGAATTCTCTCCTGAGCAATCTTTCCTAGTATTTCATGTGTAACAGATATAGCTTTCTCTGTATCAGAGTAGATAATAAAGCCTGTTTCAGCTGCTAAGCGCACAGCTCTTAGTATTCTAAGGCCGTCTTCACGGAATCTTCCTCCTGCATCCCCTACTGCGCGTATAGTTTTAGTCTCAAGGTCAGACATACCATTAAAGTCATCTACAAAAATGTCCGATATAGGGTCGTATGCAAGGGCATTAATTGTGAAATCCCGTCTTTTAAGATCGTCATGGATACTTTCACTAAAGGACAAGGTTTCCGGGTGTCTACCGTCCTTATAATCGGATTCAAGCCTATATGGAGTGACTTCTACAATCGCGGTTGTAGTTTTTTTTGCACTTGCCTTCCCCTCTATTTTATTTTGGTTATTTAATTCTTCTTCTGAGAGTTCTTCATTTACTACGCCAACTGTACCGAATTTGTTTTCATAATATGTATGAGGAAAAATAGCCTGGATTTGTTCAGGAATAGCGTTTGTAGTTATATCCCAATCCTTTGGCTCCTTTTCTAGCAAGAGATCTCTTACGCACCCACCCACCAAAAAAGCCTCATACCCTGCATCCTTAAGAGTTTTTATATTGGCAAGTATGATATCAGGGATATTTTTGATTTTAGCCTTATGGCTAAATATTGGATTGGTTTTGTCCATGTACTCAAAATACTAGTACATATTTTGATTTTTTGCTATTTATAATGTAATATCAGCACGTCAGAACAAAGGTTCAGACATATTGCACCTATGGTGAAATGGATATCACAACGGTCTTCGGAACCGTTATTCTAGGTTCGAATCCTGGTAGGTGCACATCTATATTTGATAGATACATGTAATTGGCAGCGTGAACATATGTGATTGTTTGGCATAAAATTACATGTTTTAATAAGACATAAGCGGGTATGGTTTAGTGGTAGAATGCGTCCTTGCCAAGGACGAGACGGGAGTTCGATTCTCCCTACCCGCACAATTTGGTGCGACTTTAATCGATTTATAAAAGTCATCTGACTTTTCAACAAAACTGTGGATAACTCAGTGGATATGTGTATAAAGGACATATCGGACATTTTAGAGATTTGCGCAGCCTAGCACCACAGCCAAGATTCCGAGGCTAACTATATGCCTTGTTTGGGAACTGCTAAGTTCCTGACCTTTAAACTCGACACACTTCTTCAGTCCTGTATGTTTCACATGTAACGTGATTTCACTAATATTTTAACCAAAATTGATGAGAATTTCATGTGTAACCATTTAAACTGCTGCACATGGACTTATATCATTTATATAGTGGGCAGAACCTGAGCTTCAAGGGTTTTTATGCAAAGAAGGTGGGGCAGATTGGACAGCTTGCTGTTGAGCACTTATTAGAATCAAGGGATTATATCCTGGTTGGAAGGAATATACGGATAGGGAATTATGGTGAAATTGACCTAGTTTTGAAATCGTCAGAAGGGAAGTTTGTGTTTATTGAGGTTAAGTCGAGCTTTACGAATAAGCCTCCTATGGACGATTCAGCTCCAATAACACTTTTGGAAACTAACAATGCCTTTGCTATGCTCCGGGAACCCGCTTTCTCAGCCTATGAGCGGATACCTAGAAAGAAGAGATTGAAAGTATATGGCTCGGTTGAGCGGTATTGCATGAAGCAGGGAATTGACTTCGATGACAATATTGAGATTTATTTGGCACATATTATCCTGTTCTCGAAGGAATTGAGCTTTAAAGAGTTTGGAATTGAGGACGAAGTGGATCAGTCCACGTTTTTGAAAAACCTATATTATAAGCCACAGTTCTTTAGATTGTAGATTTCAGCCGCGCACAACCATTGGAAGCAAGAATATGTAAGCGCGGTGCACCTTTGTTTGAGGTCTATAAAATAATATGCTAAGCTATCCCAGATTAAATATTGAGCAATATCGGGGTGTAGTGTAACGGTTAACATTCCTGTTTTGGGAACAGGCGACTCCGGGTTCGAATCCCGGCACCCCGACAAAATGGGCAAAAAATTTGCCAAAAACAAAGAAGATTTCACATGCAACAAGTGTGGAGCAATAAATATAGGAAACGGTTACACCAATCATTGTAATCAGTGCCTTTGGAGTTTGCATGTAGATATAAATCCAGGGGATAGGTTAGCAACTTGTCAGGGACTTATGGAACCAATTAGAGTTGAAGGGGGAACAGGGGAATATAGAATTCTCCACAAATGCCTTATTTGTGGCCATGAAAAGATAAATAAAGTATCTGAAGGTGAAAACGGCGACAGTATTGATGCTATCTTGGCTATAGTTAAGAAAAACGCCTCAAAACTTGATAATTAAAACTCAATAAAATTAATTAGCAAATCCTTTTTCACCTGCTCCTGATACTTCGATTCAAAAATAGCCTTTAAATTAGCCCCGTCAGTTCGAACTAGGTCATAGATTGATAGTCCTGATTGTTCAGTTAGTTCATTATCAATATGACTAATACTTATACCTCTTGCATATGTACCGTGATTCATAGATCCATCTTCCTCTGGAGGCCGGATAATATTAGTAACAATACCAACTAAGTGCTTACTTTCATCTATCATAGCACCACCTGAAGAGCCACTGCGTCCAATTTTCCCAAGGGAAGTAACAATCAAATCCGTATTGTGATCAGTGGCATCGATAGGCTTTGGTCTTGGCAAAGACGCAGGGTTTAGTGTTTGGTTTGTCGCCATAGTGTCGTTCTTAACAAAAGTCTGAATCCTATTAATACTTAAATCTTCTTGCTTTTGCATTGTATTTGGGCTAAATATCATATTCTCTCCGACAGGGTAGGCAACAAGTGTTAGTTTCTGGCCAATTTTAAGATAATTCTCTGTATTCTTGGTACTTTTTCCAAACAAAGCAATATTCCCAAGACTAAGGTTTTTGAGGGGAATTGACTGCGTATGTTCATTATCAATATGACTAATTTTGAGAATGGCGAAATCTGACTCACCAGTATCAGGATTAAGAGCTCCATGAATCTCCCCAGGATGACGAGCTGTCCAGTCAGGCGATATGTAAACAAGCGAAATAGGCCAAACAGTTTCAGAAGGGGATCCAGACTTAGCAATACAGTTTTCAGCTCTATTCGTATATTCGTCCAAAAAAGCATGAATACCAACATGAGCGTTCGTAAG
>CAZSLF010000011.1:0-3637 GCA_964607805.1 uncultured Candidatus Saccharibacteria bacterium
GCGCGACCGTATTGTCACATAACCTACCCGATGTAACACGGAATCTTATGACAATTGCCATGCTCGGTCTACTTGTAACTGCTTACATCTCAATGAAAATCCTGCCACCAATTCCTGCAGATATAAAAAACCCAAGATGGACTCGTGCGAAGATGGCCCTACAGTGGGTGATGGTTCCAATCTCAATTCTAGTATTCGGTGCCGCACCAGGACTCGAAGCGCAAACACGTCTGATGCTTGGAAAGTATATGGGATTCTGGGTCACACCAAAACATAGAGGTGCCGCCATTAAGTAAAATAGAAATAGAATCCGCGCCAGTCGAAACTAAAAATCCGCTTCACAGTAGCGCGCCGACTAAGCAAATAATATATAATAAATAAAATAAATCCTATGAAGCCATTTCCAGCAAGAAAAAGAAATACGATTTTAATGCTCGGCGCTTTTTTGTTTATTTGTGTAATTCCATTTTTAATTCTTTCTGCAATGGGTTATAAAGTGGATCTTAAACCTGAACAACCATCAGAGGGTGAGGCTATGCCTATTAGTTTTTTTAAGTCATTGATCTCTATTGAGAAAACAGGAGGTATATATGTGCGTTCAGATCTTTTTGGAACAGTAGTATATATAGATGGAAAAGAATTCACTGATAGAGGGATTCTGAGTAGAAATATTTTTGCTCAAGATCTATCACCTGGAACATATGAAGTTAAAATTCAAAAGGAGGGATATAGAGATTGGTTAAGGAATATAACAGTATCACCAAATAAAGTTACAGAAGCATATTTGTTTACGTTGCCAGCGGAATTAATATTTACTGAGATTCCTCAATATTTAGATAAGGCGGGTATGCCTACGACGACTGCGCCATTGTCTAAAGTATCTAGTAAAATTGCCACAACTAATCCTGAATACACAGAAGTGCTCCAACTCTTTACAGGTATAACAGTGTCAAGCTCGACACCAAAGGTGTTGTCAAGTATTAGAAGTACTGGAAAAATAGCGGCTGCAAAAATTACAACTGGCACGACATCTTCAACTTCTCTTGCAAATACTTCAAATAATGAAATAGATAAAGTGGCACTTTATGGTGATGAGATTTCAAGGAATTTATATGCAACATCTACAAACAATAGTACTAAAATAAAATTCACATGGGATGGCGGCTACGATCAAACACCTTATTATTTTTGTAAATTTGAAGTTTGTTTAGATACAGTTGAACTATCTATGCCTGAAGCCGTTAAAAAGTTTTATCTTTTCCCAGGACGAGACGATATCGTAATTGTGGAGCTTGCGAGTGGGATATATTATGCAGATATGAGTGGTATGGCGGCAGTGCGGACTGAAGTTTTGTATAAAAAAGCCAAAGCCTCGGTCTTTGTTAGGGGAGGTGAGGTTTTTGTAAAGGATGGGACGAAGCTATTTATGATGACTTACTAGCAGGGTAAATTTGAGTGCTGTATTGGTGTGGTGATATTGTTTCCTATATGCAGGATGTATATTATAGTCCCTGGAAAAGTCACTTTTTGGAAACTATATATTAAATGATTAATTGACAAACTATATATAGTTTGATAAATTTAGGGGGTTATATATAGTTTATAAAATGTTACGAAGAAGAAGATGTAAATTCACCTATTCACCATGGATTACAGCGAAAAGATTAAGGCAATAATGGCTATTACAGGAAAGAAACAAGAAACTTTAGCAAAAGAGCTAGGGGTCACTTTTGCTGCTTTCAATAGATGGGTGAATAATAAATCAAAACCGAGACCAATGGCTCAGACTAAAATCAATAACATGCTTGTGAATCAGACTGGTATGCGTGGAGTCTATGGTTTGCCGCATCAAAATAAAGTTGGACTTCCAAAAGCCCATTTAATTCTTAGAGAGGAAGCATTACATTTGCAGAATAAAAAATATCCAGATGTTATTAATACTATTCTTAAAAATCCTGATATCAGAGATCAAATAATTCTCTCGCTAACTTATCACTCAAATAAAATTGAAGGAAGTACTCTTTCTGAGGCGGAAACTGCAAGTATTATTTTCCATAATATTGCATTAAAAAATAAAACAATCACAGAGCAGGTTGAGGCTAAAAATCATCAGGCAGCACTTATATATATGTTTAATTATGTCCAAGACATGACTGTAAATAAGACTGCGAGTATAAAGACAATTGATGAAAATTTTATTCTAAAGATACATGCAATTTTGATGAATGGAATTCGTCAGGATGCTGGTCAATATAGAAATCACGGAGTAAGAATTGTTGGATCTTTTGTACCGACAGCAAATCATATGAAGCTTAGAGATATAATGTCAGTTTTTGCGAAAAAAATTAATTCACTTATTCAAAAAAAGATAACGAAAACTTTGAAGACAGATAAACAGGAGTATACAGCCGGGCAATATATTAGAGGGTGCGCAAAATTACATGCAGAGTTTGAGCAAATACATCCATTCTCGGATGGAAATGGCAGAGTTGGGAGAATTATTTTGAACGCTATGTTATTGGCTCGGAACTTGCCGCCTGCAGTCATTCTCCAAACAAAAAAAGCTAAATATTATAGTTCACTAAATAATGCTCAATTAAAAGGTCAGTTCGATCAAATCGAGGAATATATCGCTGATGCAGTAATTGCAGGATATAGAATGGTTAATAGGGAAATTGTGAAGTAATTATAAGCCTGGTGATTAAGAGTCTAGTAATTAAGAGCCTGGCTTGTTACTTTTTGGAAACTATATATAGTTTCCAAAATCCTGTTTTTCAAGGACCATAATTTTCATCCTTTCTTCATTATATTGCATAATATATTCTCTGAGCTGCCAATTCTCCCAGTTTTTTCCGGCCTTTTTAGCAGGGCGTGAGCATGTTATACTCTCCTTACTTATGACTCAATCAGAGCCTACTACTGAGGCAAAAAAGACAGAGCAAAAAACGGCTTCTGGCCACCTACATCCAATGTCTCAAATAATTGGTGAGATAACTCAAGTCTTTGGAGAAATGGGTTTTCAGGTTGCGGAAGGTCCGGAAGTTGAAACTGAATACTATAATTTCGATGCACTTCGAGTTGCTAAAGATCATCCAGCCCGCGATATGCAAGATACTTTTTGGTTGAAAGATGTGCGAGTTGGCGCCGATGGCAAAAGCGAAAGACTTTTGCCTCGAACACAAACATCGAACGTGCAAATTAGATTTATGGAAAGTCAGCCGTCGCCGAAGCAAGGTTTTCGCATAATTGTCCCAGGAAAAGTTTTTAGAAATGAAGCAACTGATGCAACCCATGAAGCAGAATTTTTTCAACTTGAAGGTATGTATGTTGCGCCAAAAGTTTCTTTGGCAGATTTGAAAGGAGTTTTGTCGCAAGCATTTAAAAAACTTTTAGGCGAAGATTCGGAGGTGAGATTTCGTCCGAGCTTCTTTCCGTTCGTGGAGCCTGCGGTGGAAGTAGATGTGAAGTGGAAGGATCGATGGCTTGAAGTCATGGGTGCTGGTTTAGTTCATCCGGATGTTTTACGAGCTGGTGGATATGATCCAGAGCACTGGCAAGGTTTTGCTTTCGGTGGGGGAATTGATCGCCTTGCTATGCTCCGATACGGCATCGACGATATCCGACTTTTACATTCGGA
>CAZSLF010000011.1:3737-23489 GCA_964607805.1 uncultured Candidatus Saccharibacteria bacterium
GCAACAGTATCGATGAAAATTGAGACGCCGGAAATAAATCCACTTCATTTCATTCGCAAAATTTCAAATATAAATAATTCAATTGATAGTCCTGCTTGGCTTAAGAACTTTTTGAAAGCAGTTGGCCAAAGAAGTATCAATTATATTGTTGACCTTACCAATTTTGTCATGCTCGATACTGGTCAGCCAATTCATGCTTTCGATGCTGATAAAGTGCAAGGTGAATTAGTTGTGCGATATGCGAAGATTGGTGAAAAAATAACATTGCTAGATGGAAAGGAAATTGAACTAGATCCTAGTATTTTGGTAATTGCCGACGATATTAATCTTCTTGATATCACTGGCATAAAGGGTGGAAAAGTTGCTGAGGTTACAAAGGACACGAAGAATATTATTCTAATTGCTGGGCATTTTAATTCTACATATATTCGCAAGACTTCTCAGAAAATTAATTTGAAAAATGACTCAAGCAAGCGATTCGAAAATGCTGTCACAATTGAGCGACCTGAGTTAGCTGTTGATGAGTTTTCGGCTTTGCTTAGCAAGGGTAGTGAGGGAGAAAAAATTGTATTTGAACAAATAGTGAAAACTGGCGATAGTTCATTTGCCAAAAAGACACTTGAAATTAATCCTGAATATATAAATCAAAGAATTGGAATTAATATATCAACTGAGGAGATGGTTGAAATTCTTGAGCGATTGGATTTTTCGCCTACCCTAAGTGGTGGAAAAATTAAAATCGAAGTACCCGTATATCGCGCTGATATTTTAATCGAACAAGATATTGCAGATGAAATTGGGCGCCTACATGGATATGAATCTTTGAAGGAAAATATTTTGCCGGAAGCCACAAGTCGACCGATACTTGCTTCTTTTGAATATGCGAACAGAATTCGAAACGAACTTGGAGCTCGGCTCGGGTTCTCTGAAATATATACGCATACTTTGCGGGAGAAGGGTGACTATGAATTGGCGAATCCACTGAACGCTGAGCGAAGTCATTTGCGTAATAGTATTGGGGAAGTTTTTCCAAAAGCTTTTGAGTTGAATATGCGCAATATGGATTTACTGGCCCTTGAGACAATTAAGATTTTTGAAATTGGGCATGTTTTTAAAGATAAAAAAGAAAAGTTATCTCTTGCTATCGGTGTTACTACTCGTGAAGGTAAAAAGAAAGCAAAAGTTATTGAGGAAAATATGACGGAGGCGCTGCAGGTCATTGCTCAAATATTTAACACTGAAATCGATAAAATTAAAAAAGTAGAAATTGAAAATGAACAGGGCGGCAAAAACAGTATTTTTGAAATTGATCTTGAATCTTTGATTGCCGATGCGCAAAGTCCTAGTAGTGAAATCCTGCTTGCAACTAGTGCAAATAATGTTGTGAAATTCAAAAAGTTTTCATTATATCCATATATTGTGCGTGATATTGCGGTTTTTATTCCTGGACCAAAAGGTAAGGGCTCAGAACTTAGAAATATAATTGAATCTCTTGACACTGATCTGATCGTCAAGGTTTATCAATTCGATGAGTTTGAAAAAGTTGATAGCGAAACCGGAGCTGTAAAAACTTCTTATGCATTTAGAATTATTTTTCAATCATATGAGCGAACTTTGACTGATACTGAGGTTGAAGAGGTTATGCAGAAGTTGAATTCTAAGATTCTAGATAGGCAAGAGGAAGGGTGGGAGATTAGATAGCTCTCCGTATGGCATGTGTAAAGCCTTGTTGCGGTTTTATGTATATACGTGGCATAATATAGTCACTACAAAATTTTATATTATATATGAACCCAAAAATCATCGCTTCCGCTTTAGCAATATTTGCTTTCATGTTCAGCCTAGGATACGTGGCAACAACGAAGGCAACAGACTATGCGTATGATCAGGGTGCGAGTGTTATACGATTGGCTATTACAACTCCTGATCCAGGTCTTGATCCTCTTCCACCACCTCCGATTTTTTCAAGAGAAACTGGAAATTTAACTAATCAACCGTATATAGATCGTTATAAAATAACCTGCGAACTCGAAGCCAAAGCCGTTGTAGCTGCACAAAGAGCCTACAACCTTACATATCGAAACGCTAATATCCCACAAGAAGCTAGGAATGCTATCGACGCAACACTTGGTGCTGCGAGAAAAGTGTTGGCTGAGTGTCAGAGGAGACTTGCAGCAAGCAGGTAACATATAATATAAATACAAAATCATGACACCAAAAACAATCGCTTCCGCTTTAGCAATATTTGCACTTATGTTTAGTCTGGGATATGTGGCTACATCGAAGGCGACAAGCTATGCGTATGATCAGGGTGCGAGTGTTATACGATTGGCTATAACAACACTTGATCCAGGTCTTCAACCTTTTCTGCCACCTCCACCAATGTTAGACAGAGCAACAGGAGGACTTGCGTCCAAGATAGTATCTAAACCTTCTTGCGAACTTGAAGCTCAGGCAGTAGTCGCAGCACAAAGAGCCTACAACCTTACATATCGAAACGCCAACATCCCACAAGAAGCACGTAACGCAATCGACGCTACACTTGGTGCTGCGAGAAAAGTGTTGGCTGAGTGTCAGAGGAGGGCTGCGGCAAGTAGGTAAGCTAAAATAAATAAAATATAACTATGAACCCAAAAATCATCGCTTCAGGACTCGCTATATTCGCACTCATGTTTAGCCTAGGATACGTGGCTACAACCAAGGCAACTAATTATGCATATGATCAGAGTGCAAGTGCTATACGATTGGCGATTACGACTCAAGATCCAGGTGATGCCCCGATGCCTCCACCTCCGCCTTTGCAAAAACCGGTCACTTATTTAACCTGCGAACTCGAAGCCAAAGCCGTTGTAGCCGCACAAAGAGCATACAATCTTACATATCGTAACGCTAATATTCCTCAAGAAGCACGTAACGCGATTGACGCTACACTCGGTGCTGCACGTAAAGTGTTAGCAGATTGTCAGAGGAGAGCGGCGGCAAACCGATAGCGCAAAAGCTCCAAAAATATAGTATCCTACATATAGTATGCCTCAACCCCGTGATCGGAGATATGGCCAAAAAGAACAGTCCCGCTTTTCAATAAAAGCGGTATTGTTTTGTTTGATAATTGTTTTACCTGTAATTGCTCTCAGTTGGGTATATGGATATCAGGGAATTCAACAGGAACAAATCGACGCAATTATTCCGAAAAAATTTCATTGTATGAGTTTGGCACCAGACGCTTTTGGAGATAAAGGAAAAGTTGAGGAAGCTGAGATAAGATTCAAACTCGAACAAATTCGAAAAGTTAGTCCATGTGTACGTATATATTCAGTGACTCAAGGCATGGAACATGTACCTAGAATTGCTAAAGAGTTTGATATGCAAGTAATTGCAGGTGCTTGGCTATCGGAGAATCTCCTCCGAAATGATCGTGAGATTGCATCACTCATAAATATTGCTAAAACATATGACAATATTAAATATTTAGTTGTGGGAAATGAAGTTCTGCTATTTCAATCACTCAAATATGAAGAATTAGAAAAAAATATTCAGTATGTTCGTAAAAGTTTGAAATCAGATACCCTGGCTTCTAAAATTCCAATTACAACAGCTGAACCACTTGCACAGTGGGTTATATATCCAGAACTTTTTGATATTGTCGATGTTGCAGGTGTTCATAAACTATCCTTCTGGGAAGGGGAGCAGGCAACTACAACTCCAATTGAGGTTTTCGAAGATATGGAATTGATTGAGTTTGTATATGAAAAACCAGTTGTACTACTCGAGGTTGGTTGGCCTACAAATGGTCCAGGATTTAAATATGCAAAAACAGGTCTACATACAAGAGCTTGGTATTTGAGTCAGGTTGATCGTGAATTACAAAGTAGAAATATTTTTTACAATGTCGTAGAAGCTTTTGATATACCAGCTAAAGCGGTTACTACTGAGGGATTAGTTGGAATACATTGGGGAATTTTTAATACAAACGGAAGTTTGAAAGAATTATTCCCACTAACTGATGCTCTCTTATGGTTAATATTGTACATAGTATTAATTGGATCTATCTTAATTTATGATAGAAAAATTATATTCCGTGGTGCTAAAAGTATTCTTGCACTTAGTTCGATAGTTCTACTTGCTTCTGGTGTTGCAACTATTATTTTAGAATTTCATAAATTGTATTTGAATACATTTCCACTTTATCAAAGTGCTTTTATGCTGCTTCTTTTTTATGCATACTTTGAAATATCTCAGAAAATTTTGCAGCTAATATTTGCATCTGATGCGCGCAAATATTTGTTGGAGCAAATTCAAGATGAAAGATCGATTACAGAGCTTGAAAAGAAGCATGGAAAAGTTTCAATTTTAATTGCAGCTAAGGATGAGTTGGCAGAGCAGACAATTAAAACTTTGTCTTCTTGCTTGGCTCAAACCTATCCAAATATTGAAATTATTTTTGTCGATAATAATTCAAAAAGTGATAATGAATTTAAAAAAGTGGAGGAGTATTTTAAAAATAATCCCGCACCAACCCAAGCTCTTCAACTTATTTTCGAAAAACAAATTGCAGGTTTTAAGGCCGGTGCACTAAATCTAGCCCTTAAGCATGTTTCAGTTGATAGTCAGTATATAGCAGTTTTAGATTCGGATTATGTTACAAGCCCTCAATGGATTGAAACTGCTTTACGATATATAAAACCCGAAACAGGTTTCGTACAATTTCCTCAAGCATATGCATATCAAGCAAGCGATATTTCGTCTGAATCATATGCAAGTGAAGTAGCGAAACAGAAAAAGCGTGAACGAGCGGAGATTTTGCAATCATTGCCAAAACAAAAAGCATTCCAGTTAACACCTAGCGATCTGGAAATTGCACAAGCAAAAGGTTTGAAGCAAATTGCCGCGAGGCAGACTGTTTCTGAGAGAATAGAAATCGGAGCAAGTGTTGAACAAAATTTTGTATTTGATGTTATATATCCACTGCGAGCTTTGATCGGTACAATTGTTCAAAACGGTACGCTTGTAGTTATGCCAAGGAAATATTTTGAGAATGGAAATGAAAGTGAAAATGGGGAAAATGGTCTCGTAGAAGATAAGCAAAGAGGGTGGCCGACATATAGTATTTGTGAAGACGCGGCGCTAGGTGCAAGAATCGCATATGAAGGAGGGGTATCAACATATGTTCCGCTGGTTATGGGTACAGGTGTATCACCGCATACATTTAAGGCACTTAAAAAGCAGCGTTTTCGATGGGTTTTTGGATCGATGCAGATTTTAAAATTTGCTATCACTCATCCCAAACAAACATCTTGGCGAACCATGATTCTATATGCAATTGATTGGCTAGGCTGGCTCATGCATGGTCTATACCCACTTCTTTTGGCAGGATCTTTTGGTCTGATCTTATTTGTTTGGCTAGTGTATTTGCACACTATGTTCACATGGGTGATTTATACCGGTATATTTTTTGCAGCAGGATCACTTATTTTATTCATCGCTACATATATTAGGACATATGTTCGTTTTGATCGGGTTGAATTTTTAAAATCAATAAAAGAATCGGGACGCTTGTGGGAGAATAATCCTAATCCTAATCCTGATCTCAATTCTAATTCTAAAAATTTAACAATAACGGGATTATATTTGCGCAGACGTCTTCGTGAGATTTGGTCTTTGTTAATTATCGAATGCGCTTTGGTAAATACAATCTGCGCCGCAGTGTGGGCGAGTGTGTTTAAGAGAAGGGCTTCATTTACAATTACTAGAGGAAAACATAAAATCTCAATTTCCGACCTCTCAGTTCTAGCAATATCAACAGCTTTACTTTTTGGTGCTTTTTGCCTTAGCTATATTGTTATGATTTGGCTGGAACATACCCTTTCTCTCCGGCTGATCTTGTTGTCGCAGCTAGCAATTGTCCTCATACCCCAAGTTGCGTATTTCTATCTGATTGTGAGAGAATAGAGCCATAAACATAAAATAATATGAACCCAAAAATCATCGCTTCCGCTTTAGCAATATTCGCACTTATGTTCAGTCTAGGATATGTGGCTACATCGAAGGCTACTAATTATGCATACGATAGCAATATAAAAGGAAGTATGATGGCAAATGATCTTCAGTCGGTCACGGCTTCTATAAATGGTAATGGTGTCGGACCTTATATATCTTGCGAACTTGAAGCTCAGGCCGTAGTCGCCGCACAAAGAGCATATAATCTAACATATCAAAACGCTAGAATCCCGCAAGAAGCACGTAACGCAATTGACGCTACACTCGGTGCTGCACGAAAAGTTTTAGCAGATTGTCAGAGAAGGGCAGCTGCATCAAGAAGATAATATTATTAATAACATACAATCATGACCCTAAAAACAATCGCTTCCGCTTTAGCAATATTCGCCCTTATGTTCATTTTGGGATACGTGGCTACAACAAAAGCAACAAGCTATGCGTATGATCAAGGTGCTAGCACAGGCAGATTATTAGCGTTTGAGGGTTCATTGGGTAGTACAAGTTTTAAAATTCCACCTCCACCAAAACCGGTCACTTATTTAACCTGTGAACTCGAAGCCAAAGCCGTTGTAGCAGCACAAAGAGCCTACAATCTTACATATCAAAACACCAGGATTCCACTTGAAGCCAGAAATGCTATTGACGCCACACTCGGAGCTGCACGTAAAGTGCTGGCAGAGTGTCAGAGAAAGGCTGCGGCAAGTAGGTAGGCTATTAATTTAATATGAAAATAAGTCCATTTAAAAAATACTTACTCACTACACTAGTATTTGTTGTTATGTTTTGTATAGGGTGGACAGTTACAAATGCAGTTGTAACAAATTCAGAAAATCCCGCTCAATTAAGTAATGCAATAGATAAGATTAAAAAATGGTGGCCAAAAGGAATGGGTATTTCGCCAACAGGACTGGATTATACAAATAACTGGGACGGACCATGTTGGGATGAATATGAAGAATTGAGAGATGCTCAAAGTGAATGGTCGAGAGTGCAAACTAGAAACTCTAATCCAAGTTTAAATTCAAGCGCACAAGCGAGAAGAGAAGCTGATGATAGGTTGAAAAAAGCCAGAAAGGCATTTGACGAATGTAACGCTAAAAACAAAGGCAAGAGACCTTAGGAGGTGAGGTAAAAGACAAGAAAAATCGATAAGGAAATATAGGAAATTTTGATATTTGCAAATGGGTTAAATTTGCACAAAATCTAATACCTGCTAGAATAGTTTTTATAAATTTATGAATACAAATCTTCGGACAACAAAGCGACTCTGTGAAAATGCCTTTACATGGTATGTCGCTTTTGTTGCTCCGGGTTATAAATCATAGATATAGAATATCTCAATTTATTTGATAAAACCCCGAGCAAAACTCGGGGTTTTATCTTGATATGTAACTTAATTTGAGATTTGAAAATGAGTTTGAAAATTGAAGAAAGTATCGGAATTAATTCGCTAGTGAATCCTGAGAATAAAGTCAGGTCACCATCAGCGGCGAAATTAAACCAAATATTTTCTCCAGTTTTTAAAACTGGTATAGGTAAGTGAGCTGATAGCTTGCGAACTGTATTGTTCTTTATCCAACTCAAAATCTGTCTGCAACAATTAACCCGCAAAAACAGTAAAACCAAACCAAATCCCAAAACATAATTGAATCATGAAAGCTACGAAAATTCTGATACTCTGGCAAGATAGAAATGATCCTAATGATGTCGCCGCAAAGCTATATCAAAAGTTTGTGGAAATTAATCTTGACCCACCAAGGGCACAGGAAGATTTGGAAATTATTTTGTGTCAGTCTGATAGTTTCAGTCGGAGACTATCTGAGTCTCCTGACAAGTATTTTGTGATTATTCCAGGCTCTTTTTTGAGCCGTAAGAAGCTCATGAAAGTATTTGTCCAAACTCCAATAGCCGGTGGGACAGGTTTTCATTGTGCAAAATGGGGAGTTGTGTTTTCGCATCAACCTATGAAGACCCCTCAACAAACAGCACACTGGGTAAACCATATCGCTGGACAAGTGCATGCCTGGGCAAGAAAAGGTATTGATTCCGATCTCCCATATCCTTGGGGCAATCCTGGAAAACCAAAAAGGCATAGGATATCTAGGCCAAGATACGATGATAGGTGGAAGTACTCCGAACGTAGTATCGGAAGTGGTGCATGGTAATCTAGGCCGACAATAAAGTATTCTCGAACCCGCGCTTCTTAGGAAGTTGCGGGTTTTTTATGTTTGATATTTATATGTTGAAGTCATTTTATAAATGATATAATTTTAATATGACTAAATTCAATAAAGGTTCGGCAGCAATAATAACCGCAGTTATTATTGCCTTGCTATTAGTTGCAGTAGGTGCTTTTTATGTCGGCGTAAGATATGCATCTAAAGGTTTTTATATAGGTCTCGAAGCACAACAGCCAGTAATAAATAATGTATTGGATACAACAAATACAAATTCGGCCGCTGGTGCGAATACAAATACTCAGGAAGTTGCAAAGCCTGTGATTACCGATGAGGCAATTGCTGCATATTTCAACAAAGAGGATAATTCTGATGCTACGATGGTCTATAAAGTTATTAGACCAGGTTTTATAAGTGCTAAAAGTACAGAGTATAGCTCCATGCATGAGCTAGGAGTTGTAGCGAGAGGAGATATTAACTCTGATGGTTATGAAGATATTGTACTAGCTTCATTTTCTTGTGGAGCATCATGCGGAGATAGTCTAATTCCATTATTGAATGATAAGAATGGTGGGGTGATAGGTTTCAAATCTAGTCTAGATGGATATTATGGATTTAAGCCTCGTTATAGTAAAACATCAATCAAAGATGGAATTGTTTATACAACTATTTCTAGCCCTGGTGATGGTGTGAACAGTGTAACTATGAATAAAGCTTTTAAACTTTCAGGTGATGTATTCGTTGAGGTGAAATAAATAGTACCAAGTTCATTCTTCAAATAGCTTTAATCTGAGCCCCAAAACCCCACAACAAACCACACCTCTATCCACTGTCAAGCCGACGAATAGGCCGTATTTTGCTATAATATGCAGACTAAATCCATTCACATAAATACCTATAATTATGGCCAAGAAAGACGACTCTAAGGAACCAAAAAAGGCGAAAGCAAACAGTTATAGCGCTGATTCAATTCAAGTACTTGAAGGTTTGGAGCCTGTGCGAAAGCGACCGGGTATGTATATCGGTACGACTGGTCCTGAAGGTTTGCACCACTTGATTTGGGAAATCTTCGATAACTCGCGAGACGAAGCCATGGGAGGTCATGCAAATCATATTGAAGTTGCGCTTCTTCCTGATAACTATGTGCGTGTGGTAGATAACGGTCGAGGTATTCCAGTTGGAATCCACCCAAAGACAAAAGTTTCTGCTCTTGAAACTATCATGACTACTTTGCATGCCGGAGGTAAATTCGGTGGTGAGGACGGTGGATATAAAGTGTCCGGAGGTCTTCACGGTGTAGGTGCTTCAGTTATGAACGCTCTTTCAGTTCACGCGCAAGCAACAGTTCACACAGACGGTGGAATCCATACACAAGAATATAAAATTGGTAAGCCTCAATATAAAGTTAAGCAAGTTGGTAAAACTAAAAGCCGAGGTTCAATTATTTTATTCAAAGCAGATGCTGAGATTTTCAAAGAGGGAATTGTTTATGATTGGATGAAGGTTGTAAATCATCTTCGTCAGCAAGCGTATCTTGTTAAAGCATTGGAGATAAACGTTATCGACGCTAGAAACGCCGACGAAAAACTAGTTAAAAATCTTCTTGGAGATTTTTCAACTTTCTATTTGAAAGATGAAAGATTGAACGTACCTTCTATGTCGTTCTATTTTGAAGGAGGACTTAGATCACTAGTGGCGTTTTATAATCAAAGCCAAAAGGTATTGCACAGAAATATTTTTTATACAGAAAAAGAAGTTAAAGGGACACAGCAAGAAGTTCAAGTTGAAATTGCACTTCAATATGTTGACGATATAAATCCAAAGATTGTAGCTTTTGCAAACAATACATATAACTCAGAAGGTGGAACACATATTGCTGGATTTAAAACTGCTCTTACTCGAAGTATAAACACTTACGCAAAGAAGAATAATATTATTAAAGAAAGTGAAGAAAGTTTAACAGGTGAAGATGTGCAGGAAGGTTTGGTTGCAGTAGTTTCTGTTAAGCTTCCTGAAATTCAATTCGAAGGACAGACAAAAGCTAAGCTCGGATCTACCGAAGCACAGGGTGCAACTGCTACCGCTTTCTCTGAAGCATTTGCAGAATTTATGGAGGAAAATCCTGAAGATGCTAAAGCAATTATCGGAAAAGGTTTACTTGCAATGCGTGCCAGAAAAGCTGCAAAAGCTGCAAAGGATTCAGTACTTAGAAAAGGTGCACTAGAGGGCATGACTCTTCCTGGTAAGCTCGCAGACTGTCAAACAAGAAAGGCAGAGGACTCGGAGCTGTTTATTGTGGAGGGAGACTCGGCCGGAGGTACAGCGAAGATGGGACGTGATCGAAGAACACAGGCAGTACTTCCACTTAGAGGAAAGATTTTAAATATTGAAAGGGCACGATTGGATAAGATGCTAGCATCTGAACAAGTGCGAAATCTTGTGGTCGCTCTTGGAACTGCAATCGGAGATTTATTTGATTTATCAAAACTTCGATATCATAAAGTAATTATCGCAACCGATGCCGACGTGGACGGTGCCCATATTCGTACTCTTATCCTAACTTTGTTCTATAGATATTTCAGGCCTTTGATCGAAGGAGGATTTGTATATATTGCACAGCCACCACTTTTCAAAGTGAAAATGGGTAAAGAGATTAGCTATTTCTATAGTGACGAAGATATGCAAGCATATCTAAAGAAACAAGGTTTCGATGCTGACGCACTTCTAGCTGCAGAATCAGAAGGAAGCGATGATGTAAGCGAGCATGATGATGCTCCAGAAACAGAGGAAGAGGGAGAAGGTGAAGAAGACGAAACTGCCGATGGTGCAACTGGTTTGGGTAAAGCTGGCGCGAAAGGCAAAAAAGCTCGTGTAGCTAAACCTCATATCCAGCGATATAAAGGTCTCGGAGAGATGAATGCAGAAGAGCTCGGAGAAACAACTATGGATGTTCACCGAAGAATTCTAAAGCAAGTTACAATTGACGATGCTACTGAGGCAGATAAGGTGATCGATGTTTTGATGGGTACAGATGTACCAGCGAGAAAAGCATTTATCCAGACAAACGCAAAGACAGCGAGATTGGATATTTAGTACCCAACATTCACTGAAGCGCTAGCCGAATTATTATTTTCATTTGCTTCGTAGACAGAGTTGTTTGTATCTAGATATATATTGAAGTTCATGGCACCTGAACTATTACTTCCTGTATAGCCATAGTTGTAACCGTTTGAGTTTGTATTACAGTCATATCTGTAACCGATATACTGTCCTGTATAGATATCATATGGGCCACTGTTGCACTGATTTGTGTAACCGTAGTTATAGCCATTATTATAATTAGCTAGATTGTTAGTATCAAAGCCTACGATAAAATTAGTAGCAGCTCCAGGTGCAAGGCTAGCTTCAGTAGGTGAGTAGTATGTGTTAACTGCAGCGCCTGTAATATCTGCTCTCCAAGCCCAGTTTCCTGTAGCAGTTCCACCAAGGTTTGAAACTTCAAATTGAACTGCGGCTTTCTCTCCATATCTTGCAAATGAATTCGCAATGTACTGACCATATTGATTCACCATGCCAGTTGAAATAATTCTGATTTGTAGATCAGCTGCTCCATAATATGAAGGATAGTTTGTTCCTGTATTACCAGTGTTATTAGTATTGCCACCAATATTAGAAATATTTAGAGGAATGGAAACCGTATTGTTCCCACGATTTGTATCTTGCGTAGAGTTTCCAGTATCAACCGCGACAGAGAAATTTGGAGAACCTGCCACACCATTATTAAATCTTGCTTCACCAGTTATCGCAACGCCTGCAGGAATACTTTTATTATTATTCAAAAGTTTTACTTTGTCGTTTGCATTTGTAGATGGCATATCAACTCGCGCTGACCAGATACCAGTTGCAAATTGTCCTCGGTTTTCAATTTTGAATTTCACAACAATCATATCAGAAGATGTAAATGTATTTGTCGCAACAAATCTTCCAGTATTTTTATCAATAATACCTTTCGATGTAATTTCTACAGCAATATCAGATGCACCAATTGTTGATGCTGAATTGTTTCCAGTGTTTGAATTGTTTGATGTACCTGTGTTTGTTGTATTTGAAACTGTTGTTGTTGAAACTGAATTACCTGCACCAGTATTAGTATTGGTGTTAGTATTCGTACTTGTATTTGACGAAGGGCCTCCCGCCGGCGGAACATAATTATTCCCACCTTGAGTTGGAAGATTTGTTAGATCTCGAATTGAAAAACCTCCAGTTGTACTTGTAGCGACTGTGCCTGTAACTGTTGTTGTACTATTTGTCGTACCGTTTGTTCCAGTTTGTGTAGTTGTTGTAGAGCTTCGAGTGTCGAGTAGGGAACCCATTGAAAGACTTGCGTTTGCAATTGAATTTAGAATTTTTGGAACAACTCGAACAATACCAATACTAAGAAGAATTAGAATAATTATGATAATGACAATCACTACTACTCGAAGTAATGTCTTTACCTTGCTGTTTTGGGTGTTTTCCATAGTTGCCGTATTATATTATAAATAGCATTTTTGTCAAGTGAATATTTGACAAAATCCCGAATAATGATATAATATAAAATGTAAGTACCTGCGTCCATGACGCGGGATTTTTACTTGCAAAAAGCACCTTCCCAAAGCAAAAAACTCAGTAAAACTCGTTTCAAGTCATGATCAAAAGACTCAAGGAAAAAAACAGTCACATGTACACCAACTATACGGTCCTCAAGGCTATTGGTTGGGTTTCAGTGATTGTGTCTATCATCCTGATCGCAATCTTCTTCTTTCCCTCACGGGATAAGGAGAATGAGCCAATCAAGACACCGGTGGGTCAAACCGAAAAGAGTGAGAGCACTGGTGTCAAAAACAAGGGAACGGCGCAATTTAGCGTTGGACTCTAGTCAGATGTCAGAAAAAACTCAGAAAAACAAATCGAAACTCAGATGAAAACCATTATCTACATCAGCAGTGTTATCGCGCTCGTCAGTCTCTTCAGTCTCACCGCCGCTGCGCAAGTCGCAACAACGCATGCGGCAATTGCGCCAACGGAAGTCACTGTCGACGCGTCGACCATTGATTCCGCCGGCACAGTGTTCAATGACACCAACCCGATGCCAACACGGCTCGAGTGGCTGGAATCGGAGGAGGATGCCAAGGCATTCTTCCTCCGCTCAGTCACGAACGGCCGTATCAGTATCAGTGGTGCACTTGTGTCCACGGATGGAAATCATCTGGACTGGAGCATCTGGGGCGGTACGCCGCAACAGATGGTCGATGGCATGAGTCGTCACACCTTTAACTTTGCGTTCGCGGACAAACCGGAGCGGATCAATGTCTCAGCAAGTCTTGCTGATAACAAAGGTCAGCAGCGGTTCTCTGTGTATAAGCAAGTCGTGCCCGAAAAAGGTCTGGACGGCGAGTACACAATTCGAACCGATCTCAAGTTGAAGATGGCTGACTTTCAGTTTGTTGAATTGCCCGCAGGTATCACCTCGGTCAATATTTCAAACGTTGACGAGTTCGGCAATGTGATCAATTACTACGATCTATATCCGTTTCAATACGGAGAAGGTACCGGAGTGAATATTCCGGTGAAGTACTTTTTGAACAAACAGGGTACTTTGATCATGAACCGCATGGAGCCAACCGACAGCGGGAAACTTCGGAGTGTCGCCTATGCTTACCAAATCGGAACAGGTCTTGCCAAAACCGCTTACATGGCGATTGGAAAACAATCGGTGTCGATTGAGAACTATGCTGAAGTTGATGATTGGGGTATTCCTCTTTTTATTGACGGCGAACTGGTTCCAATTCACATCGACCTCCGTGTTCGGCAAAATCTTGCCGAGAACGGCGGTGCTGTTGAGCCACAAGATCAGCCAACCGCTCGCGTCGAGGTTTCAATGGTCCGTGCTCAGTTCATCTGGACCGGACTTATCGACAACAGTCCTTCGGGCGAGAAAATGATCGAGCGTGGTCGCATCATCAAGATTAAAAATGTTGGCACAGGTTTGGTGATGCACTTGCCGGTATTCGAAGCAGGTACCTTTACCGGCATCTCCTTGGCTCCAGGCAGCTACGACATCACCATCCACTACAACGGTCTTGAAGAGCCAGGTTGGTGGTACGGCGGAAAAGGATAGGTGAGCGCGAACCAATTTCGCTTCATCAATACCTTGCCTAATTTCGCCTGAGCTTTTGCAAGTTCTTTTCGACCGGTCATCCCCAAGTGGGGTGGCCGGTTTTCTCTTTTTATATTTTCACTTTCTATAATTTAAATTTAATATTATGTGGGTATGTGCTAATGTATGACGCAACCTCTCAAAAATTGTATAATATGAAATACATGAATCATCACAACCGCAAAAAACTTTTTTCAAAACATGAATTGCAATTCATAATGTGGTTTTGCATTATCTTTTTAGTGAGCATTGGACTGCTAGCTGCGCTCGGATTAATTCCTTCCGAATTTAAATTTAATGGTGGCGAGACTTTCGAACAGAAAACGAGAAATGCCATTCGCCAAATAATTGAAGGAAATACAAATGCTACAAATCCTCCGCGTATTACAAATAAACCAAATACAGTAATTACTGGTACTGGCGGTCAAAACGGTACAGGTACTGGCACAAATACAAATCCGCAAAATATCTCAATTGTCGCAAACACTGGCGAGACAATATACGCGGAAGAACCTGTGCGAATAAATATTCCGGCGATTGGTGTGAATTCCATTATCAAAAATCCTACTTCTACTAATCACGAAACTCTCGATGCTGAGCTAACAAAAGGCGTTGTGCGATATCCTGGTTCTGGTTTTCCTGGTTCGGGAAATATGTTTTTGTTTGGACATAGTACTGGTTTTAGTCTTGTGCAAAATCAGGCATATAAAGTTTTTAATCGTTTGAAGGATATGAAAAATGGCGACACTATCACCATCCACGGCACGGTTGCAACTTATGAATATCGTGTGACGAGCGTCCGGAAAGTTGATAAGGAAAGTACACTTGTTTCTTTCGATACTAAAAAAAATATGATTACACTTTCTACGTGCGATAGTTTCGGAAAAGCCGCTGATCGATTTGTTGTTGAAGGGGAATTGGTTTCGGTTGTGAAGAAGTAGTGGAAATGGAACTGAATTCGAAGGATGAGGAGCGAGGTTTAGATATTCAAAGGTATTGACATAATCTGATATGGTGATATAATATACACCATACAGTTCCTTGCAATATCTAAACCAAAACAAGGAGAGTTCAGTGAGTGATATATGGCTATAAATAACGCTATTTTAGCAATTTAACGATTGCAATAGTATTTTTGTTTATTTACTATCATATATCACTCACTGACTCTCAAAGGGAGGCCAGGTGTGAAAACAACTCAGAACCAATCCTACAACCCAGTATCCAATGAAAACATACCCAATGATGTTCGTGACGGTGCTTCTGGCACTGATCGCAACGCTCAATGTCTCCTGCACCGTGGTTGAAGAATCACGGATGGCCGGAAACGGCAACGGTGGTCCGCCAATGTATCCGCAACCTTCAAGGGAGCGGTTCATGATGGAAGATCGAGAAGCTCTCGCTCATCGGCCATATCCACAAGATCCGCGGATGTCGGATCGCCATGTCGCTGGGCCCCCTATGGGGCGTGGCAACAGGGAAGCAATCCCTCAACCACGCGGCGAAGGCCGTCTGACAATCACCGGATGGGAGAAGATGAACGGAAAGCTCCGCCCAGGCGGAGTAATCCACTGGTTCAACCAGAGTGGTGAGCCTGTTTGTGCGTCCCAAGTCAATGAGAAAGGCAAACGTCTTCTCGAAGCTGATTTACGTAGTCGTGGCTATACTGGCCCGATCACGCATTATCGCTTCACTTCAACTGCGCCGCATACCCAGCCTCCGACCTTGCCAGAGGATCAGCGTATACCGCTGGAGAATCTGCCAGAGCCGGACGGTGGCAGCCTTCTTCCACCATACCCCGCCGACGATGGTGCAGCTCCCCCGTTGCCCGAGTGGGCACCGTCCGCACCCTCCTCACAGTTCGTGAGGGCTTAGTCCCAATTTTGGTTTGGGTTCGAACCGCTACTGAATGTCGATGTCCTTACGGATGTCTCTCAGTAGCGGTTTTTTTATTTGTTGGGTTAAACAATTGCTTATCAGATTTCTCATGATTAAACATTGACAAATCCTTAAAAAATGAGATAATCATGAACAGAAAAGCAAAACGAAATTCTTTCGTTTTGCTTGATGTCCATACGGATTTGTTAGTTACAACTATTCAGACAACCCTACAACAAAATCGTTCTATGAAAAAACTCGCTTCTATCGTCTATACGATCGGATGTTTTATCGGCATCTATATCCACGTGTCGCACGCGGCCGAGGATAAAGACAAGGAAAGTAGCCCTGCAGTGGAGAAGGTAAAACTTCCTCCTAAATACGGCCATGGTTCTGAGGGTGTAACCGACGATTCGCCGAGTGCACCCGCTGATCAGCCAATGGTTATTCCTTCAGTGCCTGCTGTGCCCCCCAAAATCGTAGTTTCGCTTGATAAGCAAACTTTGACTTGGGAAGGTCCAATGGATGCCGACGGTGTCTATTGGAAAAGCTTTGAAATTTCGTCCGGTAAACTGACGACTCCGACTCCAACTGGAGAATTCACAATTCTCAAGAAGGAGAAGAGTTACCTACTGAGGGAACCACTCTCAAAACAAGGAGTGAAAGTCTATATGCCTTGGTGGATGACAATTGATGTCACTCGCGGTATTGCCATCCATGGTGTGAAAAACATCTGGGGTGGTACATATCCAGGTTCTGGTGCTTGCATACGGATGCGAGAACTTGATGCCGAATGGCTCTTCGAACGTGTTTCTGAAGGGACCCCGGTTATCATCACTGGATCTACTGAAGCTTATGTGGAAGAGAATCATGTTTTTCCTTGGCAACAACCAGAAGTGAAAGACTTGTTGGTTTCTCGTCCAGGTGGCACTTACGGCTTCCAGAAAGAAGTCACAGACGACATGCGTCTGACTCTGGAAAAGCTTTGGGCGGAGAAAAAACTTGGTGTGTTTCGGCCTAGTCCGAAGCTTATCAAGAAAGATCCTCGCTGGAAGAAGGGGCAATTCATCAATTTCCCGAATATTCCGGAGATGGGATCACCGTCTGAGCAATCTTTTGACGAATGTTCCAAACGTTATTTTACGTTGCGCGAACTGGAGGCAATCGTTGGCCGGATTATCAAGGTTGATCCTTAAGTCTGGTTGGATTTTAAAGCGACCCCTTAAGAGGGTGGGGAAAGCAGAGCTAAAAATAAGGCTCAAATCGAAGCGCGGCAGCGAAGTTGCCGCGCTTTTTTAATACATACTTTTATTTCTACATATGCCATTTATTGCCATTTTTCAAACTATTGTCCCTAAATTTTCAATAAAACACGATATAAATTATGTCAATATAACCCCTTGACTATATTTCAATACTAGTATATAATATGCCTGCTATGATGAAAATGAAAAACACAAACAACAACCCATTTCTAAAGGCAATCTTCGTGCTGGCTATTGCTAGTATCGCAACTTTTGGCTTTAGTGGTGTAGCTTTTGCTTCTTACGATGATTATTCATCGGGAGGCTGGGATGATTATTCATATGATTATTACCAACCAACATACGATTATTCGTATGATTATTATCAACCAACTTACGACTACTCATACGATTACTATCAGCCATCTTATGACTATAGTTATGATTACTATGAGCCTGCTTATGATTACTCATACGATTACTATGAGCCATCTTACGACTACCCAACTTACAATCCTGTAAGTTATTCATCACCTCAATATTATTCAACACCTTCGTATACTGGTTCAACTTACCAGCCATACACTCCTTCATATTCATCTACTACTTATATTCCATATACACCACCTGTATATGTACCAACTCAATCTCAGTCAAACACTGGGGTAAACACAAACGTAAACTCATCAAACTCTAGTTCTAGTGCGAACGCTTCAAGTTCAAACACAAATAACAATGTTAATAATAACAATAACGTAAGTAATAACGTTAACAACAATAATATTAATATCGTTGTTGGAACTCCGATTAGTGCAACAACTAATCAGCCTCAGAACCCAAGTCTAGATGGTTCATGTTATATCTCACCATCAAATGTGCAGATTAATCAGGACGTAACTTTCACTGCAAACGCATCTGGAGGTAACGGTACATATTCATATTCATGGAATGGTTCTGATGGAATCTCAAGTGGTTCACGAACTTTCACTGGCCGATTCTATAATCCAGGAACTAAGACTGCAAATGTAACTATTACATCTGGTGGTCAGTCAATTAACCGATCATGTTCAGTAAATGTTGAACAGGTTTATAACAACAATAACAATCTTGGTGTGTACTGTATTGCAAATCCTACAAACGCATCAGTTGGACAAACTGTTGTATGGACTGCATATGTTACAGGTGGAAATAGTTCATACTATACATACTCATGGTACGGAACTGATGGACTAAGTTATGGAAATGCTAACTCTATTCAGAAGTCATATCAGACTGCTGGATCAAAGACTGCAACTGTAACTGTATACGGTAACAACAATCAAAGTGTAAGTGCATCTTGTTATACAAATATCACAGGATACACAGCACCGATTTCAAATGTAACTGTTATTCGACAGCCTACAGTTGGAACTCCTGTTTCTGGTGTATATCTAAGTCAGGTTCCTGATACAGGTATTGCTGGAAGTATGAAAGTTGCTCTATTTGCTCTTGGTCTAATTATCTGGAGTGCATTCGTAGGATATATCCTAGTGTCACGAAAGAATAAGTTGGCTCTTGCTGGAAATGGAAATGGAGCGAACGCTTCAGATTTAACTCCTGCGCAGCGAATTCAAGCTTTCAAACTTGAGAACATGCGAAAGCGAGGTTTGATTAAGTAAGCCGCACGAAGCCGCTCGCGCGTTTTGCGCTCAGCACGCTTGCCAAGCGAACCTGTCGCGCTCGCGACTAAACAAAAGACCGTCTTCATAGACGGTCTTTTGTTGTATCATTTTTTCTAATAATACATCTTACATATTTTATACCACCAAGATGTACATATGAAGAAATGGTGATATTTGCACCCTCTAAATAACTAGTTTTCTGAAACTATATAAGGATTCACTAATTTAGAAACTATATATAGTTTCTAAAAATCTACAATTTAGACACATAGAAATTCATTTTTAATTTAATTTCAATCGAATTCTCAGCCTGAATAATATCAATCAAAATATCGGCTATATATTTGCGGCTAAATATTTGATACGAAAAAGTAAATAGACAAACCAAAGAATATCGCCGCAATAAGCAATTGCAATTTAATAACACCGGCGTTTGATTTTACTAAACCAGTGGCATACAAGGCTCTAGTAATAAATCCAGATCCGGGTGGCGCAGGAACTCTTTCCCTTAAAGGTTTAGGGGCTCCAGTAAATTGCATGCGTACTGGTTTTTGTTTTGGGTTGAGAATTGGAGCGTTTGGGTCATGAGGCATGAC
>CAZSLF010000011.1:23589-27421 GCA_964607805.1 uncultured Candidatus Saccharibacteria bacterium
GCAATTGGCTGGGCTTGCTGAAATTGCCCTGGTTGAATAGGTTGCGCTAAGGGCTGTATTACGGGTTGCTGCTGTGCAGATTGAGGTTGGATGTATTGGGGCGGGACTGGTTGAATAGGCTGCGGTTGTGGCGGCAACTGTTGAGGACTAGGACTAAGCTTAGGTGCTGTATTAGGTACAGGGACTTTGCCCAGATCGAGAGTATTTATATCTTCATCGTTGCCGTAACTCATGAGTTTTATTTTAGCATATGCTACCTAGGCAAAGCGCCAGAGTTCAGGGTAGGTATTTAAAAACGATTTAAGAGGATTTAGACCTTGTCTGCAATTTCAGTTTTCAACTGAGAAATGAAATCGTCGATTGTAAGCCCTTCAAGTTTTTCGCTCTTACCGTCAGCGCTTACTCCACGAGTTTCGATTGTGAGTTTTCCTGATTCTACTTCTTTGTCGCCAATAACAATTACATATGGGATTTTTTCAGATTTGGCAGCCCGGATTTTTTTGCCGAGACTTTCATTTGAATTATCTATCTCTGTTCGTATGCCGGCTTCGCGAAGTGCGCCATGTATTGTCATAGCGAAGTCAGACTGTCGCTCACCGATTGGCACAACCTGAACTTGAGTAGGAGCTAGCCAAAGAGGGAAAGCACCGGCGTATTTTTCTATTAGAAATGCCATTATTCTTTCAATAGCTCCAATAGAAGATCTATGAACAACAAGTGCTTCTTTTTTAGCGCCGTCTGAATCTGTATACATAAGTTCGAATCGCTTAGACATAACAAAGTCGTACTGAACTGTAAAAGCGGTGTTCTCTTTACCTCGAACATCCTTCATTTGAATATCAATCTTTGGTCCGTAGAAAGCAGCTTCTGCAGGAGCTTCCACAAAAGTGGCGTTTCGTTTTTTAAGAACCTTTCGTAGTTCTTCTTCTGCTGTGTCCCATGCTGCATCATCTTTAAAATATTTTTCGCTATCAGATCGGTCACCAAGTGAAAGTCGATATGAATAGTCTTGACCCATTTCCAATTTAAAGATCTTTGCAATATATTCAATTAAATCTAGTGCCTTATCAACTTCTTGGCCTGCTTGTTCTGAATCTTTACAAATTATATGTGCATCTGCGAGACAGAAACTTCTAACACGAACTAGGCCTGATAATTCGCCAGATTGTTCATAGCGATATAGTTTTGCCATCTCGGCAATTCTCATAGGAAGTTCTTTGTAACTTCGAGGCTTTGAAAGATATAGCTCGAAGTGATGAGGGCAAGTCATAGGGCGCAACATAAACTCTTCTTCGTCGATTTGAATAGGAGCGTACATAGAGTCTTTATAGTATGGATAATGGCCTGACTTCTTATACAAATCTATCTTTGCAATGTCTGGAGTGATGACATGCTTATATCCTCGGCGAATTTCTTCATCAACAATAAATCTTTCAAGTTCTCGGCGGACTGTGGCGCCTTTTTCTGTCCAAAGTGGAAGACCTTTTCCTACAACATCTGAGAAAATAAATAAATCTAATTCTTTTCCAAGTTTTCGGTGATCTCTTTTTTCCGCTTCCTCTTGAAGTTTCTCATACGCTTCTAATTCTTTTTTTGTATCAAATGCTAATCCATAAACACGAGTTAGCATCTTATTTTTTTCATCGCCTCGCCAATATGCGCCAGCAATTTTAGAAAGTTTAAATGAATCTGGTGCAATCTCAGAAACTTTTTCAACATGTCCACCACGACAAAGGTCTGTGAATGGGAAATCTGTGCCTGTGCCTGAAGCGTATAGAGTAATCTTCTCACCTCGCTCGGCAATTTCTTTTATAAGTTCGAGTTTGTATGGATTTTCTGAATAGAAAGCTTCTGCTTCGCTGGTGTCAACAACTCGTTCGATAAAACTTTCGCCTCCTGATTTTGCGCTAGCCTTTGACCAAGCGGCTAAAACCTCGCGCATCTTTTCTTCAATTTCGGCTAGGTTTTCTTCACTTGGAGCTTTTTTACCATCGCCAAAATCTACCGCGGAGAAGTCGATATCGTAGTAGAAGCCATTTTCAATAGCTGGCCCAATCGTCACCTGAGAAGCGGGGTAAAGGGTAGTAACTGCAGAAGCTAATACATGGGCCAATGAATGTCTTTTCGCTTCAAGTGAAGACTGGTGTGAAGATTGTGTTTTTCCTGTCATAGTGTGTCTATAGTAGTATTTTTTCGTCCTTAAAGCAAAAACCCGCAAACAAAATGTTTGCGGGCCGAAAGCCTGACTATAGACACCAAGAAGGTGGCACTGGTCAAGATTATTTAAAAAGGTAGTTCGGGTTGGATAATTTTTCCACCCCTGATACGTACTGGCTGGAATTCATCTGGGATTATTATCGACACGGGGTCGACCTTGGTGCGATACACCTCGGTTACGTGTATATTCATGCGGATATCGAGACCGAGTTCAAGTTCGCCTTCATCACATTGCAAGAAGGGAATTGAAATTTGCCTCTCACACATAGCCCAATTTCTTGGGTTTAGACCTATCTCCCGGAGCGTGCCAGCAAAGTCTGTCTTCAGTTGCTTGAGTAGCTCACCCGTAATTAGAGTACAAGACTCTTCAGGGTTTGCTAGGAGCTTTTGTCTTGATCCATACTTCAGTCTAATTGCCCGTATTAGTTCCGGATCAAGGAGGTATAGGTGCTCGGTGTTCGAAATGATTGCGTTGGCACACTGCGATGCACCGTGGCAACCAGTCAGAATAGATTTATATACCCGACCGGATTTGATCCAGATTCTGCTTCGCCAGAAGAAAGCCGCGTAGCATAATCTGGAAACATGGAATCCTGTTTCGCGCCCGATCAATTCAAACTGAATATCTGGTATGCGCAATCCTCCGTGTGAGTCACCAAATGATTTAACTTCAATGAGTGTGAAAGTGCCTGCAGCCCCCGGGATATACAGGTCACCAATTGATTCTCTGGGAGGACGCTGTCCGTTCCATATTACTGCTGCAACATCCTCGAAAAACCGTCCAATCGCTGGTGCTCTACGGCAACTTCCTTTCCATGACTCCTTTCCCGTTCTCCTTTTCGCTAACCACTCTTTCGATGGTTTAAGGTACATATTTTATTCTGGGTGGATGGTTGACTGAGTTCCTGTTTTTATTATATATGCATGCGTATGTTTTTCTTCATATTTACTTTAGGAAAATTTTAAGTTCTTATGTTTTTGTAAATGGCTATAACTAAAGGTTAATAAGGAAGATGAGATTTATGACTATTTATCCCCAGAGTGGTGGAGGTTCTTGAAATAAAATTGAGAAATCTTTGTCGGATACTTGAAGAAAACTTAAAAAAATTTTGTAAATGGAAAACCCCTCGAAGTGAGGGGTTCGACTGAATGCATCTTGTGCTGCTTTAGCTCGACAGAGCTGGGGTGGATTCGCGAAGTTTTTTAACGAATCTGAAAAGGTCACCGCTTTGGACTGACTGCTCAATGACCCCGGAAGCATATTGTTCCAGAGTCAGACCGCTTTTTTCAGCTAGTCTCCTTAATGCGGGAACTTGTGCCGCCGGAATATTGAGATAGAAGGTTCTTTTTTTCGAGTCGGGCATGTGCAATATGGGTTTCTGAATATGGAAACTGAACTTGATAGTTCAGAGAAAACAGGGAATCTGGTTTCTGATTTCATTATAATGATATGAATTTTGTTTGCAAATTAAATCGCCTAAATCTATCGTTCGCTAATTCAACTCTCTAACACTATCTAAAAGTAAACTTGGAGTCTCGTTTCGATATGAAGTTTTTGCACGCATCACCACACATTTATCAACTACTAATTTGTCCTTAAACTCAGTGTAGATTT
>CAZSLF010000012.1:0-26598 GCA_964607805.1 uncultured Candidatus Saccharibacteria bacterium
TTGCATGCCTTATCCACGTCGCCAGCGTTCATCCTGAGCTAGGATCAAACTCTAATTATAAATCGTACATATTCGTCACAAGGACGACTACGCTTGATTAAACTCAAACAGAACAAAAACAAAAGAATGATGCTTACTACCTATCACCAAGTTCATTTTCAAAATTTACTGCAAAAAATATGCAATTTCTTCATAAAAATGACCTTCCAATAGGTCTTGTGAATTTAATTTTTTGATGCTGCACCGAGCACCGAATTCAGTGTATAAAGAATTTATAAACTTTTAACGGTCTTTAAATAAAATATACACTGAATTCGATGCTCGGCGCTTAACTATGAAATTGTCAACGCTTGGACGAGGTATTTAAGAATCTCTTTGATATTAAGAATATCAATTCAAATCTTTGGTACATCCTCTTCGCTAACTTAAAACACCCCTTTCAAGGTGTAAGGGCCATTATACAGAGACTTATATCCTTGTCAACAACCTTTTTCATGCATGCAAACTAGCCAAAATAAGGCTTAAAATATAGATATTCTGGATTATTAAAATGGAGGAAATTTGCAATATTTGAACAGTACTCAATAAATGCATTATCTGCGATTAAATTTACATTAATTTTATATTAATAATGTATTAATATTTAATAAATACTATATTAATATTCCCTTAACTATCTCTATGAAATAAATATTTGACATAATACAGAATCATGATATAATTTGGAATGTAAAAAGTTCCATTTCAGTACACCCAAAACCCGAACAAATCAAAAAAACACTATGAAAGTACAAGCAAGGCAGCCACTCACGGGAGTCCAGCAAAGGGCCATAGCGGAAGAAATCGAAAGACATTTTGCGAGAAAGCTACCCTCCTTCAAGGATGTGCCCTCAGCCTTCAATGTCAGTGAGGTCCTTGGCGCGGGTAAAAAAGGTCCATCAGAGACTAGGATAAAATCTATCACCTCTGATGGCAACCTGAACTGCTTAGTTCACACCGATAAAGTCTCGGTTCAGGGCTTTCTATCTGTCAAAGGAGGGAAAGCTGTCTCTATGGAGATTATGACCAAAATCGCCGCCTTCCGCTCACTGAATTCAAACTCTGCGAAGAAGGTGGTGAGTAAAACTCCGAACCAGGCTCGGAAATTAGGTGCAAGACCCAGCATCAGCCAAGCAAACAAGTTTCGCGATCATGTTGCAATAAACACTCAGATTGTACGCGAGCAGGACACAATCCAGAGGGCTCAGGTCACAGTGGACAAACTAATCGGCGAGAGGATGAAGCTAGAGCGCGACAGGCTTCGCCTTCACGATATCGGCGGGCGCTCGACCAGCAAGAGCAAGGCAGCACAACTCAGCAACGATCGCGAGATCTTGTCTGTAGAAATCACTCGGGTTAGCGGTAATATTGCTGCCCAGCAAGATATCATCCGGCGCGCAAGCCTCGCAAAAGAGCGGCTTGAAAGACTACGCCGCACCTAGTTAAAACTAGGCTACGAGTGCGAAATCCTAGAAGGATTTCGCACTTTTTACTTTTTTACTTTCTTCAAACTCATTTTTACCCTACTCTTTACTCTACTTTTACTCTTTCCTGCACTTTTTTCTTTAGTTTTTTCTAAATTTTCCTTGATACGAAATTTAACAATTCTTGATATTACTCCAAATGGTATTTTAGTTCCCAAAGGAAAACTAATAGTCCCCTTTCCTGTTACATATTTGTTCAGCTCTTTTTGAAAAGCTTTAACTCCGGATGAGGCAGGGAAGAAGCTAGTATGCGTTTTAAATCCACCGAAGTGAACCAAATTCCCTTCTTGCACAAATGTTGGGATTCCATACTTGATTGCTTCTGTGGCTTTTGGCGCAGCTATTCGTATAGTCTCCCTCATCTTCTTTAAAATCTTTTGAATATCTTCAGGGAAATCTGAAATATATGCATCAATATCTTTTGTGGTTTTCATTTTCATAATATATAGATTATACAATATAAATAAACACCCTAGTCTAATTGCGACCAGAGTGTCTATTTACATTGCAATCCTCTCTAACTAGTTGAAAATTTTCCAACTCCAACTAGTAATCTCTTCTGCAGATTAAGGAGTCATTGTGTCCCCGCCTGCAGCATCTCCTCCTGCATCATCGCCAGACCCTTCAGAAGGAGCAGGAAGCTTAGCATCGATATTGATATCCAAAGCATTATCATCTGCAGGTGCAGGAGCTGCACCTTGAGTTGAGAACCAGTAAACACCTAGGCCTACTACTATAAGGAGTAAAATAACAATAAGAATTGTATTTGTACTGCCTGAACCATTTGATTGTTCCATAAAATTTGTTTTTATTTATTACTTCAATTTTTGATAATGGTATTCGCCTGCCAATTAATTATACCACCATATTTCAAGTAATCATCAACAGAATCTACACAGTTGGATTTATATCATCCGACTTAACAAGACCTATAATCCGATCTTTAAATCTATAATAAGCAAATCCTGCAACCAGAAGTATTACTCCAAGTGAGATAAATGATATGAATCTATACACATCACTCAAATTCGCAGTGTCATAGATGAATATTTTTACAACAGTTATTGATAGTAATCCAATTGTAAACATACGTACTAGGTGTGATTTCTTCAAGATTCCATACGTTAAGCCAAGCATAGAATATCCAAGCCAATACAAAGACAGAACTACACGCTTTGTGTTTTCAATAGCGGTAATTTCTTCTCCAGGATAATAACTATCATACATAGGCCTTGCTCCGACTAGAACCCGAGCCTTATTATTGAAGTAATCAATAATTTCAAGACTGCCGGCCCAAAGTATCAACCCATTCATAATCAAATAACAAACTGCAAAAACTTGATTTGGATTTGCTCGCAATTGATCTCTATTCATCTTCATCATTGCTATTATCATAGACATGACAATTACGATAACTATTGTAGACAATACTCGAGTATTGAGTATAAAGGCATAATCGACGTCCAAAGCCCAACTATTTACAATTAGCATCAGCACACCGAGACCCATTACCACATATGCTATAACTCTAAAAACAAATTCTTTTGCCCAAAATGATATAGCTATAAACACCAATGCATACAGAGACCAAAGCATAGGCAAATATACATTTGTCTCACCTGTTAAAAGCCTAAGTGGTTCAGACGATATCCAAAGAAATACCAAGCCTGCGACTCCCACAGCACCGATTCCACGACCAGCATTTGATTCACTTTCATCAACATTGTCCGCAGTAGCAGAAGAATTTTCTAGTTGATTTCTTTTTGGTAAATGCAATTTGTACACATACCAGATAATTGCAAACATTAGAATTGAAAACCAAACTGTAAATGTCATTTCATTGAATATTGGCGAAGTTCCAAAATTATCCTCAAAGATATGACCTAGTGAAATTATACCGACAAATGCAGCAAGAACTATACCTAGTATTCTTGTAGCTCTGGCTCTAAACATTACCCCTGACACAACCATAAGTATTGCTTCGGCAGCAAACATAATTGTTGTTATATTTCCTTCGAAGTGCAGTGCCGTCGCGATAATTAGATATAAAGATCCAATTACCATCATGATATTGCTACACTTTGACATTGCAGAGGATTGATTAAACATGGTTCTAAGCACGAGCGACATTACCAAATAAAATACTCCAACTACTAAAGCAAATATTGCATAACCTTCCCTTGTTTCAATAAGTGGTGAACAAAGAGAGAAATAAAATACTGGTAATACATACACTAGAAATGCATCAATACCTTTATAATCTCTATCTCGAACAAGGAAATTGATAAAGCTTGTAGCAAAGTATATTAAGAATAAGATTGTTACATAGACAAATGTGACCTGTACAACTTCTTGAGCTTTGTAACTCACTACCCATGTTAAGCCTAATAATCCTGTTGCAATAAGACTAACGACAGTTAACTTAGGCCAAGCTTTAAATCTAGCAATAAGTAGTACTGCAAGATTTAGAATAATTAGATAAGGGAATAATACATGCACAGAGTCTGTAAGAGGGAATATTAATGGCACCAAGAATCCACCAAGGAGCGAGAACATGATAATCGGCATAGAATTGTACGCTATCGCCAAACAAGCACCTAGAGCCGTAATTCCTATGAACAATGCAAAAGCTGCAGGCTGACTTATAATTCCGTAAAACTCAAACGCTGCATAAGTTGTTATATAGAATATGCCTAGCCCTCCACCAGTTAGACCTGTTCCATACGATTGATATTTTGCTCGCAAAAAATATCCAACAACAACAAAGGCAAGTCCTGAAATATATCCAAGGAAAATTCTCATACCTTCTGTAATCAACCCTGTATCGAAGGCATACCTAAGGAAGAATATAACTCCAAGAAGTACCGCGACAATTCCAACTGTCGTTAGAACCTGTGACCCGAATTTGAATTCACTATGATCGTCTGCTGTTTTTGCCTTTAGAGGTTGAGTTGTAGGCTGAATTGGTTGATATAAAGGCTGCGCAGAAGATTGTGACGGAGATTGAGGAGTCGGTTGTGTTGCATGCGGTTGTGCACTTACTGCTTGTGGCGCAGGTGCTACATGTGGCGCTGTCGCATGAAGTGTTTGTGGACCTTGCTGCGCTTGAGTAGCCTGTGCCGTATGTGACGGTTGAATAGAGGCGACTTGTGGTCTTGCTTGAACAGGGACGCCTTGATTGCTAGTAAGTTTATTCACCCTCTCCTCTAGTTTGTTAATTCGTAAAACAAGGTAGAGAGCGACAAAAAAACCAATTATATATGTCATTGGTATATTGTATCACTATTTTATAAGGGTTTTATTCGAGTCTGTTTTATCTCTTTTTATGTAAAGATATAGAGTAAAGATTAAAAGTTATGCACATTTTAGATAAATTTTAAGTTAAATTCGGTGTTTTCCTCGCGAATCATATTCAAAGCCATAATTTCACATTTATTTGATATTTTATTGATGAGAATTTAATGTCCGTCAATATAGACTACGCTCATGAAAAAAATTTATAATAAGGCCAAGAAAAAAATTATTGATATGGCTATAGAATTTATTACAAGAGAAGAGTTCAAATTTGCAATGGTACATATTGACCAGCGCTTTGACGAACTTGAAAAACGATTAGAAAAAAGGATCGATGAGAAAATCGAAGCTGCTATGGAAAAGCAGAGAATTCATTTTGAAAATGAAATGAAACGGTTTATCGGGATAATTCTAGAAGAAGTTGATTCTCGCTTTAAAGCACTGTATGAACATCCTGTTTTCGCTGATTATGAGAAAAGGCAAGCCTTGTTGCGCGATAATAACAGAAATAGTTCTGACATATAATTATCTAATAAAGTACTTTTAAAACTTTTTTAGCCAAACCACTTAAAGATCTCGCAAAATACTTAGTTATCACTCTTTTGTTTATTCTGCTCGATGTTGGGTATGGATATATCTTATTGAATATATATTTTATTGGTAGCCTTGAGCTTTGAGTAAGAATTAATTCTTGAACAATTTCCCCTGCTTTTGGTGATATAAGTGTGCCACCTAGCAGTTTCCCCTTGTGCCGACCACTTGTTCCGACAAAAAGCTTAATTATTCCGTCTCTATACTCGTCAGTAATTGCACGGTCATCATGAGTAAAATTATCTGTAAGTATTTCAAAACCTTCGCCTCGATCAATCAAAGTTTTTTCATTAATTCCAAAAGTGGCAATTTCAGGTGAAGTGAACGTAACCCAAGATAAACTATCTGTATTCAGTTTCTTTTTAAATAAATTACCTAGTAAGCCAAATCCGACTGGTGCAAAGAAATTTCGAAGTATAAGTGCGGCATGTAGTTCAGCTGCGTGAGTAAATTGATGCTGACCGACAACATCACCACAAAGAAACACTTTTCTATTTGTAGTTTGTAAATATTCATTTACCTTTATTTTTGACAGAGCACTTTTCGCATCTTTAGTAGTCATAATTTCAATTCCCGCCTTTTCCAAATCAAGGTTTTCTATATTCAATTTTCTACCAATAGAAAGTAAAATAGCATCTGCAGGTATTAAACTCTCTTTATCAACGCTGTTTTCGCCACTAATAATAACCGCATTGGCTACGCCATCAATACCTCTAATTTCTAGAACTTCGCTTTTAAGCAAAATATCAATTCCCTGCTTGTTTAATTTTTTTGCAAGCGCTTCCGCAATTTCAGAATCTTCCTTTTCCAGAATCCTCAAGCCTTTATGAACAATTGTAACTTTTGATCCGAGCATAGAAAAAGCCTGACCAAGTTCTATACCGATTGGTCCGCCACCGATTACAAGAAGATTCTTTGGTAAAGTTTTAATATTGAAAATGGTTTCGTTCGTATACACAGGAATTTTATTATTACCATCAGTTTCACTATTGTCTGCATCATCTGCGTTATTTCCTTTTATATCAATTTCAACCGGCCTAGAGCCAGTCGCCAGAACAATTTTCTTTGCTTTATATGGGACTCCATTTACCTCAACTGAATTTTTTGAAATAAACTTTGCTAACCCTAAAACAACTTCCATGCCTTGAGATCTAAAATATTCAGCATTTTCATGCTCACGAATAATTTCCTGCTTAGCTTTGACTGCTTCCATTACTTTAGTGATATCAATTTGTCTAGATTCACTTTTTTGCTCATTATCAGTTTTTCCATTTACAAAAAACTTCTCTGAACTTTTACCTGCCGCAACCCCTCTGGCAATATGTATAAGTGCCTTCGACGGAATACAGCCATAATTCAGACAATCACCCCCAATAGCTTTATCTGATTTATCAATTAGACAAACTTTAAACCCGGCCTTATTCATGAAGCCAGCAATATTCAATCCACCAGATCCGGCACCAATTACGATAATATCAAAATCTTTTTTCATAATATTTTCCAATATAAATTAGTAGAATTAAACCGAGCACCGCAAGTGTAATACTGATTGGATTCAAAATTCGAAGTGATCCACCTAGATATACATATGCAAAAGTACCTGGAATCATCCCGAAGAAAGATCCGATGAAATAATCTTTAACTTTAATTTTAGTTACACCGAGCAGAAAATTCAAAGTATTAAAAGGGAAAAGTGGAATTAATCTAAGTGCAACAACAGTTGCAAGTGGTTTTGATTCTAACCTTTCTGCGTACTTATTTAGAAGTGGGTACTTAACCAATAATTTGCTTTGTACATAATCCTTAAATACATATCGTGCTAGCAAAAAAGCAGCAAGTGCACCGAGTGTATTGCCAATTATAGCAATCAAAGTCCCGTACCAAACCCCAAACAAAGAACCTGTAAGCAACGTTAGCGGCGAGCCCGGAAACCCTAAAGGCGCTGATACAATTTTAAAACATATTAGTATCAGCGCCACCGTTATAGGCATGCTAACTTTCATCGCCTCCATATATGCGAAAATCTCAAAAACTTTTTCGCGGAAAATATAAACTGTTACACTCAAAGCGCAAACTAAAAGAAAAATTGCCACTTTTTTTAATTGCTTTGATTGTAAATTCATACGGATTTTACTTATCCATTTCAACAATTAAATATCCATATCCTAATTTTTCCATATCAGCGCGTGCGATAAATTTCATTGCGGCGGAATTCATACAGTATCTAAGACCTCCACGATCTTTTGGACCATCATCAAAAACATGACCCAGGTGCGAATCAGCATATCTAGATCTCACTTCAGTACGAGTAGTGAAAAAATGCCTATCTTCTTTCAAAACTAAAACTTCGGGCGCAATTGGTTTTACGAAAGATGGCCAGCCAGTTCCTGAATCATATTTATCTTTTGAAAAAAACAAAGGTTCGCCCGAGACGATATCTACATAAATTCCCTCTTCATAATTTTTATCATATTCATTTGAAAATGGTCTCTCAGTGCCTTCCTCCTGAGTTACATCGTATTGAATCTCATTCAAGGAACTTTTTAATTTAGTTTCTGGAGGTTTTACAAAAGACACCCAACTATTAGCATTGTATACAATTGGTTCGGCAGACTTAACTACACCAGCATCAACTTTGACCTCACCCGTCCCAACTGATCCTACACCGGTATTTGCAGAACTATTTATAGAACCACTAACTGTAAACTCTCCTGCCTTATCACCCCAATATTTTTTAATAAATGCATCTCGTCCAGAGGAATTCCTATAGTATGAATATCGAATTGGATTCTTCGAACCATAATCCTGATGATATTCTTCTGCAGGCCAAAACTTTTCGCGAGGCACAATTACAATTGTCACAGGCTTCTCAAAGACTTTCAGCTCATCAATTGCATCCACAACTTTTTCCGCGTCAGATTTTTCTGATTCATTTTCAAAATATATAGCAGGAGAATACTGAAAACCTCTATCATAATACGAACCATCTGAATCAGTCGGGTCACCGTGCTTAAGCGTGAATTCAACAAGATTCGCATAGCTCACAATTTTCGGATCATAAGTAACAAGCACAGCTTCTCTGTGACCTCCCTCACCATAATTCTTATATGTAGGATTATCAGTGTTACCCTCTGTATATCCAGACTCTACAGAAATCACACCTTTCACTTTTTCCAAATCATGCTCGGCGCACCAAAAACAACCATTCGCAAAAACTGCTGTCTTAGTAGTTTGAGTTCCTTTATCTATATTTTCATTTTGCATATTTGTTTTTGAATTATCTAATAAATTATTTTGTAAATGGTTCTGGCTGCTTTGAATATATAAAAATGCACCAACAAATATAACCGCTATGACTGCCATGCACAGTATGAATATTTTTTTATTGGTTTGCATCATTATTGTATATTGTTCAATTTTACATACCAAACCAAGTTTCCATCCAAGATTTCATATCACCAATTTCCTTATTTTGTGCAGATATTATTTGATCAGCTAAATCTTTTATTTCTTGATGATTAGCATTTACTTTTGCTAATTCAGCCATCTTAACTGCGCCTTCATGATGTGTGATCATTTCAATGATAAATGCTTTATCAAAATCGTCTCCAGTTTTTCCTTCAAGATTCATACCCATATTCATCATTCTATTTTGCATAGACCCTCCCATATCCATCGATGAGTCCTTCATCATACCTTTATCCATCTTCATATTCATTCGAGACATGCCACTTTTCTCATATCCACCATGTCCATATGAGTGTCCGAGTCTCCCAAAAGCAAAACCAACCACAAGGGTAATTGCGATTATGATTAACAGTTTTTTATCAAAAATTACAGTCATTATATTTTTTAGTTAGTTGTTTATAGTTAATACGCATGAAAATGAAATTTCTTTCACATTCAGAGATTTGCACTATGCCTAAGATTAATCCTTTTTCTTATAATCAGCAATGATTTTGTCTACTTCATCCAAATCCCCTTCGATAGCGGCTTTAATTTCCTTTTCCTCTTTAGTTAAAACTCTTTCATGCCTAGTCTCTTGAAGAATTTCAAGATGCTTTTCCAGTCGACGTTTTAGTAGATTGAAAGCTTTAGAATTATCACCCTTTGTAAGCACCGTCCTTAGTTTAAGCTTATGACTTAATTGACTATTTCTAAACCCGAACCTATAGCCTGCTAATACTAGGAGTAGGAGTATAATTCCAAATACAATTAAGACTTTTGACTGAGGATATTCATAATTCATCCATCTAACCAAGGGTTCATCTATAACTTCAGTCATAGTTTCCAGTGAAGCGAGAATTTGTTCACCTAAAACTACACTTATACTAATACTATGTTTACCGCTATCCAATTGTGGTACCCTGACTGCGAAATTATTATTTGAGTCAGATAATGTACGCATCATGATTGATTTGCCATTTTCAGATCCAATGTTTATTACTATTTCCGAATTAGGACTCTGAGTTTTTCCGCTTATATATAGTATGTCATCTGAAGAAATTAATTCTGGAATTGTATCGATATCAATTGTAACTGCGCCTGTTGCAATAAAATTTCCTTCACTCTTTAGACTATTTCCCGCTCTATCGATTGCCAATAATTTAACTGAAGTATTTCCAGATGAATTTACTTCAATATCATATTTCCCAGAATCAAATTCTTTTGCTGGTACTGTTTTGACAAGTGAATCATTTATATAAATTTCATATCTATCTATACCTGAAGTTATATCTTGAATATCAGCCACTATACTCAAAATCTTTGTTTGATCATCGTATGAGAAATTTGTTTCTTCCTGCTGTTGTGGTGCCGTAGTATCAATTCGTACTATATATGTAGAGGTTGGACCCCACGCACCAGATTTTTGTGATCTTACTTTAAAATACCAAACACCATCTTCCAGATCAGTTATTTTCTTTTCGTTTATAGCTGGACTATATGTCACTCTAGCAACACCAGAAGTATTGTTATCTATCCCAGTCTGAATTGCGCTTGCCCCACTAATATTCCATCTATATGTCGGACTATTGTCCTTATACCACTGATCCTGATTCGGGTGAGTAGGTGAAGATAACTGCAGTCCAGTAGCCGTAGTACTCTGTGCAGGCGTAGGTACAGGAGTTTCAGTAGGTTTTGGTAATGGCTCAACTTTTTCAGGCTCTTCATTTGAAACAATTGATATTGATTTTCCTTGTTTTGAACTTAATATATCAGTACCGAAACCATCATTTGCTCGAACAGCAGCGTCAGAGAAAATTAATTCAGCTTGGCCAGATTTTTTCGCTCGTGCCACAAAAGATATTACTGTCCCACTTGTTCCAGTAAAACCGGGCGTTGGTACACCACCATTAAAAGCGATTATTCCCGCAGAGTTTGAAAAGGTTGGCTCCTCTACCCACAAAGTAAAAGCTGAACCTCCCTTACTTATAGATATGATTTCGAGCATATCTCTAGGGAAAATAATTTTAGCCTCAGCGTTGTTCACTACTGCACCTTCAGAATTTACCAGTACGGTAAATGTCATAATATTTCCAGCCGTAAGTGTTGCCGAACTAGAATTTATTCGAAGGGAAGCAGCATCTGTATCTTTATATCCAAAAAAAGATATTGCAATAATAATAGCGAAAACTAAAACACTAGAGAGTATTTTTATTCTTAACAATCTTTTTATATGCATAGAATAGGACAACAAGAACGATAATAGATAACAATAATATTGTAGCATTGTTTAATCTATTTAATCCAGAAGACTTATCAGTATTTTCAATTTTATTTACGTTTTCACTTTCTATATTTGATTCAGAGGTCTGAGTACTATTATTTAGGCTAATAGTTAAAGGTTGCGATGAAATAGATTCTTTTGTACCTTTACCATCATTTAAATAAGCAGTCCCGCCTGCCCATGCAAATTTTACATTTCCTATATATTGTGACGATGAAATTTTTATTCTAAATAGCGAACCTTCTTTGTTAAAACCGAGTGGCAAACCTCCTGTAAAATTAATTTCTTTTTTATCAGAATTATATTCTGGAACAATTGGCCATAGCGACAAAATTGAATTTCCATTCTCAATTTCTATATTTATATCTTTTGTATCGCCCACCTGATTCATCTCACTAACTTCACTCACCTTTTCAAAATCAACAGATATCACACCTTCAACAACGTTTATATTCTTTGACTTTGGATCAATTCTTACTTCAATAATATTTGGTTCATTTGCTACAGATGCCACTGATTTAAAATTTATATCAGCCGCAAAAATAGATGTCGGTAGGATCAAAACTGTAATCGCAATTATGTTTAAAAATTTATTCATGTTTAGATTGTAACTATATTACCTGATTATTAATAGGTTATAAATTATTTTTATCTTTTAAATACAGTTGGTATTTTACCCCACTGGAACAATAGTATTGAGAAGTCTACTGAGCTTACTTGCTTATCAGTATTGATATCTACACATGCATTTTTAAATGGCGCAGCGGTCTTCCAGAAAGCCAACATGATTGAGAAGTCTACTGAATTCACTTTACCATCTTTATTGAAATCCGCCCCAATACAATTCCCTGCTGTATCAGTGATCACAGTTCCGCCCGCGCTGCCACCTCCTCCACCACCTCCGCCGCCCGTTGTAGGAGGTGTCACAGGTGGAGTACTAGTACCAGTTGTAACCGCTGTAAATGACTGATTAGCAGTTGATGAATCAGATCCGAAGTTTACATTTATATGGAAATAATAATTTCCGGCTGTTGGAACTGTTGAATTAAGTGTTGTATCGAAATTAGCTCCTGCAGATATTAATTTTGCAGCTGTTGAACCAAAGATATCATTTCCACCTCCACAAAGATTTAGAACTGAATCGGTAACACACCAAGTATATTGATATTCATATGCAATTGATCCTTCATTTGTAATTCTTACAGCAGTTGAAATTGTTGGTGTTTCAAGACTAGAAAAACTCTGGATAATAACTTGAGCAGGTGCTCCGGGTGTCGCACTGATTTCTGATGAAGCTAAACCTTGGCCAATTGTATTTTTTGCATACACTCGGAAATCATATGAGACGTCATTTGAAAGACTTGTCACAGTTGCAGATGGTGTTGTGCTAACTCCGTCACTAAATACTGACCAAGTTCCTCCACTAGTTAATTTATATTCAATTACATAATCTGTAATAGCTGAACCACCGTTTGATACTGGTGCTGACCAAGAAAGATCCATGCCACTGTCCTGGACTGTTGCAGCAAGGTTAATTGGCACTCCAGGTGTACTTGCAGGAGTTACACCGTTACTTGTTCCTGAAGATGTACTTGTGCCGTTTACATTTGTTGCAGTAACGGTGAAAGTGTAAGCTTGGCCGTTTGTAAGACCTGTAACTGTTGCTGAATTTGAAGTACTAGTTGTACTATGTCCACCTGTATTTGAAGTGACTGTGTAATAAAGAATTGTTGAACCGCCGTTTGAACTTGGTGCTGACCATGTAACACCTGCGCTGGTATTACCAATCGTCGCTGCAACATTTGTTGGTGCGTCAGGAACTGTAGATGGTGTTGCAGAGTTTGTCGCAACAGATGCAGAACTTGTACCATTAGCATTTGTAGCTGTTACTGTAAAAGTATATGCCTGACCGTTTGTAAGACCTGTGATTGTGATTGGAGATGATCCAGCAGATGCATAGTGACCGCCAGTATTTGAAGTTACAGTGTAATAAGTAATTGCTGACCCGCCGTTTGAACTCGGTGCAGAGAATGTAATAGTTGCCTGACCATTGCCCGCTGTTGCAGTTCCAATTGTTGGTGCATCAGGAACAGTCGACGGTGTAACAGAATTTGTTGTTGCAGAAGCAGAACTTGTACCATTTGCATTTGTTGCGGTTACTGTAAATGTATACGCTTGGCCGTTTGTAAGACCAGTAATAATTATCGGAGATGTACCTCCTGTTGCAATATGACCGCCGACATTTGAAGTAACTGTATAGTGAGTTATTGCTGATCCACCACTTGATACTGGTGGAGTAAATGTAATCGTTGCTTGACCGTTTCCTGCAGTTGCTGTTCCAATTGTTGGTGCACCTGGAGCTGTCGATGGTACAACTGAATTTGTAGTAGCTGATGCAGTTGAAGTTCCAACAGCATTTGTAGCTGTTACTGTAAATGTATACGTAGTGCCGTTAGTCAAACCAGTTACTGTAATTGGAGATGTTCCTCCAGTTGCAATATGCCCAGCATTTGATGTCACCGTATAGTGAGTGATTGCAGATCCGCCGTTTGAAGCGGGTGCTGTAAATGTAATTGTTGCTTCGCCGTTGCCAGCTGTTGCAGATCCGATTGTAGGTGCCCCAGGAGCCGTCGCTGGAGTTACAGAATTACTTGCAGTTGAAGATGCACTAGTTCCGATTGAATTTGTTGCAGTTACCGTGAAAGTGTAAGCTTGGCCGTTTGTTAATCCAGTGATAGTGATTGGAGATGATCCTCCATTTACAAAATGACCTCCTGTATTTGATGTCACAGTGTAATAAGTAATTGCAGATCCACCGTTAGATGCAGGCGCATCAAAAGTAATTGTTGCCTGACTGTTACCTATTGTCGCTACCACGTTTGTTGGCGCACCAGCAACTGTTGCTGGAGTAACAGAATTTGTTGTAGCAGAAGCAGAACTAGTTCCAGCAGCGTTTGTTGCAGTTACAGTGAAAGTATAAGTTGTACCGTTTGTTAGACCAGTCACAGTAATTGGTGATGATCCTCCAGTTGCATAGTGTCCACCAGTATTAGACGTAACAGTATAGTGTGTGATTGCAGATCCACCGTTTGAACTTGGCGCAGAGAAAGTAATTGTTGCTTCACCGTTTCCAAGAGTTGCAGTACCAATTGTTGGTGCATCTGGAATTGTAATTGGAACAATTGAATTACTAGATGCAGAAGCAGTTGAAGTTCCTACAGCATTTGTTGCAGTAACGGTGAAGGTATATGTTTGACCGTTTGTAAGACCTGTAACAATTAGTGGCGAAGATCCACCAACTGCATAGTGTCCACCAGTATTCGATGTAACAGTATAGTGCGTAATTGTTGCACTTCCATCACTTGCTGGAGGTGTAAATGTAATTGTTGCCTGACCATTGCCCGCTGTTGCAGTTCCAATAGTCGGAGCTCCAGGAACTGTTGCTGGAGAAATTGAATTACTTGCAGCTGAGGCTGTAGATGTTCCATTTGCATTTGTTGCTGTAACTGTAAATGTATATGCTTGGCCGTTTGTAAGTCCTGTCACAGTTATTGAAGGCGCTGTTCCTGTTGCAGATAATCCGCCCACATTTGATGTTGCTGTGTAGTACAAAATAGTTGATCCTCCGTTTGATACAGGTGCTGTAAATGCAATTGTAGCTTCACCGTTTCCTCTAGTCGCTGTTCCAATTGTTGGAGCATCAGGAACTGTAGAAGGTGTTACTGAATTTGTTGCAGATGAAGCAGAAGATGTACCGTTTATATTTGTTGCAGTTACTGTGAAAGTGTAAGCTTGGCCGTTTGTTAATCCAGTTATGGTCAATGGAGAACTTGCCCCTGACACATAAAATCCTCCAGTGTTTGATGTCACAGTGTAATAAAGAATTGTTGAACTACCATTTGATACCGGAGGAGTGAAAGTGATTGTTGCCTGACCGTTACCTGCAGTTGCAGATCCAATTATTGGTGCATCTGGAACTGTTGATGGTGTTACTGAATTTGTTGTAGCTGACGCTGTTGAAGTTCCAACATCGTTCGTTGCTGTCACAGTAAATGTATACGCTTGGCCGTTTGTCAGACCTGTAATTGTAATTGGAGAAGATCCTCCAGTTGCAGTATGACCTCCTGTATTAGATGCAACAGTGTAGTAAAGAATTGCTGAGCCACCATTTGATACTGGTGGAGTAAATGTAATTGTTGCTTCGCCATTTCCATAAGTAGCAGATCCAATTGTTGGCGCACCAGGAATTGTTGCAGGAGTCACAGAGTTCGTTGTTGCAGACGCAGAACTTGTACCGTTTGCATTTGTTGCTGTAACTGTAAATGTATACGCTTGTCCATTCGTAAGACCAGTAATTGTAATTGGAGACGATCCACCGGTTGCATAGTGTCCACCAGTATTCGATGTAACAGTGTAGTAAAGAATTGCAGACCCTCCGTTTGATACTGGTGGTGTAAATGTAATCGTTGCTTCACCGTTTCCTCTTGTAGCACTTCCGATAGTTGGTGCATCTGGAATTGTTGAAGGTGTAATTGAATTACTAACACTTGAAGTTGCGCTTGTTCCATCTGCATTTGTAGCTGTTACTGTAAATGTATAAACCTGACCATTTGTAAGACCAGTAATTACAATCGGTGACGCACCTCCGCTCGCAGTGTGACCTCCAACATTTGATGTCACGGTATAGTTTAAAATCATTGACCCTCCAGAATTTGCAGGTGGTGTGAATGTAATAGTTGCTTGGCCATTTCCTCCTACTGCAACAATATTTGTTGGTGCATCTGGTGCAACTTGATAATTAAAAGATGGATATGTGACAGTCTCATTTATTTTCCAAACAGGAATGAAAGTAAAATCCCATCCTGTGAAAGTCGCTTGCTCTTTCATCTCAGTCGTATTCTTCCCTGCAATTGTTACTGGATCAGCTCCTGTTCCAACACCATCTCCAATTGCAAATCCAGAAGTTGTTGTATCCCAATACACAGATGAGTAAGTACCTCCGGCCGGATTACCTGTAACTCCTCCCTCATATTCCTGCGCCGATGATGCACCTGTTGCACCAGTACTTCCTGCACTTCCACCAGTACCACCAGTTCCAGCGGCGCCTCCGGCGCCGCCCGTTGCTCCAGAACTTCTTGTTGCTGACGGCGCACCGTATGAATATGCATTTGTAATTAATGAAGTGTTATGGTTTCCGATTAATCCTCCAACATGGGCATTAGCGCCGGCGCCTCCGGCTCCTCCTGTTGCTCCGTTTGCGTTTGCGCCGGCGCTACCTCCGCCTGCAGCACCTCCGTTACCTCCGGCTCCACCATTTCCTCCATTACCAGAAATACCTGCCACTGCAGTAGTATCTCCAGTTGAATATACATTTGTAATTGTTCCTGTATTTTGTCCAACCAATCCTCCACCAGTTACAGCACCACCTACTCCACCGACACCTCCAACCAATCCGACAGATCCTGCACCACCATTTCCTGATCCACCAGATCCACCGATACCTCCATCTCCGCCTTTACCACCAACACCTCCTGTTCCTCCTAATCCACCAGTCATAGTCACAGTAGTAGATGCATAACTTGTATTAAAAGATCCTGTACTAATATTTGCACCCATCAATCCTCCAGCAAAACTCGCACCTCCGGCACCTCCTGCTCCTCCGGCAATTCCCGCTCCTCCTGCTCCACCGGCAAGAGTTCCACCAGCACCTCCTGTTCCTGAAATACCTCTTACTCCACCATTTCCTCCTGCACCACCAACTGTAACTACAGTTCCTGCTGTCCAAGAATATTGAACAAGACCAGCCGTAAAGTTATATCCAATTAATCCTCCTGCATATAAAGCACCACCAACTCCTCCTGCTGCTGTTGCACCTTGCGCACCTCCAATTCCTCCAGCTCCAGTTGGACCTCCTGCTCCACCATCACCAGCGTTACCACCATCTCCACCCACACCTCCAGCACCTCCTGTTACTGTTGTTGTACCTACAGCATAAACTGTATTAATAGTTCCTAAATTGTATCCAGCAAAACCTCCACCATGTGCAAGCCCTCCGACAGTTCCAGCTCCACTTGCACCAGCGGCACCTCCAGTTCCACCTGTTCCCGCAGATGCGCCGGCGCCTCCCGCTCCACCATTTCCACCTTTACCTCCTACACCTCCTGTTCCACCAGTCAAAGTCAAATTTCCAGTAGAATATGAATCTTTAATTGTTCTTGCGGTGTTATTCCATCCTACAAAACCTCCAACATATGAAATTCCACCTGCACCTCCGGCACCTGATCCTGATCCACCAATACCACCTGTCGCACCATTTCCACTTGTTCCATCAAAACCTGCAGCACCATTTCCTCCTGTACCTGAAGCTCCTCCTGTTCCAGCATTACCAATTACATTCGAAGTTGAATATGAATATGACTGAACAGTCCCATCATTGTATGCAATTAGTCCTCCTGCATATAAAGTTCCTGCACCACCAGCGGCGCCTCCGGCACCACCTGCACCACCAACCCCAACACTTCCAGGCAATCCACCATTTCCTCCTGTTCCACCAGCTCCACCATTTCCAGATGTACCTGTAACTGTTGCACCAGTTGAATAACTAGCTGAAATTAAATTGGCAGCATTCACATTATTTCCTATCAAACCTCCAGCATATGCAGCTCCTCCTGCTCCAGCAGCTCCTCCAACTCCTCCTGCTCCTCCAATATGATTTCCTGTACCAAGTGACCCATCCCCACCGTTTCCTCCTGTACCACCAGAACCACCATTTTTTGCAAGTGTAGTAACGCTTCCTGTTGAATATGAATTTAAAATAACTCCAAGTGCTGAATTATGTGCCGCTAATCCTCCAGCATATGCGGCGCCTCCCGCTCCAGCCGCACCTCCAGCTCCTCCTGTTGCTGCAGTACTAGCAGAAATACTTCCACTAACACCACCAGCGCCACCAGTCCCAGGAGTTCCAACTTGTCCACTGGTAGAATTTACATTTCCAGTTGCATAAGAAATATCTTGAATTATTGTTGTATTAAAACCGACAAGGCCTCCAGCATAACTTGCACCTCCTGCTCCTGTCGCTCCTCCTGCACCACCAACTCCTCCAAGTGCGGAACCAGTTCCAGTTCCTCCAATCACTCCTACACCACCATTTCCGGAATTTCCTCCTATAGAATTTACTGCACGAGTTGAATAATTAGAAGTAATTTGCAAGTTATTGCTTGCTGTAGCACTTGTCTGTGCTATCAACCCTCCGGCATAAGCCACACCTCCTGCTGCACTTGCACCTGCTGCACCTGTTGATCCTCCTGCACTATTTGTTCCACCTGTGCCAGAAGTTCCAGCGCTTCCACCTGTACCAGAATTTCCACCAGTAGCTGTTACTGTACCTGTTGTTGAATAATTATTTTGATAATGAACAAAACCTGTAGTCACACTTGAGTATCCAACAAAACCGCCAGCATCTGCTTCGCCACCAATTCCACTTGCGCCTCCTACACCGCCAGCGCCACCAATTGTTCCTCCGTTTGCACCAATCCCACCATTGCTTCCTCCTGCACCAGTTCCTCCAGTTGCACTAACGTTTCCTGTTGAATATGAATTCAAAATATCTCCCTGACCGGTTGTAATTCTATGGTTTCCAATCAATCCTCCAGCATATGCCGCTCCACCAGTTGCAGGTGTAAGGACAGCTCCCCCTCCAGCACCTCCTACAGCTCCACTTGCTGAAGCTCCTCCATTTCCAGAATTTCCTTGATTTCCAGAATTTCCCCCTGTTGCACTTACATTTCCAGTAGAAAAAACAGAAATATAATCAATAGTTCCTGTGGTTAAATTACTGAAACCGACAAGGCCTCCTGAATTCGCTGCGCCCCCGGCTCCTCCTACTCCACCGAGTGATCCTACTGACCCAGTATGGACACTTGAAGCATTTGAACCGTTTCCGCCATTACCTCCAACTCCTCCAGCTCCTCCTGCACCTCCTGTAACACTTACATTACCTGTTGCATAAGAATCTTTAATTAAAATTATTTGAGAAGTTCCTGTAATATATGCCACTAAACCACCAGCATAACCAGCGCCGCCAGCTCCTCCAGCGCCACCTACTCCTCCGGCGGCAGAGGTTCCAGTTGTTACCCCAGAACCTGTATCACCACCATTTCCTCCATTGCCTCCAACAGCTCCGTTACCTCCTGTAACATTTACTGACACGGTAGAATAAGCAGAGTTATCAATAGAGCCAATATTGTATCCAATTAAACCACCTACTGCACGGACTCCGCCTCCACCACCAGTTGCACCAGCTCCTCCTATTCCACCTATAAAATTATTTGCACCAGCTCCACCGTTTCCGCCGGCTCCTCCAGCGCCACCGATTTTTTCTCCAGGACTTGAAGTAACATTGCCACTATAAACATAATTAACTATTCCGGAATTAAATCCTATAAAACCACCTATATACCCATCACCTCCAAGACCACCTGCTCCACCAATTGCTCCAGCTCCTCCAGCAGTATTTACTCCGTCTCCACCGTTTCCTCCGGCACCACCGGCACCACCTACTTTATCTTGACCGGACATAGACACATTGTCTGAATACGAATTTATTATTATACCAGTATTATAAGCAGCAAATCCTCCTCTATAACTTATACCAGCTGCACCTCCCGCACCCCCTGCTGAACCTGCAGTACCCCTACTACCATTTCTTCCATTTGAACCATCCGAACCGAAACCAGCAGCACTTTCCAAAGATATTTGGGTGCTAGATGAATTATTTATTGTACCTGTATTGTAAGAAACTAAACCACCAGAATATACAGCCCCACCCACACCACCCGCACCACCAGCACCAGACAAACCATCTATTGCTGTTCCTGTACCAGTACCTCCAATTCCACCTTGAGCAGAAGCTCCTCCAGCTCCTCCGGTACCCGTTACTGCTCCTGTTTGCATATAACTATTTGTAATACTTCCTAAAACATTTTGACCAACCAGGCCTCCAACTTGAACAGAAGCGGCAAGCGTTGTAGCAGCTGCTCCTCCTGAACCTCCAATACCTCCCGCTCCACCAATATGATTTGTTCCAGCGGATCCATCTCCACCTGCACCTCCTGTTCCCCCAGCTCCTCCGTTTCCTCCAATTGCATTTACACTAGTTGTTGCATGCGAATTCGTAATATTTGCAACTGCAGTGTTATTTCTTCCAACTAGTCCACCAACTGATAGTGCACCACCGACACCACCTGTCGCACCTGCTCCTCCAGCTGCAGCTGTTCCGTTTGTAATTGATCCAGAAGTTCCTCCGTTTCCTCCATTACCACCCGCACCTCCTGCTCCACTTGTCCCAGTTACTGTTCCGCCAATATGGTATGAACTTAAAATCGCAGAGATATTATCTCCAACCAATCCTCCAGTAAAATTTATTCCTCCGACCGCACCGGTTATTCCAGCACCACCAATTCCTCCAATTGCACCGGACCCTCCTGTTCCACCCGCACCACCATTTCCAGATGCACCACCCGCACCTGCAGTGGCAGTAACAGTTCCAGTTGAATATGAATATGCAATATCACCTGAAGTTACAAAACCTACAATTCCTCCTGTGTAGCTCGCACCCCCTACTCCTCCAGCCCCACCTATTGCTCCGGCTCCACCGACAGAAGAAGCACCTCCTACCCCTCCAGCACCACCGTTTCCAGCGGCACCTCCAGCGCCTGCAGTCAAAGTTATATTTCCTGTTGAATATGATGAGCTAATAGAAGTAAGTGTGTTTGTAAATCCTGCAATTCCTCCACCATATGCAAATCCTCCAGCTCCTCCAGCTCCTCCGGTTGCGCCAGCGCCTCCAGTGATTCCACTTGCAACCCCACTACCACCATCACCTCCGGCTTGTCCAGCTCCTCCGTTTCCTCCAATAATATTTATATTTCCACTTGAATATGAATTATTTATTGCGTGACCTACACTAGCAGAGTATCCGACAATTCCGCCACCATAAATAGCAGCTCCTGCACCAGTTCCTCCAGTTCCTCCAGCGCCTCCTACCCCACCAATCGCACCGTTTGATCCAGCGGCTCCGGCACCGCCCTCACCACCAGTACCAGATGTTATAGAAATATTATTTGTTGAATACACCGTATCCAACAAAACAGAAACAAGTGAGTTACCGCCATTTATTCCTCCAGCATAAACAGCAGCATTTGCACCACCAGCTCCTCCTGCACCTCCTGTTCCATTTCTACCACTACTTGCACCTCCTGTTCCACCCGCACCACCATTGCCTCCAGATCCACCACTACCACCTGAAGTCACAGTAATTGTTCCACCTGTAGTTCGTGAATTAGAAATATTTCCATTTCCTAAACCTGCAATTCCTCCCATATAAATAATTCCACCTGCACCTCCTACACCTCCCGCTCCTCCAATTCCACCTGCATGTGCGCCAGTTCCAGATGAACCGTTTCCTCCAACTCCACCTTGACCTCCTGTTGCACCGCTTGTTCCACTATTAGTAATATTTCCTATAACAATTGAATTTTCAATAACTCCAGAATTATCACCAACTAAACCTCCAGCATAGGTCGCACCACCTGCACCTCCTACGCCTCCCGCTCCACCTGTAGCACCTATACTTCCTGAAATATTTCCAGATGCACCAGCTGTACCTCCAATACCTCCCGCACCTGGAGTACCTCCACTAACAGTTATGGTTGTAATTGTATATGTTACGTCTCGAATTATACCTACATTTAACCCTGAGATTCCTCCTCCTGCAGCCAATCCACCTGCACCTCCTGTTCCTCCAGCTCCTCCAGATCCTCCAATTGCACCTGTACTACTACCCCCGGCACCACCTGTTCCGCCGTTTCCTCCATTACCACCCGCACCTCCTATTGAAGTAATAATTCCAGTAGAATTTACAGAAGTGACTATATTTCCAAGAAGACTGTTATTTCCAAAAATTCCTCCAGCATAACTTGCACCTCCTACCCCTCCTGTTCCTCCAGCAGCGCCTGAAACCCCAGCAATTCCTGCACCACTTGACCCGCCAGCGCCTGCAGCGCTTGCTGATCCGCCTGCACCACCTATTGCAGTAACGTTTCCAGATGCATAAGTTCCTGAAGCGACTACAGCTGAATTTAATCCGACAAGACCACCCGCTGCAGCAGCTCCACCTGCACCTCCAACTCCACCCGCACTTCCTGCGGCACCAGCAACAGCACTACTTGAATTTCCACCATTTGGCGACGCTCCAGGATTTCCTCCTGAACCACCTGTTGCAAAAACATTTCCAGTTGCGTATGAAGTACCTTGAACAATTCCGTTTGTTGTATTAAAACCGACCAAACCTCCGGCATATCCAACTCCTCCAACTTGAGAAGCACTAGCGTTCAAACTAAAAGTACCACCAACTGCACCTGTCGCACCGTTTCCTCCAGCACCTCCAGCACCAGGATTTGCACCGGCTCCTCCTGTTGAAGACGCTATTCCTGTTGCATATGAACTATCTATAATACCAGAATTAATTCCAACTAATCCTCCAACATAACTTGCAGCAGCGATAAAGTATGCGCCGCCAGCTCCTCCAGCTGCACCGGTTCCACCAGCTCCTCCTGTTCCACCGTTTCCAGAAGCTCCACCAATTCCATAAACGTCCATACTTGAGCGTGCACCGTTCATGATTGCAGCAGAATGAAATCCGACAACCCCTCCTGCATATGCAAGAGACCCTGTTCCTCCTGCGCCTCCTACTCCTCCAGTTCCTCCAAGAGCTCCAGTTCCTCCAACTCCACCAGCTCCTCCATTTACCCCAACACCTCCTGCACCACCATATGCATAAACTGAACCTAATTCACTATATGAATTTGTAATTGTCGATGTGTTACTTCCAGCTATACCTCCAGCATATGCTATTGCACCAATACCACCGGCACCTCCTGTTGCTCCTGTAGCTCCGACATGTGAAGCCCCTCCAGCTGCACCGCTGCCTGCTATACCCGCTGCACCTCCAGTTCCTCCTGTTGAAGCTGTAGCGATTATAATTCCTCTGGCATATGTATTAACAATCACGTTTGTATTGTTTCCAACAATACCTCCTGCATATGCAACAGCAGCAGCACCTCCAGTTCCTCCTGCTCCACCAACTGCAGATGCAGATGAGTTAAATGTTGCCGTCGTATTTCCACCATTTCCGCCCACTCCTCCTGTTTGTGCAATACCAGCTGTACTACTTATATTTCCTGTTGAATATGAAGTTGCTTGGATCACACCTGCACTTTGTCCAGCAATTCCTCCAGCACTTGAGACACCACCTGCACCTCCTGTTCCTCCAGCTGCACCGGTTCCACCCACAGCGTTTGTTCCACCAACACCTCCGTTTCCACCCGTACCTGCAGTTCCTCCTGCTCCACCAGTAGATATTAAATTTCCAGTATTATAACTTCCAGAAACTACACCAGCTATGATTTGTCCAGCAACACCACCACTAAAAACCGCTCCGCCAGTTCCACCGGCAGCACCAGTGCCTCCCGCGCCTCCAGTTGAAGAAATGCCCGCGCCTCCATTCCCACCGTTACCACCTACTCCACCAGCACCAGCTGTTGCAGTTGTTGTTCCTGTTGAATACGAGTTATATACTTCACCGTTGTTATGGTATCCAACCACTCCTCCAACATATGCAATACCACCGTTTGCACCGACCGTTCCAGCAAGTGCAGCAACTCCAGTTGAAGTTGCGTAACCATTTCCACCGTTTGCACCTGCACCTCCTGCTCCACTAATACCTATAGTATGCGCTGTATTAAAACTATTTATAATTGTTGTTCCAGTATTGTTTCCGACTACACCTCCGGCATAAATAATTGCACCTGCGGCAGCAGTACCACCGGCACCAGATGTTCCTCCAGTCCAGGCACCACCTGCACCTCCAACTCCAGCTGCACCACCTGCACCTGCATTTCCAGTAATTGTACCTGAAGTATGTGAAGCTTCTGTAACTGATAATGTACTATTCCCAACCACTCCTCCAATATATAAAATTCCAGCAGCACCGCCAGTACCACCAGCTGATCCTGCAAGACCAAATGGTGCTGCTGCACCATTTGCACCAGCGCCTCCAGTTCCTCCCGTTCCATTTACAATATTTGCAGATGATACAGATTGAATAATTCCAGTGTTACTTCCAGCTATACCTCCTACATATGTAGCTAGAGTGTTCGCTGACCCTCCGGTACCTGAAGCACCGTTTGTACCTGAAACTCCTGTGGAACCTTTTGCTCCACCTTGACCCCCTGTTCCACCAACACCTCCATCACCGCCTAATGCAGTTATAGTTCCTGTACCTGAATTTGAAGAAATAATTGTTCCCGAATTTAATCCCGCAATTCCTCCTGCATACCCTGCTCCACCAATTGCACCTGCACCTCCTGCTCCACCGGTTCCTCCTGTATGTGCAGTTCCTAGTGCCCCGCTTCCACCGTTTCCTCCGTTCTGCGCATTTGTACCAGATGATCCAGTTGCAGTTACTGAACCTGATACATAATTTACAGTTGTTGTACCGTTTATAATTCCGGATAAGTTATTTTGTCCTGCGATCCCTCCGGCATACGCAGCTGCTCCAGCACCTCCAGTTCCTCCGTTACCTCCCAAAGCCCCTGTACCTGCTGTTGCAACTGCTGAAGCTCCTGCAACTCCACCAGCTGTAGCACTTCCTGGTGTTCCTCCAGTTGAGAAAACATTTCCAGTCACTAAACTTCCATTTTCAATTGCACCAAAATTGTTTCCAACAATACCTCCTGCATATGCAACAGCAGCAGCACCTCCAGTTCCTCCTGCTCCACCAGCTCCACCAATTGCAGCAGTTCCTCCTGCTCCTCCAATTCCTGCTGTACCTGCGTTTCCACCCGCACCACCAATCGCAGTTGTTGTACCAGTTGAAATTACTGTTGCCAATGATCCTGTTTGTACCCAACCTGCAATCCCTCCTACGTATGCGATTGAACCAGCTCCTGCTAAACCGACTGAACCTCCTGCACCTCCAATACCTGACCCTGAGTTTGTTCCACCGTTACCAGCGTTTCCAGAAGCACCTCCTGCGCCTCCTATTCCAATTAAATTAATTGAAGTAGTTGCATTTGTTATTGAACCTTGCTGAAAATACCCAACAACTCCTCCGACATATGCGATACCTCCGATTGCTGCAGCGTTGCTCACCGTAGTTCCACCGGCGCCGGCGACTGTTGCGCCCGATGTTGTATTTCCTCCGGTTCCGCCGGCGCCGGCAGCACCTCCAGTTCCACCCACTGCAGTTATATTTCCTGAAACTGAAACATTTGAAATTGTTGCTAAATTATATCCAACCAATCCTCCTGCATATATAACTGAACCAGCAGTTCCGGCTGTTCCTGTACCTCCCGCTGTTGGAGATGCTCCAGATGTTCCAGCGGCGCCCGCACTACCTGCAACACCGTTTGTACTAGTGGCTAAAATTGTTGTTCCAGTCAATGATACATTTTTAATTGTATTGTTTGCATATCCAAATAGTCCGACATACTGTGTGGTTGTCGTACTTATATATAGATTACTAATCGTAGAATTATTTCCATCAAATATTCCTGAAAATATATTTGTCGCACTACCAATCGTAATAAATCCTGAGCCAGAATTCCATCCGCTTGTTACTGTTGCATCAATATCATTATTTAATTTATATGAACTAGTTGTTGAAGTCTTCATAGCCTGAAGTCCATAAACATCGTAAATAATATATGGATCAGAACTAATTCCTAAACCTGTATATCTCTGAAATGTTCCATTTAAAAATGAAAAATTTCCTGATGCAGAGAAAGTATGTGTGCCCGGAGTAAAACTTGAAAAGATAGCAGCCGATGTTTGAATATAACTTCCACTTTGGCCACCTGAATCAGTGATTGTTAGATTAGCATTTTGAGAAATGGTTCCTGTAAATCCACTAATAGTTAGTGAACCAATACTGATATCCGAATCAATTGTTGCAGTTACTGAACCATTTCCTGAAGCTGCATCAAAAATAACATTTGTAGTTTCATCGGGTAGGTTTGCAACATCAGGAGTTCCGTTTGAAGATGTAGCCCAGTGATTTGTAGCATCTGACCAGTTTCCTGATCCCCCTACCCAATAAGCTGTAACAGGTGGATCAATAATCTGATCAATATCAATATTGCCAATTATTTTTAAATCGAAAACATCAGTCGGAGTCGCTAATCCAGTTAGCATGATTCGGTATTTTCCATCGACAGTTATATTTGGAATTGTAGCAACTAGGTCGCCGGCGACTGTATAAACCTCAATTGTCGCCGGCTCATCCGGATTTGTCGCCTTTGCATAAACAGTAATATCGTTTAGGTTGTTTAAAAGTTTTTCAAATGTTACTCGAACATACTGACCGTTTGTTGTTTGTGCAAAATTATTATCTCGAGTTCTAAC
>CAZSLF010000013.1:0-22746 GCA_964607805.1 uncultured Candidatus Saccharibacteria bacterium
CTGATCTGCATGAAGGTCAAAACGATCGCTATGCTTGTGGCTGTTTTTGGTTTGTCCGAAATATATAGCTTGTGACAATAACAAATAAAAGATGACAAAGAATTCACATAATTCATCTACAAAGCAGTCAACATCCATCCTGACAAATGTATATTTTGATTACCTAGATGCACTGCGTTGTCTTGCATTCTTGGCAGTATTTTATGCTCATACTGGAACTTTCTTACTCGGTGACAAAATTACAAACGCATTCCCAATTAACCTTTGGAAACAATTTACGATTTACGGAGTGTATGGAGTAAATTTCTTTTTTGTTTTGAGCGGCTTCTTAATCACCTATTTACTCTTGAGAGAGAAAAGTAAACCAGAAGGCATTTCAATTAAAAGGTTTTACTTCAGGAGAATAATAAGAATTTGGCCAGTATATTTCGCAACTATATTTATAACTATTTTTATACTTCCATTAATTATTCAACCTGCTACCCAGATTGCCTTCCCAATACTTAATACGGATTATAGCTTTTTATCACTTGGGTTTTTTGCTTTATTCTTGGGAAACTTTTTTACGGGCTTTGATATGGGGTTTGTGCCATTTTCACTGAATATCCTTTGGTCAGTCTGTATTGAAGAACAGTTTTATCTTGTTTGGCCATGGTTAGTCAGATATTTGAATATTCGTAAATTAGCACTTTTTACTTGCCTCTTAATTTCATTATCCTTTCTTTATAAATATTTATATGGAATGGATCGTCTAGCCAACTACTATATTACTTGGTCAGTCGGCATGGATTTAGCCTTCGGAGCACTCCTTGGTATTTTCTATTTCAAGAAGTATATAAAGAAAATTATAATATATTCACTTTCTATTATCGCCGCCTGTCTAGGTTTAATCACTATTATTTATCTAGCTGATAAATCAGCGCTTATTGAAATAATCCGACTCGTAAAAACTCCAATTGTTGACTGTATTTTCATGCTAATAATTCTTTACTCAGTAAATAAAATTTCAGAGTTTAATTCACCTAATACTAAATTAAGTTCTAAAAATTACTTTGTCTCTGCACTACATATTTCAAAAAGCAAAATCCTAAGTTCACTAAAATTTTTAGGCAAAATTTCATACGGGCTTTATGCATATCACCCTGCTTGCCTTATGCTAACAATTCAATTATTTTTCTCAATTGGATTACTTAGGGCTGAGATAGAAAGATTAGAATTTTTCTCTTTTGTAATAATTAGCTTATCAATAACAATACTAGTAGCTATTTTATCCAACAAATACCTGGAAAAAAGATTCCTTGCCCTCAAAGATAAAAATTGATATTCTGAGGCAACAAAATAAGCGTAGACTGAAACTAATTCACTAAAAATCGCCAAAAATAAAATGAACACTGAACAAAGAGAGCAGTTAAAAAGTAAGATATTAAAAATATATAAAGAAGCAGAGTCTAGAACTGGCAGATTTGATCGTCTTGTTAAAGAGCCTTTAAAATCAATCCCTTTCTTTTGTAAACAAATAGTGGCTCGTATAAAACCTTTCAAGGTTAAGCATAAGACACTTTGGGGTGACACTATGTCTTTCTATTTACCTGAAGGCAATGCTATTAGCTACTACGGATACTATGAAGCTGATTTAACAAACTTTCTTACAAATATTTTAAATGACGGCGATGTCTTTTTCGATATTGGTACTCATGTCGGGTTTTATACTGTTCTTGCTTCGCGTCTAACTTCCCCAACAGGTTCAGTTCATGGATTTGAGCCAACTCCACGAACATTTAAGACACTTTCAGAAAATACCTCAAAATTACAAAATGTGACAATAAACAATGTTGCAGTACTTGATAAAGAAACAGAAATTGATTTTATTGATTATGGACCAAGACATAGTGCATTCAATACATATAAAGACCGCACAGGAGAAGGTATGAAATTTCTAGACAAAGCAGAGCATGTCAAAGTTAAAACAATTTCTCTTGATAAATATTGCAAAGAAAAATCAACGTATCCTACAGTTGTAAAAATTGATGCGGAAGGTGCAGAACATCTAATCTTGCAATCAATGAACGAAATTCTGAGCACAGCAAAACCAATTGTTACAATCGAGGTTGGTGGTGGTGTTGAATGGCAAAGTAACTGCAAAAAATCTATAGACTTTCTTTTGGATAAGGGTTATCGATGTTTCGAAACGACTATTGAAGGCAATATCAAACCTCATGAACCTAAAGAACTATATTCATACGATAATCTTATTTTTGCTCACCCGGATAAATTAACTCGTCTAGAGAAATATATAATATGATATACCTCGGCATAAAAAGCGGTCTTGGCAACCAGATGTTCCAATATGCTTTTGGCAAAGCAGCATCTATCGAAAATACACTTAATCTATCTCTTGACACTAGTGCTTATGCTAGACAATTTGCCCGCGATACACCACGCAGCTTTGGGTTACAGCACTTCAATATTCAGTCTCCTATCGCTACAGATCAGGAAACTGAAAAATTTCACACTAAGTGGCAAATTTTCAAAAGACGTGTGAAAAATAAAATTTTGCCGATTCGGAATTATGAATTTAAACCTTCAGAACTTCGCGTCGTAGACGGTCAGTATATTGAAGGTTTTTGGCAAAGTGAAAAATATTTTGAAAAGCATAGCGATATAATTCGTGAAGAATTTACTTTGAAAAATCCACTTGGGGCTGAAGCAACCCAAGCACTTCAAGAAATTAGAGATTTTAAACAAAAAGGATATGAGACGATTATGGTACATGTTAGACGCGGTGATTATGTTACGAATAAACATTCGATCGCGCTTCTTGGTGTGCTTGAACCAGATTATTTTTCTCTTGCAATTGAAAAAGTTTGTTCAGAAATTGATAAAAGAAATATGGAAAATGGAAATAACTCAGACAGTAACCTCTATGCTGGCTCTAAACCAAAACATATTTTCTTTGCTACAGAAGATACTGCCTGGGTTAAACAAAATATAAAGCCTCATATAAATTATTCATTTATTAGTCGTCCTGGAATTTATGATTTTGAGGAAATGGTCGTGATGAGCAATTGCGATCACTTCGTAATTTCAAATTCTAGCTTTAGTTGGTGGGCTGCCTGGCTTGGAACTCATCCAAATAAAATAGTAGCTGCCCCGAAAAAATGGATAGTCGATCCAAGTGTAAATACAGCCGATGCCACTCCAGAAGAATGGTTTCGAGTTTAAATATATGAATAACTCTCCCTCAAACTCCCCTTTAGTCACAGTAATCCTCCCCGTCAAAAACGGTCATAAAACTATTATCCGCGCAGTTCAAAGTGTAATTGATCAGACATACAGACCGATTGAAATAATTGTTGTAAATGAACATGCTGGTTTCAAGACAGCGAGTAAGGAGGAAAATTTAGGAAATCAAGAGGCTTCTGAATCCCAAGAAGCCCGAGAAAACCGCCTTTCTGAAGATCTAAAAAGCCTTCTAAATAGCCATTTTGGTCAATACCCTTTCTTCCGGATAATAGACGGATTGGCCCAAGGTCCAGGCGTGGCACGGGATATGGCCGTAAAGGCCGGAAACGGCCCCTACGTGGCCTTTCTAGATGATGACGATATCTGGAGCCAGACGGATAAATTGGCCCTACAAATGGCGTTTTTGACCAATCCCGCCAATAGTGAAATTGAGGTGGTGGGCACGGAAACCACGTATTTTATCGATGAGTTTGGGGAGGCAGTTAAGACCATTACCCAGCCTACAAATCCCAAAGATGTACACAATCAAATGTTGCTTAGAAATCCTCTAATCACCTCTTCTGTTTTGATTCGAAAAGACGCGTATTTGCGTGCTGGTGGTTTCAAGCCTATGTATTTGGCAGAGGAATATGATCTCTGGCTGCGGATGGCGCGCGAGAAAAATGTGATTGCCAATGTTCCTAATACTTCTATTAAATATACTTTTAGATCAAATAGCATTTCGCAACGTCGAAAATTGGGGATGGCAAAAAATGTTTTAATACTTGTTCTAAAAAATATTCGTTACTATCCGAATAGAATTTTAGCAATCATAAAAGCTAAGCTTCGAATTTTGAAAGCATTGTTTTAAAAGGCTGTTTTAGTTTCCTAATTATTGCCGAGAATTTTCGCTAATTCAGATGAATCAACTTCGTTTGTTGTTGAAGATACTATGGGCGTTGAAGATGGAGTTGGAGATTGAGATGAGGATTGTTGTCTAGGAGTCATAGGTTCATTTACATGAGCTTTATGATGATGACTACCATGATTATGTTCTGTCACATTCTCAACACTATTTTCTTTTCGCACCACTTTTCTTTCAACATGATCTGGCTTTGGTGCAGCATGAACTCTTGAATTATTCTCTTCTGTTCGATGAGGAGTCGCTTCCCGTTCAGGCTCAGATTTCTTTTCCTCTTGAATTAATCCTAGCAATGCTTCTTTGAGCGCCAAAACGTTCTGCGGTTTTCCAGCCTTATCAGTATTTTTAATTTTTGCTTCATCAGCTCTTTTTTCTCGTAAATGATTAAGGGACACAGCATCCTGATCTGGACTGATTGAACCCATCTGTTCTCTAATTTCTCTAGGGTTTTCTCGCTGAGGTTCACGGTGTTCTCGAGGTTCGCGCATGTTATCTTGCGGAGCATCACGCTGAGGTTCACGCAAGGGTTCACGACGATCACTTACTCGATCACTTTGTCTATCATCTCTTCTTTCCATACTTCTCTCGATGTTTCTCTCACCACTTCTTTCAATACGATTATCTCGATTATCTCGTGGTGCCTCCCGTGGAGCTTCTCGTCTTTCATCTCGACTGTCGCGACTATCACGGTTATCGCGGACTTCTCTATTGTCGCGATTTTGTTGTGGTCTTTCTTGTCTATCAAATCTTTCGCCTCGGTTTTCTCCACCCATGCTTCCGCCGCGACCTTCACTTCTTTCTGATCTCTCTGATCTATTTTGATTGCCGAAGGCGCCGTTCTGTCCGCCGCTTGATCCATTTCCACTATTGCCTCCAAATTGTCCTCCGCCACTTTGACCCCCACTATTTTTTCCACCACCACCGTTGCCGCTTCCGTTACCACCACCCGAAGAAAACTTCTGCGAATGCCACCCATGAATTTCCTCTTCCACTTTATCTCGAGGAATCGCAAATTGCTCACGCGAAGCTGCGATAATTTCAGGCACATACATCTTTTCTGGACGAGTAATTGGTGTCATGCCTTTTGCAGAAAAAGGCGTAGATGTTACACCGTCAATCATAAGCTTCAAATACATCTGATACATCTGCAAATTCACAATATCTTCTGCTGTAAATTGCGGAGCAAATTCTTTTTGAAATACATCGGCGTCGTAGGCACCTACGCGGAATACAACCATGGTACCAACGTTTCCGAATACCGCAGCACGTACTTCTTCTGTCATCTGCTCGATATACTGGTGAGCGATAGTAAGATTCAATTTATATTTTCTTGCTTCAGATAAGATGTCAGCAAAACTTTCATTGGCAAATGACTGGAACTCATCCACATATAAATAAAATTGAGAACTTTGTTTTAATTGTGATTCAGATAAATCAGCACGACTCATAGCAGCAAGATATATTTTTGTAATCAACATCGCACCGAGAAGATTTGCGTTCGCCTCGCCTACTCTACCTTTTGAAAGGTTGATAATGAGAATTTTCTTCTCATCCATAAGTTGTCGAATATCGAAAGATGATTTTGGCTGCCCTATAATATTTCGCACAAGTGGATTTGCTACGAATTGTCCAACTTTATTCTGAATTGCAGACGCAGCTTCGGATGCAAATTTCTCAGTCCACTTTGCATATTCTTCTAGCCAAAAAGATCTTACGGATGGATCTGTTACATTATCAACTACAGCCTTGCGATAATCCTTATCTGTAAGCATACGATTCACTCCCATAAGTGTTGAACCGGGATATTCGAGAAGTGCCAACATGATATTGGCCAAAATATATTCCATTCTAGCAGACCAAGCGTCTACCCAAATCTTTTTAAAAGCTGACATAAGTCCACTCACAACAAGGTGACGTTTTTCAATTCCAACATCCTCAAGTACGTTAAAAGAAATCGGATGCTCTAAATCGAAAGGTGCGAAATATAAAACATCTTTAATTCTATGCTCAGGTACATATTCGAGTAGTAGATCGGCTGTTTTTCCGTGGGGATCTATAAATGCAATTCCTTCACCGTTCTGAATATCCTGAATCGCCAAACTCTCGAGTAAAGTTGATTTACCCATACCCGTCTTTCCAATCACATACATATGCTTCGTTCTATCCTTTTTTTTGATACCAAAACGCAGCTTCTTGTTACGAGCATCTGTTTCTCCGAAATATGTTACGCGTTCTTCATCATTCATAGTAGTTATTTTCTCTCCTGTTTGTTATTTCTCCGCTTATTATATATGTATTAAGGCAAATTGAGAATGGATTGGGCAGGATAATTGGGCGGCAAATAAAAAAAACCTCCAGCGGTTTTTCTTAACCTTGAAGGTTTGTTGCATATTTCTATGCGATGCGTCTTGCGACGTTGAAACTTTAATTGTCGAAACAATTAATAGTTTTGTTAGCTGCGGCTGGCCCCTAAAGGGCCAGCCGCTTGGCTACCGTTGCGTTCTGCTTCGTCGTTGCCCCCACCACACACATGGCGGAAGATGTTACAAAAATTGGATGTACCAGCGCCCTCAAAGAGAGCGCTGGTACGAAACTCTCAATTAACTGCCATGCCTGCAAGGCCTCTAGGCCGTCAGGAAGCGTCCTCCTTTTTATTGGTACGCCAGTGGCTTGTCGTCATGCCCGAGTTCTTGCGGGCGAATTCGATGGTGGATCCGGCGCCAGCGATTGGGGCCGGAGTATCAGGTGCGACGGAGTATTCCGCCGTTTGGTATTGATTCATGGTGCTTGGTGGTCGGTGAATGGCTGAATCCAAAACATATAAGTCTACACTAGCAGACACTGGGCTGACGCTTTAAACGTCAGACTAGCTAATATGATTAACAAGGAACCCAACCAAGGATAAGCATAACTCTACCCTAGCAACTGTCAATATGTACTGTGCAAAACTTTATTATCAAATTTAATACTCCACACCTAATTAAAAACACTGTTTTTAAGACACTATTCTGCTGCAACGAATTCCCTAATATTAAGCGCCCCACCAACAGTATAAGTATTTGATGCATCCCAAATCATCCAGCTTGTAAGACCGGAATCATATGTAGCTTGAATTTGTTTTCGCACCATATCCGCAGTATATGTTGCACCTAAATTAAAATCTTGTAACCAAGGTCGGAGTTTGATCGGATTTAAACCAATACCACGAAGCTGCTTGACTCCACCCTTCATAGCATGCGAAACAATTTGATATGGATATGCTGCAGGATTTTTATATCCGATAAAAGTATTTGGATAATGAGACGGGTACACCATTGGCCCAATAAAATCTACATATGGCGCTGCGCGAATTAGAACCTGCCCTATTCCCATATCATCTGTATTATTTGTTACAAGTCCAAAAAGATCTGCCGAAATAATTGGTCGTGGCATATCATAAATTGTAGTTTCAACTCTTTGACCGTCGTGACTTGTGTCGGCAAGACTTGCAGAAGTTGTACCTAAGTCCATTCCATATTCTTTAACTAACTCGTCAAAAACTGGATCACTTGAAGAACTAGCTCTTCCTCCTCGCAATTCTTTATCAATATGTTTAAAGAAAACTCCAAGTGTGTCTGCCTTTGCCCGAGTTCCACTTACAGGAAATGAAATATCAGACATATTTCCATCCGTCGGATACCTAATATAATCAAAATTAATTTCGTCAAAACCTAATTCATGAGACGCTCGGGCAATATTAATATTATAATCCCATACATATTCTGCGCCTGCATCCATCCATGTTAAACCTTTTCTATCTTTCCAAATACCCCCATCACTTTTTCTTTTAACCGCAGAATCAGGATGCTTCTTTACAAGACATGGATCCTGAAAAGTGGCAATTCTGCCAATTACATAAATATTTTTATCATGCAATTCTTTTAGCAAGGGACCGATATCTCTAATACGATTCTCGGTACAACCAACATCATTCACAACAGGAGAATTTGTTACAAATGAGACTTTACCAGTATCATCTTTAATATCTATCACCACAGCGTTCAGTTCTGTTTTATCAATCAAGTCGATAATCTTATTTCTAAGCTTAGGTGTCCCCGCTACCCAACTAGTCATATATACAGCTTTTACAGCCTTTGGTGGCAATACGTGAGTAACCAATTTTTCACCTTCAGAGTTCTCACCAGGAGAAATAGATGTTGAACCTAATACTTTTCCTTCACCAGGATTCTCAGAATTATTTGAATTGGCCAATGCATTTTTTGCATCCACAGCAGCTTTTACCTCTGCTTTCAATTCAGAAGTTGAGGTCATACTAGGAACAAAAAAAGAAACACCTAAAACCAAAAGTGCGACAATCAAAAGTGCCATTACAACATTTCCTTTTTGATGAACAATTCGAAAGTGCCCCTTATTTATTCCAGCTTGTCCCCTATTAAATATCATTGTCCTCTATTCTACCGTAAAGGTGGCACAATCACCACAAATTCTCCCCGCATCTTATTTGTATCAGCTTTCATCCGAGCCAAGTGCTCACTCGGAGTAAGTAGAATCGCCTCTTCAAACATCTTAGTTAATTCACGAGCGATTAAAATTGACCTCTCTTTGCCAACTTTTTCTTTTCCCTGAACAATCCCCTCGCCCGCAGTCATATATTCTGCTAATTTGGTCAATGCTTTTTCAATTCTATGTGGAGATTCATAAAAAATACAAGAACGGTCTGAATTTGCTATTTCTTTAAGCAAAGTTTCGCGGCCTTTTTTATGTGGAAGGAATCCTGAGAAAATAAACTCATCTGTGGGAAGTCCTGAAATAGAAACTGCAGCAGCAAGAGCAGAGGGTCCTGGAATAGCTACAATTGCAACTTCTGGCGCCCTTTCGCGAACTGCAGAAACTAGAAGTGAACTAGGATCTGAAATACCTGGAGTACCACTATCTGTTACATATGCAATACTTTGACCTCCTCTTAAAATATTTAACATATGCTCTATACGCCCACCTCCACTTTGCGCATGATAACTTTCTGTTCTTTTGCTAATTTGATAATAAGTAAAAAGTTTTGCAGATTGTCTTGTATCTTCGCAGAATATAACGTCTACGTTTTTTAAAACTTTAATAGCACGATATGTGATATCTTCAATGTTTCCGATTGGTGTAGCTACAATATATAAAACACCTCCGGTATATTGTTTATCAATTTTCTCTGGGCCGGTATTTTCTTCGCTGTCCTTACTTATTTCGTCTGTATCGTTTTCTGTGTCGTATGTCTCGTCACTCTCTTCGATTTCGGTATTTTTTTTAATCATATTCTGCTTCTACGCTTTGATAGCCGTTTTTAGTTATTACAATATGGTCCAAAATTCTTATTCCAATAATTTTTCCAGCTTGAATTAATTGCAAAGTTATTTCCTTATCAGATTCACTCGGAGTTTCAATTCCTGAAGGATGATTATGAGCAAGCACTACTGCAGCAGCACCATATTCAAGAGCCGGACGGAATACTTCTCGTGGATGCACAATATTTGAATTTAAAGTTCCAATTGAAATTACTTCATCGTGAATTACACGATTATGAGTATCTAGATATATTCCTCGTAATTGTTCCTTGGGAAGATTGTGCATATCCTGTACATATGCAAAAACATCGTCAGCAGTGCGAATCACACTTAAACCAAATTCGTTCTTCTTATACAATCTTTTACCAATTTCACTACAAGCTACAATCTGGCAAGCCTTACCAATCGGAATCTGTAAAGTTTCAGCCATATGTTTAGGATCTTTTTCAGACATAAGTGCACTGTGACCGTACTCTCGAACTACTCTTTTTGAAATAGATAAAATATCCTCGGATTTTGTTCCTGTAAATAGCACAACAGCAATTAGCTCTTGAAGGGATAGACCCTGTGGTCCTTGAGCAAGTAGCTTCTCACGGGGTTTATCGTCCTCAGGCATATCTCTTAATTTAAGAGGAAAATCATATACTCTAGGCACAACTTTTTTTGAACCACCAGAAACATATACACTTGGAGCAGATGATCCAAATATAATATCAGTATCTGTAAAACTATATGTATTTTTATATGAATTTTTGGTCATATTTTTCATTTAAAGACAGTATATCATGAGGAGATTAAATAAAGATTAAGGATGGATAAAATCTTCTTCATCTCAACATTATGCAATATCTTTCAAATCAGTAAATAAAATAGCACCTTTTAGCTCCTTAATTATATGTGCAGGAGTATCACTCAATTTCGTATCGTCTTTTAGAGCATTTTGAAGAGCAATTCTCTTCCCTTCTCCTTTTGCATAAAATATTGGAAAATGAACTTTCTTCATAAAACTAAAAGTGGTAGTGACACGCTCTGGAAACCCTCCAAGTTCAGCTTTGTCCAAAACAGTAGCAACAAGCGAATCGCTATTAAACTTCTGCTCAAATAAATCACCCTCATATACATGTGGAATAATTCCAGCGGTGTGGCCATCTGCACCAATACCATATAGTGCAATAATTTTTCCATTTGGAAATTCGGCGATCCATTCTCTCAAATTCTTTTCAAATCTAGCCGCATGAAAATCTAAATCGTCACCTGCAAAAACTGCGGTATTGATTACAGACGATTCTACTTCACTGACATCTGAATAAAATTTTGTTGATTGGAGAACGTCGAAATTATTCTGATCCATATCGTCCGTGAATCTCTCATCAGTCACTGTAATGGTTAAGTTTTCAGGAATAAATTCAGGCAAAATATATTCAAGTACGTCGAGAGAAGATCCTCCTGCAACAAGGAAAAGGACTGGTTTATTTATATGCAAAGAAAGGAGGTCGTTAAGGTACCTACCAGCTTCTTTTGCCGGGTTCTCTGACACTTCTATTGTAGGATGTGTGGCGCTGCTAGGTTGTGTTAATTCCATTTGCACATACTACATATTTGACCTTCATCTAGTCAAGTCTGCAGTGGCCACAAGACTAAATTGAAGACTAACTACTTCCCCATCTCCTCAAGTAGATATGACAATTCTTTAAATCGTGGAGTTACTGTCTGGTTACCCATTACCCAAAAAACTCCTGGGTTAAAAGCTTCGATAAATTCATAATCGTGGCTAACTAACAAAATTGTACTCTTAGATGTATTGCAGGCATGTAGCAAAATTTCCCATGTTACTTCGTCGAGATGGTTTGTTGGTTCGTCTAAAATCAAGAAATCTGGCTTCAATCCGAAAACAGTAGCGAAACGAAGTCGCATGCGCTCCCCTCCTGAAAGATCTTTTGTTTTGAGCATCATCTTATCTGAATTGAAACGCATAGCTCCGAGGACAGCTCGCGCCTCTTCTTCAAAGCAATTTAATTTCTTCATAATAATTTCAAGAGGTCTTGCTTCTGGATCAAATTCTGCATGCTGATCGAAATATGCGCGCTTTATATTATCTGCCCACTCAACCAAACCTTTACCTTCACCTTTTTCCGCCTTTTCTAAAGCAAGGTCGCCGGTTAAGCATTTTAGAAATGTTGATTTGCCTGAACCATTTCTCCCTAATAAAACAATATGAGAGCCTGTGCGAACTTCCATACTCACGTCACGGAACATATCAGACTTTGCACCTTTATATCTAAAAGAAACATCCTTAACTCTGCACAAAAGTTTGCCACCATGAAAACCAGATTCTCCCTGACTAATTCTTATCTTTGTTTTTTTGTCGTCAGGTCTTGGTGAATCTTTGTGAGCTTTTTTCAAAGCGTCCAACTCCTCTTTCTTTCGACGATATGCAGAAACTTCTTTTCCTCGCAAAGCTTTTTGATGCAAAATTACAACCGTAGTTTCAAGCTGCTTGATTCTTTTTGTCTCGGCATCGAATTGTCTTTGAAGACCTCCAAGACGCGCCATCTTCTCTTCAATATAATCGTCGTATGCACCTTCGGAAATATGAATTACACCGTTTGCAACTTCTGCAACTTTTGTTGCGACAGCATCGATAATCAGACGATCGTGGGAGATAAAAATAATTCCACCCTTATATTCATCGAGCATGCGAATTAAGACCATTCGACTTACGATATCAATATGGTTTTCTGGTTCATCTAGAAGAATAAAATCTGGATTTGTTGCAAAGCCCGTTGCAAGAGCTAGAATTTTTTGTTGACCTCCAGATAGAGATCGACAAAGTGATTTTGCATGTGATTCTGTATTGAAACCTAATTCTTGAGCAATACTGGCAACCTTCTTTTCAAGTGTGACACCTGCAATTTTTTCTATATATTTTGAAACAGTTAAATCTAGACAGTCATGCGCGAACTCTTGAGGAATATAAATAATCCGAATATGACCTGTCTTTTCAATCAATCCCTCTTCAGCAATTAATTCACCTGAAATGATTTTAAGGAGGGTTGATTTGCCGGCGCCATTTTCACCTAAAATACAAAGTCTATCTCCTACTGAACAACGCAAAGAAATATCCTTGAAAATAGATTTATCATCAAATGCATATGCAATTTTCTTAAGCGTTATGGATTTCAGCATTGCGGAATATTAGTCTAGAGATGTACGATACCGTGCGCTTCTGCGTCTTTGTCAGGGTTTTGTTTTTGTTGTTCCAACAAAAAAGCTCGTATTTGTTCTTCTGTAATTTTAACACCGAGTTGAATTTCTTGATCTTTTACATATGCGGCTCTTTTTTCTGGGTCTGCCAAATCATTCCACCTGTTTGCAATAACAAACCATCCTTGTTTTGTAAGTCTTGGAAATGGCGCCGGTGCTGATTCAAAAGGATCTCTTTCAGGAATACCTCTTCCTCGACTCATCTCTCTTATAAGCTGCATAGAACCCTTATGAGGATTAGAAAAAGCATCGTTCCACTGTGCAGCCTCCACCTGTGCAGCCATCTGATCGGGTGTATATGGCTTAGGCTTAGTACTCTCTGGTACCTCAACTTGATCAATTTCAATAACAGGCAAATGACCGTGACTTTGTTCTGATCTTACAGCATGCTCCTTAGCCCCAAGCGCTTCCAAATCAAATACAGGAGGTCTCTCGTGACCTTCATGCTCATGTGGATTTTGTGAAAAATGTGATCCTTCGTGTGACATATAAATAGTATGACAAATAATTTGAATAATGACCAGAATAGCCAAAATGGCCGGGCTTACCCTAAAACTACAACCCCAAGCTATCCAGGAAAATCTCCAATTCCTTCCCTTCAATTTTTCGCACCATATTCGGTCTTAAACTACCAAGTCGAATATTCATAACTCTTACTCGCTTAAGTTCTCGAACATCGATGCGCAAATCTTCACACATACGACGAATTTGGTGACGCTTCCCTTCTGTTAAAACAATTGAGAAAAGTTTAGGACTAATTATTTTTACAATCGTGGGTTTTGTAGTGTAGTCGCCGATTTTCATTCCTCCTTCCATTCTCCTTTTAAAATATGATGGCAATTCTTGTACCGTACTCACTGTATATTCTTTTTCATGAGGAGAATTTGGATTCAAAAGTCGGTCAGTAATTCTTCCGTCATTTGTGACAATAATCAAACCTTCAGATTTTTTATCAAGTCTTCCAACTGGAAAAAGATTTTTAGCAACATATGGTGGCAGGCCTGAATTTTTCATAAGAGAAGCTTTAATATCAGTTTCGTGTGGTTCAGGCGAATGCGTCACAATTCCAACCGGCTTATTATATGCATAATAATAATTATCTTTGTGAATCTGATCAATTTCCTTTTTTGTGACATCAACTCTGTCGGACTCCAAAACTTTATCACCCAACTTTGCTACTGTGCCGTTAATTTTCACATCCCCTTTTTCAATTAGAGCATCCGCAGTTTTTCTCGTCATCTTATGTTCATGCGAAAGATATTTATTGATTCGCATTGGATATAATTCTGTATTTGGAATTGGCGAAATAGATCCTGCACGTCTTTTAGCAGCGAGTGATAATTTTGGCAATGACTTACTTCGCACTGACCTTGCTGTATTATTCTCTATCGCCTTAGCCTCCTCCTCCGCGGCATTTTTCCTGGCAAGCAAAGAACCGGCTTCTTTATGAGCCTTGTTTGTGATTCGAATCGGTCGAGCACCTCGAGATACTTGGGATTTAGCCCCCTTTCCTGGACCACCCTTACGCCCACCAGATCCGCGAGAACCGCCTATATTTCTTGAAAAACCTGCAGATTTCATGAGACCGAGTATAGCACCTTTAGGATATTTTCCTAATTTGTGGCCTAATTTTGACTAATTAATGCCAATTTTTCATCGCGACTCAACTGCTTGATTGCATACTCCCGTGATCTTGCCTCTTTTAAGGTTTGATATTCTTCGCTATATACCAAATTTACAGGTCGACGAACCCTCGTATACTTTGCGCCTTTTTTGGATTGATTATGCTCTTTCAGGCGCTTCACCAAATTATTAGTAGCCCCGGTGTACAGGGTATTGTCTTTGCAATTTAAAATATATGTTGTAAATGGCATGCTCAATGAAAGCAATCCAGTTAACTAACTATTAGTTATCGTCCGAACTATTTGTAGATGCGGGAGTATTTGTTTGTGAAGAGTTTGAAGGTGTATTTGTTGTTGCGCCGGCGCCAGAATTATCTGTAACAATCGGACCAACGTTTATGATTTTATTCTCACTCGGTCGATAGATATAAGCCTTTTGTTCTTTCAAATAAATGAGAATTTGATCACCATTTTTAGCGTTCGTAAAAAAAGCTTGTGTTTTTGCTAGACTTTCAGCATCGTTTATTGCTGCAACCTGAGGGGTTTCATCTTTTGGTACTTCTATCAGAATAGACACTCGATTTACTATAGACTTTACCTCTTCTTCAGCTTTTGCTTGTTGTCTTGCTGGATCAAGTTGTACTTGAGCTTGGATTTGCCATACAGCTACTCCAACTACGACATAAGATACAACTAATAAAAGATATCTTAGAAAACCACCTTTTTTCTGAGGTACCCTTGTTGCTCGGGGTGACTCAGCTTGCATACTTTCTGCGATCATAATGTTTTATTTATTTAATTAATTCAATAGTTTCTTCAAGGCTTCTTCACAAGCCAATGAACGTACTAATTAAAACATATTTCCCCACTAAAACACATAGCTTTATACTCAATTATGTGGAGAAATGCTATAGGAATGCTATAGAGAAATATCACATACACACACTCATTTCAGACCATTTCTGAGTAAATTATCTTACTTTTTAGCGTTTGCTTTCCGAGCCTGCCATTTTTCCAAAGTAACAAGAAGAGGAGAACCGATAAAGATAGAAGAATATGTTCCTGTGACGATACCGATAATCATAACAAGGGCAAAACTCTTAGTTGTATCAGGACCTACAAACCAAAGCACTATAAGGGCGATAATCGTTGTGAGTGAAGTGTTAATTGATCTTGAAAATGTCTCAGAGATAGCTCGTCCGACAATATTTTCAAATGAACGCTTCTTGAGATCTCCATTTTTCAAATGCTCTCTAGTTCTATCGAATACTACAATTGTATCGTGAACCGAAAATCCAAGAATCACGAGCAAAGCTGTAATAAACAGTGTATCAACTTCATAACCTCCGCTTCGTCCAAGATATGCAAATATACCAGTTGGCACAATTACATCGTGAGCAAGGGCGACAATTGCTACCATACCGTATTTCCAAGAAGCAACTGGCTCAGATACATGTCGAAATACATAGGTGATAAATAGAATAATAGCTAAAACCACAAGGATAATAGACCAGATAGCCTTTTTCTGGAGCTCTTCTCCTAGAATTGGTCCAACTGAATCAAATCTCTTAATTGTTCCGCCTTTTTCTTCAAAAGCTGCCTCAAGTGCCTGTCTTTCAGGCTCAGATAAATTATGAGTTCGAATTATGTAACCCTTATCCCCTGTTGATCGAACAACTGATTCTTCAAGATCTAAACTAGCAAGAATTGGTGTAACTTCTGTTGGCTCTTGAAATTCCGCTTCAACAATTGAGCCTCCAGTAAAATCAATTCCGAAATTTAGACCGAAAAAAGAAACTGCAAATACTGAAAATCCTATTAGAAGAACTGAGATTGCATAGAAGATTTTCCGATGTTTTACGATATTCATATATTTTTAATTATTTTTTAAAGCCATGACCGAATAAAAATCGATTGAGACCTTTGAATTCTTTTGCACCAAGAGCAAATAGAAATGTTCTCGATACAGTAATCGCAGTGAACGCTGATACAAGTACACCGATAAAGAATACAAAAGCAAATCCTTTTACAAGAGCAGAAGTAGCTGTAAAGAATAGGATCAAAGCCGTAATAATACTTGATAGGTTACTATCTCGGATTGAAAGCCATGCTCGATTAAAACCTTCTTTAATTCCCTCTTCAATAGAGTTACCTTTTTCAAACTCTTCTCGCATACGCTCGAAGATAAGGATATTTCCATCCACCGCCATACCAATTGAGATAATAAAAGCAGCAAGTCCTGCAGAAGTAAGCACCACTCCTAGCAATTTAAATAAAGCTAAGTTAAAGATTACATAAAGTGTAAGCGAAACCACAGCAATAAGTCCTGGAAGTCTATAGAGAAGTATTAGGAAAATGGCCACCAACAAGAATCCCCACATACCTGCTCTTACACTAGCGTTTATTGCATCCGCTCCGAGTGAAGCACCAATTGTTTGTGTTCCCACCAATTCAACAGGTACAGGAAGTGCACCGTATTTCAAACTTCGAGATAATTCTCTGGCTTCTGGAACTGTAAAGTTACCTGAAATTATTGCTTTTCCATCTGTAATTTCATCTTGTACAACTGGTGCAGAAAGAATTTGACCGTCAAGAACGATTGCAATTGGGTTACCCATCTCAGATTTTGTAAGAGCGGCAAATACATCTTTTCCTTCTGAATTAAATGTCAGTGAGATGACAGGCTTATTTGTCTGAGGATCAAATTGAACTAATGCTGTCTCAAGATATCGTCCTGTTAGTTCAGTTGAGATAAACTGTGCATCAATTTCAGCAGGTGTTGAAGATGCTGTAAGAGCTGGAGCATCTGGATTTATTTTTTTAAATTCAAGTACAGGAGTTTGACCAATTGTATCAACCGCTTGTTTAATATCAGTAACACCCGGAAGTTCCACAATTAGTTTATTAACCTCTTCCCCGCCAATAGTTGATTTTTCAGTTTGTACAACCGGCTCTGATACTCCAAGTGAGTTGATTCTTGCTTCGATAACATTTCGAAGACTTTGCATAGAATCTGCTACATCTCCTGCTGGAATTTTAGATGTATCAGCCTTGTATACAAGGTGAGTTCCACCGTTTAGATCGAGACCTAGCTTGAATGAAAACTTAGAAATAAAGCCAAGATTAGGGTTCTGTGAGTAATAAATGAATGCTGAAAGCAGCAACCCTGCAGCCAAGATAACTACAGTAAGGACACGTGTTTTAACCGTTTTATTCATATTCTAGCCATTATAGCCAGATTATGAGTAGTGACAAGGACTTGTTTTGGGTAGATTTTGGGGTCCAATTTGGGTAATGGCCCGCAGGTAAGTTTGGGGTCAAAGACAAAATCTTAGTGGAAATGCTTAAGATTTAAGACTAAATATAGGTTAAATCAATCGCGCAAAAAATATCGTGTATAATAATAGGCAATGAAAATCTTGTACGCTGTTGTCGAATGCAATACCGGCAACCATCAAAACGCCAAAGAGAGGTATGTTTATAGTTTGGCGCTTGAAGCAAAGAGTAGAGGCCATAAAGTTGGAGTTATTTGCCCCTCGAGTAGTCCCCTTTTTACATATCTAACAAAAACAGCTGATACAGGAATTGCTGTCTATCCAATTAATGTTTCTGGTGGCGCGACAGATGTTCTGACTGGCAGCTGGCAAAATATTAAGAAATTTTTTATTCTCTATGGAATTTTAAGGCGTGCTAAACCAAATATTGTGCATTTTAATTGTCCAAGATTTGGAGCGCTCGGTGGAATAGTTTCAAAAATCGCTAGAGTTCCAAAAACTATTTATACATATCATGAATGGCCCACTAATAAAAAGGGATCATGGCCTATCGCCCGCAAATTTGCAGCCAAAATTATTTCTCATATTGCTATTATTGCAAACCATAAGATCATTACCCTATCTAAAAAAGAAGAAAAGAAAATTGATAAATGGCTTGGTGCGAAAGGAAAAGTTACTACTATTCAAAATGGTATCAAACCTTTTAAATCGCTTGATAAAGACAAAGCTCTAATTGCCCTACTCGGATTCGAGCGAGCCGCCGAAATGATGAAGCAAAATAAGCGTATTTTAGGATCTATCTCTAGTCTAACTCAGAATAAGGGCTATACATATGCACTTCAGGGGCTGGCGCAGTATAAGAAGTTTGTTGAGGGCGATGCTGCTAACGGTGCAGGCGGCGGTTTTGGCGGTGCGAACAATACTATCGGTACACGCGGCGGTTTTAATTATCACTATATTATTGTCGGCGAAGGACCAGATTTACATGCGCTGCAGCATGTGGTGGAAAATTTAGGACTTGATGAACATGTAACTTTTGTTGGCTTTATACGCGAAGCTAAAGAATATATTCAAGCCTTCGACTTTTTATTTTCAAATATTATTTCCGACTCAACCACTCACTCGACGAACAATGCATATCCGCAAATAATTCTGGAAGCAGGTCTTAAAAAAGTTCCCGTGATCGCAACTGAAACAGGTGCTATAGGTGAAATTATTGAAAATTTAGAAACTGGTTTTTTAATTCCTCCAGCTCGTCCTACTGAAATTAAACATATTCTTCATTATATTGACGAGCATAGTGGTCTGGAGAGAACTTGTGCAGCTAATTTATTTAAGAAGATTGAAAATGGTCTAATGTTTGAAAAACAAGCGGATAAAACTTTTGCGTTGTATTAAGCAAGGGTAGCTATTATTACGCCGATTTTATGCGATCCCGAGAAATTCATTTTTAATTGTGTCGCGATGCATTGGGCGTGCATAGTTGCCCATTCCCATAAGAATTCCGACAGCTATACACTCAGTTAATAGATGTGATCCGCCGTAACTCATAAAAGGCACCGGGATTCCGGTCACGGGCATGAGCCCGATATTCATACCGATATTAATTGCAATATGCGTCATAAAGAATATGGCGACGCCAAGCGCGTACAGAGTTTCGAAGTTCGTCTCCCCTCGAAGCGCTGTATGAAATATGCGCGCGAATACCAGGCCAAATAATACAAAAAGTAGGATTATGCCCACGAAGCCCCATTCTTCAGCAAAAGCTGCAAAGATAAAATCTGTTTCGTATTCAGGTAGAAAACTAAGCCTTGATTGCGTTCCATACCCTACCCCTTTACCTAATATTTGTCCTGAACCTACGGCGATAACAGATTGATAAGCATTGTATCCACTACCTCGAATATCTGCGAGCGGGTGCAGGAAGTTCAAAATTCTTTCTTTTTGATAATTTTTAAAACCGAAGTTCCATAGACCCGCAAAAACTATTGTTCCAATTAAAAACACCGTCAACAAATGTCTTTTGGAAATGCCAGAAACTAAAACCATTCCCAACCAAATTAAAAATATTGTAAGAGATGATCCGAAGTCAGGCTGCAGAGCAACTAGGAAAAATAATATAAATGCGTAAACGCCCGACACAATAATATGGCGAATATATCTAATCTCAACATGTCTTCGTGAAAAATATTTTGCGAGCACTATAATAATAGCTAGTTTGGCGAAATCGGCTGGCTGCACTGAAAATCCTCCAAGGGAAATCCAACTTTTAGCACCTTTTGCCGCGTACCCAAATACAAAAACCATAAGAAGTAGCGCAACTGATGCTACGTATATTCCTGTAACAATTGGTGTTCGTCGAAGAAAACGAAAATCTATCCGAGACAGAATTAATATAATCAATAATCCTATCGAAGCCCAAATAATTTGACGATCGAAGAAATTACTTTGGCCTGTTGCTGCCACGAAATCATTCATCACAATTAAACCTGCACAAATAATTGGCAAAATACCAAAAAACATCCACAAATCAACTTTGGATTTTGGACTGGCGGCACCCGTATTTCCACCACCACTTTTGCGATTGTCTAAGAATGAGATTGAATCCATTATCTAAAATTTCAACTTGGGAATGATTTCTATCTTCGTCGGCTCCTCAGTCCAAGGATTTGGCCAAGTAAATACCATAGGGACCTGACTTCTACTACCCAAAACATCTACAAAAGTTCGAGAAGTTGCTATAGCATTGTCCCCTTTTCCATAAATAATTGTTACAACTTCAATATTTTCAAATCGATTTAGTGTTGTATTTATAAGGTTTGCAGTAATTCTAGGAGATGTCGAAGTTCCACTAACAGAAGGTTCTGATATTTTTACTTCTGGCTTAATCGCAGAATATTTTTTCCAATCAACTTTTGTATGGAATTCGAACAATACTTTAGCTGGCAATCTCTCACCCGCATCGAATCCTTGTTCGAAAATTGGATATGATTTCACTGGCGGCACTCCTACTTTTCCATCTCTAAGACCAATTAAAATATTATCTTTATCATATACTCTAAATGAATATTCAATTGGATCAGCAATATAATTCACGTTTGCATTTTGAACATATGCCACGAGATTATATGTACCACCCGAAGTCGGAAAAGCTCTAGCCCATAAAATAATTGGCTCAGCAATTACTTCTTGTACACAAGCTCGCTGACACAAACCTCCGCAATCAATTCCTACTTCATTTTGATTTTGCTTGTTATCGAAGCAAGTTGGCGCTTTATTAAAGAAAATGAAATATATAGGTGTACCCACAATTATCAAAACTGCTAATACAAATACACTTCCAAATTTAAGCTGCCGGGATGTTGACCAAGATGTAGACATGTATGGATTATACCCTACTGTAGTCAGTAGTGCCAAAAAAGAAAATCCCAATAGTAAGCTGAAAAACTAAGCAAAAGAAAAACCGTTCGCGCGGGTGCGCAAACGGCTTTTCATATTAACCACTCTGTACTGGCGACGAGCTACTTTCCCCATAAATGAGTATCATCGCCTCTGATAGGCTTAACTTCTGAGTTCGGAATGAGATCAGGTGTTTCCCCATCGACTAGTCACCAGAACAGAAGAGTCAATTTGAAGTGCATATACCAATGCACTTGTCTGTTGTTTGAATAGTTAAAAGAAGTGCCAAAATTTATTTTAGATTTGGCTTTCTATTTTTCCTTTCTTGAAGCAAGGAAGCAGAGACCGGACTTGAACCGATAACCCCACGGAAGACATCCGTGTGCTCTACCAAATTGAGCTACTCCGCTAAAAAAGCGAGCGAGATACAGGATTCGAACCCGTGACACCGCGGAAGACTTCCGCTTGCTCTACCAGACTGAGCTAATCTCGCATAAAAAGGTACAAAACCTCTTTCAACTATTCAAACATGGGTCTTTAAATTCTCAAGTTTGAGATTCTACATAGTCTTTTAAAAACAATCGCGCAGCAGCTTGGCTGCGAGCGTTAGGAAGATTTCAGCAGAAATCTATCCGTGTTTTTAAAAGACTATGTAGAATCGACAAGTAACAAATAAAAGTGATCGTCATCAGTATATTTCCTAATAGGATTCGGCGAATTAGTACACCTCGACTGAACACATTGCTGTGCTTACATCTAGTGCCTATCAACGTGATCATCTCTCACGGGCCTCAAACGATACCTAATCTTGGAGCTGGCTTCGCTCTTAGATGCTTTCAGAGCTTATCCATTCCCGACATAGCTACCCAGCGATGCTTTTGGCAAAACAACTGGTACACCAGAGGTCAGTTCACCCCGGTCCTCTCGTACTAAGGGCAAATCTCCTCAAGTATCAACGCCTGCAGCAGATAGGAGACCAACCTGTCTCACGCTTCTTTTCACATATTACTATGTGGAATGGACTATATCATCGCCTGATCATAGACATGGCAGTGCTTTTGCGCTGTCATGCATTGATTGAAGGCGGTTAACGTGTAGTCTCTACGGGTAATTGAAAATCTTACAGAGAGGGCAAGAAATATCGCGAATATCGAACCCTCTATTTTGCATTGCTGCAAAATCAAGGAATTCATCCCTCACGAGACTTATTCTTGCCTTGTTCTAGATTGCCACGTTTTCCTTTGCAGGACACCGTACCAGAACGTCGGAAATACTAGAGATTACTCTCTATAAGATTTTCAATCTTCCCTCGGTATTGCCCATACTTACCAAATATTTAATTTGACAGAGGTATTAGGGTTTTACCGAAATTAGTTAACTTGATCAATATCTATTTCTAAATATGACCGCCGTGATGATTCATAATTTTACTCTCCTAGAATAAAATTGAATCGATTTTGTCTAACAGTTTTTATATCTACTTAGATTTCTGTAGATATGTATAAATCTCTCGAGGATTCAGACTGTTCAGAAACTAAAAACAAATGATAAATCAATTGAAATTAGATCCTGAACGGTCTGAACCCAGCTCGCGTGACTTTTTAATTGGCGAACAGCCAAACCCTTGGGACCTTCTCCAGCCCCAGGATAAGTCGAGCCGACATCGAGGTGCCGAACTCCGCCGTCGATATGAACTCTTAGGCGGAACT
>CAZSLF010000014.1:0-17094 GCA_964607805.1 uncultured Candidatus Saccharibacteria bacterium
CTTGGGGTGTCTATCGGGAATTGAACCCGAATCGAGAGTTCCACAAACTCCAGTGTTAACCATTACACCATAGACACCATATGCGCATCTCGCCTTTTCAGGCTTGATACTGCTCATTTATACAGAAAAAAGGGCGAAAAGTCCATGGAGAGGGCGATTTTCAGAGTCTTTGGCACAAAAAATCTCGCACCTCCTACCATTATCAAAAACCTTCGCCAAACTAGCCTCTAAAGTGCTATGATATGCCACATGACGAAACTCCACCCTGAGCATAAAATTGTCGATTGGAAAACTACTCCGGACAACGAGGACTTGAAGTATATTATCGAAGCTGAGCTAGATTTTGAGCCATTTGATTTTACTGAAACCGAGATTTCTGGCGTGAAGACGTATATAAAACATCTTCCGTATGCTCCCTGTATTCATATGCGAATTGGTTTCAGATATGGGGCGATGCACGATGAAAAAGGTCGTGAAGGTATTGCTCATTTTTTGGAGCATATGCTTTTCGATGGTTCAAGTCTTTTCAATGACGAAAAAGAAACACAGGAATTTGGCAAAGTAATTATGCTTGATACTTTCAATGCTCACACTAGCCTCTTCGAACTTTTTATAACCGGCAAATGTCTTCCTCATAATTTTGATACTGCTCTTGATGGAATTTTCAGTATGATTATTTCTCCAAAACTAACTGAGGCAAGTTTTGAACATGAGAAAAAAGTAATTACTCAGGAGGCTTGGGGTGTTTTCTTAAATCAGAAACGAATTGATTATATAAAGAAGGAGCGTGAAAACAGCATGTCGGATTTGCCGGATCGTAAGAGAATTGCAAGCGCGCTTGGCTGGCCTGAAACCATTGAGCAGATTACTCATGAGGACATTAAAAACGCACATAAAAAGTATTTTGTTAAAGAAAATATGGAAATGTATTTCGCTGGGAATATTGAGGCTGTGTCGGGCGCAACTGGCCAAGACGGAGTGACTGGCCAGGACGGAGCAAACGACATGAATTTATTTTTATCTAAACTTGATCAATATTTAAGCAAAATTGTGAATGGTGAAGCTGCTCCATTGCCATATATCCCCTCTCAAATTTCTGCACCTAAAATAAATAAATTCGATCATACATATACTGAAATTGGTTTGACTGATAGACAGCAGGCGTCGATTTCAATTTCATCCAATATGGCCCGGGTGGACAAAAAGTCTGGAGAGAAAAATACTGTTGAAGAAAATAAGTTGTCAGCAATAACTGAGCTGGCTGAAAATCTAATCGCAGATATTGTCTATCGAAAACTTCGTCTTGAGAATAGTTGGTGTTATGGTGCAGGTGCAAGTGTCCAACCTCATGCTGATTTTATAAATTTTAGTATTGGTGGCACTATAAATTTTAATCATGTGGATGAAGCGATTGGAATTATTTGGAATATTATTAAAGATATTGAAAATGGCGAGTATCGCGCAGACTTCGCCAAAACAAAACGCCTTGCAGTTGAGAACACTTTAGCTCGCGAACGCACAACCGATCGAATTCTAGATACTGCTTGTGAGAGCATAAGAATCGATAATGAAATATTTACGCTCAAATCCACCCTACTGAATATTGCCGATGTTACCTATGAAGAAGTTCAGAAAGTGATTGCAAAATATTTCAGTGAAGAGAGGGTTTTTACTGAGATTGTTAGGCCGAGTATAATTTAACAACAAAAGAGACTTCGGACGTCCGAAGTCTCTTTTAAATTGTGCGCGAGAGAGGACTTGAACCTCCAAGCCTTGCGGCACACGAACCTCAATCGTGCGCGTATACCAGTTCCGCCACTCGCGCATATAGCACCGCCTCACTATAGCCAATGCCTGGTTTATTTTCAAGTAAAAGAAAAACTCCTTCTCGGAGCTTTTCTTAAATCTATTTAAATTTTTGGCGCCAGCGATGATTACTCAGCCTTCGCTTCAGTTGTTTCTTCAACAACCTCCGCTTCTACCACCTCTTCTTCTGTAAGTGGACCTAGAGCCGCAGCAGCTTTAGATGTGTCTGGCTTCATCATTTCCATTTTCATACGCTTACTAATTTCTTTAGCAGCTTTTTCTCGAATATAGTAAAGCTTTGCTCGTCTTACTTTTGCTCGTCTTGTAACTTCGATCTTTTCGATGTTTGGAGAGTAAAGTGGGAAGATTCTTTCAACGCCATAACCACCAGCAGTTTTTCGTACTGTAAATGTAGCAGAAGCATCTGATCCGTGCTTTCGTGCTAGGACCATTCCTTCAAAAACCTGAAGTCGAGTCTTACCTTTTTCCTGAATTTTCTGGTGAACACGAACTGTATCCCCTGATTTCATATCAATTGTTTTTCGAGAAGTCATGTCAATAGATGAAACTTTGACGTTCTTCTTTGCGTTTGGCGCTGTTTTAGTAGCTGTCATATAGGAGGATAATATAGCAGAGCTTATTTTATAAGTAAAGAGGCAGCCGCAAAATCCTCTGGCAAAGGTGCCTCAAATTCATGTTCTACCCCGTCCAAGTCACCAACCCTTATCTTATAGGCATGTAGGGCTGTACGCTTGAATCCTAGGGCATCTGGGTGGTTTGGAGCATATAATCCGTCACATACAACTGGGTGGTTTATAGCCTTAAAATGCACCCTAATCTGATGCGTCCGTCCAGTCAGAGGCATAACCTCTAAATATGTAAAATCATGGGGTATTTTGCGCTGAGTTGGAGTTTCAGCGTCTAATTCTTCCTTAGTCATAAGCGATCCGCTAGCACCAATATGGCGGGCCAAGACTTTATAATTAGTAACCGAAGGACGGAGCTCACCTCGGGCAAAGCGCTCGGCAGACCATTTTCTAAAATCGCTTTTACTTCGACCAATCGGACGATCAATTGTCCCTTTGTCATCTTTCACAATCCCCCAAACAAAACAGTGATATACCTTCTCAATCTCTCGCTCCTGAAATTGAAGTTTTAGATTTTCAAAGCTTTCTTGAGTTTTTGCAATGACAATTACGCCCGAAGTTTCGCGATCAAGACGATGTACAATCCCTGGTCTATCAATAACCTGCTCTTTAGGCGTACCTTTGTTTATGATAAGCGGCTCGCCTACCCCTTTTACCTTTGGCCACTTAGACAAAATCCAGTCGCAAAGAGTCTTCTCGTCCGTCTTTCCGTCAGAGTGCACAACTAAACCAGCCGGCTTATTTATAGCGGCGAGATGGGAGTTTTCGAAGATAATTGTTGGGTTTTCGGAGCTGATTATTGATTTTTCTAGCATTTCCTATTCATTATTACTTTTTCCGACGTTTTGTCTATCTAATTTAGTTTGTGGATGGGTCTTTATATTGATTTGATATTATTTTGATAATGGTTTATTGTATGAGTCACGGGAGATTAGCTCAGTTGGTAGAGCAACACATTTACACTGTGAAGGTCACAGGTTCGAGTCCTGTATCTCCCACCGAAATAAAAAATATACACCCACGACAAAGTCGTGGGTGTATATTTTTTATTTCAGGAGACAGGACGAGAAAGCCGGACGAAGTTTTGCATTGAGGAGCAAAGCGACGAAGCAAAACGAGGAGGCGGGGTCGCGCAAAAAATTGAGTAGCAATTTTTATGCGTGACCGAGTCCTGAGCACTAAATCTTATTTTACTTCTAATCCAGTGTGAACAACTTCTTCCAAGTATTCACCTCACTCATATATAATTATATATATGAAAAAAATACTTGTTAGCATACTTATGTTCGTTCTAGCATTCAGTGTCAGCATATTGCAAACTGAAGCTTACGTAAATGTTAAAGGCTACTACAAAAAGAATGGTACATATGTTGCTCCTCACGTTAGGAGTAATCCTAACGGATTAAAGTATGACAATTACAGCTATAAACCTAGTCAAGGTCTATACAATGATTCATATGGAACAAGAGGCGCAAACTGGGACACACCAACATATGTAACTGATCCAAACTACTATGCTGGTAAGAACATCTATGAATCAAACAACTACGCAGCAAATCAAATTCCTAATTGCCCCTTAAATTCTTATTATGACGGTATTTCCTCGTGTAAGTGTAACTACGGATATTTTTTAAGTGGTTCAAAATGTGTTTCAGGTAACACTATTTGTAAAGACCAGATGGGGATAATGTCTAGCTATGATTCACTTAGCGGCGAATGCCGTTGTGACCATGGATACGTTATTGGTAATAATGGGCAATGTGTGAGTGGTAACACAAAATGCTCTTCTGATATAGGTTTTATGTCACGATACAATTCAATAACTAATAAGTGCGAGTGTCTTAGCGGTTATGAGTTTGATGGATATAGTTGTAAAAGTAAATCAAAAACACCTACTTCAAATAGCCTAGACAGTTATTATGTTTCAAACAACAAAGTGGTGGCCGAACCCGTGTCTAACACTGTCCCTTCTGGTCTTTACCTAGTTACAAAATACAGCAATAAATGTCCAAACAACTCTAATTCTTATTCTTTAACCCAATGTTCATGTAATTCAGGATATGAGCACAATGCTTTAAAAACAGGATGTACAAACATAGATCTAGGCTGCATTAACGGTGCAAAGTTTAGCCACATAACAGGCAGTAAATGTCTTACGAATCTTAAAACTGACACTCAGGGCTGTGTAAGTATTCACGACTACAGTCTGACAACAGGTAAGAAATGTGTCCGCTAACTACTCCCCTTTCCTTACCTCCTCAATCGCCCTTCTCAAAGCCTCAGTGACTTCTTCTCGCCCTTGAACTTCGATTCCTTCAGATCTCACCAACTTTTCACCAAAACCTGCTTCAGCTAATCTTTTCATCTCCTCAGCATTTGCAGCCTGAGCAGCCTTAATCGCATCCATCTCCGCTTCCGTCAACTCAGGTAATTCTTGCTCCTCCATTCCATTTTCAAAATTATCAGCAACAAAACCGCCTCCTCCTTCAAAAGATCTTTCAAGAAAAATATAATTTAATTTTTTATAATTAAAATAAAACATGTCCTTATATTGTACCAAATATCCATCATATTGTTTCAACCCTACGCAAAAGCGATCAAATCATCTCATCTATTCTAAAAAAATACTTATACGGTATAGGTAACTTCACTTTATTTCTTTCTATGATAACAATTGCGGGACTAAATTTTAATTTAATATCGGGCAATGATTCTTTTAGTGCCTTCATAGTCTCCTTTATACTACTTCCTGTTGTAAGAACATCGTCCAAAATTACAATTTTATCTTTACCTGTAGGTGTATATCCATCTAATAAAGTTTTCTTTCCATGATCTTTTGGAGTATTTCTGACTGCAACAAATTTCTTCTTGTATTTAAGTGCAACAACCGTAGCAAAAGGTAAACCTCCATGACCAGAGGCTGCAATAACAGTAGTGTCTTTTGGTAAAATCTTACCAACCGCTTTAGCTAAATAATCCAAAACTTCAGGATAACCATATGCTTTCTTTATATTGCAATAAAAACTAGATTTCTCGCCACCTCTCATAATCACCTCACCCTCTTGAATAACTCCAATCTTTTTAAATAGCTTGATTAGGTGATCTTGCTCCTTGGTTCTCATGTTTTTATTTTAGCATGAGAATAATATTAAATTTGTGGCGTGAAAAAATTGTAAAAATTTGGAAAATGAAAAGAGCGGAATATCGTAGTGATTTTCCGCCCTCGTGTTGAGTCTTCAATGTAATTTTTATTCTTCAGGAGTCTCTTCCCACGAGAAGACAAACCAATTCGGTGGGCCGCCAAACCATTTGTAAAGTACGTATGGCCAAATAAAAAATGCAACAGCTGACATTGGCATAGCGCATACCAATATAAAGTAATCAAACATTCTGCCATAAGAACCAGGTTTAAATGTTGGACCGTCGGAAACCCTAACATTGTTTCCTCGACTTATGATATCAGTCGCTTTGTTTAACTGGAGCACGACATACAAAGCCATGCAGAAGGCGGTCATGCCTCCCATAATCGCATAGAATTTAACTATGTGAATAATTGGATCATTCATAAACATATTGGGTTGGAGTGGAACTATACAGTGAGCATCTTAAGGGTTTAAAGAGTTGTGTCAATGTAAATTAAAGGTTCTAAGCCTTGTGCATAAGTATAAGGAGGATCATTCTTGACTGATTTTAAACTTTTAAATATTATTAAGGAGGTGAGGCTGAAGCATCTAGAAGCCGCCCCTTAAACGGGGCGGCTTCAGCCTTTCTAGACTTTATAGTTTTAAAAACCACTCTTGACTGAGTGGTTTTTTCATTTATGAATGTGAAATTCATAAATATTTTATGGAAAGTTATCAAAAATTTAATGTCTGGTGAGTAATATTACATCGAACATAAACAGTGGTTCGTTTATGTTGTGGGCACGCCAGTGGCTGGGATCTTAAGCTTACCATTTAAGATCTGCGGGTTCGATTCCCGTCGTGTCCACAAGTATATTTACCGACAAATGCCTTGACACTAATTTAAATTATAATATTATTTAGCTTGGTAAGCTTAAGGTCCCTAAACCGCCCGTAACTGGGCGGTTTTGGCGTTTATAAAAAGAATACTTGTAGTCAAGGATAATTCCTTCGCCGTCGCTCAGGAATTTCCTCGACCCCAGCTCGCGACCTCGCCTGCTGGCTCGGTAACGCTCCGCTCAGCACAAAAAGTAAAAAGACTGCAGCAGTGCAGTCTTTTTACTTTTTGTGCTCCTGGTTGGAATCGAACCAACATTGACGGCTTAGAAGTCCGCAGTTCTATCCATTGAACTACAGGAGCATATTGATTTTTGTCGATTAGAGTTTCGACGTGCTTATTTATAGCAGTCCAAGAAGACAAGGTCAATTATGTGTTTGTTCCTGCGGCGCTTACACATATATACCCATCTATATACGCATCCTTTTCTATCCTCTATTCTTACTCCGGAAGCACCAACTGAAGCTCTTCTTGTGGCACAGCAGGCTTTGGTGCAGGTTTTGGTACAGTCGATTGAGCAGGAGAAGGAACTGAAGTATCAACCTTCTTTGTGGACGCTCCCTGAACTTGGCCTTCGGATTGTATTTTAGATTGTGCCTGAGCTGCGGCAGTCGAAGATGCTAGTGCCGCTTTTCTCGCCTCCTCATCCGCCAACTCCTGATCTTTTTTAACTTCAATTTTTGAATTACCTAATAATTGATTATGTCTTTCTTGTTTAGTTTTATAGTATTCAATAATTTCCTGTAATTCTTCTTCTCTTGTTTTAACTCCAGCATCGGCACTAGTACCAGTATTAAGCGACAAAGCTGTCATAAAATTATTTGCTTTATAAAAACGAAAAGCAGTTAGAGAAATAACAATCACAGTCATGCAAGCAAATACACAAAGAAGAATAAACCAATCAATTGAAGGGTCGCGACCAACTTTTGAGTGGCTCGGATTTTTTACTTTTTGATTTGTTTTTCTTTTAAATAACTGCATATGTTTCTTGAACTAATTATTGAACTGGGGCCAATGTTTTAACAACTGAAAAATCTACAGTCATACTCCAATCTCTTACTCCTTCACCTGTCTTACGGACATCTACTCGGTTCATCTTAACATTGTAAGGGAGCGATTCGATTAAATTTAGGAAAATACGGATATTCGCCAGTGAACCTGTTGTTCTCATGGCAATTTTTAAATATTCTTTTCCGCTTGCTGCAAGAACATCATTTGCTTGAGCATCAATTACATCAATCTTTGCTACTAGTCCACTAGATACAGCTAAATTTTCAACATACTTTACGAAATCAAGGGCACCTTTATCATTTACAAAATATGCATCTATAACTGCAACATCCGAACCACTAGCCTCTGCAGTTTCTCTCACACTAAGAATTCTTTTTTCTTGCGCCTCCAAATCTCGCACACTTTGATGCAAAGTAGTCAGCTCACCCTCAAGCTTTATAGTTTTTGCATAGAATAATTGAGCACCAACAATACTTAGTATTAGCGCAACTAGTCCTATTATGAAAATGATTAAATGTTTCTTATCCATATTATTGTGTTGGTGTTGGTGTTGGTGTTGACGTTGGAGTTACAGTTGATGCCGCGCCTGAATTTGCACTTTCTCGACCTTGTGAATCCTGTACAGCTTTCGCTTTGTCATACGTCATAGTAAATCTGAAATCAAAAGAAATATTTGAAGAATTTGCTAAAGATGACAATGGTAATTTAACTCCACCAAATCTAGAGTTCAGTATATCTGCATATGCTGTTAAATCTTCTCTGGTTTTTGCAGTACCGGAAAGAACAACACTAATTGGATCAGTGGGATTCGCCTGACTGAAAGCATATCCACTTACGGCAATTCCATTTGTTTCAGGTGCGAGTGCGTCGATAAATAGATTTGGTGAAATTGTTTTTTCAAATGGTTTAAGTGCCACAATTGATTTTGCTATGTCGGCTGCTATTTCACCATTACCCCCATCACTCATATTAATCGTGCTTTGCAAAGTTGTCTTTTTTAATTCCAAAGAAATCTTTTCACTTCTCAATAGTATAAATGAAGGTAAAGTAAAAACCGCAAACATAATCACTGCAAAAAAGAAAGTGGAGATAATTACAAGTCCAAGTCGTAGACTATACTCTTTTATAACTTTTCTTTTTTGATATTGAGGAAGAAGGTGTAACATATTATTTTTTTGTTAATGACTCTTCCCGCCTATTCTTGGTAATCCCAATCCGATCGCCACTGCATAATCTAATGAATCGATATAATCAATATTTGGAATTTTTACATCGAGATCATAGACATTTGACCAGACGTTTGCAGTATCGACCTGTAGACGCACAGTTGCTCGAAGATATTCTTTGAAACCATTTATCAAAGCATCTCTACCTGAAAGAAGTATCCTATCAATCGAGCCATCATTATTACTACTATGTTTACTTACATAACTTTGCCAGTACAAAACAATTCTATCAATTTCATCTTTAAGTGCAGAGGCAGTATTGATAAGGGAAAGAAAAATGGTTGTCTGACTTTTATCTGAAGCGTCTCCATTTTTCAAAAAACCTCTTTCAGTTTTCATACGGATAGCTTCATCTCTTGAAACATTGAACTCTTTCATGATCGCTGCTGTAAAATCTTCACTTCCAATATTTATTGTCGATGTAAAATGCACTGAACCATTGCTCACAACAGACAAAACTGTTTTCTTATTACTAACATGCACAATTAATTGCGTACTCAAGTCCCCTTTCTTAATTACTGCTTTTGATACTGCTTGGTTTTCAACTAGAAAAGATACAGGGACCATGCCAGCCATTTCAAATAATTCAATATACTGATCGATAAGTGCTTTTGGAACTACAGAAATTGAAGCAAGAAATGTTGGCCCGCTTGCCTGCACATTAACTGATTGAGGCAAACTTACTGGAGTATTTGTTTCAGTATTTGCTGAAACTTCAGGTGAAGTCTTAGGTTGAGATTGTGACTCTGCCTCTGACTGCGCAGGTGTCGATGTCTGAGATTCTGCTTGAGTTGCAGGTAAATCTGAAGGCAATCTTACAACAATTGGCCCTTCAACTTGTGGTGATGATGATTCGGTAGATGTAATTGATTGTGTAGATGTATTAGATTCAGACGAGTTTGCAATAGGAGCAGTCTCAATTTTTTTAATATCACCTGGAGCAATTACATCTACCCCATCTTTTGTTTCAAATGGTTTTGCAATAACATGATAATCAAAAACAGCATCTGCCAGAGAAATTGGTACGTTTTCTTCAAGATGAAGTTCAATATGATTTCGAATTGTCGTCTCATCCCCTTGTGGAAGATCAGATGTGAAAATATATGCTTGCTCTTCAGGAATTGAAACTTCTACAAATTGCAAATGATATTGCTTCTGCATTTTCTTAAGCGAAGTAAGTAATTCCTCGTTTGCTGTAAGAGGGTCATTGAAATTAATTTGGTTTTCAAGTTCTACTACGCCGTATTTTCCAAGCTCCAGGTGAGTGCCACGCCGCTTAACTTCCGCCATGTGAATTGAGGTTGGGGAAATATCAATACCAACATGCGACATAGACATGTATTTTGGCGTTGGGATATGTAAAGAAATCCAATCTTTTAGATTCATTGCTACTTGTTATTGTAACATGAGTAGAATAAATTTTATCTAAAATTAAAATAAAAACTGTGAGAAATTTTTTCGTGTATTTTAGAAAAAATTGAGAAATATTTTATGCCAATGTCGTTCCTGCAGGCATATCAATAGTTGGAGTCATAAGTGCCATGCCTTCATCACTTTTTGCTGCAACAATCATCGCATAACTTTCAAAACCCATAATAGGACGCGGTTCAAGGTTTGTAACAAAGACAAAACTTTTTCCAATTAATTCTGTAGGATCTTGAAATTGTTTTCGAATTCCAGAAATTACTTGCCTTGGAGCTGACACACCGTCCAAAACTTCACCAAAATCTACTTTTAATTTGAGCAATTTTTCACTTTTTTCAATTATTTCTGCACTTTCTATCTTTCCAATCTTCAATTCTACTTTTGCAAAGTCATCGAAGGTGATTTTGGGTGTTTGGGGTGTTTGGGAAGTCGTATCAGCCTGACCTGTTTGTTCTTGAGGTAAAATTTGTGGTTCCATATTTGAATTATGCCTGATTGGCTTTTTGAAGTCTATCTAAATAGCTTTGAAGAATAATAGCAGCGGCTGAGGCGTCGAGAAGCACGCCTTTTCCCTGATGTCTTTGCGCCTGCTCACTTGTGAGAAATTCAGGTTCGAGGACGACGGTGAAGCCATTTTCCAAAAAATACGCCTTAAAAAGATGCACATATTGCATGATTGGATTCTCAATTCCCTTAAAATTCTTAGATTCCCCTATAACAATCTCAGTCACACCCTCAGTTTTAGCCAAATCTGCAATCTCCCCTGCAATCTTGGCTATATTATTAGTCAGATTCTGCACTTCCATGACTTTCAGAGGAAATGCAAAACTGCGCTCTATATTTGAAAGAGCAAGGCCAATACGCTTAGTTCCAAGATCAATACCGAGGATTTTAGTCATATATATGTACTGTATTGTACACAAAAATAGAGTACTGGCACGTTTTGGACTAAAAATTTGAGTTAATTTATACTTTTTAAGGTTTTTTAGCTTTTTTTCCTGATTGGCTTGAAAATGGAGGATTTTTCTGTTAGCATTGCCAGCGTATCTAACAAATAAATATGGAGGAGTGGCAGAGTTGGTCTATCGCGCTCGTCTTGAAAACGAGAGTCCCTTTAAAGGACCGTGAGTTCGAATCTCACCTCCTCCGCATCAAAATTTAAAGAGCCTACACTTCTGTAGGCTCTTTAAATTTTGACGGAAGTTGGTGTTGATGAGAAAGGCGGAAGAGATGCCGAGCCAGCAGGCGAGGCTCTGAGCCGGGGTCGCGAAAATTTCTGAGCGACGGCGAAGAAATTATTTGTGACCGAATCGACCTCCTCCTCACAGAAAGCACTCATATATGACATCTGTAACCCTATGAAAAATGTGTGTTATTATATTTTTAATGAAAAATATAAAAAAGGGCCCATTGCTAGTAGTTTTAATCGTGTTAATAGCTATTGGAGGAATTTATTTCTATACAAATAAAGATACAACCTCAATTAAAAATAAGGATATGGTAGGAACCTGGTATAGCGCTGACAACGATTCAAGAGGTGTCAAAATGGTTTTACTTGAGGATAGGACATTTACTCTTGAAGGTAAATTATATACAGGTGAATTTGGTCTAGAAGATAAACCTAGAGAAGTAACCGAGTATTCTGCTTCTGGCTCATGGAACATAGAGAATACGGAAACTGGATATTATTTGAGTCTTTCTTTAAGTGAACCTGTTCCCGATCCATATATTACAGGAATTGCAGATACCAAGCTTTTGCTCTCAACACAAGATTATGAGAATGGTGAAATTACTTTTAGACTGGATGTACTAATGAGAAAAGGCCAGTAAATTTAGTTGGAAAAACTATATCTATTGATCAAACTCTACCAAACTACTTATTCCGTTAAAATTTAATGTGACCGGATCTCATCCCTTAGCAACCCTCTTCCTCTTAACCTCCTCCACGCCTTCCTCTGTAATTAAAATCAATTTAGATATCATCTCCCTATTTTCCAAAACCTCCTCATTTATTTGTATAGAAGGTTTCGCACCTTTATATGCAATACCCTCTTTATAATATTCACCTAAAAATTCCTTACCCTTCTCTGTAATTTTTACAAACAAAGTATCATCACAAACAAGCGCTACAACTTTTTTACCACAATACACGGCATACTCACCAAACATTTTACGAGTTGAAATATTCGGCACACTTACCAATTGATCTACTTTATATTCTATTGTTGATAATTTTGTAGCCATTTTATATAAATGAATTTTATCATGTTCAAGATCACAAATTGTGATCTTGAGTTATGGCACGAATTTTAATCCTTTTCATTTAACTTCTAAATAGACACCGGAACAAACCCTTATCCCACATTACCGATCTCACTAACCATAACTCCATTCTCAAAAGACTTATCTGTTTGAGGACCCAAAGGAACATTTATAAACATAAAGTTTCCATCTTCTGAATCTCGCTGAAACAATTTAGAGTACAGTTCCCCACCTCTGGTTACCGCTCCATCACACATAGCAGGTGTTAACATAACCAACCCTTTATTCTTTGATTTCACTTTAGGTGATAGAACTTTATGATTTAGATAATCAAAATTCACATCATCCGATTTACCAAATAGTTCTGCTATAGCCTGTGCCACCTCAACAATACAAAACGTCCCTCCGGTCTTCGAATGAAATGTATCAAAAGTACAAGTCTTAATATGGTTGTTATTAAGAATATTAATCGATACATCTATGCTCTCATCATTAGCTTTATAATTAATAAGTCCATTAAAGAATTTCTTATTTTTTGAAACAAAGGCTCTAAAATTTTCACGAAGAGTCGTCTCTCTCACATAATAATCACTTCCAAACTTTATCAAGTCATCCAAAGAAAGATTATACTTTGAAAGTATACTTAAATAGACATCAGGAATACCAACATTTTCAGAAAACCTCGACAATAATTCTTGACGATATTGAGAAGCCGTCTTTTTTTCTTTATTAGCAGAAGATAGACGTAGTTCATTTATACCAGTTGTATCATTGGCAATGATAAACACCTTAGCTTTGACACCATTTAATTTTAAATTGGATACCATCTTTGCGGCCATTTCAAATGTTTGCATTGGAAATTTGGTCATACCGAATTCATCTAATACTCCCTTAAGTCTGTCAGGAATCATAAGGGAAATACTTGGATAAAATGTATTTCCTTCTATATCAGGGATACCCAAGAAATGCCCTCCCATAATTAACAGTTCTGTGTCATCTTTTTTTGCAAATTCAAAAGCTTTCCTTTCAATCACATCAATGCTTTTAGCTAAAACCTCATTTTTCTGCACTAAAATATTCTTAATGAGATCTAAATTTTTGTTTTTTACAATACCAGATCTTTGTGCAATAAAATTTTCAATTTCATTAACAACAAAATCAATATCTTTCTCAGTGTTATATACACCCAAGCTAATTCGTAAAGTCTCATGCCCAAGTTCGTTTGTGAGTGGAAAAGCACAGTGTGAGCCATAGCGAATACAAATATCATTACCTGCTAAGTAAGTACCCAGATCTTTTACAGGTATACCATCTATTGCAAAAGAAACTAAACCAACTCTTTTTCTCGCATCTTTTGTACCATGAATAATTAGATTACTAATTTTATCCAGTCTATCAATTAAATCTTGAGTGAGTTTGATCTCATGCTCTCTAATCTTTTCCATCCCTATATTTTTAAGAAAATTTATCGCTTCTGCGAGACCATGTGCACCAGAAACATTTGGAGTTCCACCTTCCATCATTGATAAAGTTCCATCATAATCTGGAGAAATAATATCACGTGTACTACCATGAGTAATTGCAATATCATTTACTGTTCCGCCACCCAGACGAACTGGTGCCAGCAAATGTTGAATTTCTTTTTTAATATAAAGCACTCCAATACCATCTGGCCCATACATCTTATGTCCAGAAAAAACATACATGTCGCACCCTATTTTATTCATGTCTACCGAAATATGGGCTACGGCTTGTGCGCCATCAACTATATAAATTATATCTTTGTTGTATTCTTTAACCACCTTACCTATTGCCTCAATATCATTTATTACCCCTAATACATTTGAACAATGTGTAATAGCTACAATTTTTGTATTTGGAGTTAGACACTTTGCAACATCCTCAGGTTTAATACATCTATCATCAATAGGTATAAATTTAGTATGAACACCTCGTCTTCTCAACTTCAAGTATGGCAACATATTAGAATGGTGCTCCATTTTTGAAAGTAATACTATATCTCCATCATCAAAAAGATGAGACAGTGCTTCTACAGTGAGATTAATTCCATCAGTAGTATTTCGTGTAAAGACAATTTCATCTGAAGTTGCTCCAATAAAATCTGCAACCGTTTCTCTTGCACTATCAATTTGCTTTCCACTCCTTCTCGAAAGTGCATGTGCACTTCTATTAGGATTACCTCTAAAATCCAACGCTTGTTGTACTGCATTAACTACCCCAGATGGAACAGGCGTCATCGCAGCGGAATCCAAATATATATAGTTGGATTGCCTAAATACTTTAAATTTTTTTCTTATTAATTCATTCATAATTATCCAACAGAATACAATATATGTAAACACTGTGTTATATATAAAACACGCTAAACCAATTCAAGGGCTATAAATATAGCCTATCTGCACGAGACATTATTTTGTTAGTCTTAATTGACAATATTTGGTTGATTTGCTACTGTATATTCATGTATAATTCACCTTTAATTTCTAAGCTCGAGCGTGTGGGATTATCGTCAAAAGAGGCCTTAATATATGGCTATTTGATAGATAAGGGAGGAGCTTACCCATCGAAAATTGCAGAGGATACCAAGCTGAATAGAAGTACGGTGTATGCAATTCTGTTAGATTTATCTGTCAAAGGACTAGTAAATGAGATCGATAAGAAAAACAAGCTATTTTACACAGTGGAAAGGCCTGATCGCCTACTTAGACACTCTAAGTCTAGAATTACTATAGCCAATGATCAATATGAGCGTGCAGAGCGTCTAATTCCTGATCTAGAGGGTCTTTACAATATGGTCGCAAACAAAGCTCGTGTGCGGTATTTTGAAGGAGTTGACGGAGTATTAACTGTCTTCGAAGACCATATAGGTGAAGATAAACCTTATGAAATGCTAGGAATTTCAAATGCTACTCATCTAGAAAAGTTCTTACCCAAAGAGTTTTTCGAAAAATATCGTCGAACTAAGGAAAGAAAAAATATTACTACTCGAGGTATTATCCCAGACACTCAAGAAGATAAAAGCTTTACTACCAGAACTTATGCTAATTTTAAGAAAAAAATTATTCCAGATATGAGATATGTTCCAGCCGAACAGTTCCCTTTCAAGGGTGAGGTTACAATTTACGGAGAGAACAAAGTATCAATTGTTAACATGTCAGACGAGAATATGACAGGTCTTATTATTGAGGATTCCATGATTCATAAAATGATGCGCATGATTTTCGAACTTGCTTGGAAAAGTAGTAGAGTATAATTGCTACAAATAAATCATACACACCCAATGTCCTTCTACTCCACCCACATCCTTCCTAAATACATAAATCTGGCAATGAGCGACAAGGACCTAGAAAAGCAGCGCAAAGAAGTTGTAAGCGATACTCGAGGCCAAGTTCTTGAAATCGGTTTTGGTTCTGGTCTCAACACCTCCTACTATCCAAATATTGAAAAACTATTTGCACTCGAACCCTCGAGCGAACTAATTGAAATCGCTCGGGAAAATATTAAAGAAACACCATTTCCAATAGAATATATCCAAGCATCTGCAGAAAAAATTCCACTCCCCGATAATTCTATTGATTGTGTCGTCTCAACTTGGACACTTTGCAGTATTCCTCATCCCGAAGTTGCTCTTAAAGAAGTTTTTAGAGTTTTGAAAAATGGTGGCCACTTTTCATTTGTCGAGCACGGAAAATCTTCTAGCAACTTAATTTGTAAATTACAAAACATCTTTACTCCATTCTCAAAAAGAATAGCCGGAGGATGCCACCTCAATAGAGATATTGAAAAAATAATCACCGAGGCAGGTTTTACAATACAAAAAATTAGTAAAAGCTATAGAAAATTCAGACCTTTGAACTTTACGTATTTAGGTAGTGCGGTCGCGAAAAAAAACTTGAAATCAAAAACCGCACGAAACCTAAGCTCGTACGGTCGATATTTAAACTCATGATTCAGGTTCAGGAAGTAAGTCCCACTTCCTTCAGAACGGTTTCGTTCGGGGTATCTGGAACAATGAACGCATTTCTGGGAGACGGTGTGAAAGTCTTAACACCCGGGGAAAAATGTACAAGAACTACACCGTTGTAGGTTTGTCCAACAACAATTTTCGGAAGAAAACTGGTTGAGATTTGGTACCATCCTGCCGTCAGGATATTTGGATCTTCCGAAAGCAAGTTTGGTAAAACTTCGCCTTTAGCAGGATTTCTACACCCTGCTTTCACTACGGAAAATTTCAATTTAACATTGCGCGTGGAAGGTATAAAACGTGCCTTCGGAATAGAAAGTACGCGACGGGGTGAAATATAGATCTCATGATCCGTAGATCCATCTGACTCAGGAGCTATTTCAACGATTACTGCCACGACATGATACATGCGTGACTCATCACCTTTTGTAGGTTTTTGTGGATCCAAATCCTCAGAGGTTTTACTGTCCCCTCCTACTCCACCAAGAAACAGATGCTTCAGTACTCTTGTTAGTCTCATAATTCAATATGGGTTGCTGAACTTCGTTTTGTGAATTTGAAATCTCATTTTGGGAAATGAAATTTAGTGAATGAACAAATTTGATCCGTTCTTTATCATGTGCGCGTAGCGAGTATTCGATCGTAAGATCAAATGATAAAGGAAAGATCCTGTTTTGAGATTAAAACAAAATAATAAATATTGCAAGCAAAA
>CAZSLF010000015.1:0-1457 GCA_964607805.1 uncultured Candidatus Saccharibacteria bacterium
AAAAACCCCGCTTCAGAACAAGTCTAAAGCGGAGTGATTGTGTTGCAGGTCGAAGTCTAGATGACAACATCTGCCAGAAGCTCTCTTGCCCGTGTGAGGAGCGGGTTGGAGTAGATTGGCGCTTTGAAGCCAAGTTTTTCTCCGATGACGAAGACAACCGCCTCGTCTACCTCTGCTGGCGCACCAGAGAAGGAGATATAAATTTGCACATAGGTATCACCCAGTATTCCGTGAGAGACAATACATCCTCCATAACTCCCGGCGTCAGGGTTCGCACTTTGAGAAGCAGCGACATCGTTGCTTCCACCTATGCGTAGATCGTAAAGCCTTGCAATTTTTTCGGCAGCGTTACGAGCCAAGTGCCCGAATCTATCTCCAGGTATCCCAATTGAAATAGATGAGAATTCTTCAAGTGGAATACTGTTTGAGACTATGCTAATCGCAAGCACCCCTCCTCTGCAATCGGGTTTGCCTTGCTCTTCGCTCAGCTTTTGAATTGCGTCGGCAATCACCTTGTGGTTCAGGCGATTCAGCGTTTCAGTCGCTAAATTCTGTGGATTCATTATGTTGGTCAAGATGTGCCTGACTTCACCAAAAAAAGAGCTCTCCAACCCGGAAAGCTCTCCTTGAGGGTAAGCTTCGGCGGTTGAATTGAGATTACAATATGGCATTGAAAGTCGGTTTTGGCAATAGTAAGGAAAATTAATATTTTAGTCTTCTTAGAAATTAATTGTCATAGTCGATCAAGTTTTGCGATTGAATATAGTCAAGGTATAATCATGTTTAATATGAATAATATTTCTTTCAACACGGTTACTTGGTACTCCAAGCTAGCTGCTATTATTTTCTTTATTGGCATTTTGCCTGCTTTAACTTTTTATATTGGAATGAGATATAAAGAGGTAAAAATTCTAGAGGGTATAAATTATACAAATATACCTAATAATTCAAGCTCTACAGATACTGTTTCTGTGAATGGTAAATCTGATAAATCATTTCCTAATGAAAGGTGTCTAGCTTTCTTTCAATCACCAAAAGTTGAATTGGGTGATCCAATAAGTCTTCCAATAGAGTGTTCATTTAATATGAAATATAAGATGGAGCATAATTATGAAGATAAGGAATGGAAATTTAAAGTAGAACAAGTAAGTAAAGACGACGCTCAAGTTGAAATATCAGCTGGTGAAAATATTGTTCAGAAAATAACTATTAAAAATTATCATTCAGATTTTCCAAATGAAATTAAGGATTTAACTATCGGAAATGCTCAAATTAATATAGGAGAGGATTATAACCTGGATGGGTGGAAAGATATTAGGGTTACAAGTGAAATTGGCGCATCTAACGTATTCTTTGATTACTGGCTATTTAACGAAGAATCAGGAAAGTTCGAGAAAGATCCAGTATTAACTAATTTAGCAAACTCTGAATTCAAGAACGGTAAAATTACAAGTTAC
>CAZSLF010000015.1:1557-13137 GCA_964607805.1 uncultured Candidatus Saccharibacteria bacterium
TTAGGTATGGAAATTGTCTGGAAAAGCAGCACAATTTCTGGGAGGGCGGATTGGTTGCAGATAGTGGGGAGGAAAATTGACTAAATCTGATATTTCTTGATTTGGTAATTGTGCCATTGTTTTAAAATGCTAGAATACTGCCAATGAAAAAAGACCAAGAAACAAACACAATCCTAATCGACGTTCGTGATCCTGAAGAATTTGAACAGGGTGCTTTGCCTGGCGCTATTTGTGTGCCGCTTGGGTCATTTTCAAAAGAAACACTTTTTGAAAATGGCATAGACCATACAAAATTCGATGAAGAGATTGTCTGCTATTGCCTAAGTGGTGCGCGAAGTGCCATGGCCTGCGAAATCGCAAAGGAAATTGGTTTTAAAAATGTTAAGAATATTGAAGGCGGGATTATGGGTTTGAGAAGATAAGTTTGTGGCAATATTCTGTGATATCTTTAACAAAAGATGGAAATTTTATTGGTGTAAATAATATAGATATATGAAAACAATAATTAAAAAGATAGACACAGAGTGGTTAGACTTGATTATTGCAGGTAAGAAAAAGTATGAACTTAGATTAGCAGATTTTGAAATAGAAGACGGCGATATTTTGCGATTAGAAGAATGGGTAGGTGTTGGCGATGATAGAAAACCCACAGGAAGATATATTGAAAAGAAAGTTACATTTGCGAAAAAAATTGATTTAGAAAATTGGATTAAAACTCAGCCTGAATTAATCGAAAAAGGTTTTTATGTATTGCAGTTTGAATAGTAATACTAGTTGAATATCTAAAAATGAAAAAACTCAAGAAAATAGTCAAAAAAGTCCTTCTATACATATATGACTTTTTATCTATATTTTCATTTTAAATTTGGTGATAATATGGGCGTATGAAAATCCACATAATAATGCATGAAAGCTTCGAATCTCCGGGAGCTATTGAAACATGGGTAAAAGAGAGGGGTCATTCTCATACATATACTCGGCTATATAACAATGAGAGTTTTCCTGAAACTATAGATTTTGATTTTCTAGTAATTATGGGTGGTCCTCAATCTCCGGCGACTACAAAAGAAGAGTGTCCTCACTTTGACGCAGAGAAAGAAATTGTTTTTATTAGAAAAGCCATAGAGGCAGATAAGTTTGTTTTTGGTGCATGTCTTGGTGCACAGTTTATTGGCGAAGCGCTCGGTGCAAAATTTGATCATAGTCCAAACAGGGAAATTGGAGTTTTTGAAATTTCACTTACGGAAGATGGGAAAAATGATCCAATATTTAAAAACTTTCCAGATAGATTTAAAGTTGGACATTGGCATGGTGATATGCCTGGACTTACAAAAGAATCTAAAATACTTACAGCGAGTGAAGGTTGCCCGAGACAAATTGTAAGATACACTCCAAAAGTTTATGGCTTTCAGTGTCATTTTGAATTCACTCCTGATGCGATAGAGGGGATGATTGAAAACAATTCCCATGAACTAGTTCAATACAAAGATCTTCCATATATTGAAAATGCAGAAAAGTTGAGGAGTCATGATTATTCAGAGATGAATAAATTGCTTTTTAAGTTTTTGGATGGGTTTGCGATTATGCAATAAAAAAAGACCATAACTAATGCTTTGCATAGCAGGTCTTATTTTTAATTTCATGTTTATGCTAAATACTAGCTAAACACTACTTTTAATTATTGAATTTTGTTTTGCACTCGAGCGTACATTTTCTAACTTTTGACTCCGAATTTCATCTTTCTAAACTTTCTACTTTGGATAATGAAAGATCATCACTTTCGTTCCATCGAACTCAGCGTGATTTCCACCCATCATAGCTAGATCAACTTCTCCGCAAACTACCTCATCAAGTAGCGCTTTCTTCAAAGCTTCAATCTCCTTCAGCACCTTTTCGAAGTGCAGTAAATGTCCCCAGAATTTAATTGCCCGATTATTGAATCGTTTTACATCTATTGGATCATTTTCCCAATCGCAAGTAAATGTCTTGAGCCACTCAATTGTCACGGCTCGCCCCAGATATTTTTGAGAGGCAATCTCTACAATCTTTTCGAGGTCGAGGTGACAGATGACAACTGAGTTCCAGAGCGGACTGCTATGGGTTACAGGATAAATATCGGGCAGAGGGATTAAACTCGGCTCACCTGGCTTTTTTATCGGAAGGCCGTAACTTTCAACCAACCTGCATCTGCGATACACCAAGGGGATTAGGTGGGTGGCAGGGGAGTAAAAGGCCCGAAGGACTCTTTTCTTGTTTATTTTCATAGGTCAATGCAATGTTTTGCTATCGTTTCTGAATGGGCAGGGCACGGAATTGTGAACTGGCCGTTTTGAATAGTGCAATATTTTGGGGTGGGTGTCAAGGTTATGCGTAATAGTTCAGAACTTTGCAATCACTTCAATAATTCATATTTGATATAATAATCAAATGAACAAATTCTCAGGCATTAACATAGGAATTATTCTACTCTCTATTAGCATAGTCGTGATGATCTATTCAAGTCTAAATAATATTAAACTCAAAGCAGTTGGAGTTAGAACAGAAGGGGAAGTGTATCTAGTTGTCCCTAAGTCACAGCCTTTTATTAGACATATTCCTGCTACATATAATTCACCACTAATTAGCTTTTTTACTCCTGATGGTAAGCGGCATGAGACAGTGGGATGTGATGATTGCTATAAACTTGGTGATAAAGTTCCTGTAATATATGATCCAGACAACCCAGAACATGCAGAAGTATATTCTTCCTCTCTAAATGAGTCATATTATTACTTAGCTGGGTTTATTTTCTTCCTTTTGCTATTTATTAGAACTAAAGTAAAATTAAATAAACAATATAAATAAACAAAATTATGACAACTATAATCTTATTATCACTCTTAGGCTCAGTAATCGCAGCCGCAATCGGAACTTTTTGGTATTCAAATGCTACACCGATGGGCAAAATTCATATGCGATTTTTGGGATTCGATAAACTTTCACCTGAAGAACAAAAGCAGAAAATTGAGGAAGCAAAGCCAACTATGTGGAAATTATATTTGGGGCAGATGGCGCTTTCATTTCTCATGTCATTCTTCGTAGTGTTTGTAGTTACAACAAGTATTAAAAATGGCCTACCACTGCAACAAGCAATTTGGTTTCCAGTTATGGCTTGGTTATGTTTTACACTTCCTGCAATTGGAGGTGCTATCATCTGGGGTAATTGCGAAAGAGCAATTGCTTGGAAGAAATTTTTCTCAGATACACTTTCGGTTCTTGTAACTATTCTAGTGATTGGTTTGATTGCAGGGTTGGTTGCTTAGGTTTTTTGGTGAATGAAAATATTGGTATATGGAGTAAGAAAAAACCGTCCCCTAAAGTGGGACGGTTTCGATATTCCGTAAAGCAAAGTAGTCGGCAAGATGCCCGGAGCAAACTGACTCTACTTTAAGTGACGGGAATCCGCCAGTTCTTGGCGGTTGAAGAAGTGCGATGGCGCCGAGAATATCATGCAAGCGGTGCAGGAGGATTTTCTCTAGCACAACTTCGTGGTCTTCATCATTCTTTGGCCAGTAGGTATTTTTACCATGTGCCCATAGAAGTTTTGCAGGTTTTTCAAGCCAGGCTGGAGTACCGAGTAGCTCGACAGAGAGTGCTTTCAACATGAGTCCTGTGTTCGGAAATGTAAACCTGCGCATAAGTCTTCCAAATTTCTCGAACCTGATTGTGATCTCAATTACGAGTTCTCGGTTGGAATTCGGCATGACAAATGTCGATGCAAACATACCTCCACGCATCTTTGCGTAGTTGTAGGATCCAACATGTCTAGTTGTAAACCATATAGGTTCAACCTCTTCGGCGTACGATGATTCAAGGAGCGCTTTGATAATATGACCGGTGCACGTGAAGTGTGGAACCTCTCCATTCTCACAGAAAATTCCAATTCCAGGGAAAAGGAACCTGAGTGGTGAATAGTGCTCTGTAGCTGCAATCTTTGTACCAAAGAAGTTTGTTTCAATCCTCCTTGGTTTTATGGTTGCATTTGAAAATGAAAGTTCGGTCCGACGATCACGAAGCCTGAGCTCCAGTGGATCACCGAGTTGAACTCCGGGTTTGGCAGGTAGAAATACTACCTTGCACGGTTTGAACCCTAACATGGTCCAGCCAGTTAGGGTTACAGGGCTTTTCAATCGATATAGTCTCATCTGCCAAAAAATCTACTATGTATGGGAGGGTGTGTCAAACAAAAAGCCCGCCACGAAGTGGCGGGCCGTAAAGATCAGTTGTAGGTTGAACCTGTTACTGTCTCAAAGATTAAGTTGCAATCTGCCGGAAGATGAGTCGGCTGTCAGGGGTGAGGTAGTCATTAATTACAACATGTCTCCCGGGGTTTTTTTCAGGATCGGAAACAAGGTCCACATCTCTTAAAAATATTGAACCCGGTTCTTCGTGATTGCCTTTGTACAGGCGAAATACGGGAACAGTACGTTTTGCAAAAGAAGTAATTGGCTTTATACAAAGCACGTCGTGATTACTTGTTGAAGCAAACCTTTCCATTTTTGCTCGTTGCAGTAGTTCTTCTAATGCATTTAGTCCACCACGAAGGTCACAAAGTGTTAAATCGTGTTCCTCATAGGCTTTTTGAATAATCTGGTCGTAGGTAAGTGTTTTGCACTCCACTGGGTTGAGAAGATCACCGACACGGACTGAAACTAGGTCATGTGGTGGTACAGTATCGTATCCATAGGGAATTTCTTCGAATTGTACTTTGGAATCTGTTGCAAAAACCTCGTCCCAGTAGTCTAAAAAATTCAACCCTTTACTTTTAAGCAACATAAACGAATCAAGAGCTGAGTTTAATTTTCCATACGCCCTAGGTACCCAGACAATTTTCCCAGTTTTTATCCACGCTTCTTCCTTTTTCAGGAAGCGTTTGAAGGCATTGAACCAGAGCCTGGGTCTTTTGCCTGTGCACTTTTGCTGTAGGTCCGTTATCACCCCAACCCATTCAGGCAGGGTGATGACCGATTCTTGCGCGTCTTTAGCACTCATAATCAGTGTTTATTTCAATGTGGTGCTAGACAGTACCAGAGTGGCATGTCCTAGCTCTGCGAGTATACTCCAATTTGAAGAGGGGTCAATTTGCCTGATATAGTCAGAATTTATTGTATAATGAATCCATGAACAAACTATTGCTCACAACTATCATAATTCTAATTATCCTCGTCGGAGGCTTTTTTGCCCTGAATTCATATATTTATAATGAAAAGCAGGCGCCAATAGGGACACCCAACACCCCTGGCGTTGGCACTTCAACAAATCCAGATGGTACACCAACTCCATCACCAAACCCAGAACCTTACGCCTGCACAGCCGACGCTAAAATCTGTCCTGACGGATCAGCTGTTGGAAGAACAGGACCAAAGTGTGAATTCATGGCATGTCCGGCAGCTGGTGCGACTCTGGCAACAACAAGTACATATTTAGGTGGAAGTGTTACCGCTCTAAACGTTACAGTTTCTCCAAAAGCGGTTGTTTCTGATAGTCGTTGTCCATCAGAAGTTACTTGTATTTGGGCAGGTACTGTTACAGTTCGTACTGTTCTTTCAACTCAAGTATCGCATGGAGAACATGTAATGGAATTAGGAAAACCTCAAGTATTTGGTGATTACAATGTTACTCTAATACAAGTTACTCCAGCAAAAACACAAGCCGCAATTCCAGAATCTTCATATCGTTTCTATTTTGAAATTAAGAAAGTAAGATAGCGACAAATCATTTACAAAATTATAAAATAATAAAATAAATAAAACACAAACAAAAATATGAACCCAGAAATCGAAGCATACAATAAAAAACAAGCAAAATCTGATCAGGAAATTTGCGATTTATTAGCGACGGAAATTATGAAAAGTTTGCCTAAGGCCGAGAATAAGATTTGGCACCGGAATCCTGTTTGGTTTATCGACGGCAATCCTGTTGTCGGATATGACAAGTTGAAGGACTCTGTGCGATTACTTTTTTGGAGCGGGAAGACATTTAAAGAAAAAGATTTGAAAAATGAAGGAAGCTTCAAAGCCGCAGAAATTCGATACACAGAAGTTGGGCAAATTAAAAAAGCAGATGTAAGACGATGGCTAAAACTCGCTAAAGAAATCCAGTGGGATTATAAAAATATTGTGAAGAGGAAGGGGAAGTTGGTGAGGATTAAAGTTAAGTAGTATTTATATTGAAATGGAATCATTTAAGCATATAAGTCCTGCTGAAAATATTGAAAATCCTCATGTTCACAAGATGGAATTATTGATCGATGGCGAGAGCGTAGGTGCTGCCGATGTTGATTATTATTCAAAACCCTTTCCTCTGTATCAAATTTCAAATTTGGGTATAGATCATGATAAACAAAATCAGGGTTATGCTGGAAAGCTTATGAGTTATATTGAAGAAGTTTTAATTAAGAAAGGTAAAGCTGGAGTTTTAGTCGACGCAATAGATCCTGAATCACCTGCTCACGGTATGTACGAAAGAAGAGGGTGGACTGAAGTCCCAGATTCTGGAGGGTTATATGTCTTTAATATGCCCAAGGGTGCAACTCTTGATCTTTTGAAAGGTTATTCATTTAGATATACGGATCCTATGATTCGAAAGGGGATAGACGTATGATCTATGCTTACATCTTAATATCCAAGGGAGTATTTATTTAAATTTATTTTATAATAATTTGATTGTCCTATAAAAAACCGAGCGAATTGTTTACGCTCGGTTTTCGTTTTTTTGCGCGCATACAATTTATCAGTGTTCCACGCGCATCTTGCACCCTCAGACGAAAAGCTCTTCAGCATGTTCGTCTATCCATGTGAATAGCTCGTCAACATAGCTCTCGTGGATGATGAGTGTGCCGTAGTCGTTTTTCACCACTTCTTTCGATAGAGGTCTCTTGTCCTCCGTCAGCAAAGTCGGCCTCTGGCCACCTTCCTCATAAACCGGAGCGGTGTGGATAGTGAATAGCTTGAAGCCAAGCCATTTGCATAATCCTACAACTGGAGCGACGTCCCAAGGGGTCTTGTGGCCAGGATCAAGTATTGCAGCGCCGACTTCACCTTTCCAAAGACGGGCGATAGAAGTGCCGATGCTGCCTCCACTAACCTCTATTTCCCTGAAGAAACCGCCGAACTTTTTTGGAGCGATAAATCGCTGTACCCAAGGCAGCTCGTTTAGTGTATGTCTCCTCGTATATATGTACTGATCTCTCAAAGGAGTGTCAGTCTTCGCGAGAAGTTGGTGGTCGTAGTCGAAACGGATTCGGTGTGCGACGCCGGGCTTGTCGAAAGTGGCGTCGAAGCAGAATATTTCTCCTGTGTTCACGTCACCGATGCATACTGCAACTACTACGCCATCGACGACAAGTGCAAGCATACTGCCGACACCATGTGATTGTTTACGCCAGTGAGCCTTAGTACCGTCGAGTGAATCTACAGTAAGATCTACATCATGGTCAGGAATTCTGCATAGAACTCGTAGACCGTTTTCTTCGCCGATGATTCCGAAAAGAGGGAATTGCTTGCGAATTTCAGCTTCGTACATGACTTGAGCTAAGCGGTCGCCGCTCGTTACTATATCGTCAAGTTGTCCGCCGTATCCGATCTTGGCTTCTCCCTTCATCTCGCGACTTTCGTAGCGGATAATATCAATTGCCTTACGGACAGCGTTCCTCATGAAGTGTCCGATATCACCTCTCTCAACTCCGAGTATTTCGCAGAGTTCTTGCTGCGTGAAAGTGAGAACGGCAGCGGTTGCATGGCGAGTAGGTGTAGCTGTATTTCTGGCAGCTTTGTCGTCCAGGATTGTTGGTTGTTCTAGTGTTTTCATAATAGTTTGTGAAGCAACTTATGTGTAATGTGCTTCTGATAACAATATATAGTCTATCCAAATATTTGTATCTGAAAACTACAATAAATGTACTGTATTATGCGCATGGTTCAGAAATGCTTGCAATTTAAGGCTTTTAAGGGTATAATATATGTACTAAATTAATACAACTTTATTTATAGCTATTTATATGAAAAAGCCATTCACAAAAAGTATTTTAGAAAAAATAGGATTTAGCAGTGAAGAAAACACTGTTTATACTTTGCTTCTTTCTAGTGGGCCACTTTCTCCTTCGGATATTGTTCGTAAAACAAGTATTCATAGACCTGCTGTATATAAAATTCTTGAGAAGCTTTTGGAGAATAGCCTAGTTTCAGTTATGCCGAAGGGAAAACTAAAAGTCTATGTTGCAGAATCGCCTGACAGAATTGAAAAACTTTTTCAAAGTCTTGAGGACGATTTCAATTCCGAAATTCACGACTTATACGATATGTATGAACATAGAGATAAAAAACCAATTGTAACTTTTGAGGAAGGGGATAAGGCGATTTTAAATTCATTTTCAAATGTAGTCTCTGACTTAAAGAAAAACGATACATATTATAGATATAGTTCAGGACTAACTTTAGATCGTGCAAAATATTTACCTAAAGATTATAAGTCAACTAGAGATAGAAAAAATCTTGAGCGTCTTGTAATTACAGACGAATTTTCAAAAAATAAGTCTAAACTTCGATTGGGAAGAACGATAAAATCGGTTCCAAATAATTTCGACTTATTTAGTCACAATATTACTCAGAGTATTTATGGAAACAAAGTGTCATTTATTGATTACAATTCAAAAAGTGTAATTACAATCGAAAATCCCATGATTGCAGAGTTTCAAAAGAAGATTTTTAAGTTGTTGTTTAAGAGGTTGTAGGTTTTACAGATATTGACCCCTCCAAATCTTTACTATATAGTTTTGGTGATTTTTGTATGCCAGATTCCCTGGTATTGAAGAGTCACAGAGTTCATTTCCATAATACGACCATGAGTGCAATTCAAGTTGATACAGTGACAGCTGAGGACTTTTTGAGTGACCTGAAAGATAGGATTGACGCACACTGGAATTTCTCCAATCGTCATACAATTGTGATGGGAGGTGTTGTAATTAATCCTCAGAGTATTGGTTTGCCGGCGAAAAAACCCGCTAGTGCGAGGTCTGGAGGCACAGCCGTCAAGCGTAAAAAACCTCAGATTATTGAGGCTAAAACAATAGGGTTTGAGAATATTACTTTTCTCGGTTCTGTCTCATTCGAAGATATGGAATCAGTGCTCTTACGTTTTAACTCCGTCAATTTCCATGATGGATTTACGTTCACCGATTTCGTTGGTGGTTGGATTTCAATCCAAGATTGCCGCCTGAATTATTTGACATTTTATAGCTCTACCTGCACGACAATTGATCTGTGCTCAATACAAGGGCTGAGAACCACTGGTCGTGGAGGTTCTAACATGAACACTAGAAGTATCGACATCTCCGGTCTTGAAGTCACTGAGCGGGCAGATTTCGAGAATCTTTCAGTCGATGAGTTGATTACTGTGGGACACAGGCGTTTCAAGGCCCCGCTCGTGTCATTGGAGGATCCTGTGCTAGCTCTGCAATTTCAACTTGCTGGGACGCCGGTACATGTACGTACCGAAGTTGCTCGGATGATGATTGCCCGCTCTAGACCTCTCAAGTAGTGCAAGCTCGGCACTGACTTAATTCTTGAGAGTCTAGCTGAAGCTATACTTTGTGGTTAATTTCGAAACACCGACAGGGTAAATCCTGCGGTGTTTTTTTGTTTGCTCATAATTTGCTAATATTCAATACATAGGCCTAATAAGTCAGCATTGACCCCTCTAAATCTTTACTATATAGTTTTGGTGATTTTTGTATGCCAGATTCCCTGGTATTGAAGAGTCACAGAGTTCATTTCCAATATATGATTATGAGTGCAAGTTCAACTACAGTACAAGCTGATGAGTTTTTGAAGATTCTTGAGAATAGAGGGGAGGCGGCTCGACGGTTCTCTAATGGTCCAACCGTGGTTGTTGGAAATGTGATTATCCGTCCAGATCAACTGAAATTGCCGAAACCTGAGAACGATGAAGGTTTCGTAATCGGGTTTGAAAATATCAATTTCCTGGGAAGGGTTTTGGTGGAGGGAATGCATTCAATTACATTAAGGATTCGCGAAACCAATTTTCATCAAGGGTTTAAAATTGGAGGTATTTCGGCCCGTTGGATAATTCTCCGGAATTGCGCAACACCAAACCTGATGTTCAATAAAACATCTTGTTCACAATTGGAACTGGAGGGTATTCGTGGGTTTGAAGGGCCAGACAGTTTTGATCAAGACCCAATTTGCGATTGGATTCAAATGCGAGATCTCAAGGTATCTGAGCGGGCATACTTAAAAAATGTTGCAACAGACAAGCTCGATATTTCTGATGGACAGACCTGTTTCCAAGCCCCGTCTGTGACTGTTGACGACCCAGCTTTCGCTCTGCAATTTCATCTTGCTGGTATCAAGGTCAATATCTCAACCGAGCTTGCAAGGAAGATGTTGGCTGATCCAGAATTAGCGAAGGTGGCGCTTAGCCGATAATCGTTCGCGACACGCACTGTCGCATAGTTAGTACTTTCGAAACACCGACAGGGTAAATCCTGCGGTGTTTTTTTGATATAATACAATCATGAATACATCCATGAACAAAAACCATTTTATTTTGCCGATTTCGATTGCGATCTTTCTTGTAATCGTATTTTTTGCATTAATATACATTAACAACAAAAATACAGAGAAAGATTTAGGAACAAATGTAAATGCAGGTATTGACATAAGTGAAGCGCATAAAAATCTTAAATTTACAATTGACGGAGCCGAGGCTGATACAAAATATTTTGGTAACGAAATAACAATTGATCTAAACAAAGACTTGCTAGATGATAAAGTTTTCATAGTCACACATAATCCAGGTGGTTCTGGAACTTTCTATTATGCAGTTGGAGCAATTGCTACTGGAAATTCTGACGCGCCATATATAGCAACCTCTCCACTTTTGCTTGGAGATAGAATTGCCCCTCAAACAACAGAGCCTGGGCAAACTATGGCCGATGGAATTAAAACTGTAATTATAAATTATGCCGATAGAAAAATAGGCGAACCCATGACTACACAACCTTCTGTTGGAAAAAGTCTTGTATTAAAGTTAGATCCGAAAATAAATCAATTTGGTGAGGTTGTGCAAAATTTTGAAGGCGAAGCAGATCCAAAAAAGATGTCACTTACTATGAAATCTTGGCAATGGGTTAGCGCGACATACAGCGACGGTAAGAAATTGAGTCCTAAAAAGCCTAATACATTTATCATAACTTTCAACACTGATAAAACTTTTTCTGTTAAAACAGATTGTAATAATATTGGAGGAAGTTTTAAGGAGAATGGCGGCACTATCACTTTCGAAAATATGGTAAGCACACTCATGTTCTGTGCAGATTCACAAGAAGCAGATTTTTCAAAAATCTTAACCGAAACACAAAGCTATTTCTTCACAAGCAAAGGTGAATTAGTTTTTGATTTTAAGTTTGACAGTGGATCGGCAGTGTTTAAATAAAAAACCGCCCAGTCCTTTCGAAGAAAGAGACTGAGCGGAGTTAGTTGAGATTCCCGGTGGGAACTTCAACTCGTGGAATTAGGCGGC
>CAZSLF010000015.1:13237-15680 GCA_964607805.1 uncultured Candidatus Saccharibacteria bacterium
AACAAACGTGCTACCCGTACTTTGACTATACTAATTGGTTTGCATTTTGTCAATACCATTGTCAAGACTTTTTAATATGAAAATGTGCAAGCGGTGTAACTAATTTTTTGTAATTTTAAAATCTGAAAATAAAAAACCGCCCAGTCCTTTCCGAAGAAAGAGACTGAGCGGGGAAGTTGAACTTGGTCCTTAGACCTAAGAGCTCAACTCATGGCTTTGCATGGAGTGTGCCAAGACCGACAACTCCCATCAAAGCAAGCAAACTGAGGACGAAAGTCCCGCCTGAATCTGGCACCGATACCGGGTCTTCGTCCGGAAGGTGATTACGGACAATCAACTTCACTTCTGTCTGAGCGATGAGTCGTGGCTCCTCCTCGAGCGAATACGCTGAGAAGATGTTCACATACTCACCAGTAACGGACGTGTCGATGAAAAGTCCCATCCGAAGGGAATTCTGGGCGACGTAATGATCGAACGCCAATGAGAAGTCTCCTTCAATGCCCTCTGCTACTGCAGTAGACGAGTCTCCATAACTGTTCTCGAGGTCCAGAAAAGGATCGAAAAAGTGTGGCAGATACATTTCATCGCTAGACGGATCGATGTCGATCCCGAGGGTGTAAAATCGGTTTGCAATCGGTGTTTCCGTGGTCGTAGCGGAATAATCCATGACCACTGCGGTACCCACCGAGAAGTAATACGTACCGGTGAAATTCCCCGGCATGTTATTGCTTTCAAACTGACGAAAGCGCGCACCCAAAGTGATGTCCTCGGCCGAAGCCGTGGACCATTTCTGGTCACTTACGGTGGGATCATCCCCAAATATTGGAGTGATTGCCACTTCATACGCAGGCGTGCCGATGATGGCGGCGTCAGAGTTGGACGGCATGAAGCCAGCCAAAACGGCAATAAGAGCCACCACAAGGGTGGCAAGGAACTTTTTAATTTTCATGGTGCTGGATGCGGGGTTCGGAGTGAAGAATTTAGTTCGCGGAATTGCGCACTATTTCCTAGGATTGAGTTTCAGAGAGGGTAATAGAATTATCACCCATACAAATATTGTACTTATGTTTTTGAGCTGTGTCAATACCGTCTCGAAGCAATCGGCGCAACTAAAATACTCAGCTTTTTAAGTTCTTGTACCACTTAAATCGCGAAATCCAATTCAAATTCACTGCTAGAATCTTTTTCAAAAGTGCCAAGTGTTGGTGAATATGTTGAGACATCTATTGTTTTTGTGTCTGGTGTGAATGTGTAAATTCTGAGAAGTCCATTTCCACCTTTTTCTCTTGTTTGATAATCTTGCAAAATTTGCTCAACTGGTTGACCGCAAGAATTTAGGGTAGTAATTTTGTTCTCGCCGTCTGTATTGTGATAGTGGCCATTCCAAACCATTTTTATCTGACAATTATTATTTACAAGTTTACGCCAAATTTGCGAACCGTTATTATTTGGTTCAGGATCACTGAAAGCTGTTTTTTCGTCGAGAATTGTTGAATCGTCAGGTAAATATTTATGAGTTGTGACAATTGTATATATGCCAGGATATTTCTGAATAACATTGTTCGCCCAGACGATAGCGTTGTCGGAAGGTTCAATTTCAAGATTTATAAAAAGCATTTTTACTCCAAGTTTTTCTATGATAATGGCGCTATTCTGATTCTCAGAAAAATTATCTACATACCATGATTCATTTCTAAATTTTTTAGCAGGGAAATGGGAGTTATAATTTTCAAATCCTGATGTCTTATTATTCGCCGCGGTTGTATCGTGATTTCCGGGAACAATTCCATATACAACTTTTCCATCAAGAGTTTTTAGACAGCTAACAGCTACGTCCCATTGATCTTGTTTTCCGCCGTCGTTTACGATATCTCCCATATGAGAAACCATTGCAATATTTAGTCTATTGCGGTTAGCGACAATCCAATCTGTTTGTTGGCAAAATATTTCAGGATAACTTTCAGAATAAAATTGAGTATCAGGCATGACTATTATTGAAAAGCTTTTTTCTTTGTTTATGACAGGCAAAACATCTTTGACGGTGCTGGTGCTAGTGTAGTTGTCGTTTCTATTACTAATATTATTAATGATGTAGCTGAGATCTCCATTTTCAAAATTACTTTTAATTTGCCAATATATATTTTGATTATATGCTTCGAAACCTATATATGTAATTAGAATAATTATAAGAAAAGTAAATAGTTTTTTTAATCGCGATTTTGATGGCTTTTTTGGCGGCAAGTCCGGCGATTTTTGTGTTAAATATGGTGAAGGGAATTGAGAAGGGTTGTCAGGGTTATTTGATTTTATGTATGGGTCCATGGTTTTTATGTTTAGTATCTAAATTATAGCTTATTTTTTAACTTTATTTTATGAATGGCGCACTGGCTATCTGTGGTAAAATACGAGGATGAATAAAACTAGTACATATATTGGAATAATT
>CAZSLF010000016.1:0-15157 GCA_964607805.1 uncultured Candidatus Saccharibacteria bacterium
AGTTCGTCACATGTAATCGGGGGCTGATCCGGGCGGGGTTTCCTGGGAAGTAAAAGACAAAGAAAAAAGCGACAATAAAATATTGAATGCAACTTATCCTTTTCATGACCATATTTTATCAGAAATAAATAATGTTGGTAAGAATGAGCTAAAACACCCAGATTGACTTTACAACCGGAGAATTATATACTGCTAGCAGAAGTATGCAATAATAGCTTTTCAAGTGCTTGAGTGTTCCTCCAGAGGATCTGGAGTATGGATAGTAAACTATTCAGATAGCTCAGGAGTGTCACTTGACTAGACGCTACTTCTAACAAAGAATGTCTGCCTACGCAGGCCTTTTTTGTTTATGGAAGTAGATAGACTTATTTTGCAAAAAATTCCTTTCCTTCGCTAAGAAAATTATTTTTAAATACCTTAAAATATTCGTCGCCATTTTTACCTTTTTCCAAGTATCTTGCTATTGCCCCAGAGATCCAATCAGCTATCTGTATATTTGCATTCATCGAAGAATCCACCATATCAATATGTATAACAGTGTCAGGTAAACAAAGCGGAAGCAATTTTGCGGTTATTGATGAAGCGAACTCCTGCTTGGTCATACCCTTTAGATTACGCTGATCGCAGAAAATATGAATTTCTTTTTCATCTGTAGATACATATTGTTCCAAGACTTCCGCAACAATATTGGTATACAAAATACCATCATCTATTTTGTTCTTTTTATTTCTATATGATGATGGGATATTACTTCTAAGCAGATATCCATACTTTATTCTCACATCAAGTTTTGAAATATATTTCAATGTCCTCAAACGTAAATCATCACTGACTCCACTACCAGACCACTTGACCTCACTTTGTGTTCTTATCTTTTTTGGAAACTTTGTACGGAACCATTTACGAAATCCTTTACTCGTTCTTTTTTGATCACCAACAGTAAAAGAGCCAATCACAAAATATTCTTCGTGATTATGTTTCGTAAAATTTCCACTTTCATCTAAAAATATATACATAATTAAAAACCATTTCTGATTTTATTCGTAGAATTATACTCTAAAAAAATTAACACTAGCATTGACAAGTTGTACATACTATAATGTGTACAAATAATTTATACTAAAAAATGAAAGAGTCTGAACCAATCTCAAACCTCTCGCTAAGAAACCTCAGTCCTATCCCTCGAGATTTCCCAGAGATCTCATTGATCCTCGTCAACCTCTTGCCGATAATTGGAATCTGGTTTTGGGGATGGAAATTGTCCGATCTATTTATCCTATATTGGGCCGAAAGTCTCATTATCGGCTTCTACTGGTTCGCAAAATTGATAACATCTTTTATCATGTCTGAAGTCAGACTAAGGAATATCCCTATCTTTTTATTTATATTAATTTTCTTTTCAATCCATTTCGGAGGATTTATGTTTGGCCATCTACTAGCAATAACGTCATTAGTCATCTTTCATGGTACTTCGACAGATTTGAGTGTTGCATTTTTAGCAGTGCGGGACGCCTTGAATACATTGATCGTGCCACTCATGTTTCTCTTTATAAGTCACGGTTTTTCTTTCATAAGTAATTTCATTATGAAAGAAGAATACAAATCCTCAGTAATCACAAAGAATAATAACTTTCAGTCAATGCTACCTTATGGAAGAATCACTGTCATGCACTTGTCCATATTTCTAATGGCTGCACTACTAAATGCCAGCAGATTATTGGCACCATTCTCCGCAATTCTCATAGTAACCGCAAAAATCCTCACCGACCTTCGAGGGCATAGGATAGAACATAGGAAGATGGGGGTGACTCAATAACGTTTGTCCGAGCTGATGTTATGGAATATAATTGCTCTAATGCAAACAAAAAAATCTTTAGGTGTTGATATTGGCAATGTTATTATAAATAACCGCTTGAATGATCCTGAGGTCAACAAAGTCGATGAGAAGGTATACGCTTCATTCCCCCCTTCAGAAGGTGTTTTCGATGCATTGAAAACTCTTAACGAATACTTCCAAGGTGAAGTATATTTAATTTCAAAATGCACCGAATGGGCACAGGAACAGATTTTACTCTGGCTCAAAGCCCACGATTTTTATAGTAAAACCGGCATCAAAGAACAGAACGTACACTTTGTGAGACAACGACACGAAAAAGATGGCGTCTGTCGAAAATTAGGTATTACCCATTTTATAGACGACCGACTAGAAGTCCTAGGTCACATGATCGAATCAACTCCAAATCTTATACTTTTCCAACCTGATAGCGCAGAAGTAAAAGAGTTCGAACAATTTCTACCAAAAGTTATTGTTGCAAACAGCTGGATGGAGGTTGTAGAGAAGGTGGTAAATTAAGTTGTTTCAACTGGTGATAATTTGTCACCGGTTCCCAAAAATAAGTCAAACTGAGCTATAATATTGGCATGTTTTCAAAAGAAGAAATAGTAAAACTAAAGGAGCAAGTAGAAGAGTTATCTCACAAAATTGATGTGATCTCCGAAAAACAGAACTCTCAATTTACAGACATTGTTTTACAAATCAAAGAATTGGGTGATTTGGTCAATAATAATAATGAAGAAGCGAGAGAACTTACGGAGGGCGATCAAGAAGGGGTATCTGACAGTCTTTACGAGGATGCCAGAGAATATGCTATCAGTAATGGCAAAGTCTCAACTTCTTACCTACAGAGAATGCTTGGGGTCGGATACTCAAGAGCTGCGAAACTGATTGATGTTCTCGAAGATGAAGGTGTTATCGGTCCTCCCGACGGATCAAAGCCAAGAGAAGTGTTGATCAAACCCGAGGATGATGTTCAGGGATAAGCTAGATACTTGTACCAAAAGAGCGTGTCATAGGTCTATGGCCCGCTCTTTTGGTTTTTACCGGATAATTTACAAAACTTTCTTATTAAAATGATACTCTCTGACCGACTCGAATGCTTTATCAAAATGATCTCTATCTATCTGTTTTCTTATTTCTTCAATTCCCATCCCAACATAGCCACAACTGCGGCGTAATTTCCTATATGCTGGTTGTTTCCTTTTGTAATTCATTTCACCATGGCCGGATTACTCCTTAGCCCTTCCCAATCAATACTGAAATGGAAGCTAGAGGCTGGTGAGGCATTCTAGAGCTCAATTATACCAAAAATCTATATCCACAGTAAAACTTGTTTGATCAATTCCAACATGTTAAAGTCTGTGTAAGGCCTATCGCGTTTACGCGGTAGGGTCCCCAAAAATACTGATCGGTCTAATAGCCTTCAATAGATCGGTAAATTTGGAAACCCTATCTCCAGCCAAATTATTTAGTTTTGTCTTTGTTATATCTTCAACATCATCTTTCATGAGAGCCTCTTTCATGATCTGATCAACTTTTTTTAATCTTTTATCTACCCTTTTATTTTTTGCCTTTGAAGGAAAGGTACGTGCTTTACCATAGTAATTATTGAAATGCGCCCACGCGAATAGATCAGCTACTTCCAATCCAAAACTCAATCCTTTCTTGTTTTGAAATACCATGCTGTATATTCTTCTAAAACTATAACCTGACCAAAGTTTATAGTGTGTATTATCTTTAAATTTTGATAACTGCGTACTATCTATAAATGCCCTTAGCATCGCATCATCATCTTGTCTTCTTGATTCAGCAACAACTTCCCCACAAGCGTTATTTTGTTCAAGAAAATGACCAAATTGTAGTATCAACTTCCTAGCAAGTGCTTCATAAAGAAAATCATGAAGATAAGCCTTTTTTAATCTATTATTTATGTTTTTGTCACTTACATTCAACTCTTTTGCCCTTTTGCTTACCATCCCTTGATATTCAAGCTTACTTATTCTCACAATAATGCATTTAATATCGGCACCTTGTACCAAAGCGCAGAGACGATCGAAAAATACTGTTATATGTTGATGCTTATGATGAACACTTTTAACATTCTCAGACTCAAATAGGTCAAATGCATGTATATTTTCATCTGGAGAAATAGCACTTTTATCTTTTAACGAGAGCATGTAGTGAGACAAAGCAGAATTAAGATCTTTATTTATGATAATTCCGCACAATATAAAATGATCTCCAACGTCAGAGAGTTTGGACTTTCCTGATTCATCAATAAAAAGAATGTAGTTATCTATTTTACTCATAAACTACACAAATATATCATGAATTCTGGTTTTTTTGTTTATATAGAGAAATAATCGCTCTATCCCCACCCCCTACCTCCCCTCCACAAACGTAAGTGAAATAGAATTGACACAATGGCGGATGTTTTTGTCCGTCAATTGCTCGCCCACAAATACATGCCCCAAATGCCCGCCACAATTGGCACAAGTGATCTCCGTCCGCTTCCCATCCGCATCCGGAGTGCGCACAACCGCACCCTCTATCTCATCATCGAAACTCGGCCACCCGCAACTGCTTTCAAATTTATCTTTGGAATTATATAGCGGTCGATTGCACTGCCTGCAAACATACACGCCATGAGCTTTATTATTGACATACTCACCCGCAAAAGGCGCCTCTGTGCCCTTGTCGATGATCACGCGTTTTTCTGCTGAGGTTAGGGGGTTTAGCATGTGTTAATTATCGAATATGTATTCCATTTGCTCTATAACTATCAATGATTTTCTGATCCAATTTGATTTCAATATTCTTGTAATTATTCAACAATTTATTATAAGTTCTAAAACTGGTGGTATTAGTTGCAACTCTAATTGAAAGTTTTTCATTATTATCCCAAACTATTTTAAATGGCGCGCTTTCACCATTATTTGGCTCGGCACGAAGTATCAATTTGCCATCAATCTCAATATTATTTACAAATCCCGTAGCGACGCCACAGTCTTTTATGAAATAATCGACAGTGTGTTTTTTGTCAGGTGAAATGTATTTACCAACAACCTCATATCCACACATTCCTTTTGCGAATGAGTAAAGAATAAAGATAATGACTACAATAAAGCCCAATACACTGACCACTGCTATTTTGATAACTTTTTTAATCATTATTTAAATTAAATTATTCACATACTCACCCGCAAAAGGCGCCTCCGTGCCCTTGTCGATGATCACGCGTTTTTCTGCGGGGGTTAGGGGGTTGAGCATGATTTACTTTTCAAATTCGTTCAACAACTTCAAATATTCATTCTGTCTGTCATTGATAACCCAGTCTTCTGATAATTTATTAATATTATTGTCTCGTATAATCCATTCACACATACTGCAATAAAAACCCTTTGGAGTAGCTACAAATATCCATGAATGTTCCCATCTCTTTAATAAATCATTCGCACATTCTTTTATTTCCTCCAAGTCTAATTTGGCCCTGAATTTAACCTCAACAAGAAAAACTTTTGTCTTACCTTCCGATATAAGTGCAAAATCCGGAGCATCCGAAATGTTATCCATAATCTTAGAAATTCCAGCTGTAAGATGCCTATACTGAGCCAAGGTCGGCATTGTATGCTCGTATCCAAAAGGAATAACCGTATATTTGCCTTCATCTCGGATCATCTGTTCAAACACAACCTCAGCTATCCTGCCTTTTATTAAATCTCTAGAAAATTCTATGGTCATATGTTTATATTAGCATTTTGTTATAATTCTATTCACATAGATCAACTAAGCAACTGTTTTTCAAACACTTCTTCAAATTTTTCACGCAAAGTATTGTTTACCTGTCCTTCGTTAAAGAAGGGTAGACCAATCAAACGAAAATCCTTATTTTCAATCTTCAAATCTACTGCATGATTTTTCTCAATTTCAATCAACAATTTCTGTTTCCAGCCTTCTTTTGATTGCTCAAAAGTATTTTGTGAATCGAGAAACTGATCACCTTTTGGCTCAATAAAAATCTGATACATGACTTCTTGCTTTGTCTTCCTTTCAGTCAAGAACAAGGCGAAATCCGGATAAAACGGTTCCCCATTTTCAAAGTTGTAGATTTTAAAAAACTGCTCATTGCGAAACAATGCAATGTCCTTATATTTTTTCTTTAACTTTGCTATTGCCTCATCAATAAAACGTAAAAACGATTCTTCTTCGCTCGTTCCCCAGATTTCGTTTTGTGCAAACCAATCCCGTGAAGAAAAATCAAAATCTCGCATATTTTGCGCTCGCGGACTTTCACTATCCAATTGCAAGACCTTGTCATTTTCAAATATTTTCTGGATCAAATGAGCTTTAAATTCTCTTGTTCCGTAGTATTCATTTTTTTCTTTACCGGCAATCTCTAATACCCTGTTAATCACAAATCCGGCAATATTCAATTTTTCAATCTGTAAAAGATTGCCAACCTGCTCGGTTGTACCTCTCACCTTAATATTAATTCCTCCAAGATATTTTGTATTTGATATGAAATCTTTTACGGATTCTATATTACCGAATATCATTTTTAACTCATCAAACCGTCCGGCAGGTATTTTTGCCAAAGCGATACGAACAATATGCGTTCCTAAATCAGTAATTTTAAAGTCTCGAATTTCTATTTTTGCTTTAACTCCGGCGCCAGCAACATCAACAAACAAATCTTTTTCTATCGCCTCTCGCGTTGGTAGTTGAAAGATATTTATTTCGGCGTTGTGGTCAAATTCTGCTTTGGCGTCCGAGAGCGCAAAAACATCCTTTCCCAAATTTTCCTTGCGAGAATTTAAGAAGATATATCCTTTCTTCCAAAAATCGCTTTTTTTAAAATCACCCTTAATTTTGATCTCTTTTTGCACTGTGCGTGATGGCATAATCCCTTCACGAACCAAAACACTCTCCAATTCCTGAATATAGCGGGAATTCGTTACACTGTGATAATAAAGCTGTTCTAAAATTCGAAGTTCGTTTTGTGTGTCAGTATCAAATTTTCGTCTGTATGCGTCAGTAAATTCGTCAAGTGTAAATGGATAATATCTCGCGCCTCTTCCGATAAGTTGTGCCTCTTGCACAGTTGTCCGACCCGGTTTGTTGCTTTTGGCATCACGGCTATTATAAAGCCGGACAATATCAAAAAGGTTCAAAACATCCCAGCCTTCATTTAATTTTTCTGTCGCAAAAATGGCTCGAATTTCATTATTTTGGTCTTCTAACGAATTAAGTAAAATTTGTTTTTGCTCTAAATCTTTATCTTCATCAACCGTCAAGCATTTTTCCGGCGCAAAGTCGCTTTTAATTTCTGCCACTAAATCCGCAAGAGTAATTTTCCGGCTCTCAAAAAATTGAAATGCTTTTTGCAATGTTGCGTCTTTAATTGCAGTTTGCTGTTTTAGGTGTTTTTCGCCGAGTTCAGAAATAAGTTTATGAAAAGAGTCTTTGAAAATGCTTGAAACGACAATTTGCGGATTATGTTCTTTTGATATTCCTTCTTTCGGAATACTCACCCTGTTGGCTTTAAACATCACCACCGGCTTTAGTGCGATTTTGTACTTTTCTGCCACCTTGCGACGATATTGGGAAATAATCACCGCCGAAATCGCGCGTTCCATAATCGGCGCGTTTATCTGCAAAGTTCGCACATCTTTTGAAAACCCGTCCAAGCGATATTCTTTTAGATCATAACGATAAATCGCTTTGTCTTTGTATTTTTCCAAAATTTCAGGATATTCTTGTTCTAATCGAGCCGTTGCTGTAAATTCCAAAAGCACATTATCCTTTTGGCTGTTAGCGTTCAAAATCCGCATTACGGTATTTTCCCAGTTTCGGCGATCTTCTTCTTCGGTTTTGCTTATCTTGCCATTTGTTTCTGCTGATAGGTTATGCGCTTCATCCGCAATTAAAACAATTTTCTTGTCCGCAAAATCTTCATAAGTCAAAACATTTTCGCGAGCGAAATTAAAGCGAGAATGCAAAAGAGCGGTGGTAGAAAAAATAATGTTTATATCTTCGTCATTTACCCCTTCAAAATTATCAACTTCTTTGATTTTTATTTCTCGTCCGCACAGTGTGATTTTGTCGGCAAACAAATATTTTTTAGAATGTGGATCAAGAAAATTGGCTTTGGTCTTTTGAATAATGTTGCCAAGTCGAGTAAAGAAAATAAAATTGCGATAACCCTTTTGATAAAAATATAAAAGATTGGCGGCCATGATGAGCGTCTTGCCTGAACCGGTGGCCATATTAAACATCAAGTGAATTGGTTTAAGTTTTTGGTGATACTCTTCGCAATAATAATAAAATCGCCCCAATGCTTCTTTTTGGTATTCGCGCGCTGGAGATGCCGAATTGAGATTTTTCAAAATATCCGTTTTTTCTGTCGCCTTATTTTTAAAAACATCAGCACCAGCAAAGTATTTATATGAATTGAATTCGTCGTATAACATTATTTGTTATTTTCTTTAAGATCGTCAAAAAGTTTTTTCACTTCATCTACACATTGTGTATTTATGTCATTTATTTTTACTTGATTTTCAGTAATTTTAAAAAATAAATCAGAGTACTTTTCATTCACTTTCTTCATGTTTTCAACAACGTATTTTCTTTTGATCATATAATAGGTACCTGAAATTAAAGACAGTGCTAATATAAGCCCGAGTATTTTTATTATATAAAATGTGTTCTGAATATTTGTTGGAATTGCAAGTACAGCTATGAACCCTGTGACCGAAACAGTAAAAAAATTCTTACACATATCAATAATTTGATCGATATGCTTAACTTCAATTTTAAATATACTTAAATCCTGATCAGATTTATTATTAACAGTTGTCTCCATAAACGACAACATAGAAAAACCATCCATTCTATGTTTGTCAAGAATATCATAATATTTTAACTTCTCATCACTTATATTATCGTAGTATTTTTTATCAACCATAAAATTCTTTATTTAATCTAATATTCTCCTTGCTCACTCCATACTCTCTATCCTCAATTTCGCTCAAATTTACATAAAGCTGATTTTTATCTAAACACTCAATCAAAAACTTCTTTTGATCGGCAATAGATAAATCCGCAAAAACTTTGGTGTTCTCGTCAATCGTTTTCGGATCAACTTTGTAGCTCAAAAAGGCCGTATCTTTCATCTCGTTCCAAAGTTCGGTGAGCTCTTTTCCGGTCTTTGCCTTTTTAATTTTTTCCAACCAATCCTCGTTCCATTTAGCAAGTTCCATATAAACAAAATCCCCGCCACCTTTCCAATTTACATTTTTTGAAATACCAGATTGATCTCCACATATAACCTTTTTGATCCTTTCGGTGGTAACATCATTTATATATTCTAATTGTTCAATCGTAATGAATTGCCTTTTCATTTTTAACGCAGTTGCCGCAGTTGTTCCAGAACCTGCAAAAAAATCCAAAACCATATCGCCCTCATTTGTTGCTGACGAAATTATTTTCTCAATTAGTTGCTCGGGTTTTTGGGTTGAAAAATGATCGCTAATTTCACGTTCTTTTGATGCAGAACCCTGTAACATAGGCGATTCCCAAACATCTGACATATTTGTGCCTTTAGATATTTCGTCAGTTTTAATTTTCTTTACTGTTCCCCTATCGGTGATTTCAGTTGAGAGCTTAATATTTCCAAATGCTTTTAATGTCGATTCAGATTTAGATTCATAAAGCTGATTCCATGTCCATTTTCCGGATCTAGAATAGCGAAATATTATGTCATGCATTTTTTGAAAATCCTTTGAAGGTGATGGCCAACGTCTATATCTCCAAATAATTTCATTTCTAAAATTTTCTTCTTTGAATACGGTATCCAACAATACCTTTAGATAGTGTGATTCATTATGATCTATATGTACAAATATACTACCCTCGGTATGAAGAAGCTCTCTTGCTAGCTCTAATCGATTTTTCATAAAAGTTAACCAAGTGGATCGACTAAATCTGTCATTGTAGCGAAAACTATCTGTATCAGTATTAAAAGGAGGATCAATGTAAATCAATTTCATTTTTCCAGCGAATTCTTTTTTGAGTGAAGCGAGAGCGAGCAGATTATTACCTTTAATAATCAAATTGTCTTTAATTGCGCCTTTTTCATCCCGCTTGAAGCCGTCGAGCTTGTGTTCGCCTTTTTTATCTATCCGCTTGAAATTGGTAAAAACCTTGGCCTCCAACAATCGGTTGATGTCGTCAGGTGCTAATGTTTCGTTATAAAAAATCTCATCTCGTTTTTGATCCTCTTTGGTCATTCCACCTTCCAAAACACAATCCCTGTAAGGCCACGCCAAAACCACTTCTTTATTTTCGCTTAGATATTCTTCACCAGCAATTAAACCGATTTTATTTTTGAAAGCTGTATAAGAATCCGGCAAAAATTGTTTGTTTGATATAAAACGGATAAATTTTTCTTTGTCAAAAATTAGTGTCTTTTCTACCTCAAAAAAGAAGTGCTGTTTTATCGCCTTGTCGGAAAGTAAAAGTTTGATGAGTTCAGAATCATTTTTTCGCGCCAATTCCTGTATTTGGTTTTTCAAAAGCACACCGTCTTGCGAAACAAGCCGCTCGTCTTTTTTTAGTAAGTCTGTAAGTTGTTCAAATATATTTTTCATATTGTTATTATAATCCAATCTTATCCACACCTCTCAAACGCCTTCAAATGCTTTTCCTCGGAAGTTCGCATGAGGTTATTAAACACAAACTCAATGTCTGCGTAAGCAGAGACGATGGGCAATAGCTTCTCTCTGTAAAGCTTGGCATTGGTCATTTCGGCGGTGACGCCAGCTTGGCAGGCTAGCTGTAAGGACTCTGGGGCGGTGACTTTGTCGGCCCAATTGTCGGTGGGGATTTGGAGGCTGTATTTGTCAGTAATGATTCCCTTCTTCATATTATGCTCCAGTATACTGCTTATTTGGCCAAAAATGAAGGAATGATCGGACTTTCACTATGCACATCTAGCCAGTTGAAAAAATACCAAATACCTAGTATATTATCTATGTAGCGCAAGCTACCCTCACCTGAAGGATACCAGGATTGTATTTATACCTTACCCGGGCTTAATTGCTCGGGTAAGTTCGTTTTATAGTAATATACTGACATAAGAAGTAAGACCTCTTGCGTTGGGTTACCGGATGGGAACCCGTTAAAGTAAGGGGCTTTCTTTTATAAGATCGCCAAGGATTTATTTTATTCCCTCGGATTATAGACAAACCCCTCTGCAATTTTCCAAACACCTTTCTCTCGAAAGGCGGGGATGTTTTGTCGACGGGCGGCATTGGAAAGAGCAGATGCTGAGGCGTGACTTATTTTTGCATAATCAGAAAGAGTTACGATCTTATCACCTTTGAGATAGGTAATTCTTTTATGCAAAGATTCTATCAGTGAGAGAGCGAGGATCTTTTCCATTTTCTTTGCTGTCTTTTTGTCTCGATATTCGGCAAAGGTATCATAGTAATCTTTTTTCTCCTTATCACGAATGATTATTCCGGGAAAACCGAGTCTTTGGAGTTGATAATTTATTAATACACGACCAATACGACCATTACCATCGCAAAATGGGTGTATAGTTTCAAATTCAAGGTGGAATCGAGCTATCTTATCCACAAAGAAACTAGCAAAATCTCCTGTGTAAACAGAAAGTAATTCATCAATCATCTTTTCTACTCTATCTGGTGCAGGTGCGACGTGAGTACCGACTCGAACATATTCTTTATCTTTGCGAAAACGACCAGCAATATCATCATTGATACTACCGATAAGCATCTTATGAAGTAATAATATTATTTCTTTATTTATTTCAGACTCTTCTGACTTGTTTCTGATATACGAAACGACTCGAGCAAGATTCTTTGCTTCAAATACTTCTCGGACCGAAACTTCACGAGCAACTTCCATCTCCAAGAGAATTTTCTCTGTTTCTTTAAGAGTAAGAGTTGAATTCTCAATTGCGTTTGAGTTATAGACCGCTTCGGCTACCTCTGCCTCATCGACCATAACCAAAAGAGACTCTTTTCCTTTCTTTAGAGTTTCGTACTCAATCTTTAGATTCTGTAATCTGGTTATGATTGGTTTGGTAGTTGCCATATAATATTAATGGTTAACTTACTATCAATAGTATAGTCTATTCACTACTTTTTGTCAATATTTAGTGAATGGAGCCCTAAAACAGCCCTCTATTCACTAGTTTTTAGACGGAAAGATAAATAATGTATCATAATAAAAACTATTGATTTCTCGGCTCTTTCCAAAACTTGTATTTATTATTTTGAATATTTACGAGTCTCTCCAACCTGCCCCAATCCTGTTTTCGTTCACCTTCTTCAAACATTTTATTCAAATCGGGACCACTAAAACCAGCTAACATTGCAGAAATCTCATACCGAATACCCTGATTGTCCCCAGGATTCAATTTTAGGACCAATCTAAACAATTCTTCTGCTTTTTCATAATCACCATTGTCCCAATGCAAGTCCGCCATATAACCAATGGCTCTCAAATATGCTCGATTTTCTAAGAATCCCCACTCCATCCTCTTCGGCCATTTTGGAAACAATTTCAATGTTTTTTCATATCCGATTTTAATACACTCCTCCCTCTTTATTTTATCTTTCTCTCTGGCATAAGCTGATACAAGTCCAACATACGTCTGAACATAATCAGGATCCATCTCTTTTGCTTTCAATAGCAATTCCTCTGCTTTTGAAAAATCTTTGACACCTAACATATCCATCGCATCGTAATAAAGATCATCTTTATTTTGCACTCTCATAGCCATATGACCATTTTTGAAATTTTGTTCATCAAAAGCCTTCATCAATCCATCAAATGAATCTGCTTCACCAGTTTTCATTGCTTGGCAAATAGCACAATCGTCAAAACCTTCCCATTCTACTTTTTTCTTTGATTTTGCTTTCCTATTTTTCATGGAAACACTCTACCATTTTTAAGAGTGGAAATGAATAGGTTGTAGGTTTATCAAACCCTAACTACACATAGGGCATTTCTTCTCATCTCAATATCAAAAACATGCTACAATCACCCCATGAAATCACCGTATATTCATAGCCTTTTGGCCGAAGCATACATCATGGCGGTGGCGTTGGTCATATTTAGCCTAGAGTCGCCAAACACTCCTGATACAATATTTGCCCCCATCTTTGCCATTTCCCTTTTTGTCCTCTCAGCATCGGTTATGGGTTATCTATTCCTAGGCAAACCACTCCAACTTTATCTAGATGGCCAAAAACAGCAGGCCGTATCATTTTTTGCAAAGACTGTTATTGGTTTTGCTATAATTACCGTGATTGCTTTTTTGGTGATAAAAATATGGTCATAGATATAGAATTAACTCTAAACCGATTTGGTTTTGGTAAAATAGCTCCGAATAAGTTTCAGCTATTCTTTTTAAGATTTTCTAAATGGAATATTCCAAACAAACATTCAGTCTCTTTTGAGATCAATTGGAAAAAGAAGGAATAAAATTAATAGATTTACTGACCATTGACTTTTCATGATCAAAAGATAATATTGGAATAAACAATTGAAAACAAGGATTTATGAACGAACTGATCGCCTGCCGTTGTGGAAGGAAACCGGAGATAAACACTTTTCTCCGTGGATACAGACACTCATTAGTGTGTAAATGCGGGACAACAGAAATACGCTTCGCCGCATGGTCTAACGACAAGGTGAAACTCCTTGACAACTGGGAATCATTAGTAAGACAAACCCCTTACAGGCACTGGATCCAACATCTACCAAGGCCGGATGCCGAGATAGAGGTACCCATAATCTCTCCTCCTGGATACGATCCAGATCCTGACCCCTTGCGCCGATACACTCGAGCACACGGGGGTCATTGCTCTGGTGGGGGTGGTTGTTGCTGATTATCTCTGTTCGAACCACGGACCTACGACCATGAGTCGCGGGTCTCTTTTTTTATGACAAACCACTACTCCTAACTGTAGTGAATTACATACAACAAACATCCCTCTAATCACCTTGACCCAGCACCACGTCCAACCTACCCCTTCCTCGCCTCCTTCAGTGCCTTCGCCCACCAAACTAGTTGAGTTAAAAGACTTTGGGCATTTTGATCATAGGCATCCAAGACTCCTGCTTTGAGAGAACCATCTTTCTCGTTGAGAAACCATGGATTCATGATATGAACATTGTTTCTTATTGGGGCCATTTGCAGTTCAATGGCAACCTCTTTCAATTGTTGCACCACGCGCGCTCCGCCAGTCGAACCATATGAGACAAAACTAATAGGCTTTTTATTCCATTCTTTGTATATAGAATCAATATTATTCTTCAGAGTTGCTGGATAGCCATGATTGTATTCAGGAGTGACTACAATAAAGCCATCGGCCTCATCGATCTTCTTTGCCCATGCGTCCACTTCTTTTTTGCCGTATTTACCGGTTACATAAGCTGGTGAAGTTGCATCACTAAATATTGGTAACTGATAGTCTTTGAGATCCAATAGTTCTGCTTTTATGCCATCAACCTTCTTTGCATGCCCGAGTATCCACTTTGCCGGCTTATCACCAAAACGACCATCTCTCACACTTGCTAAGATTATTTTTATATTTAATGACATGTTTGTATTTTGTTAATTTATAAAAGCTATTGGGCGGAGGTAGATTGTATCATACAAAATCGCTATACTTAACTCATGAAAATAGACCGCTTAACAAAAGACCTCTTTCTTCAAAGATTGAAAGAAAAAGGGGCAATCGTAATAGACGTCCGCACACCAGCCGAATACGAGATCGGTCATATCGAGGCTGCCGTAAACATAGACATCTATTCAGATGACTTCATGGAACGGATATCCAAGTTAGACAAAGATAAACCATACTCCATATATTGCCACTCCGGAGTCCGAAGTAGCGAAGCTTTACGAATAATGCGCAACGAGAAATTCGCCGACATAGCAGATCTACTCGGCGGTTATTCTTCTTTATAAGAGGACTTGCGCACTTGGCGCATTTATTTCTACTTCCTCCCCATCCTATCAAAGGCTCGAAGTATCTCTACTGGAACAGCAAAGACTATAGTATTCGATTGATCCGAAGAAATGTCGTTTATCGAATGCAAAGTACGGAGGTGCAACGACCCTTCGTGTTGTGACAAGATATTTGCCGCTTTGGAAATATTCTCGGCTGCCATAACTTCTCCTTCTGCCTTGATGATGACCGCACGACGCTCACGCTCTGCCTCAGCTTGCTTACCGATCACCCTTTTCATCTCTTCTGGAAGAGTCACGTCCTTGAGCTCAAC
>CAZSLF010000017.1:0-11314 GCA_964607805.1 uncultured Candidatus Saccharibacteria bacterium
ATAGCGCCGAGAAAGGAAAAGAAGGGTTTTCTTGGATTTTTTTGTCGTGCATGCGCAGGTTCGATCCGAAGATTTTCTGGAGAGATGATTTTTTGGAGCGGAGGTCGTTCCTTTTGGCGATTTCGTCTAGGTTTTCCACAGTCTTTAACCACTCTTGCATAGGTTCGAGCCAAGCCGTGGCGTCTCTTTCCAATCTCTCAATATTCTCCTCGATTGATTTCCTTTCGGAAAAAAGTTTGTTTCGTTCTTTCAGATAAGTTTCTCGGTCAATATCTTGTGCAAGGTAGACATCGAGAAGTCTTTGAATTTTCTCTGAAAGTGAAAAAACTTTTTTCCTTAAACTATCAATCATTTCTGCTGATTCAGAACTGGTCTTTTTCCTATCTTCTTCCATACACAAATTAAATTCTTTCGCCCAAGGCGAAGGCATAGCGTAGTTGGAAAGAATTTCCGAAATTTGTTCTGCCAAAGCCTCTTCCCTCACGCAAGGCTCGGCACACTTAATCGTCTTGGATTTTTTGGTGCAGTGATAATAGACATATTTGTGGACATTTCCATTTTTACATTTTTTCACTTTGTCCTCTCCGGTTATCATCATTCCACAAGTGCCACATCGTAAAAGTCCACAAAGAGGTTTTGGCTCAATTACAGCTTTGACTGGATGACCTCTCTCAACCATCACTTTTTGCACTTTATCAAAAAGTCGTTTCTCAATAATCGGCTTATGTTTCCCCTCGTGAACTTCACCACCATATCGGAAATGCCCGTAATAAAATGGATTGGAAAGAATATTTTTCACACAATCCTTGTGAATATGATTTCCATATATACTTCGGACATTTCTTTCAAAAAGAAAATTTGTTATATCTTCAAATCGAGAATTGCCTTGCGAATACAATTCAAACGCATCGCGAATAATTTTTGATTTTTTCCTATCAACCACAATAGTTTTCATTCTGACATCATTCAGATATCCAACTGGGGCGGTGCCTGGAAACTCGCCTTTTTTAACTTTTGCTCGTAATCCTCGTTTTGTGTTTGCACTCAAATCACGGATAAACTGATTTGCCATTCCAAATTCAACAGATATCATTAAAACATTGTCGGCGGGATAATAACTTTTATCATGTATACGAATATGCTGAATAATTCCTTGCTGTAGCATCCAGCTTATCTGTCCTCCGTCCACTGGATTGCGAGCCAGACGATCAAGTTTCCAACAAACAATTCCTTGAGCTTCACCTTTTTGGATTTGCTTTACCATTTCATTAAACACAGGACGGCCTGGCATTTTTGCCGTCCGTTTTTCCACAAACTCATCGGAAATTTCTAGACCTTCACTTTTTGCAATCACGCGAAGTTCGGCAAGTTGTCCTTCAATAGACAAAACTTGTTTGTCCTCAATGTCTGTACTTTTACGAGCGTATAAAAAATATTTATTCATATAACTCAAATGGCTACCCCAGTGCACACAATCCAAGTCGCCTTGAACTGCTCCGAGGTAGCCATTAGAAAAGACGACTATTGATTGTGTGCAAAATAAGTATATCATAAAATTAATAGTCAAATATGGACATCAAAACAAAGAAAACTGTTCGTGCCGAAATTGTTTCTCTTTTGAAGGAGAGAAGTGTACTTAACCTACATGGAGATCAAGGGGTCATCAAATCAATTTGTCGTAAATATGGATTAGATGAATTAGTAGATGCCACGACGATAGCAAATTTATTTCATTCTACAAAAGAGTACGAATCCGAAGTTATAGACCCAAAATTTCCATATGATATAAGAATTTCATCAAGATTTGTTAATGATTTGAACAAGACAAAAGGTGACAAATTTAAACACCTCATATTTTCTCAAGGAATATCACTTGCGGGATTAATCATTGTAGCAATCGGTGTGTTTGTGGACTACAAATTGAGTGGTAGTGGGATGGTATTTTGGAAAGATAAAGGAATAATAATTGCCGGAATTTTAATCTCAGCGATTGGTCTTGTAAAAAGATGATCCATCTAAGGGAGAAGAATTTGTGCGTGCGAACGGGTGGGTGGGTCAAACGCACATAAACTAGCACGACCGTAGCGACAAAAAACATTTCTCCAAAAAATCTTCGGATTTTGAATTTTTGAACCCGCATGCACGACAAAAAAATCCAAGAAAACCCTTCTTTTCCTTTCTCGGCGCTATGCGCCGCGCTTATGAATTCCCGCCAAAAAAATGCGAGTTGTATCTGTGCTACTCTATACGACCAAGTTAGAAACTATTTCCGACAAAATTTTAAAATGTAACGACGGAATTCCGCCACGGCACAGCGTCCACTCCGCCCAAGCACCGGAGTACCGGTGCTCGGCTCCGTTCCCGCTGTTCCGTGTCCGCCCTCGCCCCCTCCGCCGTATCCATGCAAGGTTTGTTTCGCGCGGATTCCTTTGGATTGGTATGGAGACGGAGGGGCTCGGGCGGACATTGATAAATATGTCCACTTTTTGATATACTGGTTAGTAGAATTTTATATAATTTATTAACTAACCTATTTATAATTATAATATGAAAAAAATAGTTGGTATTTTAGTTATTATTTTGGTGGTAGTTGGAGGAATTTATTTTTTCAAAAATAAACCTACATCAACTAAAGGATCTGGTTTGAAGGTTGGAGTTATTCTCCCTCTCACTGGCGATCTTTCTATAACTGGTGAAAAGTTGTATCAAGGTGTTCAACTTGCACAAGCACAGTTAGAAAAGGAAGGTGTTAAATTTGTTGTGGAGGATAGCCACTCAAAGCCAACAGATGCAGTAAGTGCTGCTTCAAAACTTTTGAATGTAGATAAGGTTGATGTAATTATAGGTACATATTCACCAGACGAAACAATTGCTGTTGCCCCACTTGCCTTGAAAGAAAATAAAGATGTATTTTCTTTCTCTTTCTGTAGTGATTCATTTAAGCCTCTCACAAACGTTTTTTGTGGTTACCCAAACGCGGATAAACAACTTGATACTGTTGTACCTATGATTCAGAAAAAAGGTATTAAAACGATGGCTCTTGTAGATGCAAACAGTGATTTTGGAATAAATTCACGAGATGCTATGGTCAGAAAAGCACCGTCAGCTGGCTACACGGTTGTTTATAATGAACTTGTGCCAAATGCAAACGGTGATTATAGAACTTTTGCTACAAAAATAATTGCCAGTAAAGCAGATTCAGTTTTTGTCACGATGGATAACCCGGTTGATGCTTTGACTGTGGTAAAACAGTTGCGAGAACTTGGATTCAAAGGAACAGCAATTACTTTCGTTGATGTTGACAATAAAAACCTAGAGAAATTCGGATCTTTTGGGGAAGGAACTTTTGCCCCAGGCATTGCTCCAAGTCAATTTTCTTCGGATTATACATCAATGTATAAAGCAAAATTTAGTGGCACTCCAGATTATGTTTCTGCTTTAGGTTATGACATGACTACTTATGTAGTTAAGGCTATGGAAGAAAATCCAGGAAAAGGCTCAAAGACAGCAGTTTTTAATTACAAATATAAGAATCCAGCTATTGAAAACTTTAGTTTCTTGGAAGACAGAACGGTTGTTTACCAACTTGAATTACAGATGGCAAAAAATCAGCAATATGTAAAAGCAGAATACTAAAATTTAATAAATTTGAAACATAAAGACTCGCCTCGGGCGGGTTTTTATGTTGAGGAAAATGGCTAGTTTTGTTATATTTAAGTAATGGAAATCGTCCCACAACTCATTGTGAATAGTATTATTGCCGGTGCTATTTATTCGATGGTTGCTCTCGGTTTTAATCTCATCTACGGTACTGCAAAATTTTTTGATCTGGGATATGGCGTACTTACCGCAATTGGCGGATACGCTGTTTTTTATTTTTCAAGTACTCTTGGATTTAATATTTATATCAGCATTATTCTAGGAGTTTTGGTTGCTGGATTTGTTGGTTATCTAATTGAAAAAATAGTTTATAAAAAACTACGAGCTAGAAAAGCATCGAGTATGGTTTTTATGGTTGCTGCTCTCGGTGTTATGACTACACTTCAGGCAATAATTGCAATTCTATTTTCAAGTCAGTTTCAAGTTTTTCCTGCAACAATAAATACACAAACATTTCAAATTTTTGGTGGAGTAATTACAGGGGTTCAACTCATAGCACTTACACTTAGTATTGTAATCATGTTTGTTCTGGTTTTGACTTTACGATTTACAAAATTTGGTAAAGCAATAAAAGCAGTTTCAGATGATGCAGAAGTAGCAAAGATGGTTGGTATAAATACTGACGGAATAATAAGCAAAGTATTTTTTATAGGGTCATGTATTGCTGGACTGGCAGGAGTACTTGTCGGCTTTGATACTGGTATTGAACCAATAATGGGATTTTCACTTCTACTGAAAGGGGTAATTGCTTCTATTATTGGCGGTGTTGGGAATATTTATGGGGGTGTACTCGGATCATTTTTACTCGGTTTTATTGAAAATTTTGGAATTTGGAAAATCTCAGGAGAGTGGAAAGATGCAATTTCATTTAGTGTACTCATTGTCTTTCTGTTGTTTCGTCCAAATGGAATTTTAGGTAAAAAACAATAATATGGATTATTTAATACATATTGCGATCCTTATAGGAATTTACTCTATACTCGCACTATCACTTAATTTGATTGTCGGATATACAGGATTGCTTTCTATAACACAAGCGGCATTCTATGGTATTGGTGCGTATGCAACAGCAATACTTTTGACTTCGTTCGGGATGAATTTTTTTCTTTCTATTATTGTTGGAATGATTATTACTGGAGTAGTAAGTCTTGCTATTGGTTATGTACTTTCAAAATTTGACGGTGATTATTTTGCTCTCGGTTCGTTTGGTTTTAATATTATTGTTTACAGCATATTTTTGAATTGGCAATCTTTGACTCGCGGACCACTTGGTATTCCTGGTATTTCAAAACCATCACTATTCGGATTGGATTTCGGTGAAAATATAATTTTTCTTATTCTTGTAATCATTTTTGCATTAGCTGTGTATTTTACTTCGCGATTTATAACCAATTCATCTTTTGGGCGAGTGCTTAAGGCTATAAGAGAGGATGAAAAAGCAATTGAAGTTTTTGGGTATAATACATTATTTTTTAAACTTACTATTTTTGCCATTGGAGCGATGATTGCCTCTATTGCAGGAGCACTTTTTGCTTCGTATATTACATATGTTGATCCCACCAGCTTCGCACTGTCAGAATCCATTTTCATTTTGGCAATTATAATTCTCGGTGGACTGGCAAATAACAAAGGTGTTGTTTTAGGGGTGGTTTGTCTGGTGATTTTGCCAGAGGCATTGCGTTTTGTTGGTTTCCCAAGTGATATTGCCGCTCAAATGCGACAAGTGACTTATGGTTTGATTTTGATATTATTAATGCTTTATAGACCACAAGGTTTGTTGGGAGAATATAAATTATAACTAAAACAACATGAAAAAAATAATTTACATAATTATAGTGATAGTAGTATTAATAGGTCTTATTTTTATTATTACAAAAAATAAAACCCCAAAAGATACAAGTATAATAAAAATTGGAGTAGCTGTTGATTTAAGTGGATATGCTGCAAATTGGGGAGAGGGAGAGGTTAAGGCGGTTCAATTAGCACTCGATCAGTATAAAGATAAAATTAGTCAGCCGGTTGAATTGATTATAGAAAATACAAAAGGCAATGATGTTGGCACGGTTTCTGCAGTAAAAAAATTAATTGAAATAGATCATGTTCAGGCAATAATTGGTCCAACATGGGGCGATAGTTATCAGGGTGGAATGCCTATCGCTGAGCAAAAAGGAATAGCAATGATAAGTCCAAGTGCTGCAATTGAAACTCTAAAAAATAAGGAGAAATTTACTTATTTTTTCTCAACATGGTGGCCACAAACTTCCGAGATAAATACTCTTATAGATCATATGAATTTATCTGATATAAAACGCTTAGCTATTGTTAATGACCAAGATCCTTTTGATATAGAAATTACTGATAGTCTTAAAAAAAATATAGAAGCTAATGGAAAAATTTCAGTAGTATCCAGAGAAATGTTTCCCGTTGGAGTAAAGGATTTTCGTACTATTATTGCAAAAATTAAATCAAATAGACCAGAAGCGGTTTTTATTCAGGTGACTGATACATCAACTATGGGGCCTTTTATGAAGCAACTCAAAGAGCAGAATGTGAATATAAAAGTGTATACAACCCCTGATGCTGAAAATACAGACAACATAACTAAATTTCCAAATGCATTTGATGGTATTCTCTATGCTTTTCCATCATATGGACAAGACTCATCATATAATGCGCTTGTTGATCGTTTAAAATCTAAATATGGCGCTGGTGCTTCTCAGGGACCATCATTCGTGAATGCGTATAACGCCGCAACAATGTTATTTGAGGTTTTGAAAGGTGGTGCAAGAACTGGTACAGAAATTCGAGACGCATTAAATAGAGTCAATGTCCCAGGAGTTGGATCAAAAGATTTATCATTTAGTCCACAAGGACAACTTCAAGATGTGACATTTATAATGAAAACAATTACAAATAATCAGTTTGTTGAGATTAAATAAATGTGAATATTCTAGAAACCAAAAAAATAACGAAACATTTTGACGGAGTATATGCTGTTGATGGACTTTCTGTTAGTTTTGAAAAAGGAAAAATCACTGGACTTATCGGACCAAATGGATCAGGAAAATCAACACTCATAAATTTACTTACAGGTGTTATTCAAATTAACGCCGGCTCTGTTGTTATTTCTTCTAAAGAAGAAGTCATAAAAATTTTACCGCACGAAGTTTCTGATTATGGCATTACGCGAACATTTCAAGAAGTCAGATTGTTTGAACAAATGCTGGTTATTGATAATATTCTTGTTGTTCTAACAAAAAGAAATGTTTTTTCTTCTCTATTTGAAACACACAAAAAATTCCACTTGGAAAGAGCAGAAGAAGTTTTGAAAAAAGTTGACTTGTGGAAAAAAAGAAATGATTTAGCAAAAAATTTATCATATGGTCAGCGAAAACTACTGGAAGTTGGAAGAATGTTGGCAATGTCCAATGGCTTCGGCGATGACAGTGATATTTTCTTTTTGGACGAGCCATTTGCCGGACTTTTTCCGGAAATGAGAAAAATTGTTATTGGGGTAATCCGACACCTAAAAGAACAAGGAAAAACTGTTATTCTTGTAGAACACAACATAGATATTATTCGTGAACTTTGTGATCATATAATTGTTTTAGACAACGGAAAGTTGTTAGCTGGAGGCATTCCAAGTGATGTATTATCAAAAAGAGAAGTAATGGACGCATACTTGGGCGAATAAAAATATCAAAAATGGACAAAGAAAAATTATTACAACTGAATAATTTGCATGTCAGTTATGGAAGTCTAAAAGTTTTACACGGTATTTCTTTGTATATTGACGAGGGTGAGATTGTAGCGCTTATGGGACCAAATGGTGCAGGAAAATCTACAATACTGAAAGCTGTTTTTGGACTTATTCCAATCGAATCTGGTAAAGTGTTTTGGCATGAAAAAGAAATACTACCTGAGACTCGAGAAATGATAGGTAGAGGAATTTCATATGTACCACAAGGCAGACGAGTTTTTTCAAGTCTAACAGTTAAAGAAAATCTAGAAATTGGAGCATACACAGTGGAATCAAGGAATGAAATAAAAGAAAGGATTGCTGAAGTATTGGATTTGTTTCCTATACTCAAATCAAAAATGAAAGAATTATCTGGACACCTATCCGGCGGCCAGCAGCAAATGCTTGCCATTGCCCGAGGCATGATGACTGATCCGAAAGTTTTGCTACTCGATGAACCGTCAATCGGACTTGCACCAAAAATAGTTAAAGAAGTTTTTGAAAAGATTCGTCATATAAACGAAGCGAGAAAAACATCAATAGTGATAGTTGAGCACAATCTGAAATCAGTGAACGAAATTGCTCATAGAACATATGTTTTAGACAAAGGAAACATTGTAGCAGAAGGAATACCAAAAAATTTAATGGATTCCGGTATTTTGGAAAAAGTATTTTTGGGAAATATATAAAACGAAAGGCTCACACCGTAGTGCGAGCCGTTTTTACCTCCTTTCTTGAGGATTAAACCGATTTATTACGACTTCGGTTTGGTAGTAGTCGGTGCTTGTGGCACGGGTTTTGGGGGCTGGACTTGTTTCGGAGTGGATACTCCGACTTTTCGGAAACCACCACGCGAACCGAAGCCTGCCATGTGGTCCTCCTACTTGATGACCTTCTCGGGTGCCTTTTTATCGGCATCCTTTTTGCGATTGGTCTTGAGCGGAACCATTCTCTGCAATCCGCCCTTGGAACCGAATTGTCCCATGATACCCTCCTTTGTCTGGTTACAATTTTACCAAAACCGTTTGCCGAGTTCAAATCCTGGGGAACAGAAATTAACTGTTCCCCAATTGGACGTCCTTGCAGACGGCGATTCAGAGGTCGAGGCGAGTGATCAGAGCCTTGGGCACCCCGATCTCCTCGGGAGTGAAGTGCCAGGTGGTCTTGACGCTCTCGACATAGTTCGCGAGCCAGCCGAGTGTGTCACTGTTGGCGTCGTACTTCTTGATTGTCGCCAGGATTTCCTGGACTTCGGGCTTGATCTCCCGAAGACAGGCAGCCCGCAGAATTGCTGGGTCGAACGCCTCCGTGTCAGCCGGCCTGCCATACTCGTCCATGAGCTTGGCAATGTTGCCGAACAGAGTAAGCCGGTCATTCGTCAATCCCTTGCAGGAAAGAGTCTTGCCGTTCTTCATCCGCTCGTACGCCGCAGTCGTGGCCTTTTGAGCCGCCGTCTTCACCGCCTCGTTGAGGTTAGCGGAGAAATCGGTCAACCCGTATTCCAGCTTGTCGTATGCGGCCTTTACGGTGTTGAGCGACTGCCACTCATAGTAGAGCGTGCATGGGCCGTCGACTGTGTCGCCAAGCATCGCCGCGTTGGCGATCATGGACTTGTTGGTGGTTAGGGTCTCGAAGCGACTCCGCAACTCGTTGACCTTCTGGGTCTTAGCGTCGTCCACGATGGGCGACATCTTCTTGTTGTCGGAAACCTGCTTGGTTGAACTGCACGCCGTCAAAACGACGAGAAATGCAGTCAGAAACATGATGGTCAGCTTATTGCGCATGGCGCCTCCTCTAAATGTGTTTTGGTACTACCGGGTATATTATATACACATAAACTTTAATCTGTCAAGGGTAGTAGCTTTTTATTTTATAACAAAGAATAACTTATTCTGTTATAATCAACCTATGCAAACTCTAAAAAATCTAATAGAAAATTTAAAAAATAATGATAATGTGGACGCTCTGTGTGTAGTTGGTTCTCAAGGTATAGGTGAAGAAAAAACATATAGTGATATTGATCTAGCTGTTATCTTCAAAGAAAATACACAAAAACTATTTTCATTGTTCCAGTTTATAGATGACAAACCAGCCGATATCTTTTTCTACGATATTCAAACATTGGAAAAATTGATGAATGATCAGGAAATTCCAGCAAACACGATGGATGGTGTTTTGATAAACTGGCTAGAAAATGCAAACATAGAATTTGACAAGTCTGGCACTCTTTCAAAATTGAAAAAAGATATCCAAAAAGTGAAAGCAAAAATGAAAGTTCCAAATATAGAAATGAAAAAATTTGAATCTTGGATTAATTCTGCTTATATAACAAACAAAAGATATTTTAATTCTGATAATCTGGAATATCACGAGCTTTTAGAGATAAAACTTTTGCAGGATACTTACAATCTTCTAATGGCATATTTTGAATTCAGAAACATTCCTTGGAGGGGTGAAAAACAAGTGATGAGATATTTAAAGGTAAACGACCCAACTTTTTATAATCTGTATATGTCATGCGTAAAGGCTCAATCAGTTTCCGAAAAATTCAAAATCTATTCCGATTTGGTGAAAGTTGTATTTAATGATGGGGAATATGGATTGTGGAACAAAAACATCATAAACCCATCCATAAAAGGTACGGTAACCGAAGAAGAAAAAGATAAAGCGGTAGAATATTGGAAAAGTTTAATAAACTAAAAAGTAGTAAAATTTTATGTCTGACGAAACAACACAAAACACTCCTATGCCAGATACCTCAAATCCAACAGTTTCTGAGCAGGTCACTATGCCTTCTGGGGTCCCAGAAGCCTCTAAGAGCCCAGTTACCCCGCCCCCGGTCAAAGATGATAATTTGAGCCAAAATCCACCAGAGAGCCAGATAGTCGAACCTGTCCAGGTGGCTCTCGATCCTGCTGAAGCTTTGGTGGACAGGCAAATATGGCCAGAATCAGAGTCGGTTTCTGTTCCCGAAACTGGAACGGCTCAATCGGCAGGAAATGAGCCGTTGGAGAAACCAGTTGAGCCGATTGTTCCAGAATCAACACCGGTTTCTGTCCCACAGCCAAAAAATATAATTCGCGAACTGTTTACAAAAGCACAACAAGCAATTCAATTTCGAAAAAGAAAAAAGTTAGATCGTGTGATGACTTTGTTCGCGAAGCGAACAAACATAACTAACGACCAAGTTGTAGAGCTACTTCATGTTTCCGATGCTACTGTGACCAGATATTTAGAAATTCTGGAAAAAGAAAACAAAATCAAACAAGTTGGAAAAACTGGAAAAGGTGTGAGTTACATAAAAATATAATTTATCCACAGCACTTCATATTGTTTTAAAGAATATTTGCTAGAATATATGTAGCGGTAAAACGACAAAAGTCTCCTATCCAAGGAGACTTTTGCTTTCAGTCATTAAGAATTGTTTTTACACTACAATTTTGTTTGATCTGATGGCTAATCTTTTCTCCCAAAATAGGAAATTCTGGTGGATACCAAAACTTCTTTTTCGTGTTCACTAATCGTACTGACTTACTGAGACCTACGATGTCTAGGCACAGCCTATGCCTAGCAATTCAAGGTACCTCTTAACAACTTTCCTAACATAATTTTGCTAGTTAGCTGATAAGTCCCTCTCGCGGTAAAACGAGAGTTAACTTTATTATAACACAAAATTCAAAAGTCAACATTAATTTTGTGTGGATAATATGGGGAGTATGTACTCGTGTGCGCGAATGGGCGGGTGGGTCAAACACACAAAATGTAGCCTCGGGCATTTCCGCTATGGCGTCCGGTATCTGACGAGCGCCGCCGAAAAAGAAGTCACATAAATCGGAAGCGAAAGCGACACCGCTATCTCTTAAATGAAAAAGAGAAGAGGGGTTGTGCGAGGAGGAGACCGAAGCTGGGGAGAGG
>CAZSLF010000018.1:0-10971 GCA_964607805.1 uncultured Candidatus Saccharibacteria bacterium
AGCCATTCTTTGAAGACTTTATTATCGTTGCGAAGAAGTCGTACTTCAGCATGGCTACTAACGATGGTACGGCATGCAGATGCGGTCATCAGGAATATATTCCGGAATAAATCATTTATGAAATCCCACTTTTACTACAAAGATAAGAAGCAAGTCGTACCAGTCTTAGACGAGGAAAAAAACAAGTTGGCAAAAAAGAAACTTGCTGATCTCCTTAAGAATAGAAAGGAGTCAATACCTGACCACTTTATTGAGAGATGGTCTGAGGTTGCTTTGTATAACCCAGGTGGTGATGTTGAAAAAGCCAATGCCATCTTAATTAATCCGGAAGACGGGGCTTACGATCTATCCAACCCACTCAATGAGATGACCGGAAAAGAGTGGGTAAAGTTTAGTTGTAGCTGGTTTATTTTCAACGCTCTACAAAAAGATTTGAAAGAAGAGAGAGAAATTTCTCCAGACACAGAAGATCATCCTGCAACATTCTCGCCGACGATGATTGAGGGGTTCATAAATTTCTTTACTAAAAAAGGAGAAGCCGTTTTGGACCCATTCTGTGGAATTGGAAGCACGATGGTCGCTTGCAAAAGAACCGGACGAATAGGATATGGAATCGAGCTCAATAAGAAATACTACGACTTGTCTCTCAAGCGAACTCCGGAATTCAAGAAGACCATCTTTAACGAAAATGCGACAAACATCAAAAAATTAAAACTGCCTAAAATTGCTTTCTCGATCTCATCCCCACCGTATTGGGATGTGTTGAATAGAAGCACTAAAGACTTCAAAAAAGACAGGACTAAAGACGGCCTCGATGTTAATTACTCGGAAGCTGAAGAGGACTTGGGTAACATTGCCGACTATGATCTCTTCTTGGAGAAATTGGCGAATATATACTTTGATATTTTCGATCTACTCAAAGACGGGGGTTACCTCGTGGTGATTGTGAAGAACATAAAGAAAGAAGGTAAAATGTATCCATTGGCCTGGGACTTGGCACGACTTCTCTCGAAAAAGTACATGCTCAAAGATGAGAAGCTTTGGATACAGGATAAGGTTGGCCTTGCACCTTACGGATACCCCTCAGCATGGGCAAGCAATATCTTGCATCATTACTGCTTAGTATTCCAAAAGAAATAATATGTCATTAACCATTTCACAAATCGTAAAAAATCTTGTCGACGTAAACGATATCAAGCACGATCGTCAGTATTCGCGAGTCGCCAAGCTTCACAAGTATTGGTCAAGGAAACCTTGGTTTGTTGTTGATCAATACATCGAGAAATACTCCAAAAAGGATCACGTCGTTTTGGACCCGTTTTGTGGTAGTGGAATTATAGGTCTGCAGTCAGTCTTGGCCGACAGAAACTTCATCGGGTACGATCTCAATCCCTTTGCCGTCTTTTTGGCAAAAAACTCTATGGACGTGAGCTATGATGCGGTTTCTTTCGGGGACGAATTCTCAGTCATCGAGAAAGCTGTGAGGGAGAAAATAATGCCTCTCTACACGACAAAAGATAAATATATTTTGTACACCATTCTTGGAAAGAAAAACAGCAAGGACTATAACGCAGTGATCGCCGACAGCAGTTTCCGCAATAAGCAGAAAGTTAGTCTCTCACAAAACGAGCTAGAGCCGACTGTGAAGTTCCCTAAAAGTTTGAAGTATCCGGACATGGACTTTCCGGAGAAATTCTATAAGGATCGCTTTTCGTACAAGGGAGTGAAAAAAGTGTCAGACATGTTCACAAAGAGAAATCTCTTTGCTTTGGCAACGCTTCACACCGCCATTAAAAAATTGCCTCTGAAGAATAGAGACTTATTCATGCTCGCTTTTACCAACACTCTACTGCATGTAAGCAAACTGAAAGCAGAGAATGTTCGTCCTCTTGGTGTGAATAATTTTTGGATTCCTGACGACTATATCGAAGAGAATGTCTGGTGGAGATTTGTTGACCGTGTCGATAATGTGAAAATGGCAAAGGTGGTGATCTCAGAGAAAGCTTCACAAAACAAGGTCTCAAAGCCATCATCCAAAATCTACAATAAGTCATCGTTGAAGATGACGGAAATAAAACCGTCCAGCGTGGACTATCTGATTACTGATCCTCCATATGGTGACACGATCCAATACTCGGAACTCTCGTATATCTGGAATTGCTGGCTTGAGAAAGCATTTGAGATTAAGGAGGAGGTCATTATAAATCCTGTTCAGAAAAAAGGAGTAAACGAATACTACGATCAGCTCACCGCCTTTATTGGCGAAGCAAAAAGAGTTCTCAAAAAAGATGCTCACTTCACTCTTGCATTCCACAATAAAGACTTGAAAATCTGGATCAGTCTTGCCGAGCTTATAAGGGATCACGGCATGGAATTGGTGGATATTTCCTCTTACGACACATTCGGCAGTCCGTACAACAAAAATTGGGCTAAGTTCTCCCCGAAGTCCGACTTCTATGTGACGTTCATAAATTCTCAAAAGAAAGCACCAGCGACAAATAAGAAAGCGATCTATCCAGACGAAATTGCGGATGAGATCGTCAAATGCCTAGGCAAGAACAATGGCAAACTCTTTAATCTGAATAAGGCGTATGATCTGTTTGTGGGTGTGGTTATAAGCAAGATTTTTGATGGGGCTCAAGTCGCCGAGCACGAGCGACTGAGCATCGAGAACATTACTAATCTCTTTCAGGATATTCCTCGAGAAGAGAAGCGTGAGTCGAAAAAAAAAGAGGTTCAGCAAAATTTATTTAAATTACAACACGCATAATTTTATGGAAATTTACACTAAAGATTTTTTCAATATATTCAAAGCCAACTTCGATTTCGAGATCGTCGAGACCGAAATGGGACCGGCTGTCAAAATGCCTGCAAAGGAAGCTTTTATCTATAGCAGTATTACCGGTGCTGGGTATTTTGAAAATCCGATCTATCCCTTTACCCCAAAGGGTTTGATGAAGCTTTTCTATAACGCATTTAACTACAAATTCGTGTCGGGCATTTTTGATAATGGCGTTCTCAAAAACACGCCGTACATCTTGTCGCAGGCAAAGAAGTATTTGTTTGAGGGCGACAAATACATTGTCCCGATAGAGTTTGAATCTGAGGAGAAACTGATCGACGTGCTCAAGTCGAAATTCGATCATGTAAAAGACCGAGAAAACTACATCATCCAACGTATTGAAACCAGCAAGAATGGAAACGGGATGGAACCCTTTATGGAGTATCTTGCCGGCGAGTACTTCAGACATCTCGGATTCATCGTAGAGAACCAGATACCTCTTGCCCACGCCATTGGCTCTCCGGATTTTGCTGGCTATGGTCTCAGTGAGCTCATAACTAAAATAAGCAATTACGGATACCTACCAAGCACAGGCTTCCACATGATCGAGTTGGCACTCATCAGAAACTTCAAGCAAGGAACAAAGGACGAAAGTGATCACGTCACGCACGACTTCATTGTCGGCGAAGCAAAAACCGGCAACCTTATCATGACCAAACAGCTGGAAAAATATCTCAATACCGGATTATTTGATCAAGGGTTCGAGATCCATCCGGCAAAAGCAAAGCCATCAAAGGATTACTTCGGTCTGATCAGTTTGGATGCCGACTTCAAAATAAAAATCACTCTCCCCGTAACCAAATACACGGCGGAAAATCCACTCTCACGGGAAGAGTATACGGTCTGGCTTGGAAACTACATAAAGTTTTATCTCATTTCAAATCTCACGAACGACGAGCTTAAGCAGTTCTACTTGGAGTCGAAAGGTGAAGAGATAAACAAGGAGTCTGACCTTGTTAGTTTCGTCTTGGAGTTGGAGACGGAAGCGATTCTAGAGAAACTTAAATCCCTATAACTATATGGCATACTCCAGCGACGAAATCATAAAAAGAGAGATTCTAGACACCCTTGGTCACGAAACCAAAGGAATTAAACTTCGCATCTTTCCACAAAGCAGTAACGAGGATCAGAAGCCATTTTCAGAGGGTGGTCTTACTTTTGGATTTGAGGGTGTTTCTTACGGTTCATGTGACGCCGCATGGTATGTGGATGAGCCATGGGTTGACGGACTCAACGGAAAGGAAATAAATAAAAAGCCAGTAATCGCATTGGAAGGCACTGACGCTCTAAGTAGAAACTCGGCCGGTAACGCTCTCTATCAACGATTTCATCATGCGCTGGGTGGCGTAAAGAACGGCATTGTCGGAGTTTATTATTTAAAGAAAGGCACACAGAAAATACAGCCCGATCTCTACGGCATGGCTTACTTTGCCTCTAAGGTAGAGAAAGGAAAATATTTAATTACGGACGATCTTTCTGTTGTCAAAGACTTGCTGGAGTGCTATCACGATCCCGTTGCGTTTTCTGCTTACGTCGATGCGTATCTGGAAAAGATGCACGAGCTTTTTATAACTAAATTCAACGCCGCCTACGGTGGGGATTGGAAGAAGTTCGCAGAACGGAGATCAACGATCATTCAGAACGGCTATGTCATCAAATACGCCGGCCGTATGCGTAGAAATTTTACTGATGGGTCACAACGTGCAGGACACATCGCGGTTGGTGAGATGTTTCTAACAAAATATTATTTTTACGATAAAAAGTTTTATTATCTGTTCCCGAAAATGACGCACAAAGATTTGGAAGTCCTTGATCACAGTAAGACCACAGACAAAGAGTGGTTTCTTTTGCGAAACGAGACCAATGTCGAAATAAAAACGATGGATGATATTGTCGGTCTCGATCAGGAATGCCGGGAAGAACTTTTGAGCATACAGGATACGCCACTGAAGGGTGATGCCATGCGTACTTTCAATAAATGCATGAAGACCATAGTCGAGGGCTTCAAGTCAGGTAAGTTGAAGCTCACTTAATTTTATGGATAAAGGCGCTCACTTTTACAAATGCGACTTCCAAGTCCACACTCCCCGAGATGCAAATTGGGACGGTGCGGAAGCCGCTACACCAAAAGAACGCAAAGCTTATGCAGATGAGCTTATTCAAGCGTGCCGTGCAAAAGGTCTCGATGCGATTGCGATAACGGATCATCACGACTTTTGCATGTTTCCATATGTAAAAGCGGCCGCCGCATCCGAAGTTAATCTTATTGGTGAATCTATCGATCCACAGGATCAGATCGTTGTCTTTCCCGGCATCGAGCTCACGCTCTCGTCACCGCCGTGCCAAGCGATACTTTTGCTTGATGCCAATTTCGACGAGGCAAAATTGGGAGATATTCTCACCACACTTACTATTGCGGCCACTGATCCGGCAAATAGCAAGCTGGCGAGCGTTGACTCAGTCTCACCGGCATCTATCACCGGATTGAACGATCTTGAGGATCGGCTGAATCACCATGCTTGGCTCAAAGGAAAATTCACCATACTCCCGAACGTCACCACTGCAGGTCACAAAACGCTTTTCCGTGATGGATACGCAAAGCACTACAAAGAGATGCGATGCGTGGGTGGGTATGTCGATGGCGAATACTCGAAGTCGAGCGATGGCTTCAAAAACATCCTCGAGGGTCGTCAGCAAAACAATGGGTATAAACCGATTGCGGTCTTTCAGACTTCCGATAATCGCAAGCGTGATCATTCCGATCTTGGATCACCAAGCACCTACGTCAAATGGTCAGAGCCGACTGCAGAGGCACTCCGTCAGGCATGTTTGGCCAGAGAATCCAGAGTCTCTCTCGTTGAACCCGAACTCCCGAATCTTTGGATCACATCAATCAGCGTCACAAACTCCAAGTTTCTTGGACAGGTTGGTTTTGATTTAAACCAGCAGTACAACGCCATCATTGGTGGTCGTGGTACGGGCAAGTCTACAATCCTCGAATATCTCCGATGGGGTCTTTGTGATCAGCCAGTGGAAAGCGAGGACATGGACATCGTGCAGACTAAACGCAAGAATTTGATCGACAATACTCTCCAGAAATTTGACGGTGAGGTGCATGTCGAATTTTTACTCAACGATGTTCCTCATATCGTAAAACGTAACTCAAAGAAACAGGAAATCTTACTTAAAATTGGCGATGGTGAATTCACTCCGGCTACAGAACAGCAAGTCCGCAATTTGCTTCCGATCCAAGCATACAGTCAGAAACAGCTTAGTAGCGTAGGTGTACGTATCGATGAGTTGAAGCGTTTCGTCGAGCTTCCAATTAAACAGGAACTCGATCAGATTCGTTCGGATGTACGAGACACGGAAGCAAAGATGCGATCTGCTTATGGCGACTTAATCCGGATGAATGAGATCGAGGCGGAAGTCGACAAAAACAGTGTTGAGATAGCTTCCTCGACCGAACAGCTGGGCAAACTTCGCAAAAGTCTCAAGGGATTGTCTAAAGAGGATCAAAAAACTATCGATGAGAAGGCAAAATACGATAACGAAGAAGCGATCATCGAGGGCCTCAAAAACGAGCTCGAAACGACTCAGGAACATGTCAGCAGTCTTGTTGAAGCACTGGAAAGTGAAGAGGCGGAAGAGGAGGAAGTTGAGCTGGAAAATAAAGCTCTGATCGGCCGGATTCAAACCAAGTATGCTTCTAAATTTACAGAAATAGAGACTGGCGTTACAGCACTCTCAAATCTCTTTAAGCCAGCATCACTCAAGGGTATCAATGACGAGATTAAAGAATGGGAAAAACTTAAGGCGGCATTTGATAAAAAGTACGAGGCCGCAAAAGTAAAAGCTAAGGTTAACCAGCAACAGCTCGATCAAATACAAACTCTTGAGAAGCGTATAGCCACACTTAAAAAACAGCAGACGGAAAAACGCAATGCACTTGCGACACTTGGAGATCCGGAAACTGCTTACAAAAAACTCCGCACGAAGTGGGACGGTTTGCATACTCAAAAGATCACAGCTCTTGAAAAGCAGTGTACTCAGTTCACCGCACTCTCTGGTGATGTCATTAAAGCAGAGATTACAAATAGTCTGGACACCAACGCCCTTACCCTAAAACTCAAGACGGCCTTTTCTGGCATGAATATCAATGAAGCGAAGCTTGAGAAAATCTGCCAATGTCTATTGAAAGCCAGTGACCCCATTGTTGAGTGGAATGGCATTCTTTCGGAACTTGAAAAGCTCGCACTGCACTCTACGGAGGGACCGGATGAAATGCCGGATACTCCCATTCTTAATAAGTGTAATTTTATCGATACTGAACGCACAAGAATTGCGACGAGTTTCGACTCTGCTCGATGGATCGATCTCTCCGTCACAGAGCTTGAATTTAATCCGAAGTTTTCTTATTGCACCAACAAGACGAAAAAAGACTACATCGGTTTCTCGGATGCGTCGGCTGGCCAGCAAGCTACCGCTTTGCTTACCGTACTTTTGAACCAGCCGGGTGCGCCACTCATTATCGATCAGCCAGAAGACGATATCGACAGCAAAATGTTTAAAGATATTGTTCAGCAGGTTTGGAGAGCCAAGAGTAAACGCCAGCTTATTTTTGCGAGCCACAGTGCAAACTTTGTCGTCAACGGTGATGCCGAGCTGGTGGTCTGCTGTGACTACATAAAAGCTGGCGACCAGACCCGTGGATCAATCAAGGACATGGGTGCGATCGATAAAAAGGAAATTAAGGAAGAAATAATCCTCGTCACTGAGGGCGGTCGTGACGCATTTAAATTACGTATGGATCAATATGGATTCTAAAAATGTAAAACTAGTTATCTTTGTTCCATTTTCTCACGCTGATATTGTTCGGAAGGTGCTTGGTGAATCTAGCGCAGGAAAAATTGGAAACTATGATTTTTGTTCTTTTTCCTCCAAAGGCATTGGTCGATATCGTGGTAATGAGAATTCAAATCCAGCTATCGGAAAAAGAGGCCAATATGAGTCAGTGGAAGAGGAACGGATCGAAGTTGTCGTGCCCCGATCCATTCTTGAAGAAGTAGTGAAGAATGTGAAAGCGGTTCATCCATACGAGGAGGTTGCTTTTGATATTTATCCAATTGAAAGTTATTAAAAAATAAAAATATGGAAACAATAAAATCAGTTACAAGTGTGATAAATTCGTCCCTCTGTGATGAGGATACTTACAAGGCCTACCAACAGAGACTCACAGAGGGCTTACCAACAAGAGACGAAAATCCGGCGAGTCATTTTTGTGCATACTTCCTTCCTTTTGATTCTAAGAGCAAAAAAGTATTTATCGTTCATCACAAAAAGTCTGGTCTTTGGATTTCACCCGGTGGTCATGTTGATCAAGGGGAAACACTTCTTGAGGCTCTGAATCGTGAGATTGATGAGGAGTTGGGAGTCAAGGGATTTTTTACCGAAGAGCCGTCACCGTTTTTATTGACGATCACTCCTATAGAGAATCGTGTACAACCGTGCAAATCTCATTTTGATGTTTGGTATTTAGTCCCTACGGACGGAAGTAATTTCAATATCGATCCGGAGGAATTCCATGATACTAAATGGATGACTATTGAGGAAGCTGAGGTTATCGTCACTGATGCGGCCAATCGTCAGGCATTAGAAGCAATCAAGAAAAATATATGAAAAAAATAATTATTGTACACGGATGGGATGGAGGGTCTGATCGGGATTGGATGCCTTGGACGACATCCGAATTTCAAAAACTTGGCTACGAGGTTATTTGTCCGGACTTGCCTCATACAGAAAATCCCACAATTGAAGACTGGGTGCCTTTTCTTTCGAAAGCTGTGGGTATTCCCGATGAGAATACTTACTTTATCGGTCACAGTATTGGATGTCAGACAATAATGAGATATCTAGAGACCGTGAACGCCAATGTTGGTGGTGCGATATTTGTTGCTGGATGGTTTGATCTTGAAAATCTTGAAGGACCCGATGCGGAGGCAATTGCAAAGCCATGGATTACCAAACCCATAGACACCGATAAGTTACGAAAAATCCTCGGATTTTCTATTGCCATTCTTGGAGACAACGATCAGTGGGTTCCTTATGAAAAAACAAAAGGAAAGTTCCGTAAACTTCTCGGCTCTGAAGTCTTAACAATTCCGAATGCTGGTCATATAACTTCGGATGATGGTTTTGGACCCTTTCCTCGATTAGTCGGGGTCGCACATGCACAAATCTCAGGAGTCGAGCTTCTAGAAGTGGTAAATGAGCAGGATGAATTCGTAAAACTAGAGACAAGAAAGAAAATCCATCAGGAGGGCTTGTTGCATAGAGAAATTCACATCTGGTTTATGACACCAGATCGAAATATTATTTTTCAACACCGAGCAAAAGATAAGGATACGTATCCGGACAAACTTGATGCCACGGTAGGTGGTCACGTAGACCCCGGTATGTCTTATGAAGAAACTGCGATTAAAGAAGCGGCTGAGGAGACAGGGATTGTTCCAAAACAGGCTAATCTAAAACTGGTTAAGAAGATGTACAAAAAAAGTTTTGATGAGGCGACTGGACTTACGAATAACACCATTCGAGCTCAGTACGCTTATTTGTTTGACGGCGATATTAAAGACCTGCAAGTAGAGCCCGGAAAAGCAATTGGATTTGAGATCTGGCCGATAGACTCACTTGTTAATCTTTCCGAATCGGACAAGAAAAAATTCATACCACTAATTTATTCGCAAGAGTTTCTTGATCTCTTTAGGGAGATGGAAAAAATTATTAATTAAATTTTAAATATATGAAATCAGTAACCATATGTTCGAGTAATAAATTCGCAAAAGAGGCTTTGGCGTTCGCAAGTAAGTTGCGGAAGCTCGGGGTCACTGTCCTTGTACCTCATTACTATACCTATCATTACGGAGGAGTAGACAAAGTTGAAGGTCATAACAAAAAATTTATAGCGATGGGGCTCACGCACGATCATTTTAACAAGATAAAAAAAGGCGATGTTACATTTATATTCAATAAAGATGGGTACAGTGGCAACAGTGTCACACTAGAGCTTGGATATGCAACCGCTCTTGGTAAGATCATTTATGCATTATCAGACAAAGACACAGAAACATGCAGAGATATTTTATTCACTGGGTACGCTGATACTCCAGAAAAATTAGCTAAATACCTAAAATGAAACCAGAGAAAATAAAAATTTATGTATTGGGCAGTAGTCATTTCAAGGAAGAAATGGTGAAGTGCTCTGAACAGCTACGTGAACTTGGACACGCTGGTTGGATTCACCCTGATTACGAAGCCTTTGTGCGTGGCGAAAAGCAGGACATTGTTAACCGTTGGCTCAACGGCGAGCACGCCGCAGTCAAAAGAGAGAATAATTATCTTAAGGCACACTACAAACATATTCTTGAAAGCGATGCTATCATTATAGTCAATGCCGAAAAGAATGGGGTCAAGAATTATATTGGAGGCAATGTTCTCATTGAGATGGGTCAGGCGTATGTAAACGATAAAAAAATCTTTTTCCTATACGGCCTGCCTACGCAGTCCTCGTATTTAGATGAAATTCAGTGCATGGATCCGGTTTGCCTAGATGGTGAACTTGAAAATATTAAAAAATATTTATGAAAACAATTCGCAAAAAAATTTGGCCAGAATATTTTGAAGCGGTTTTATCCGGTAAGAAAAAATACGAATTGAGATTGAATGATTTTGAGGTCAGTGAGGGAGATACCCTGATTTTAGAAGAATGGGACCCGAAAACCGAACAATACTCTGGCAGAAGCACGGAAAGAAAAGTAACTTATGTGGGTAAATTCAAAATCGATAAACTTTTTTGGTCAGAAGAACAGATCAAAGAAAAAGGACTCCAAATAATCTCAATGGAGTGATTTAAACTCATCTGGCGATTAAAGCTCTCACCTCTGACACAAAGCTCGCCACAGGGGCAAACAAATGGCAAAAAGGGGCTATTTAAAGGCCTCTTTTGCGTTTCTCAAGGTGCTTATAAATCGGTTAAGCCAGAATATCGATAAACCCTTGAAGTATTGGTAGGTTCAGAATGAGGATCACTGCGACAACACCGGGACCTTTTTTCTTTAACTCTTGGACAG
>CAZSLF010000019.1:0-9350 GCA_964607805.1 uncultured Candidatus Saccharibacteria bacterium
CAGGTGTTACCTGGGTTGCAACTTCATCCCTTGGAATTGTTGGAGGTTCGGCAAGTCCAGGAGGATCAACAGGATTTGTTCAGTTTAATAGTGGCGGAAGTTTTGGAGGTGACAATGAATTTTACTGGGATAATACAAATAAATTATTTGCAATTGGAAGTTCAACACCAACATCAAGGGTTGTTATTCAAGGATCTTCATCAGCTCCAACTGTTGATTTGCTAAACGTTGCATCTTCTACAAATGCAAGTGTGTTTATAGTCAAATCAAACGGAAGAGTCGGAATTGGATCTACAACTCCGACTGCGCGTTTGTCTTTAGTTACTAAAACTGGGGAGACGGATGATTTGGTGGATATTAGAAATTCAGGTAGTGAGCAAATATTATTAATAGATTCAAATGGGAGATTCAAATATGGAGAAACTCTAAACCAATCAACATCTGGTCCTTATGTATCCTTTAAAACAGGACAATTGAACGGATATGTAAGTGGAGATTATTTTGTAATTGATCCTCTTTCCGTATCAAGTGGAAATGTACTAAATGTTAAGGAAAATGGCGCATCTAAATTTGTAATTCAAGGTTTGACTGGAAACGTCGGTATTGGTTCATCTTCACCAAATACAACTCTAGCAATTAAAGGCACAACAACAGCACCAACAACAAACTTACTCGACGTAGCATCTTCTTCAGGTTCTTCATACTTTAGAGTAAATGCAAATGGAAATGTAGGAGTTGGAACTACATCTCCTTCACATGCATTTACAGTTGCTGGGAATATGAACTTAACTGGTTCGCTAAGTGCCTCAGGAGTTGCGGGTACTGCAGGTATGGTACTTCAAACTACTGGTACTGCTGTAACTTGGGTATCAACATCTAGTTTAGGTATCATAGGTGGTGATGCTACTCCTGGAGGAAGTTCTGGCAGCGTACAGTTTAACAATGCTGGTGGTTTTGCTGGTGACGATAATTTATTTTGGGATGATACAAACGATCGTTTGGGTATTGGTACCACTACGCCGCAAGAAAAATTGCATGTGGCTGGGAGTATCTTAATTGGACAAAGAACAGATAGTGCGGGGGCTTGGACTAAAAGATCTGACTCTACACCTGGAACAATTACATCAGGTGGAACATCTGGAATCAGTTCAACTACTGCTATGGTTGTGTACAACGGCTCTCTGTATGTTGGTACTATGTCTACAGGAGGAGCTGAAATATATCGATACAGCGGTACCGGTTCATCTTGGACAAAAGTTTCATCAACAACTGCAGGAGTTATTGGAAGTGTGGGTACAACATCGATTACTGCAGTTAGTGCAATGACTGTTTATAATGGTTATTTGTATATTGGTACAAAAAAAGCTGGAGGAGCTGAGGTTTATAGATATGATGGTAATAGTAATTGGACTTTGCTTTCATCTACGACTGCGGGTGCAATTGGAGGGACAGCGACAACTACAGCTATAAATGAAATTAGCTCAATGATAGTTCATAACGGTCAGTTGTTTATTGGTACCGCGAAGACAAGTGGAGCTGAAATTTATAGATACGAAGTTGGTACAAACATTCGAGATCGCTGGACAAAATTCTCGCACCCTCAAAACCAAGGTACAATCGGTACGACAGTTGTTGACAGAGTTATACTTCATACTCAGTTTGGTTTTTTGTATGCAGGTATTACTAAAGCAAACACAGCTAGTATGTATAGAGTTGATGGTGCAAACACTTTTGTCTTAGTTAGTGCAGCTGGTACTTTTACGGTAGGTTCTAGTATGGACGCAGTTAGCTCAATGGCAACTTACAATGGTAATCTTGTTGCAGCTTCAGACGCTGGAGCAAGTACTGGTAGAGTTGTACGATGGAACGGTAGTTATACAGCAGGAACACTCTGGTCAAGTCTTTCTAGTTCGACTGCTGGTATAGTTGATATTGATGTTGGTGCTCAAACTGGTATAGATCAGATTAGCGCAATGGCAGTTTACAAAGATGATTTATATGCTGGAACAACAGATTCTACAGGTATTGCTCAAGTTTATAAATATAGTCAAGGTAATGATTGGACACTTATATCAAGTACTACTTCAGGTGTAATTATGCAAAATGGCACAAGGGGTATTTCAGGTGTATCAAGTATGGTTGTTTACAATGATGACTTGTGGATAGGTACGGCTTCAACTTCTGCTACTGAAATTTATTCATACAATATGGTTGAAGGTGAATCTAATAAACTTAGATTCCAAGCTGACACTGATCAGGCAGAAGGTGTACAAAATGGTTTGGCTAACTATGGAGAAATACAATTCATTGCTGATGAAACAGCTAGAAATAGTGGAGGTAATACTAATACGGGTAAATTCTTCTTTAGCCATGGAATAAATACTGCATATGGTGCATATGACTTAGCCGAGGACTATCCAACTCGTGACGATATGTTGGCGCCCGGTGATTTGGTTAGTTTAGATACAAGAGAAAGAGGGCTTGTCCGGCGAGCGCAGGGCAAAAACGATAAAGATGTAATTGGTATTTATTCTATAAACCCTGCGATTCGGTTGAGTCAAAAAGATGCATTTATAGACGGTGCGCGAGCAATTCCAGTTGCACTTGCCGGACGGGTTCCTGTTACTGTAACTCTTGAGAACGGTCCGATTAAAATCGGAGATTACCTAACTTCTTCGAACGAGCCAGGAAAAGCTGCTAAGGCCACAAAGCCTGGGCGAGTTATTGGTCGAGCTTTGGGTGCATATAGCGGAGCGGACGGAGAAGAGCCGAATGTTACTGTGTTTATCGGGGCGGAAAGTATAGGCTGGAATGATCTGCAAGGAGCAGCAGAGGACGTCGCGGCACTTGAAGAAGGGGAAGTTCCTAGCGATCAAAATGTTGTTGTGGAATTTGTTGATACAGTAAATGAACGTGCAGAAGATATAGTATTTGCAATACTAAATATGGCTGACAATGTCTCAATTGTAATTACAAATAGGCTAACTGCTATAACTGCCTCTGTACAAGATTTATTCGTCAAGACTTTGTCAATCTTGCCAGATGGATCGATTAGATTACCTAGTGGAATAAATCAAATTGCTGGTGTGGGTATGTTATCGGCTGGGGCAACAGATGTATTTATTCCAAACGATCAGGTTGATGCAGATACTATCATTTACATAACTCCTACTTCTGAAGTACAATCTCCACTTTATATTGGAAAGAAAGATCCAGGAAAAGGTTTCCATGTTAGGACAAAAACAGCATCTGTTGATAAAGAAATTACATTTGATTGGTTCTTCGTTAAGACCTATAGACCTAAGGGTCAAGAAGATCAAGAGGTAAATACATTAATCCAAGGTCAAAGTGATTTAAATGCATCTACAACTATTACAACAATTTCTACTGATACAAATACGGTTACTTCAAGTGGTGAAACAGTAGATGATACAACAAACAACGAAAGTACCGATTCAGATGATGGTAGCGCTAGTGAAGAAGGTGTTGGTAGTACTGGAAGTACAAATAGTGCTGAAAATGATTCTGAAAATACAGATAATAGTGAAAATGGACAAAATACAAGTAGTTCACAGGAAAATTCGAGTAGTGAATCTTCGAACGAAAGTGTTTCAAGTGGAAATAATCAAGTAACTAGCGCTCCTGAAATTTCTAGCTCACCTAGTTCAACAGTTGAAAATGTTCCAGTGCAAACAGTTGAAGGGGAGGCAGGCACTGTTAATCAGAGTTTGGCACCGCCTCCTGCCGCCTCACCGTCACCTGAGCCTACACCGTCATCAGAACCCACACCTTCTGCTCCATCAGAATAAGTCATGATATAATTCTTCACGCACTACATATCTACACTAATTTATACATATATATGTCATATATAAATCAACCACAATCTAATTCAAATCAGCAAAGTCAGGGGCAGAACTCTCAATCTCAGGCAGCTTCCCAAAACAGACAAGGTCAAATCTCTAGGATTCCAAGAAAAAGATCCAGAAGATTTTTCTTAACATCTTTTTTGTTTGCAATATTAATTATTGGTGGCACTTGGTGGATATTGTCATGCGTCTCAAGCAGACTTACATGGAAGGCTGTATTCTTAGATTCAAATCAAGTTTATTTTGGAAGATTTATTGACATACCATTTTCATCAAACATAACGATACATGATGTCCATTACATAAAAAAAGATTCAGATGATGCAAACAGTACATCTACAGAGGAAAAGCCGGATATTTCAGTCCTTTCAGTTTTCGGTGATCTTCATAGTCCTGAAGATACTATGAAGATTAATAAATCACATATACTGTATTATCAGAAGATTAGACCTGAGAGTGTCCTCTTTAGAGGATTGAGCGAATCTGTCAAAAAGTAGTACTTAAAATTTGGCCGAAGAATATGGTTAATATTAGCCATATTTTGAGACTGACATAGAATATATAGGTATGTTCGGTAGGCCAGAAAGCCTTGTTTTTAGCATCTATTTTTGTTAGAGTAATCCGTACTGCGAGTATAGCTCAGTTGGTAGAGCACATCACTGATACTGATGGGGTCCAAGGTTCGAATCCTTGTACTCGCACAGAATGCATAAAAGAGTCTACTTTGATTACCTTGACTCACTACGATTTTTCGCCTTTTTCGTTGTATTTGTAGCACATGCTGCAATATTATTTCCAATATCTGCCGACTGGTTTTATGCACTTTATAGAAGTGTAATTTCAAATGGTTCTTACGGTGTAAACTTCTTCTTTATATTGAGCGGATTTTTAATATCATATTTATTATTGGCGGAAAAAAAGGAAACAGGAGATGTAAGCATTAAGACATTTTATCTTAAAAGAGTGTTAAGAATTTGGCCTCTTTATTATGTAGTTTTTGCAATATCAATTCTTGTACTGCCTATAATTGTTCATTGGTTGGGAGCGGAGTATGTGGCTGGTAACCTAAATACATTTCCAAATTTACAAACTCAAACTGAGGGACAAATTGGGAGTGGGTCAGTCGACGGAATTTTTTCAGGTGGATTCTGGTGGTTCTTCCTGTTCGTGGGTAATTTTTACAGAGCGCATGATTTCGGGCTTACACCTTTTGCTCTTGGAGTTTTATGGTCAGTATGTGTTGAAGAGCAATTTTATCTTTTTTGGCCTTGGGTGATTAAGAAGCTAAATCATAAAGGTATTTTTATTTTCGCCGCTATAGTTTTTTGTCTTAGTCTTATATATAAGGCTTTCTATATAAACAATGCCAATATGGCATATTATGGAACTCTTTCTGTAGCCATGGACCTAGCTGCTGGATGTGTATTGGGACTTTTCTACTTTAGATTTGAAAAGCAGGTTAGAGGAACTTGGTATTTTATGACTGGATCATTCAAGAGTTTGGAAGAGTTTAGAAAGCGTGGAATATGGTTATGGAATAGAGTTATAAGAGGTATTGCAGATTTTTGGCAAGAGAGCAAAAGGGTAAAGAGGAAGTTTTATTTCGATATAATTTTGGGAATGGTCTTAATCGCCAGTATCAGTACATATATATGTATGATTTTGCTAGAAGGTGGAAATGGTCTTATATATGATACATTGCGACTACTAAAACGACCTGTTCTTGATATTTTCTTCATAATTATTTTACTTGCCTTTTTGCTAAGGAAGCCGCGCGAGCTAGTAGAGAGTGCAAATACAGATATAAATACGAGTGCGAGCGCGTATAAGTCTGAAGCAAATACTTGGTACAATAGGTTCACATACTTAGGCCGTATTTCATACGGCCTATACGCATACCATGCTATTTTCCTCATTTTGGTACTTGCCACCTACAACCACTTTGGAGTGGGACCAAACGAGGTATCAGTGTTTAAATTCGCTAGTATTTTTGTTATAGCTTTTACATTGACTGTCATAGCATCCCATTATTCATATAAATACATGGAAGGGCCTTGCATACGACTTAGAAGTCGTTTTATGAAGAAATAGCTGGCATTGAAAAAGACGGACATAACTGCTATACTCGTCTTTGTCGTTTTAATATTCTACTTAGCATTTAGGCCGTAGATTTGGAACATATTATGGGACATAAATGAGACTTAAAATTGAGACTAAACTAAATATAAAATTATGATAATTGAAAGAAAATCGAAGATTGTTGGAAAAATCGCAGACAATAAGTCTGAGCCTGATTTTTTGAAGATGCTGTTTGAAACAGGAGTTGATCTTGCTTGGTTAAACACTGCTCACCAAGGTGAAGAAGAGGCGATTGAAGTAATAAATAAAATAAGATCCGTACGTCCAGATATGCCAATTCTTATTGATACAAAAGGTCCTGAAGTTCGAACAAAGCATGTTGAGCATGGTATCGAAGTTAAGGCTGGTGATTATATAATCTTTACTGGAGATACAACATTTACAGGTGAAAATGTTGTACACGTATCTTATGAAAATTTTCATAAAGAGATTCCTGTAGGTGAAGAGATTCTTTATAACGATGCTGTTGTAGGTCTTATCGTTGAAGAAATTTTGGAAAATGGTATTAAGTGCGTAGTAAAAAATGCTGGCGTAATTAAGAACAAGAAAAGTTTGAACGTCCCAGGTGTGCATATTCAATTACCGGCTCTTTCAAAAAAAGATATAGGTTTCGTTCACTTCTGTGCAAAGAATGGTATTGATTTTATTACTCATTCATTTGTTAGAAATGTTGATGATTTAAATGAAATTAAAAATATTCTTAAAGAATATCCTGATTACAATGGAAAGATCATTGCAAAAATAGAAAATAGAGAAGGCTTTGATAATCTTGAATCTATCCTTGATAATTGTGAAGGTATGATGGTTGCCCGAGGTGATCTTGGAGCAGAAGTTCCGCTTGAAGAACTTCCATACATGCAGAAGAAAATGGTTGAAGCTGCAAATCGAAAAGGTAAATATAGTATTGTTGCAACTCAAGTTCTTCATAGTATGGTTCACAATCCAAGACCAACAAGAGCTGAAGTGACAGATTGTTCAAATGCAATTCTAGACGGCAGTGGCGCAGTTTCAATGAGTGATGAAACAGCTTTCGGAGATTATCCAGGTGAAGCTGTAAACACTATGAGTAGAATCATGTCATATACAGAAAAAATGAAATCAGAAATGCATGCAACTTTTACAGAACCAACAGTAAAAACTCCAGCCTTTGCAAAAGCAAAAGAAATTGTAACTTTGGCAAATGAAAAGAAAGTTAAAGCAATTGTTGTAGCAGGTCTTCCAATTGAATATGTTCAAGCTATGTCAGCTTACCGACCAAACATGATAATTGTTCCAACCTTTGAAAAAGATGAAGATGTTCGAGATGTCATGTTGGCATATGCAGTACGTCCAGCACTTACAAAAGAGGTTGATTTATCTAAAATAGTATTGGCTACAGACGGATTCCTAAAAGCAGGAGATAGTATAGTTTTTGTCTCAAAAGAAGGGGATAGTATCTCTTTCGGGGCTAAGAATATATAGTTTCTACGGTATTTATTATAAATACATATATATGTATGCAAAAAATCACTTAACCCATAGCTAAGTGGTTTTTTGTTATACACATAGCGTTTCTATAAAAATCTTCAAAAAAGCGAACTAAAAATGATACAATTAGGCGGTATATTATTAATCAAATTTATAGACCGTGAAAAAAATCTTTACCATAGCTTTGCTAATTGCAGTAACACTTCCACAAGTTGTTAGTGCACAATCTTTAACACTTACTCAATCTCTTAGATCAGGACAAACACATAGTGAAGTATCTGTTCTACAGAGAATCTTAAATAACTTAGGTAAAGCCGTGACGGTGCTAGGTGAAGAAACCAAATTCTTCGGCCCTCGAACAACTGCTGCAGTTAAACAACTTCAGTGTGAAAACGGAATTGTTTGTGGGGGTCCGACTTGGGGTTTAGTTGGTCCGCAGACAAGAGGATTGTTGGCACGGTTGCAAGCAGGTGGAATGGTCTTAGATGGTTCAACGGGCCCAGGACTAATTGCACGATATAATTTTGATGATTCAACTAGTGATTCAATTGGAAGTTACAACGGGACTGCGTCTGGTGGTCCAACTTACGTTGCAGGTAAAACAGGTAAAGCAATTAAGTTAGATGGTGTAGATGATTTTGTTGATACAGGTTCCGCTTTGGCTGCTGCATTGAACGGCACAAATAATTTAACAATTGCGTATTGGGTTAATACATCTGCACTTACAAATTATCCAGTTACAAAATGGGGCACAGGAAGATTTGCATCGCAAACTTTTCTAGGTAGTAAAGTTCGCATGAACTGGAGATATGGAGGTACTGGTGGTTCTGGAACTAGTATCGATCATGTAAGTAATGGAAATGTTGCGGTAGGAACTTGGCAACATATTGCAATCTCTTATAATAATCCAAATTCAAAAATTTATATAAACGGTGTACTAGATAGTACAAAACCAGGAACAGGAGGAGCGCTAAACTCTGCTGTTACTGATAATCTATTGATCGGAAAAAACGCTTCTAGTAATTTATTCTTCAATGGTGCAATTGATGATCTACAAATTTATAATCAAGCACTATCAGATTCTGACATTGCAAATATTTATGAATTAGGTGGATCTCCTGTACCGCCTCCATCAACTCCATCAACACCTTCAACTCCGTCAACACCATCTACACCTTCAACTCCTTCAACACCATCAACTAGTGCGGCACCCGTTGGAGCTGCTTCATATTATGTGTCTCCGACAGGATCTGATACAAATATGGGTACGGCAGCCTCTCCGCTTAAAACAATTCAGTTAGCGGCAGATCTTGCTCGTGCTGGAACTACTATATATGTAACTCCTGGTACATATCCTGAAAGAGTAACGACAAAAAATGGTGGTACAGGTGAAGGATCAAGGATTACATTCAAAGCAGCAGGTACAGGTGCTTCAATGCAAGGCTTTGTAATCATGCATCCTTATGTAACTGTGGAAGGGTTTGATATTGCAGGATTTACAGCTGGATACCAACCTCATATAAATGTAACTACAAATGTTGCTAGAAATACAACAACTGTAATCTCAAAAGGAGATTATTGTAAAATCATAAATAATACGATTCGAGGAGGTGCGCCACTTGTAGGTGGAATATTCTTTGTAGAAAAGGAAGGACAAGCACCAAATAATTGTGAAGTCACAGGTAACCGATTGAGTGGACTTAATTATACTTTCTTGATTACAGAAGGTCTTAATCACAGATTTGAGAATAATGTATTCGAATGGCTAAACAGCCGAGACTATATTGTTCTTTTTGGAGGTAATCATGTATTTAAGAGAAATGTTTTTTGGAAGGGTAATAAAATAGCAGGTACAGCGAACCATCCTGACTGGAT
>CAZSLF010000020.1:0-9271 GCA_964607805.1 uncultured Candidatus Saccharibacteria bacterium
TACACTTTTAATTTTCTGCCAATTATTCATATATTTGTTTTGTTATTTATTATTGATAACGTAAACAGAATATACAAAACCACATTAAATTCTCATCAATTTCGCATAAATATTTCATGAATTTCTGAGTCTACAAAGTGAATATTGCCTGAATATGTGCGCAGATACGGTTCGCGCACAGTAATCCGCGCATAAATATTTAAATCTTCCCCACCATCACCGCTACCGGAACCTGTCTCAACATCGCTTGAACTACCAACCTCTCTCGACAACTCAACCTCACACACCCTCCTATGCATTGTCGAATCACCTGCTACAGTTGGCCAGAAATCGACCTTCATGCCATTTTCAAAATACATATATGGATCATGCACAAAACTTTCCCCTACCTGCCTCAAACAAGTTACCGCCTGATAGTCTGCTATAAATCGCTTGGCGAGCTCCCGCTCCTGAATATCAATTTGCGTGAGTACGCCAATATACGTGTGGATTCCAGAAATCACAATGAAAGAAAATATTAATACGACGGGCAAAAGCATGCCCTAATATACAAAACTAGACCTTAAACTCTCATCAAATTTATATAAAATTTTCCGCAATTAAAAATCAATTAAAAAAAGAAACCCGAAAAACGACAAGACCTCTTTATTTCCCCTCCGTCCTCCATTTCATATACCATCTAAAAATGATCGCCACTAGAACTACAGCTAAAATCTTGCCAATCAAAGTAATAATATGTTCAGCCTCACGCCACTGCTCACCTACACAAAACCCTACACCAATTAAAATACTTGCCCAGATCAAGGCGCTCGTAATATTCAAAGGTAAAAATCGGTGCATAGACATATGCGTGGCACCAGCAACCATTGGCACAATTGGGCGGATTGGGCCGACGAAGCGACCTATGAAAATACTTTTGCCACCGTGTTTTGTGAAGAACTCCTTACCCATTTCCAAATGAGAAAATCTGAGCAGCCCCTTATTCTCTTTAAAAAATCTTCTACCGTATCGCCCGAGAAGATATCCCATATAATCTCCAATAACCGCGCCTAGTGCTGCGAATAAAATCGCCGGAATTAACATAACACTTGTTACTGCAGATAAAAATCCCAAGAAAATAAGCATAAGACTTCCGGGAGTGAATGTACCAATAATCGGAGTTGATTCAAAAGCGGCGACTGCGAAAATTATCAAATACATATAAAGACCAAGCGAATCCGCAATGGGCATAATTTGCATAACAAAATCAACTAGAGAATCTAACATGCTGCTATTTTAGCATAGACCGGTCAATATCCGCGCAAAACACGTCCGCAAAAACCGCGCCGCGCCCCAAAGCGACCCCACTCTAACACGCCTGATTACCACATCTTCTAGGATCAAAAATTGTAACCGGCAGCGCCACCCCTCCGCCCGCTGCATCTCCACCAGCAACTCCGCCGCCCTCGCCACCCCCACCATTTCCATTCAACAAAAGACTAATCCTCGAACCTCCATAAATACTCGGCAAAATCCCCACACCGTTGCAGCCTAGGTTATACATAAGTACAGGATTAAGCGGCTCGAAACCAATCAACCGAATACCGTTTTGAGTAAAACCCATGAGACCATGCCAAGTAAATCTAAATTCCAAATTATCTTTCGGAGTATGCTTATGAGTTTTTTTGATAAATGCTTCGATCTGCGCAGCCATCTGCTTATCATAAATCCCGCGTGGATCATATGTACTAGTATCACTTAAATACACTTCAGGTCCGCCTACACAAATCAAATTATGCTTCTCCTTTTTTTCCAATTCATATGGACGACGAGTTAGATAAAAATATGGATCATCGTAATATTCATCTATATTGTGACGTGCCTTTCGACTTCGCTCACCATAATACGCCAAAGCGTTCGGTTGTTGATTTAGTGGACCAACATATGCTGCCATATATCCGATATACCCACGCAACTGATGATGAAAAATAGTATCAATATCAGATCCATGGTTATTTGTGATTTTAAATTTAGCGAAACCATTTGTACATAAAATTACTTTATCAGCCACAACATGATGCTTCTCAGCACAAAGCACTGCATGGTCACTTTCCAAAACAACTTCACGAATTGGCGCATGCTCAACCAAAGTATATCTTCCAGGATATTTTTGAAGTAAATATCCAACAAGCTCTTCACAAAACATTGCGCTATTTAGACAACCTTTTCGAAGTGACATAACAGCAATATACGCTTTATTATCCGTCTCCAAAAGATCTAAAATATCCTGATGAGGAATTACACTGAATAAGTGTTTATACATATGAGGAATTCTTTCGAGTCCAGGTGCAGTATCAGCAATAAATATTTGGTGTAATGGTTCTCCTGCCTCCTGCCGAATAGCATTGTTCTTCAATTCATCCATAAGTCTAGTCAAACTTTCATAACCGTTATATCCCATGAAAGTTGAAAAAGGTGTAGTCAAACTAGCCTCGTTGAAAACTTGTTCAAGCAAAGCCCAAGCACCGTGCACTGCTTTCTCTGCTTGCACAGCCGCTTCAATTCCAAACTCTTGCGCAATATCATGCAATTCTCTTTCGAAATCTGCCACGAGCTGGCCAGCGTTGTGACCTGTTGCACCATGCGCCACCTTATATGCATCCACCATAGTCACTTCAAAATTAGTATTTTTGAGAATAAAATACGCAGTCATAATTCCAGAAATTCCCGCACCAACAATTGCGATATCTGTCTTCATATCTTTGTGCAAAGTATCTATTGTTCTTGTATGAATGAGCTGATACAGCCACGGTGACATATTGTTGTTCATCAATCTGAGTATAACAAAAAAATCAGAGAATTTCTTCTCTGATTTTTTTGTTTTGTGAGTTTGCGCAGGCTCTTGCGAATCTTTCTGCGAAATTTCCGCGCGATGAGCAGTTTTTAATACGCAGAACTTGTCATAACGAAGCCTCCAGTATTTCCAGTTTGTTTGAAACCAGAGTTTCCAGAGTTAGCCGCGCCATTTGTCCCGAAAGAGTTTCCATAAGATGTTCCGGAATAAATACTGTTACTTGAAGCCAATAGACCGTTTGCATCCTGAACATATTTTGGTGAAGTTTTTGCTTTACCAACCTTTAGAGTATTACCAACTTTTTCATATGGCTTGTACTCAGGCACTGAATATATTGGTGCAACTGATGGAGTATAGTTATTTGTCTGTGTTGAATATGAGTAAGGCTTATATTCATTTACAGATCCTTGATATGAAGTTCCATAACCAGTTCCATAAGTAGGAGTTGGCTTATATGTAGATCTGAAGTCAGCGAATCCTTGAGCGTTCGCAAAAGGACCATAGGCTCCACAATTGGGCATATCACATGGCTTTGCGTTTCCATACTGGTCAATATAGTAATAATATCCAGCAATAGGAATAATAATAGTCGATGTTGTCGAAGTAGTAGTATCAGCTGCACTTGCCTTTTGCGGCAAGAATACAAGACTCATAGCAAGCAATATAAACAAAGCCAAGAATATCGCTAAAAATGGCTTTCTCAAGCTTTCTAGGGTCGTCTTTTGGTTTAATGTTTGATTATTCATATATGGCTATATTATAACACTTTTTCTTAAAAAAGCAAGTGGCGAGCACTATTTTTATGACTTTTGGCCATTTATGGAAGCTAACAATAGCAAAATAAGGCTTTAAATAAAGCCTATTATGGATACATGCCTCTAAATCCCTATAATATTAAATAAGTGTCCTTAACCTCATTTTCTAAATGAGACTGAGTCGCATTTAGAAAATGGAGAAGAGTGAGGTAAAACTTCATAATTACTTAATTGCCAAAGCTTTCACTCAAAATTGGCGACAATATTAGACCGTCAAACTCTGTAAAATCTTATCGAAATTGCCATATGCATCCGCTCCCTCATATCTACCGAAGCCACTAGCGCGGATTTCTACACGAGTCGGAACTGCTGTTTGTATACAGGCGTTACCACGAAAACCAACTGAACCTGCATATGAACCATACATTTCGTGCAATCGGAGGGCGTTTAGCTTATTGTCCAAAACAATTTCCTTATTATCCTGAATAATTCTAAAATCAATTCCCTGCCCTGAACCAATACTAAAAGATCCTAAGGCGTCATAACAACCTTCTTGCACTTTTGCATATGTCATAATATATCTCTTTGTATTTGGAGATTCGATGACGAATTTTATATTAGTCACACTTCCAGTCTCATCGACTTTACTGTTTGCAGGTATTAAAAAAGATACTCGCTTATTGAGCTTAGATTTATATAACTGATGATCGTTGCCAAACTCTGTTTCAACAGGAATATCTGAGAGCGGAACCACCTCAGTAACATCTTCTACTGTAGGTGCACTGGTGTTGTCAGTTTGAACTGGAATAGCCGGAGTCTCAATCGCAGCAGTGGTAGTATTTCCCGAATTATTATCTAAATTTATAGCAGTAAACTGTTCTTCACTTTTTGTATCACTGATAGGTTTTGGTCTTGCCTCAAAATTAGGTGTGTATGTACCGAAGAAATATGCGGCGAAACCAACCATTGCAATAAATAAAACTGAAAAGACATAGAGCTTTAACATGCTTAAAGTATATCAAATTTTAAAACATGGTAATATAGATGAATATGGTAGATTTAGTTGATCCAGTTTTGAGAGCTGGCCCTCAGAGTAAGAGGGCTGCAAAAAAATATTCATTTGCTCACTTTGCAATTATTTTGGTAATTATTGTTATTGTCGCTGGTCTCGGCTGGTTAATTTATCTTGGCAAATTCGCAATTCTCGATACTAAGCCTACGAATAATATAAACGTAAGCGACAATATTAAAAATATTGAGTTGAATGATCGTATAGATCCTATTCAGACAAGTCCGGGAAATTAAGGGCGGCGCTTTTTCATGATCGATTGTCGCGATTCCCTTTCGATTTTTTAGGTCGCCACTAACTCTTTCTCTAACTCTTCCTCTTGGCGTTTTCTATTAGGTGAATGGCCTCGTCTAATCCACCCGCTAAAGTTACATGGTGACCGTTTACGAACATAATTTGATCTGCTTCACGGATCGTGTTTAGTCGGTGAGCGATAATTACTTTTGTTGTGTCAGAAGGAAGAGCTTTGAGAGCCTTTTCTAGAATTGCTTCTGTTACCGTGTCGATATTAGCAGTTGCTTCGTCCAGAATTAATATTTCTGGTTTTCGCAGAATTGCACGCATGAAAGAAATTAATTGTTTTTGACCGAGACTTAAACCGCCACCGGCGCTTTGTTCGATTTTGGTAGAGAGGCCATTTTCAAAACGCTTAATCACTTCTTCAAAACCTTGCGCCTTTAAATTTGCTTCGAGTGCTTCGTCTGTTATATCAGCTGTATTCCCAAGCAAGCTCAACTCTGAATTTCCATAGCGAATATTGTCCGCAACAGTTCCCGAGAAAAGAATTGGTTCCTGTAAAATTACACTGACCCTTTTTGCTCTTTCGTCCTTAGTATAAGTTCGGATATCCATGCCGTCCAAAAACACTGTTCCTGTATCTGGATCATAGAGTCGTGACATGATACTTACCAAAGTAGACTTACCTCCTCCAGTTGGTCCAACAAGTGCATATGTTTTTCCTGGTTCGAATTGCAAGCTAACGTTTTCTAAAACATATTGATTTTCTATATATGAAAATGAAATATCGCGAAGTTCAAGGCGTAGATTTGATGCAGCTTCGACCTTGCCTTTGCTATCAGAATCATGTGCAGAAGTATCAATAGTATTTAGATTATCTTTCATATTAAAAATCTCAGTGATTCTTGTCCATGCAGCAAGTGAAGACTGTAGCGAGCCGAAGATAACAGCGAGAGTTCGAAGTGGATCGTAGAACTTTTGGGTATAACTGATGAAGGCGATAAGTACACCGACCGTTGTCTGCCCAATTGAAATCAAATATATACCATAAACAATTACTAAAATAAGTGAGATTGCTCCAGCAAATTCATACATTGGTTCGAAAATTCTTGTGGCTATATCTGATTTAATTGTGGCATCTCTATTATCTGTATTTACTTGATTGAGGTGCGACTTGAAATATTCTCTTTTATTGAAAGCAACCACCACACGGAAATTGGTAATATTTTCCTGAAGTGCAGCGTTCAGACTTCCAAGCGCACCCAGACTAGCTTTACTTCTTTTATTAACCCATCCTGATAAACCTTTAGTAAGAATAATCAGTATGATTACCATGCCAAGCATGGCGCAGGCTAATTTTATATTTATGAAAAATGCAAAGACTGCTATACCTAAAACAATAGACATAATTCCGACGAAGCGAGAGACCCATTCTCCTAAAAATTGATTTAATTTATCAGCATCGTTGTTAAGACGTGACATGAGATCCCCAGCTTTATTCTGATTGAAGAAAGCAATTGGTAATTCCTGCAATTTAATAAAAAGAGCTTCGCGCAATCGGAATAGTGTCTTTTGAGAAATAATTCCCATGAGAATACCTTGCAAATATCCTGTAAAAACAGTCACTATGTAAATACCTGCCAAAATAAATACAATATTTCGAAGTCCAATAATATCACCAGTACTTATATAATCATCGACAGCGAGTGCGATAAGGTATGGGGTAATAATTCCGGCAACTGAATCTATGATAATAACTATAAAAGCTACCGGTAATTTACCAGCATCTTCTTTCATAAATCTATAGAATTCCTTCATAGATTTAATGATTTTTTTGAATGATCCAAAGAAGCCCAACTTTTTTATATCGGTGTTTGGTGCGACGGAATCAGACACAACTTCTGGCTTATCCTCACCTCTTGGATTTTCTAAAGTGTAATTATTTTTCATATTATTTTGTTTCGGTTATATGAACCGCGCCATCTGTCACATCTGATTCACTATCGCGCTTAGATTCTTTCGGCGAATCGGCCTCAGTCGACTGCTGAGATTCATAAATCTGCTTATATTCAAAAGAATCACGAAGCAAATCTTCATGTTTACCCGCCGCAACAAGTTCACCTTCCATAATTACAATTATATGATCATAGTTTTGTATTGGCTCAATTTTCTGGGTAATGGATATAAGCGTCACATCCGGATAATTCTCTGAAACATTTTTGAGAATGCTTGCTTCTGTTGCGCGATCAACTCTTGCAGTAAAATCATCGAGAAGTAGTATTTGCGGATTAATAGCAAGAGCACGCGCCAACATAATTCTTTGCTTTTGCCCACCAGATAAACTAGTTCCACGCTCACTTACATGAGTGTCTAATCCGCGTGGCAGACTTGCAACAAGTTCTGTAAGATCTGCGGTTTGAATTGCTTTTTGGAGGTTTGATTCAGTTGCATTTGTCGCATCTGACTGACCACTTTCGCTCGCGCGATCTTTACTCAATGCAATATTCTCTCGGAACGTAGAATTAAACATAATGCTATCCTGGAAAACCAAACCTATGCGCGAAAGAAAAGATGAATTTTTGAAATCGGAGAGGGCACGATTATCTATAGATACTTTTCCTTCGGTCGGAGGTACCATGCCGGCAAGAAGATAGAATATTTGGGTCTTACCTGCGGCTGTTGGACCGATAATCGCAGTTTTTGTTCCAGCTTTAATTTCAAATGTTATATCTTTAAGGACTGTGCGTGGGGCGCCATTTTCATCTGTATAAGTCAAAGTTACATGATCAAATTCTATATCACCCTTTATTTCTCCCTCATATGTACCTGTATCTTCTGGAATTTCAGACTTCAATACTGCATCGATTCTCTTGATAGATACTAATCCTCTTCCAATCATTGGACCGACAAAAGCTAAAACGAAAAGTGGCCAGATAAACAGTGCTGTGTATGAGAGGAAGGCGCTAAATCCTCCAATTGTAAATGATCCTTCAATTACAGACTTACCTCCAAACCATACAATTATTATAGTTGTTAGATTAGCCAAGAAAATAACAGCAGGAATAAGTGCTGAAATACTTCTTACAATTCCAAGACCAATTTCTCGAGTTCTTGTATTTGTCTTTGCGAACTTTTTAATTTCTTCATTTGCAGCACTCAAAACACGAACAAGTGAGGCGCCAACAATACTTTCATTGATAATGGCATTTATCTTTTCCAAATTCTCCTGCCCTTCTTGAAAAAGTTTAGATAATTTTCCAAAAATAAGCGCAAATGAAAGAACAAGAAGTGGAATTACTGCAACAGTATAAAGACCAAGTCTTACATTTATTGAAATAAGGAAAGCTATTGCTCCGAAAAGAGTTACTGCAGCTCCGAGCAGTGTAACAAGACCGTTTGAAATTACACCTTTGACAGCATCGACGTCAGAAGTAATAAGTGTCAGCAATTTTGAAGGTGTCTCTTTCGCAATATAACTAAACGCTTGATTACCAATTTTGTTAACTACATCTTTTCTTAAATTATATGCAACCGTTTCAGCGAACACACTTGAAAAATATATTTGGAGCCAAGCAATAACAAAAGTCATAAGCGCAACTCCAGCTAAAATATAGATATTTTGTAATACTTGCGCGTTTAAACCTAAAAGACCCGAGTCTTTTGTGGCAATATCAATAATCCCGGCTGTAAGCCTGGGGACTGAAAGAGCCAATATATTGGTACCCAAACCGAGTACAACGACTATAATTGACAGTTTTTTGTATTTCTTTAATAGATTTAGAAGCTCCATATATGTGGGCACGCGCGCAGACGCGTGCATACCAAGATATTTACTATAGCGCTTTTTTGGGCGTTTTTCCACTCTTTAGCGAATTCTTTGCCAAAGTTTTTGAAATTTTAAAAAATTATAGAAAATGGATTTTATTCAGGCGCTATGCAGACTTTATGCCGCAATAATGGTGCTGTTATGAAGAAATGCTGAAATATTGTGTCCCCTTTCTCCATTTTCTAAATGAGACTGAGTCGCAATTAGAAAATGCGAATTAGGGAGTGTAAAATTGAGCTTTTCTTCATACTCACAATGCTTTGCCCGACTGTTCCCGCTCATCCACCTATTCGCCGGAACACCCTGTTAGAACTACAACCCTGCCAACCACAAAACTCTCGCCAACCGAATATCTTTGAAAGAAAAACTATTTCCCAACTTATTTTTAACAGGAGAAAGTGGATATGCTAGAGGCGACTTTTTCCCACTTTTTCCAAGGCCGTCCTCTTCTTCAGTATCACTGCCGTTTGACGAAGCGTCCTCACCGCCACGCGTCTTATAAACCTCCTTAAAAGCATCTTTAATTTTAGAGTATTTTAAACGAGATTTTG
>CAZSLF010000021.1:0-8364 GCA_964607805.1 uncultured Candidatus Saccharibacteria bacterium
AACACCTCCATGTTTTTACATAAAGGTGTTTTTAAATTCAAATATTTGGTGGACCACGTTGGATACAGTTGGAACACTCTCCTAGCAGAACTCAAGCTCTGGTCAGAACTTAATACTGAAATGAAAGCTTTTCCTATTGCTTCAAACGTATCCTTTCGCTAGTGATAAATATAACAAAAATGAACCATAGAAAGCAACCCAAATCCGAAAGTGCTCTTGAAAGGTCAAAAAATAGGAGTGACTTATAAAAACACTGTAATTATTATGTTTTTTATAAAGTTTACAAAAAGGACATCGTAAAAAAGCTTGTTTTCACTCGGATTACTTCGGATTTATTTAATTATAAAAATGTTAAAATAACTATATGATTTATTTTGTACGACACGGTGAAAGTGAAGCCAATCTACGGGGAGTTTTCGCTGGTCAGCGAGAGAACTCGGTTCTTACTGAAAAAGGTAAGGAACAAGCAAAGACTACCGCCCAAGCTATAAAACTTGAAGTTCCTTTCAAAATAGAAAGGATAATTTCTTCACCCTTAAAGGGGGCTCTTGAAACAGCAGAAATAATAACCCGAGAACTAGGACTTCCTCTCGATATGATTGAGATTGATAATACCATCACAGAATATGATATGGGTACTTTGACGGGAACTCCTATCCACAAGATTTCATCTAGTGCCTTGACGATGGCAAAAGAAGCAGAAAATCCATATATTTTTAGAGATAGAGTTTTCTTTTGTTTTAAAGGGTTAACTGAAAGACGACAGAACGTGTTAGTGGTAAGTCACGCAGGAGTTGGAAGAATACTGGAAGCTCTTAAACAAAACAAGGATGCCAAATTATTTTATGACATCCCTGCTTATGGTAATGCTTCTGTAACTTTAATCGATTGGATTTAACTACTTTAAAGCTTTTATTTTCTGAACGATGGCTTGTTGTTCAGAAATCACAGTACCTTTGAAGGTGATATGATATTCAAAGTTTCTATTTAAGTCTTGGAACTCTTTAAAACCAATCTCTTTCATCAATGGGTCACTTGTAATTGCATCTTTTTCAAGAGTACCCTTATCGTACTTCTCTTTCTCTGACTTGTAAGTCAGCTCTTCGTCTCCACCTTTTACCTCTAACACAAGATGTCTTCCAAGAGATGTTTCGATAAAGAAGTCTGGGAAGTATTTTGAAATACGCTCATCACCATCAATATCATTCTTTTGGTATTCAAAATAAAACTCATTGTGCTTTTCATTTGTCACTCCACCAGTGAAATACACATCATTCACACGTTCACCCTCTTTAAGATTAGCTCGCAAGTACCGAAATAACTCTAACTCATCAGTACTGTCAAAGTTATATGGATTAATATGAAAGCCAAGTCTAGATGTTCGTCCTTCTAACTCTTCTTGTTCTCGATAAACAACCAAACTACGTGCAAAAGCTTCTTCATCGCTTTCTTGAAGGTCTTTTTTAACAGTAATCTTGAACGGAAATGCTTTAGTAAGTTCTATCTCTTGCTCAATTTCTGTTTCTTCTTTTTCATACTTAATCGCTTGGGTAAGTATCTGGTCTGCAATACTATAGATTGTTAAATAATTCTTCTCTACTGCATCGATAAGTTTTTCTTTAGAAACATTATTCGTCTCTAAAACCTTATTGATTTCAGCATAAGAGAAATGCGTTTTATTTTGAACAAGTGCAATAATATCGTAATAACCAAATGTACGGATTTCTTCTTGAGTAGCTTCTGATGTAATAGCTATTGGGTCCATATAGATTGCCCGTCCTGCTTCATTAAGTACAATTTCTCGTCCTTGGATGATAGGTAGCATCTTTTTCTCTGGAACGTGCTTTAAATCAATTTTAATGGCTTCTGGAGCCACTTTTTGGGATGAGATGATACTTACAAGCTTCCTTTTAACAATGACGGTTTTTCTTTTTTCTACAACCAAATCTACTTGAACTTCGGATTGCTGTCTTCCAGTAAGCTGGGAAATTGAAGTATTAAAATTATTCTCGAGCTCTCTATCAAGAACTCGATAATTCTCATCCGAAAGAAATATACGTGCTTTGGTACTATTATCACCGATACGGCGTAGACAACGACAAGAAGCTTGAAGTACAAAGTTATTACTGGTTGAGTTTTTATATAATGCTACGGCAACAAGAGATTTACAATTCCAACCCTCGGTTCCTTTGTTAACAAGAAGCACAAACTGTTTTTCGCTCTCTGCTGTATCTAAACGATTAAACTCATAGTCTGCATTTTTTTTCTTTTCGCCCGTAAAAGTAGAGTGCCACACCAACTTCTTTGAAAGCGGTATTTTATGTTTACGAAGTGCTTTATCAAGATTTTCTTCAAGTTTTTCAAGCATTGTAATATCGGTTGTATAAAAAGCAATTTTTGGTAATCGTCCTTCTATACGCTTTTCGCCATACTCTTTCGAAAAAGTATCCACGATAGTATTCACAAAATCTTCTGATTGGACATCAGATGTTTTACCGTGATTAGTGACCATTACCTGTTTCAAGATACCTTTCTCAATACCTTGTTGAAGCCCAAAAGTATATACAGTATCAGGGAGCATCACGTTTCTCACATAAGGTGTTCCTGTAAGGTTTGCAACCGTGACTACGTTTGTAGCTTGAGCAAGATGGTGAATAGTTTTTCGTGATTGATTAAGCTTCTCTGATACATCCTCACCATATGAGTGATGAGCTTCGTCTACAAATACCGCAAGACTTTCAAGCTGTGAAATAGCCGAAAGGCGTTTGTTAACAGGGTCTTTGCGTAAGTCAAAAAGTGTATTGCCCTTATGAGTATCCTTCCAGTCCTTTAAAATAATCTTCGAAGAATTAGTAACAATAACATTATAGTTACCAAGAGGATTAAGTGGTGTTTCGGGTTTTTCTAAATACCAATACTTGATATTGAGTAAGATGTCATCATATTCACGTGGGATAACTAAACTATAGTCAAAACTCTTAACTTCTTTAAGTACTTCAATAATACCAGTATCAGCGGGACCAAAAAGTAGAATGTTTTTTGCAAAACGAATATCATCACTGTGCTTGTATGAAATAATGAACTCGTACATCATCAGCACCCCCATTAAAATTGTTTTACCAGCACCCATCGTAAGAGCTAATACATAATTAGCATAACCGTATTCAGCGAACCCAAGCTCTATTAATTTTTTGCTAATACGCTCTAATTTTTTTTCTTCTGTAAGGTCATCGAATAATTCGATAATATCGTTCGTAAATCCAAGAGATTTAAGTAAATCCTTATTATCTTTTGCCATCAAAGTAACTATCTCTGGAACTGATTTATTACTCTGTATTTCTTTTAGGTATATATATGTTTCAAAAGCTTCACGTTGAGGTTCGTGAAGGAAGTTATTGCTCTTAATGTGAGTTAGAATGTTTTGTGTTTCTGGATAAATACCTGTATAGCCATCTTCACGCCACATTCGGACCATTTTTTGTAGTTCTTGTACGAATGGTTGCATACATTTATTTGATAGTTATTTGGTGAGTTTCAAAGTATTCTTCACCAAGTACATCGACTATTTTGACTGCCACTGTGTAGGTACCTTTTTTCTCGTACACGTATTCATTTGATGTTTTTACGAGCTCGTCCTTCTTTTCTTTATGAGCAAATATCTCTGCATTAAAGGAGATGTCACCAGTATTCCCTTTGTTTTTCTTTTGACCCTCTCCATAGTTAACATCAATTACTATATGCTCAAGTGCTTGTTTATAATCAAAAAGCTGTACGCGTTCGGTCATAGATAAACGATTTTCGTTTTCAAGTTCGAGACGCTTCATTAGAAGTGGTGAATAGTAATCTTTTACATTTATAGTGAGTTTATTACCTTTGACAATATACTCAATAACAGCTTCCGTAGGTTTCTTGAAATCAAGTTCTTTTTTATCTATTTGTATATCTCTTATTTCTATCTCAACTCCCGTATTATTTTCATTCTTTACAAAGTCACGAACATCCAACTCTGCTCCACTACAAATAACAATAACCTTGTTTTCAAACGTGGCTTCCTTTTGTTTAGACACCTTTCTTACTATGAAAAGGTCCTTGTTTTTCTTAATGGCTTCGATTACAAGTGAGATATCCATTTTACCTAATACACGGTTTGGGGAGATTATTTTCACATAATTTGCTCCAAGAGTACCATCAAAATCTCCTCTAGTCAGTTCGTCTATCTTGTAAGTTTCTATTAAGAGCTGTTTTGCTTGAACATCATTTGTAAATACTTCGTAATGATTTACATTAAGTATTTTAAAAGCAGAGTTATTACCCCTTATTTTTATTTCTTCAATCAGTCTTTCTGTCGAAGTAATAATTGCACCTTTATTAATATCACACCCAATCCATCTGCGATTTAATCGTTCCGCTGAAACTGCCGTGGTTCCTGAACCTATAAAACAATCTAGAACCAAATCTCCTTCCTTTGTCGCAATGGTTATAAGCAATTCTAGCAAACCTTCTGGTTTTTGCGTTGGGTAATCTGTTCGCTCATTGGATAAATTGAGAGGAGGTCTTGTGTTAAAAGTAATGATTTTACCTTTACTATTTACTGTGGTGATTACACCCTCTATTGTGTCTCGTAATAAAGTATCAACATAAAACCTACCGTCTTCATCTTGCTTACTACCCATAAAGGATTTTTCTAGATATTGACGCTCGGTGATTGAATTAACCTCAAATATACTATTTTTTCGATAAAATAAAATTGTATCGTGTTTTCGTGGCAGGGCTTCTTTTTTTGACGCTCCACCTGAACGATAACCCCAAATAATTTCATTTACTATATTATCATCCCCAAAAACTTCATCCATTATTAGCCGAAGATGAGAGTTTTTATGCCAGTCGCAATGAAGCATTATTGACCCTTTTTCTGATAACAACTCTCTCATAATAACAAGGCGTTCGTACATAAATTGAAGATATTCGTCTTTCTCCCATATGTCCGTGTATTGCATTTGTTCAATTACATTTTGTTCTACGCCCTGTAATTTTTGACCATTAAGTTTTATTTTCTTAACGTAATCTGCCTTGCTATCAAAAGGTGGGTCAATATAAATAAAATCTATCTTACCCCGATAATCTTTAAGTAAATGAGATAGTACTTGCTTATTGTCACCCCAGAAAAGCTTATTCCAATCCTTTGCATTTTGATTACCATATACTTCCTTTTCTTGTGCAGGGAACCACTCGATACTTTTAGGAGCACTTTTCTCATACCACTCAAGCATCGCTCGTCCTTTTGTATGCGAAAGCTTCTGTACTAGACCTGTACTTTCTTTTGTAACTTCTTTTTTTGTTGTCGCTTTAATGATTTGTTTTTTCATATTATTTTTTCTTCTTTGACTTTGTCTTTTTAGCAGGAGTGTTAAGGTTTAAGTTCTCAACCAGAAACTTATCGAGGTCCTCTCTGCGTATACGCCACGAATGACCAATCATAATAGCTGGTAATTTCTTACCAGTTGTATTCTCTCCACGTATCAAACGAAAGACAGTGCGTTCATTCACACGCAATTCTTGTGCAACTTCTTTAAGTGTCAATAATGTCAATTGATTATCTTTCATATTTTATATTTACATTGTATTACAAATGTCTTTTGCTGTCTATCAATGTCAATACTGTAAAATATGGACAATTCAGGACAGTATCTGATATACTATGTATATGTCATCTAATAACATTCAGTGAATTAGATGAAATAATTTTATGAACACACAAACATTCAAAGTAAGAGATGTGAGAAAGAGAGATTGGTTTTCAGCCGACAACCTTTTTTTGGATGTGTATGCAAAACATTTTGGAGCTATAGGGTCATCTATTTACTTTACTTTGTGTAGACGTGCGGACGGTGAACAAAAATGTTTTCCTTCTCAAAAAAATATAGCAGAGATGCTAGGCGTCAGTGACAGAACAGTTCGAAAGTATTTGAGTTACCTTGAGAAAGCTCGTTTTGTCTTTGTAGAAAAAAAGTTCAGAAAAAATAATGGAATATGGCTTCATAACGTGTACTGGCTTCTTGATAAAAGTGAGTGGCTTACTCCAGAGGAAATGGTTTCCTCTGGTATCCAAAGGAATGAGAATACTCCACCAGAGGAAAATAACGACACTAACCAGAGGAATGAGTTTCCTACTAATAATACTAATATAAACAATACTAACTTTAAGAATACTAATGGAGTGAGTGATACCGATAATCAAATTGATGAAATAATAAATAGCTTTCAATCAATTAATCCAAATTATAAACGTCTTCGTAATAATACGACACAAAGAAAAGCAACGGGACGCCTTTTGAATACAATGGGTAAAGAAGAACTCGATGTACTGATAAAAAAGTTACCTCTTATTGCACACAAAGACTATTGCCCAAAATCAGTAACACCATATGACCTAGATAGAAATCTTCCGCAGATACTAATCTTTATTAAGAGACACAAAGATGCGATAGACAAGGCAGGAATGCCTAATAAGTTTGCAAATGTAAGAAGTATAAAAGTTTGAAAAATATATGAAAACAAATTACATAACAACATCATTATATGAAATCGTTATCCATTCCTACAATGGAGACCTTTTGTCTATTGCAGAGACAAAGAAGATACTTAATAATCAAACTCTGACCGATGAACAGCTCACAGAAATCCGAGATGGCTACAGGTTAATGGCAGAAGTAATTTTTGATAAATGGATTGGAGAAAAAAGGACCTCAAATAAAACAGAGATTGTTGGCGAGACAAAAATTATCAATGAGCATAAAATATAATTATGAAAGCAATTATTTACACACGAGTTAGTTCAGATGAACAGGTCAAAGGAACCTCTCTTGATTATCAAGAGAAGCTTTGTCGTAAATACTGCAAAGATAAAGGACTACAAATTATTGAACCAGTATTCCGTGAAGAAGGAGCTTCCGCAAAATCAACAGACCGTGCAGAGTTTCTTCGTGCTATTGAGTATTGCAGAAAAAACAAAGGAGATGTTCACGCCTTTGTCGTTGCCAAAGTAGATAGATTTGCTCGTAATACAGAGGACCACTTTCTTATTAGAAAAAGATTACTTGATTATGGTGTCAGTCTCCATTCAGTGAGTGAACCGATTGGAAACTCTCCAGTTGAAAAATTGATGGAGACGATACTTGCTGGAACAGCAGATTTTGATAATGCAATTCGCAAGCAACGATGTAGTGATGGTATGTATGCACGAATAAAACAAGGACTTTACCCTTGGCATCCACCTATAGGGTATCTGTGCAAGAACTTTAAGAAACAAGGATTGAAGAAAACTGAACCAGATGACCCAGACCCAATTACTTTTGATATTGTACAAAAAGGGCTACGAGAAATGAGTGCAGGTCTTTATAACAAGGCAGGGTTCGCACGTCGCCTAGACGAATTGGGTTTACTAAAATATAGGAATAAAAAAACATCTGGGCAGTATGTAGATGCAATGTTAACAGAGCGTCGTTTGAAGTTTTATTCTGGCTGGTTATTGGACCCTAGAGAAGGTGGCTGGATTAGAGGAATGCATAAGCCAATGATAACTGACGAAGACGTCCATAAAATACTAGCCCATTTAAGTGGTAAGAAGCGTACAGAAGCTCATAATAGATATAACCCAATGTATCCTCTTCGTGGCTTGGTACTTTGTACTGAATGTGGCAGAAAGCTTACTGCAAGTCCATCTACTAGCAAGAATGGAGAGAGCCATCCGTATTATCATTGTTACTATAAGCAGTGCTCATTGAAAGGTAAAACAATAAAGAAAGATGAATTAGAAAAAGCATTTGCTGAACATCTTGCAAAAGTAACACCGAATGAAGAATGGTTAGCAATGCTCAAAGCAACCACAATAGACCTCTGGAAAGAACAAGGAGCATCCTTTGAAAAAGATATTGACCTTTATGAGCGTAAGTTAAAAATGTTTGAAGAAAAAAGAAAACGCATCTTTGATATGCGTGAGGATGGTTCTTATAATAATGAAGAGTTTCAAGAGCGTAAGGCAGAAGTCGAGAATGACATAATGACAACGAAAATATCTTTGAGTGAAGCAAGGATAGAACAATTCGACGTCGAGACAGCAGTTATCTACGCAACTGACTTTATAAAAGATTTATCAAGACAATGGGTTGATTTACCACCTAAACTTTATCCGAAGTTCCAAAACCTTATCTTCCCAGCAGGTTTTACCTACCACAAGGACGTTGGAGTTCGAACACCTCAATTAGGTTATATCTACGAGTTAAATCAGAGAAACAGAAACAAAAAAACTAATTTGGTGGACCGGGTGGGATTCGAACCCACGACCAATTGATTAAGAGTCAACTG
>CAZSLF010000022.1:0-6262 GCA_964607805.1 uncultured Candidatus Saccharibacteria bacterium
TTCGCTCACGAGTAAACCAATACATTGAATTTTTTAAAGATCAGCCAACCATGCACATTGTGTTTGTCTGCCAGTCTAAAAAAATACTTGAATTTGTACAGAAATACATAGAAAAAGCCCAGGCCATGGCTGACACTGAGCTTTCTATACATATAAACCTGCTCTGATGAAGGCATTTCAAAATTTAAGCAAAATACTTGCACAAAACCCCTTAATTTTTGATACTATAGATAGTGTACAGTTGTTTTCAAAACAGACTAAAAACACTATGAAACTTCTTTTATTTAGAAAGGGAAATACTTTTCTCAAGTCAGTAGCTGTGACCTTTTCATTGATACTATTCTTAATTATTTCCCAAGGCTCTCCAGCTATGGCCGCGTCGGTTTTTTATGACTCTTTTGATAAAGCAACCATTGATACGAATAAGTGGACTATCATCGATACTGAAAGTAAACTATCAGTTTCTTCGGGTGATCTAAATTTAGGAGCAAGGTCATCACCAGGTTACGGAGATCCATCTCTTTATTCAACTAGTACTTATTCTAGGGTTGCAGGTCGAACACTAGTTTCTGTACTCAAAAGTTCATTAGGATTCGGCGACGGAGGACCAGTCATTCATTTTTCTACAACTAATTCTACTTCAACCCCAACAACTAGTGGATATGGCACTTATATAGATGGCGCTAATGGATCTCAACAGTATATAAAAGCGGTTGTTCCTGGTGCTGGGATTAGCTATGGGGATTCTATTTCTTACCGGGCGTACAGCAACGATTATCTAACAGCTACCATTCTTCGTCCCACTGGTTCATACCATTTAATATCTGGGGGGACGTTTGGAACATATCCTACAGCAACACTTTTCTGGGTTAATGAAACTGGTACTGACGATTCTCTTTATGTTGGGATAAATAACAAAACCAGTAATGACAAAATTTCGTCCGTAAGAGTAGTCGATCTGACAGGAAGTTTTACTTCTCAATATGGTCTGGCAACTGCAGCTGACGGATTTAGCAGAAGTGGAAGTATTAATGGTACAACTGTTGATTTGTCAGGAAGCCAAACTTGGACTACAGCGACAGGGACATTTACGGCTGATGGATCAAAAGTAACTTCTACAGCAGCTGCAAAAAGCGTTATTACAGCTACTAGCGATGGAATATTTGAAGCTGATATGACTAGTCCCGCAAGCGGAGGTTTTACTGGAGGATTAATATTCAGATACTCTGACTCAAATAACTATTGGGTTTTTTGGGGCGTTAATGATAGATATCAACTGGGTTATTATTCTGGTGGTATTTTTACACTTGTTGATCAAACAGGAGCTTCTAACTTTGGAAACGGTCAAACAAAGCGTTTAAGAGTTGTTGTTCACGGAAATCGTATTTGTCCTTATGCTAACACTTCACAAGTTTTATTTGGTTGTCAAACAAATGCATTTAATAACACTGCAACCGGAGCAGGCATTAGTAATAATTCTGCTGCAACAATTTCATTTGACAACTTCGCTGCTTGGCCTAAAACCGTCACTTTGCCTACTAGTACAGAATTATTTCCTACTGTTCCCTCATCGGGAGCAACCACCTTAATCAGTGATACTTTTACCGCTGTTGACACCACGAGGCTCAACACTCATACCCCTGATACTAATACTCCTGGAGGAAGTTGGACCGAACAAAGCGGTACATGGACTATAAACAGTAATGTTGTTTCTCCTGCTGCCACAAGCTCATATGCAACCATAGAAACTGGACAGACTGATATGGCTATCTCTACTGATATAAGTCTTGGAGCACAAACAGAATGGTTTGCTGGGTTAACTGGAAGATGGATAGATAGTAACAATAAAATGATAGCTCGTTTTCTTTGGCAAAGCGCTTCACCAGAAATAGAATTTTGGGACACAGTGGGGGGCGCTACTGCTAATTTTTGTGCGGTTAGTCTAATTGGAGATATCTCACAAAGTACTACGTACAATATGAAAATGGTAATTGTAGGTAATAAAGTGGGAATTTATCTAAATACTAAATTGGTTCTGGAATGTGTTACATCGAATTTAACTGGTACGAAGGCTGGGATTATTGTTGATAGTTTAGGATCAGCTAATACCTACGATAACTTTATAGTGACTACAGCTGCAAGTGATGCTGTAGCTCCATCCGAAGTTACTGATTTGGCGGCAGGTACTACTCCAACTGCTTCTAATCCATCATTTACATGGACTACGGTTTATGATGATGCAGCTGGAACAAACTATTATAGAGTCTATCGATCAGATTCTTCTGGCTCACTTGGCTCGCAAATTAACACAAACGGCAACACAACCACGGGGACCTATAGCGACTCAAGCTTGGCTGTTTCCGGAACGTATTACTACACTGTACAAGCTGTCGATACAACTGGAAATGAAAATACCTGGTCTGATAACAACCAAGTAAGCGTAACCTTTACCGGTGGCGATTCAACAGCTCCTTCATTAACACTGACAAGTTTATCTCCCGACCCAACAACAGACAGCACACCTACACTTGTTGGCACTGCAACCGAATCAATAGGCACGGTTTCTGCTGTTCAATTTCAATTGGATGCAACCTCTGGTTCATGGACAGCCTGTACAGCAAATGATGGAACATTCGACGAAGCAACTGAAACTTTTACTTGTAATGTTTCCAGTGCACTTTCTGATGGTAGTCATACTATCTATGTTCGAGCAACAGATTCAAACAGTAATACAACCAGTAATGCCAATGCCTCAACAGATATTTTCACTATAGACACAACAGACCCAGCTTCTTTTGATTTAGATTCACCTTCTGATAAGGCATACACAAGTGAATCTAAGCAGACCTTTCGTTGGAAGAAAACAACTGATTCTGGTTCTGGTCTTTCAAAGTATCAAGTTGTAGTAGATGGAAAGACAATTATTGATGATATTAATCCAGAAGATCCAGGAAGTAGTGCCAATCATGTTCGAGAAGACAGCAACAAATATGTTAAATACGACGGTAACTATATAGAAGCAAGAACTAAACAAGATAGTAAAGAACTTGATAATGGAACAGTCAAGTGGGAAGTAAATGCAATTGATAACGCAGGTAACACAAGAAGCTCTGGAACCAGAACTTTGTATGTAGATTTAGACAGTCCAATTATCCAGCTTGATTCGATCGCCACTTTGAATGGTCTCACTTTAAAAACAACTTCAAATACTGGAAATGCCTATACAACAACAGATCAAACACCCACCTTTAAAGGAGTAGCTGATGCAGAAAGTACGATAACAGTAACTATTAATTCAGACACCATCTGTGAAACTACAACTAATGATGACTCATCATGGGAATGTACCCCAGATACAAGTATTCCATACGGTAGACATGAAGTAACAATTACAGCCAAAAGTAAAGCAGGAAAAACAAGTACATTACCAATGTTCTATCTTTTTGTTTCATCAGGTAGTTTGAACACAACACTTTTAGAAACAACAACAACACCAAAAAAGACAGAAACTGTTGTTCCAACTAAAGAAACCACCTGCAAAACATATACCGTCAAGTATGGAGATAGTTTGTATGGAATTGCATTTTCAGAACTTGGAGATGGAGATAAATATAAAGATCTCATTGAGTTAAATAAAAATGAATATCCGAGCTTAGAAAACAACCCTCAAGCTATTTCTACGGGATGGGAATTAAAGCTTTCTTCTTGTAACGCAACAGAAAAGGATACAACAACAGAGAAAACTGGAACTACAGAAGAATCAACAATTCAAACCTATGACGTTAAAGTAAAAGTAGTTGACACAAATAAACAAGCTGTGAAGGGTGCTAAAGTTACGCTCTTTTCTACTCCACGAGAAACAACAACAGATGAAAATGGACTTGCAATGTTTAATGATGTTGAAAAAGGAGACCATAAGGTAGTAATTGATTACAAAGGTCAAGTTGGAGAACAACCAGTCACACTCGATGGAGAAGTTGAAGAATTTAGCTTTACTGTGCAAATAGAATCAAAAAGTCCATTTACAAATCCTTGGGTAATTATTGTAATCAGCATACTTGCTTTACTACTCATTGCTCAAGCTGTTTGGTTTTTTATTTTAAAGAAAAAATAAGTGGATTAGTAAAGAGCTTTATATATAAATGCTAGCATTGATAATTTATATATTGGTGAGATTAACATAGAATCCAAGCAGAATTACTTAACCATAAATGAAGACTCGAAAGTAATTGATTCTCCAGTTAGAGTAATATACGAGATGGGCGGGATGCCATATTTTGCTTCGTTAAAGAGTAACTTAAATAATCAGCAATGGAATTGGTATTTAGTGGAAGGTCAAAATATTACAAAGCAAAAAAACAATAAAATTTATTTCTACAACAGATTACAATATCTCCATGACAGATAGAATGAATCGGACAGAACTTATGTATGCATGTGTTGATCAGAATGTGAATCTGGTGAAAAATTTGTTAAAAGAAGGGGCAAACGTTAATCTCCAAGATAAGGGTGGGTGGACTGCTCTCCATTTTGCCTCACAGGAATGCAATTATGAAATCACAAAACTTCTCCTTGAACACGGTGCTTTAGTTGATCTTGAAGACTCTTATGGTAATACACCTTTATGGCGAGCTCTTTTTAACGTTCGGGATGATGATGAACGCGGGAAAGCAGTAAAATTGCTACTAAGACATGGCGCTGATAAGTATAAAAAGAATAAGTCAGGTATATCACCATACGATTTAGTTTGATGGAGTGGAAATTTATGGGTTCTAGTCTTTTGGCAATAGATGTAGAAACAGAGGCAAAGGCTCAACACGTTTCCAATTACCTTCAGGATTGTGAGGAAAATGGTTATATTGAATATGAAACAGGAAGATAAAATAAAATTTATGGAAAAGAAATTTATTCGCAAAAGACCAAAGATCGGAGATATCGTAGAGATTGAAACACCAAAGGGCTTCACCTATTTTCAGTATGTGAGAAAGGGACCTGATTATCACGAAACCCCTCTCATTCGAATACTCCCTGGTCTTTACAAAAAACGTCCAAATAATTTTACTGACATTGCAAAACAAAAGGAGCGATTTTGGATATACTACCCTCTTGGTGCTTCTTGCTGGAGAGAGATCACTTTTATAGTGGCAAATGAAGAAATACCAAAGCACGCACAAACGATTCCGCTTATGCGTGCCTCTGGGGTGAGAGATCGAGATGGTAAGGTACAAGACTGGTGGCTAATGGATGGCAAAAAAGAATGGCTTATTGATAGGAAACTTACGCATGAGGAGAAAAAGCTTTCTCCCAGTGCAATATGGAACGACACCTTACTTATAGAAAGGATTATTAGCAATTGGAAACCGGAAGATGAGTAATATTTTTTATTGATAATAAACTATGAATAATCCTCAAGACATATTACTGACAATCGCTAAGATATATAAGAAAAGAGTAATGGAAACTGCAATATATGATGCCAATGCTTTTCATACTCGTGGTGGCAGCGATTTCTTTTCACGAAAGTTGACCTTGTGTTCAACAAACCTGCAAATTGATATCTTTGCGAGTTCAGGTTATCTTGCGATTTCTATAAAACCTAAAGAACTTGAATATTCACTACCTCTATTTTCCATCAATCAAATAAACAGGATATCAGCTATTAATAAAAAGACTTTCTCTATTCGATTAAATGATAAACGATTACCCGTCTTCACTAGCGAGGATGATTCGTTGAATAATCACACTTTGGTGCAGAAGTGGCTAAAAACCAAGCGCAATTTGACTTTGATAGAAATGCTTGATATTGAAGAGAGCGATGCCATTCACTTTTATTCAAATAGTTTCAGGTACTATTTCAAACCCAGAATTACTACAAATATAATTGATATATTAGAGGTATTGAAATTAATTGCCCTGCAATTACCAGTAATAAACAAGACTACGAACATGACTGATCTAACAAAACTTCCACTTGAATTCCATATTTTAACTACGTATATACAGGAATGGAATATTTCTGATGATTTAGAAAGTAGTGAAAAGCTTAACAAGACCTCTAAAGCTGATAAGAAAAAACTTGTGCAAATGGTATTTCCGTTCCTTGATAAGATAAATAAATATTTAGATTCATTCAATAATGATTTATCAACAAAAGCCATGGCGGTACAAAACCTTGCCGAAACTGTATCAAGAAAAAAGAAGATCACTGAGTTTTATAGATCAGTGTCTCATGATTGCAGATATCTACTTGAAGCTACTAGCC
>CAZSLF010000023.1:0-5250 GCA_964607805.1 uncultured Candidatus Saccharibacteria bacterium
GAAGAAACAGTATAAAGTTTAAACTCCATATTGTAAGTTCCGTTCGTAACAGAAACTCCACCAGTATCTGTTAGCTTTCCTTGATAATTAATTTGCTCGTTTACAGCAGCCTCAGCCCAAGAAAGTAGAAACGGTCCAACAATTGCATAAAAAAACAAAAGAATAACCGCCGATGTATAAGCAATAACTGCAAGCCGTTTGGATGCAGGTCTTTTGATGGCGGAAAATAGTTGTAAAAAAGATATTCTGAAACCCATTTATCTATTGGAAACAGTAGAGAGTTTTATTCGCTTTCTTATCCAAAAAACTACGCACAAAATCATAAGAATTATCTGTATTTCAAACCACGAAAATGCATTTTGTTCTGATGGAACAAAGAAAGAAATTTCACCTCGCTCTAAAACCATTTCTGCACCATTATATTTTATCATTCCTATGGTAAATTGATAGTCACTTTTCCCACTCAAAATTGTGGATATAGCTGGAAAAATAAGCTCGAAAGTGCCGTCGTCGTTTTTTGTAAGCAGGTAATCTGTATATGTCATATGACGCTTCGAAAAGAGGCAAATTCCCACTTTATCACCCGCTTCAAATTGATCACTTTTTAGCCTAATTATTAATTTATTTCGGCCATCAACTCTAATTGATCCAAGCTTAGGTTCAATAGCTTGTCCGTCACTCATAAATTGAGTTGAAAAGTTACCTTTTTGGGCAGGAGATATACCAGAAAAAGTATCTTTTAGTGAGAGTGTCGGCTGCACCAGTTGAGAATATCCACAAAAGCCTGTTTTTGTGTCAGGATCGAGCCATTGCTCAATATCAATCTGATTTTTATCTTGAATTAGGGGATCAAATTGCGTATTTTTGATATTTTCTTGCCTTTTTTTGATTTCGGCCTCTTTTTTCTCTTTTTCTGAAATTTGTCCTTCAATTTTATGGATATATTTGATAATGGCCGGCGACGAATACTCCCCTTTTCCATTCATAACAAAAATTGAATAATAATATGCGGTATTATCTCGTAAACCTATGTCTGTCGTCTGTTCTCCATTTCCCTCATAAACAACTTTTCCTTCAAATGGATCCTTAGGAAATCCAAATTCTGAACGCACGAGCCTAACATAGACTTTTTCAACTTGGGATTGCAATTCTTCTTCAGAATCCACCTTCGCTCCTTCTAATTCTTCTTTAAGACTGATATTTTGATTCAATCTCCGTTCAGATTCCTTACGAAGATCATCGAGAATAGTATCTTTCGCTGGTTTAATATTCCAAGACAAAATCGCAGAATCACTTTCTCTTTTATTTGAAATACCAAAATTTACTACAACAGGAAGAGGTGCTGTAGATCGTAAAGATGCAGTCATGAATTGACCCTCATATTCATTTTTCCGACCGAGAGAATCGAGTAATTCAAGTCGATAATAATATCTAGTTCCAGGTTCCAAATCTGTAATATCTTTTGAAAAATTTTGATGATACCAAGAATCTGCCATGCTTCCCAACTCATATGTACCAGTTTTACCCCATGACATATTTAAAAGGGACGACAAAAAAGTTTTAAAAGTCAGCGTCACATGTGTCGTGTACGGAGCAATTTTTATTATTCCATCTATCCCACTATCCGGAATTGATCCGGGAGGTCTTATGGTGCTGCCCTGTCCGGGTTTTCCTGTACCAGCGTTATTATTAGGCGTATTTTGGCCGTTGTTTTGTCCGTTATTAGGGCCAGGGCCGCTTGGAAAATTCGGATCTAAAGGAAATCCAGTAGTTGAACTTCCAGATCCAGTCGGACCACCAGTCGATCCGCCTGGACTTGTATATCCTGCACCAGGACCACTTGGTGTTGAAGAGCTTGTCGATGTGGGTGTAGGCGGAGGAGGTGGAGCCTCGCAATCGGACGGGCATGATCCATAATTTTCACCAATTACATCTTCACAAATTAAATTTTCATTACAAACTGCAACAAGCAAATTTACATTTACAGATTCTGCATATGCTAACTTCGTATTAATCCCAAAAATTGAAAAAGTAAAAAGGAGAACAAAAAGAAAAGATATGAAAATGGAAAATATTCCTAATACCCTTTCTGATACTCCTTTTGTTCGCATATGCAATTGATTATAACGTGGTCGCAGTAACTGTGATAGAGGCCTCATATAATGGCGATGAATCCTGTATCTTTCCAGAGCCAATTTGAACACGATATTTGAGTACGGTTGCAGTACCTGATGGATGATTTGAAACATTTGAAGAGGATACTGTCTTACTTGTAGTAGCAAATCCGTCCCAACACTTATCTGCAGTATCACTTGAACCAGTATTGCAAGCAGATATACCATCATCTAAATATTTAGGAATAACATGCGTACCTTCTGGAGAAAATCCGAAACGAGCATCTGTCGAAAGTACAGTAAAATCATAATCCGGATCTGCGCCTGCAGGTGCATAATCATCTACACCAGCAGAAGGTGCCTTAAGTGCAGGATATGTATCTGAAGTTACTGAAAGCATATATCCTGCAGCGTTGTTAGTTGTAACAATCCAAGTAGATGATGCGTTTCCAATACCTCCTAAAAGCCCGCTAATTGCCCCTAGATTCGTATCAGCAGGAGAACTAATTGAAATATAAGTATCATCCGGTGTCCAATATCCGCCAAACATATAGTAAGTTGAGCTAGTTGAAAAACCAGTTCCAACTTCTCCTAAAGTTGATCCCAAAGAATAGCTTGTGCTTGTTGAAAATGAAGTTCCTGCATTATTCAAACTATCATTGTCAATTCGATAAGTTCCACTCCCCATCACATATGCAGAAACTATAAAAGGTGCACTCAAAAGAGAAATTATAAAAACAAATGTCAGAAAAAATGTACTGATTCCCGCAATTTTATACATTTTATATTATGAACTAGTTAATTTTTCGTCTAAACTCAAATCTACGTCCTATAAACTTCCACATGAAAGTCAGGAAGAATAGTACTCCAAGTAGTGAAGCGATATATGTCCATGGTATTACCCAAAAAGCAATTTTTTTAGTTTCCTCCGCACCATCATAACCTTTATTCATCTTAATTTCGGCCGTATAACGTCCAATCAATTTTTCTTTGTCCCAAGTTACCTGTCTATATCGTAGCGACTTTGGTAAGGCAAAATACGCGTCTACAGGCACACGTCCAACCTCCTTTCCAAATAGATTTTTAATTGAAACTATACCGTAAGGAACCAAGTGAACATTTCCTGTATTTGCGAACAGAATTTCAAAAGTAACTGGTCCTTTTTGCATATAGTTTTTACCTCCTGATATTCTAAAATCATCCAAATTACCTTCTTGGTTTGCAGGCCCATTTACACGAATAAAAAACAAAACACCGACTCGTGAAATAATTCGCGCGCCTGCTTGTCCTGGATCAGCTTGATCAGGCGGTAAACTAGAAACAATTACTGATGAATAATATCCTCCAGGTGAAGCACCTACCGGAACTTGCACACTAATTGGCAGCTCAATTTTTTGACCGAACTCTAGTTCAAATTCATTTGTTTCTGGAATAATATTATCTTTGAAAGAATACGGACTTTTTTGATCACCCAACAAGACAACTGGAGTGTTTGGATTATCAGAACCCACGAAATCTTCAATTTCAACTTTAAATTTTACTTTTCTATTGATTCTATTTATAACTGAAATTGTTCTGTTAACCGTCTCCCCTTCATTTACAAAAATTTCAACTTTACCTGGCTCCAAAACGAAATCAGCCTTATTATCAACTGTTAGCTGAGAGATTGTTACGGCAAGCAAAGACTCAAAAGGACCAAGCACTAAGCTTAGTGCCAAAAGTCCCAAAAAAGTATGCTTCAAAAATTTCATATAAAATTAATTTTCACCGTGCGCTGCAATTTCCTTACCACGATCTATGCCACGAAGAATACTATATTGCTGTTGCTGTGGCAATTATAGTAGCGTGGTATGTTCCTGAAGGGACATAGAAATTGTTTTGCTCTACTGCATAGCAGAAATTGCTATCAATACCAGACGGTGTTGTAGTTGCTGCTCGAGTAGCAACAGTAACATCTGAAGTTGTAAACCCTTTATACTTTAAAGTAGTTGAAGTTGCATGAATATTTCCTCCGTAACAATTTGATCCTGTTCCCCATGTACCTGTAGAGATATCACCACCGTAGGCAGAGTATCCAAAATATGCTTGACCAGAAGTTGCAACCCAAGTATTTGGTGCACCTGTTTGATAATCAAGTATTGAAGGAGATCCTCCGTTCTGAGCCATTGCAGGAGAAGAAGTTGCACGAACAGCTAAAGTATATCCACCTGCACTATTTGTCTTTACATTCCAAGTTGTACTACCAACAGCTGAGTGCTGCGCTACACCAAGAGCCGTACTCATAGTGGCATCTGAAGGGCTTGTAATCGAAATACCAGCTGTAACGTTTAGAGTAATTACAACAGTATCAGACGCTGTTTGAGCAGATGCAGCACTGGGTTCGTATGCTATAAATCCAAAAGTTGCAAGGACAGTTCCGAGCAGAGCGACTGAAATACTTTTCTTAAAATGGTTCATGCGAAATGGGATTATGTTAGTTTAGTTTACAGCTAAATCAGACCTAAATAAATTCTTTTCATTTAAACTGAATTTACAAGCGGGCAAGGAAATGAACTTATCTGGGGGTTGAGATTATTATATATAAAAAAACACATTCTTCCTACAACCTTTACTGTGGATATGTGGATAAAGTGTTTATTTATAAGGGTTTGTTGAGTAAATAGAAGAAAAATTATGTAAATGGAATAAAAGTTTGCGCGTAAAAATTAAAAAACACCAGTATAAAATTGGTGGGAAATTTGCAATCAAAAAATTAAATTCAACTAAACTAGAATCACGATCTTATTTTTGTTCTGTTTGAGCCTCGTCTTTCCGAGGTGTCTGTAACGTGAGGTGTTACCGTCCTCTCATTTTTCTAGATAATAAGATATCTTGTGTACAGATGTTAACCCCAATGTTAGGACTAACATCTATACACGAACGACCGTAATAAGGAGTAGAGCACTATTTGCGAGTGTCTACTTCGAGTTTTCACTTGAATTATTCCACGAGCAGCTTCCGCTACCCGTGCCTTGTTACGACTTACTCCCTGTCATTGAGCTTACCTTAGGACCACATACGTGATATTTCGGGTATTCCCAACTCCCTTGAGTTGACGGGCGGTGAGTACAAGACTTGAGAACGTATTCACCGCGGT
>CAZSLF010000024.1:0-3763 GCA_964607805.1 uncultured Candidatus Saccharibacteria bacterium
AATCTTTATATTAGAAACGGACTCAATGTAGGTGGGGGTGGAATATTTACTGATGGAGTATTATCAGTAGCCGGAACATCATCTTCATACTTCGGTGGTAACGTCGGCATCGGCACCACTTCTCCATTTGCCAAACTCTCAGTCGCAGGCATCGGTTCGTTTGATGATTATGTTCGCGCAAGTTACTTCACCGCGACCTCAACCACAGCCACCTCCACTTTCCCAAATCTTTCTCTCACAAACCTACTCTTCGGTTCTGATTATCTCACTGACATCACCGGAAGTGGCCTCTCAATCTCAAACGGCGCTCTTGTAGTCTCCGGCTTCGCTTCCACAACCTTCTCCAACATGCTCGCTGGATTTGATGAAAATGGCAATCTAACTTCCACATCTTCACCACAGGTTGCATATATCAATGCAACCTCAACAACCGCTACTTCTACTTTTGCTGGCGGACTTTCAGTTGCTGGCACATCTGGACTCACAGTTTTGCAGAATGGGAATGTAGGGATCGGAACATCAGACCCCTTAACAAGACTAGATCTTGGTTCCAGCTTATCTAATAATTCTCAACTTAAAGCAGGATCCCTTGAGTTACAATCGTTCTCAACTAATAATAGTTGGTTAGCTGATAATTTATTTTATGATGGAGGATTCAAGTATAGAAATAATGGTCTTGGAACGCTAAGTTATTTTACTTCTTATGGATATCAAATTCAAACTGCTTTATCTGGTATTGCGGGTGACCCAGCTTCTTTAGTTAATAGATTGGTAATCGGGAATTCGGGAAATTTTGCAATTGGAGGTTCGATTCAAAATGGTGGGGATTATACAGGTGCTACTATAGTTGGAATTTTGGGAAACGTCGGCATCGGCACCACTTCTCCATTTGCTAAACTCTCAGTCGCAGGTATCGGATCATTTGATGATTATGTCCGTGCTTCATACTTCACCGCCACATCAACCACCGCCACCTCAACCCTCCCAAATCTTTCCCTCACAAACCTTCTCTTCGGTTCTGATTATCTCACTGACATCACAGGCTCAGGACTTTCAGTATCAAATGGAGCGCTTACAGTAATTGGTATTGCTTCAAGTACATTAGCAAACACATTTGCAAGTTTTGATTCTTCTGGTAATTTGATCGGTTCTTCAACCCTCTCAGTTGTTTATGGAGGCACAGGATTGTCTACCGCACCTAGTTATGGACAAATTCTAGTCGGTAATTCAAGTGGAGGATATACACTAACAAGTACTTCAACTTGGACCTTTGCTTCCTCAACTATTCTCTCTGACAACAATACTTTTTCCGGTTCAAATATTTTTTCTTCTATAACAGCTACCAGCTTACAGCTACCAGCTGGTTTTTCTAACATGCTCGCCGGCTTTGATGAAAACGGAAATCTGACTTCAACATCAAGTCCACAGGTTGCATATATCAATGCAACCTCAACAACCGCTACATCTACTTTTGCGGGAGGAATGAATGTGGCGGGAGCAAATGGGCTTACAGTTTATCAAAACGGATATGTTGGTATTGGAAACAATGGTGTATTTCCTACAACTAAATTAACTGTAGGTTATTCTGGAGATAAAACAGATTTAAATGGTGGAAGCATTGCCATTGCTTCTAATAATAGTAGTTATACTCCTCTAAGTGTTAACTTAACAGGAAGTGCTACTAATATCTTTGATGTTCAGGATAGTGGAACTTCGGTCTTCAATGTCTTGAATGGAGGCAACGTCGGCATCGGTACCACTTCACCTTACGCAAAACTTTCTGTTGTTGGCCAAACAGTTTCTGAATACTTCACCGCGACCTCCACAACTGCAACTTCAACCTTCGGTGGAGTGCTCTCTGTTGGTTCCACCACGCCAGCCGGAAATGCACTCTTTAGTGTTGGCACTTCTACACAAAATCTTTTTGTGGACAAAAATACGGGTAATGTCGGTATCGGCACTTCATCTCCAAGTGGTAAATTTGCGATTCAAACCGGGGCAAATTCGGGTATATTTACTTCTGGAAATAATTTAATGTTCTCGACTGGTGCGGGTTTGGCATGGTCTGCTAGTACTGGTAATGCCGGATTGACATCTAGTGCAGGTTCTAATATAAATATGACCTTATCGGGTTCAAATATATTGGCATTTTCTAGATCGGGTGGTTCGAATACCAGAATTACCGGTACAGGAGATATACAACTTTGGTCTGGTAATGAAGGATCTACTGCTGGTCAATTATACCTAGGATCAGCTGGAGTAAAATCATATCTAAATACTAATAGCACCTTTACAATCGGTTCAACCACTCCTTACGCCAAACTTGCTGTATATGGAAATGCAGGCGAAACAAATTCAATACTCTTTGCCGTCGCTTCTTCCACAGATACTGCTACAACCACACACTTCACCGTAAAAAATAACGGACAAGTTGTTATTGGAACAGATTCTGGTGCGACCAATATGTTGTATGTTTCAGGATCAGTTAGAACTGGTACTAGTTTTACGGGTCCTATAAGCACAAATGCTAGTGGTATATCAACATCGGTCTTGTATACATCTAATGCTTCTAACGGTTCTGCTGCAACAAGACAATCTGATTCTTCAATTTTATTACCAGGTTCGGGTTTTGTTGCCAATAAAACAAATTTTGGTGGTAATGGAAAAATAACCTTGACGGCAGGTGATAATATGGCAAACGTCTTGATTGCTAAAACAGGTAATACAGAAGCCACATCTGGTAATCATCCTATATTAAGCAATCTTGCAATCAGACCAATCGATATGACAGCAGGTTCAGCTACTGTAGAAAATACAGCAAGCCTATATATAGAAGATTCTGCAAGCACAACAGTTTCTTCTGTTGGTAATTATGCATTGTGGGTGGATGATGGAATATCAAGATTTGATGGAAATGTAGGAATCGGTACAACTTCACCATATGCTACATTGTCCGTTTCAGGCATAGGATCATTTGATGATTATGTTCGCGCAAGTTACTTCACCGCGACCTCAACCACAGCCACCTCCACTTTCCCAAATCTTTCTCTCACAAACCTACTCTTCGGTTCTGATTATCTCACTGACATCACCGGAAGTGGCCTCTCAATCTCAAACGGCGCTCTTGTAGTCTCCGGCTTCGCTTCCACAACCTTCTCCAACATGCTCGCTGGATTTGATGAAAATGGCAATCTAACTTCCACATCTTCACCACAGGTTGCATATATCAATGCAACCTCAACAACCGCTACTTCTACTTTTGCTGGCGGACTTTCAGTTGCTGGCACATCTGGACTCACAGTTTTGCAGAATGGGAATGTAGGGATCGGAACATCAGACCCCTTAACAAGACTAGATCTTGGTTCCAGCTTATCTAATAATTCTCAACTTAAAGCAGGATCCCTTGAGTTACAATCGTTCTCAACTAATAATAGTTGGTTAGCTGATAATTTATTTTATGATGGAGGATTCAAGTATAGAAATAATGGTCTTGGAACGCTAAGTTATTTTACTTCTTATGGATATCAAATTCAAACTGCTTTATCTGGTATTGCGGGTGACCCAGCTTCTTTAGTTAATAGATTGGTAATCGGGAATTCGGGAAATTTTGCAATTGGAGGTTCGATTCAAAATGGTGGGGATTATACAGGTGCTACTATAGTTGGAATTTTGGGAAACGTCGGCATCGGCACCACTTCTCCATTTGCTAAACTCTCAGTCGCAGGTATCGGATCATTTGATGATTATGTCCGTGCTTCATACT
>CAZSLF010000025.1:0-3377 GCA_964607805.1 uncultured Candidatus Saccharibacteria bacterium
TGAGATCAATTTGAGACATCTTATTTCCTGCGTATTCGTTTGATGATTTGTCGCTATAACATTTTCTTGCTATTAAGTATCGGTTTTTTGTATCGGTAACGAGGTTTACAGCTTGCCTGTAGATCGATGCGTAGGATTCAACTCGTTGGATCGCTGGACCAATATCGTTCTGCAAGTTATCCAAAGTCCCCTGGTCTACCGTTGTGGCACCGATTTCATTTATTACCTGTTGGGTATATGATACTCCTCCGCCGGAGCCACCACTCAATGCCCCTAGTCCAGAAGAAAGCATTGTTGTTGTCATTTTTGTAAACAAAGTATTTATGATTGCATTTATATCATCAGCTAATTCCATTTCTACGACAGGAACATTGAGGTGTGTTTGTAGCGTTCCTGCGATGACCGATCCAGGGGTTTGAGTCTCGCAGCTTTGGTAAGTTAACGAGCCATCTTTGTTTACCTTTTTGCTTACAGATGGGTCACTTCCGTAATCCATCTCTGCGACATATGACTGATTTTCATCGAGTGTATTGATCGTGGCTAGGTCGTTACATTTTTGCCATGACATGAATCCTTGGCCAAGTTGGAGGTCTGCTCTGATGGTAGCTTGTTTAGCGTTTATTCTGGCATTCAATTCACCCTCTGCGGATAGGAATGCACCATAGGGATTATTTTGAGGTTCGGTTGTAAGAGCGATGAAAGCTGGCCAACCACCTTGATTGAAGTCTCCTCGAAGGAATCCGTTCATTGAGCTTTGGGAAGAACGTACAACTTGTCCATTTACGATTATATCCGGACCATTTTTTTGTGCTTCAATAATCTTACCCAAGGTACATTCGTATCTTTGGTTTGCAAATGATGTTTGACTTAATGCCAGCGATAGCCGTATATCGATAGCAAACGGCGAACAAAGCGAAGAAAGAGGCCCATTTGTAGCCAAAAAAGCACCAGTGACTTGGTCAGCTGCTTCTAAGAAGAAAGCTCCGGGGTTTGTTAGGAAGGCTGGGCTACCTTGGAATCCGGTATTGATCCAATTAATAACACTCATAGTCATCTGGTGTAGCATCTGTTTGATCATCATGGTGGCCAGTTTGTCTAGTACAAATTCCTTGAGTTTAATCAATGTATGATTGACGAAGTTTGTTATTCCGGTAGGACTTGTATCGGCAACAACCACCACAGTGTCACCAGCACCGAATATTGCAAAAACTTGTTTCGGGACAGAAATTGATAGGATAGATATTATCATCAGGACCGCAACAGGCTTTTGAAGTTTTTTGAATGTTTTATTGAACATATTATTGACTTTGAAGGATTGATCCAGAAACAGGTAAATTGAAGATAATTCCTGATGAAGTAAAGTAGCTTTGCATTTTTCCAATGGCGGTAGCAATTCCTTCTAAGCTTTTTACTTCTAAGCTTATTGCTGCTAGACCAGTCAATGGATCTTCGTCTGAATTTCTTAGACCTTGAGCGTTAAATGCCTGCATAGATATAGCGTTTATGAGATCAAGGTGGCTGTCGGCCAGAGGTTGCACAACTGGTGTTGCCAATAGTTTTGTTAGTGCCGTTTTGTAACCAACTATTATTGGATCAATACCCCTTAGGAGGCCCATGTCCCCTTTCTCAAAAGCTTCCATGGCAATCTCGGCTTCATTTTTGGCCGGCATCCATGATTTTAATATTTTCATTAAATTTTCAGCGTAAATCTTTGTTGCGTCTGTTCCGGTTCCTATAGGAACGATCACGATGTCTTTAGGTGTATATGATTTTGGTTGTGATACCTTTGCCACACCTTCTTTTATGAGTTGAGCCGCGACAGTATCAACGGCACTTTGGTCGGTATTTAGTCCAGACTGTCGAAGTTCGACGTATTTGGTAAAAAAGTCCCTGCCCAATGCTTCAGTTGGATTGAGTGGAACCTCTACCTCTATATTTTTTTGTGTCACCGGATCGTATTTGAATGTTGTACTAGCTTTTGTATCGATAAATTGTTTTTGCCAGTCTGATGACGTACCAAAGTTGGTGTTATTGGTCGCTACCTGCGGTTCAATGTTGGAATTTCGGTATTTTACAGCGTTTTTTGTTGAAGGCCAGCCGTAGATGTAGATAGCAATTCCAGCTACAAAGATAAGGCAAACAATAAAAATCGTTAAAGTTTGTTTTTGCGGGTAGGTTTTTGCCATACTACTCACAATTATAGCAAATTACTTAGCTTTTTTATTATATTCTGTGGACAGCGGATAGTTGCCTAGTCAATATTTTGAGCAAGTTGCACCCAATCCCCCACTGTCATATCCTCTGGTCTTATTTTCGAATCAAAATTGTTAGAACTCCAGATTTTTTCTAGCTTTTCTTTTTCGATAACCGTCTCGAGATTTCTTATGGCGAATTTTCTTTTGTGAGCAAAACCTGCTTTGACTATTTGGAAAAAGCGTTTGATATTTATGTTGTCTTTTGCAAATCTGTCATCTGAGATATTTTCTATATTCAAAATTGCTGAGTCGACTGTTGGTGCTGGAGTAAAAGCTCCTCTTGGAACTTTTGCTACCAAGTCCGGTTCTCCAAAAGCTTTTACCGAGATAGAGAGCACACTTTCTTTTTTGTCACGCGCAACTATTCTTTCGGCTACCTCTTTTTGAACTAACAAAACCATTTTTTGTGGTCGGGGACCGTATTCCAAGAATTTTTCCAAGATTGCACCAGTAATGTAGTAAGGAATATTTGCAACAAGTTTGAAAGGACTTTTTGGAAGATCTTCCGGAGTGTTTTCCAAAATGTCACCTCGAATAATTTTCAATTGTTTATTAGAAATTTGTGTAAAGAATTTTTGATTCAATAGATCTATCGCTCGATCGTCTTTTTCTACTGCTGTTACGTTTGCACCAGCTAGGAGAAGTGCCTCGGTCAGTATTCCTGTTCCGGGTCCAATCTCTAGAATTTGTTCCCCCTTTTCTATTTTGGAGCACGCGATTATCTGGTCCAAAACATGTTTGGAATTGAGAAAGTGTTGCCCCAATGACTTTTTTGCCTGTAAAAACATGGTTTCTTTATCATACAGGAAAAATGCTTGTTGTGAATTGTTGTCTGTGCCAGGGGGGAAACCTGCCATTTCTCGAAACCCCTTCGGAGTGCCACTGAAGAGAAAGTTGAATACCGAAGATGGTGGCACGAGAAGAGACGGCTCTGCGAGGTTCCTATTATTCGAGCAGAGCCGATCGTGGTTGAGAGAAATGGCAGGTTTCCCCTTGGCACAATTAAAAATCAATAAACAACGCTTTTGCCCCACTCGGTTTATCAGGCACCGCCTCTTCGATCAAATTCTTTTCTATATCATCTATGAACTCCGAAGGAGTATTCACTTTTTGCGCCCCATA
>CAZSLF010000026.1:0-3188 GCA_964607805.1 uncultured Candidatus Saccharibacteria bacterium
CTGCAGGCTTGATTGGAATTTTCCTTATTATTTTTGCCGAGTCGGGATTATTTTTTGCATTCTTTTTGCCGGGAGATTCACTATTTTTCGCGGCAGGGCTTTTTGCACACGGAGGGTTCTTGCCACTCTGGCCACTTATACTAGGCTCCATCATCTCGGCCATACTAGGCGGGTTCGCCGGATATTTTACTGGACATAAATTGGGGCCAAAAGTTTTTACAAAAGAATCATCGGTATTTTTCAGTAAAAGATATTTGGTAAAGTCCGAAGAGTATTATGACAAATATGGCAAAATGACAATCATCATCGCACGTTTTATACCAATAGTTCGCACCTTCGCACCGATATTGGCAGGTGTAGGAAAAATGAATTTCAAAACTTTTGCATTTCTGAATATTATAAGTGGAATCATCTGGCCACCGTTAATCATCTCTATTGGGTATTTTATCGGTTCTAAAATCCCAAATGTAGAAAAGTATTTCTTTCCAATTTCAATATTGATAATCTTTTTATCTGTTTTACCCCTCGTGTGGCGTGTAGCTAAAATATGGTGGTACAATAGGAACCAATAATCTTTTTTTCTTAGCGATTGTAGAGTATAATAGAAAGATGAAAGATGTGTACGATCATTATTTTCCTGTGCCTGATTTCCTGGCTATGTCATCACATGCCGTGGATATTTCAGATGAATCTATTAAATACGGCAAGATCACATCTCATGTAGAAGGTCTTAGTGTTGAATCTGTCGGTTATGAAAAAATTCCTACCGGAATTATATCAACCGGCAGGATTGAGAATGAAGCCAAACTCGTAGAAATCCTAAATGCAATAAAGAATAAAGAAAAGATGAAATTTGTAAGAGTGTCTTTGCCTGAAGAGCAAATGTATCTATTTAATGTCGTGCTACCTAAACTGACCAATGCCGAAATAAAAGATACGATTAGTTTACAATTAGAGGACCATATACCTCTATCGGCAACGGACGCAATATTTGATTATGAGTTGATCCGTGAGGTCAACGACGAATCAATTTTTGTTCAAGTTGTAGCTACGTCTGCTTCATTTATTGAGAGCTACTTATCTGTATTTTCTCAAGTAGGTCTTGTGCCTGTATCATTCGAGCTCGAGACACAAGCAATTGCACGTGCTGTAGTTAAGCACGATCTGACAGGCTCGGCTATGATTGTCGACTTTGGTAAAACTCGTACAGGGATTTCCATTGTTGAGAATGGGCGTGTTATGTTTACATCGACTTTTGATATGGGAGGGCAACGGATTACCGAAGTTATATCTAAACATTTCAAAGTTTCTATCGAGCAAGCAGAACAAATGAAGAAGGCTTATAGCGAGCTTGGTTCCGATGCTGAGAACGATATTTTCCCTGCAATTGTTAGCAATTTATCAGTATTGCTTGATGAATTGAGGAAGCATTATTCATATTGGCACACACACAATTCCGAAGATGGTAAACCCCACGAAAAAATCCAAAAAATAATTCTTTGTGGTGGAGAGTCTAATCTGTACGGCATAGTATCATATCTGAAAACAAGTATGGAAATGCCAGTAGAATATGCAAACGTTTGGGTCAATATATTAGATATTACAAAACAATTACCTGAAATGTCGTTTGGAGATTCCCTGATATACCCGACTGTTTTTGGATTAGCATTAGGTGGTTTTATAAGAGAATAACTATGGTCAATATATTACCTGAAAACGAAAAAGTGTTGTTGCATAAAGAATACCGTCTGCGATTAGTAACGGTTTGTCTATTCATGCTGTCCTTTCTTTTGACTGTTGCATTCTTTTTATTAATACCATTCTATGTTTTGTCGGACAATAAGATAAATGCTTTAAATATACAATTGGGTCAATATAATATTGCTAATTCAGATGGGACAGAAAATAACCTAACAAAAGTAATTACAGAAATAAACCAAAATCTAGATCTTTTGAATAGCAACCAAAAGGAAAATAATTTCACTAAAGATATACTGAGCTCGATTTTATCCAATCGACCAGCTGGGGTAAAATTTTCAAGACTTTTTTATTCAACTTCAGTAGAAGGTAAAAGAACAGTAGAGATCAACGGACAAGCAACTGACCGTACTGTTCTGAGGAGCTTCGAAGAAACTCTACGTAAAAATAAATATGTAGAGAGTACAAAATTGCCAGTTTCTAATTTTACCAAAAGGTCGGACATAGATTTCTCTATTAATATTACCCTCAATTAAATGACAAATAAGAATACATACATATTACTTGGAGCGTCTATCTTGTCTACTTTTGTAGCGGGAGGACTTATATTTCTTGCATATACTAGTATACAGAAAAAGAATACTCAAGCTGTTGTTCTGTCTCAAAATATACAATTAAAATTGATTGAACAAGAGAATCTTACACAATTTAAAAATGTGATAAAAGAAACAAATGAAAAACACCAAATATTAAAATCCTATATTGTCGACCAAGATCGTATAGACGAGCTTGTAATTTACCTAGAATCAAAAGGGGATAGTTTGGGTGTCCCAATCGAAATAAAGAATGTTGAAATCTTGAATACAAAAGCCAACACCATTGCGATTACCTTTGACGGAGAAGGGGATTTTGGTAATTTGATGAATTTGGTTTGGGTGATAGAAAATTTGCCTTATAATGTAGAGATTAGTAGCTTTTCTGTTAATTCAGATTTGTTAGGTGGTTGGAAAATAAATATGAAATTAGAATTTACAAGTAACCAAACAATACAACAAAATGAAAATCCCGGACTTTAAAAAATTACTTTCGCAAAAGAGTATGAATACATATCAATCTTTTCCGACGATGAAACCACATCATGATTGGAAGGTGATCATCATCATTTTTATTTCGCTAGCAATTATTTTGATTGCTGTAAGCTTTTATTTTTGGAATCAAGTACGTAACGATGATCTTTTGGAAATTAACAAAGATTCCAGTGCGCAGTCTTCATTAATCAATCAAGAGTTGATGGACAAGACAATGGCAAAATTTAAAGATAGAGCAAACAAAATAAATAGTTTTCCAAAGGGAACAGTGCTCAGTCTAGACCCAAATAAATAACAATTGTGGCCACAAGTATTAAAAATCTTAAAGCTGTTTAAGATTCTTATTATGTGTGTTTATTAAACCATATCAGAACCTATTTTCAAAACAAAGTATCATAGCGT
>CAZSLF010000027.1:0-3086 GCA_964607805.1 uncultured Candidatus Saccharibacteria bacterium
GCAATTTAAGTATATTCTTAGCCCTAATTTCGATATCAGTAGCTTGACCTTCAGCACCTCCTAGTGGTTGGTGGATCATAATCTCAGAATTCTGAAGTGCATATCGTTTTCCTTTAGTTCCAGCAGAAAGTAGCCATGCGCCACCAGAAGCAGCCATACCTATGCAGATTGTAGAGACGTCGTTCTTAATATGATTAATAGTATCAATCATAGCCAAAGTCGCAGAAGCCGAACCTCCAGGAGAGTTTATGTATAGGGAAATATCCTTCTTTGGGTTCTCAGATTGAAGGAAAAGAAGCTGGGCAATGACGATATTCGCCACATTGTCATCAATAGGACCACCTAGGAATATAATATTCTCTCGAAGAAGGCGAGAGTAAATATCGTAGGCTCTTTCGCCGTTTTGTGTTTTTTCAATTACTGTTGGGATTAACATGTTTTTGTTGTTAGTTTTTTGGATAATGGGTTATCTGCAAGCTAGACGGCCTGCAAATAAGATAGGTAGAGTGTAGCGCAAAAGGGGGTATTTTCAAAGTATATAGCGCGAGATGACAGACCTGTCTCAGAAATTAAATTGTGTTACCATAATGCCATGCGATTACATCGATTCTATATATCACCCGAGGATTTTAGTCCTAAGTCTGGTTTGTCTAAGGAAACTCATCAAGAAATCTATATTGGTGACGCGGGCAAGTCAGAGGAAGGCTCAGATCACGAACGTCTAATTCATCAGTGGCGAGATATTTTCCGTTTTGGGGCAGGCGACAGAGTTTTGCTTTTCAATAAAGAAGCGGGTGAGTGGCTTGCTGAATTTATTTCTCTTGATAAAAAGCGGGGTGCGGTGCTTAAGGTTATTGAACAGAATTTAGCGGAGAGTGTTGGGGTAGATAGGTTCATTCCTCAAAAAAATATCACTCTATATATGGCGATTATTAAAAATAGCAATTTTGATCTTGTTGTTGAGAAGACGACTGAGCTTGGTGTTTTTAAGATTGTGCCGATTGTGACGGAGAGAACTGTAAAGTCAGGGCTAAATTTCGAGCGACTTCGAAAATTGACGATTGAAGCAAGCGAGCAAAGTGGCAGAATTGATATTCCTGAAATTTCAGAGATTATGAATTTAGATAATGCACTTTCGGATGCTAAACAATTAATTGAAAATAAATCGGTATTTTTCGGGCATATTTCAAGAGAAGACATGGGTTTTGTCGAAACTAAATCTAGTGACCTGGCGCCAGTTGCACTCTTTATCGGTCCTGAAGGAGGATGGGCAGATGATGAAGTAATAAAGTTCGCAGATGTTGGTGTTATTCCTCTAACATTGGGTCAATTTGTTTTGAGAGCTGAGACTGCTGCTATTGTTGGGGTTAGTATGTTGGCGAGGCAGAGGGTAAGTACATGTACAAAATCGCGCCGACAAAGTTTCCACTTCTGATGGCGTTATTTTATCTTCGATAAAATCAAAAGCCGACAAGATTGATCTTGTCGGCTCGAAATCGTTCGATCATTCGTCTTAGCAATTAGCTGGCCATGACCAGATTATATGCTTTGGCGAAGATAACAATTACATTGATCAGCATGTGTAGGATTTGATCCATCACAATGGTGATCCAGAAAGTGGCAGCAATGCTTTCAGCCGAGTTGCCTGCGATGTGTTTACGGATCCAAAGCACTGGGGTGCGGCGGTCGATAATCATGTGGCTTCCGAAAATTAACCAAAGCCAGTGCAAGCTTATATCGAACCAAACCAAGGTTGGTACATAGCAAAGGGTATAGGTTGTGCAATGCGTAAGGATTGCACGATTAAACCATTTACCTTTTGCCTTGTTCAGCGCCTGATACTCAGTTTGGATGAACCAGTCTCCGATACTGTGTGAGACAGTCATCATCGCAGTGAAGAGAAGGAGACAGACACCAGGGTTTAACAACACCTCACTGCGGAATTGCATAAGGGTCGTAATCATATTTTAGGGTTTTTGGGAGAGCGGGGTTTTGCGGAATTCAGTCGGACAAGGGATTTGAAGGACTTTTCCATTTAATATAATATTCTTTATTTAAAATGTCACATCAGTTTTGTCGACTTTTTCGACAAAATATTAGATATAGGTATACTTAAGCTAACGTATATTATGATTGTGCCACAAATAAAATTATCGGAGGCAGAGATCAATAGTCTTAGAGGAATGGGTCTAAGCGACAAGGCCGCACGAATTTATGTAGCCTCAGTTGAGCTTGGTGAGGCAAGCGTGCAGGAACTTGCAGAGAAATCTCAAGTTGCTCGTACAAGTATCTATCATGTTATTGAAGAATTAATTCAGAATAATTTTATTATCGAAGTTAAAAAAACCAAAAAGACTTTATATATTCCAGTAGCCCCAAAGGATATATATTTACAAACAAGAGAAAAGTTGCGTGAATTCGAGTCACTAGTTCCGTTTTTCGAGGAGAGGATGCAAAGTATCCATACAAGATCAAAGGTGGTATTTTTCCATGGTGTCACTGGGTTCAAGCAAGTTTGGGATTTAGTTTTCTCTTCTCGCAAGAAGGAATATTTAATTATTACTCAAGGAAAGCATTTTTTGGAATTTGTTAAAGAAAAATATATTTTAGAAGAAATTATTCAAAGAAAATTGAAATTGGGATTTCGTAGTAGACAATTAATTAGCGATACACAGTATTCAAGACAGGTATCGATAAAGGACAAAAAAGAGGGAAGAGAGACAAGATTTTTGCCTTCTGGAACAGATCTTTCCTTCACTGAAATTATTTGTGAAGAATATGTGATTTTTATATCAAATAGAATTGAGAATATGATATTTGCAGTTGAACATGATGGTTATGCTGAAACTAGAAAGGAATTATTTGAAGTAATTTGGAAGTGTTGTAAACAATAATTTTTAGCGAGTTTTTGGAATTTCATAAAAAATTTACTGAAAATTGATGAGAATTTAATGTAAGTAATGTTTTCATTATGCTCGGAACTGTGACTGTATTTAATTGTAAAACTGAATCGAACCAAGTTTCTATATGAAATTTTTAGCTAAATTATTTAAATATATTTTGTTCTTTATGTCTTATATCAACAC
>CAZSLF010000028.1:0-2808 GCA_964607805.1 uncultured Candidatus Saccharibacteria bacterium
AACATGTTAAAATTAAGAAGATATGTATCGGCACCTTTTATTATTGGCGTACACCAGTTTTATTGCGTGTGCCTTTTTTGTTTTCGTGCCACAGGTTTTTGGGGCTACGTTCAATGATGCAGCCAATGGTAATTGGAATATAGGCACAACGTGGGGAGGAGCTTGTAGTTCTAGTTGTACCGTGGGTACCGACTATCCGGGTGCTTCTGATACAGTAACAATCAATTCGCACACGGTGACTATGACTCAATCAGAAGCAGCCACTACACTGAACCTTTCTTCAGGAGGAACCTTTGCTCTTGAATCGCAAACCGTCACGGTGTCTGGAGTAATCACTGTCAGTTCAGGTACTAACGTTACGTCAAACGGCGGTACCTTAAAAGGAGGTAGAATTCTTTTAAATGGCGGTAATTTTGCTGGAGCAGGGGCTATTACTATAGAAAAGACCGCCGTTAATAGTGAAACTGGTAGTGGTGGAAATACGTTCAGTAACGATGTCACCATTAAAATGGGAGCCTCCAGTGGAAGTTTAATTCTCACCAATTCAAATGCCAATGCTTTCAATGGTAATATTGTTTTAGAAAATTCAAGTACCGGGGCGCTTACTTTTGGAAGTGGTGCTGGAGTAAGTACTCTTGCAAGTGGTAAAACAGTCACCATCGGACCCAATGGTTTCACTGCAGGAACACTTAACTTTACCAACTTTGTTCAGACTGGCTCTACTGCGCAAACGTTGGTTTTTCCAGCAGGCAATACAGTGGTGCTAAATTTTAACTCCGGTACAACATTTAACGGTGCTTTGACATCGACATCATCATCACGAATTTTTTTCAATGGTGCAACTTTTGGTGCTGGAGGAACTTTTGGTAAAACGGGGGGTGCCACTGACACAAGTACCGGAGGAAATACCTTTAACGGCGATGTAAGTTTTACTTTATATGCTGGTGGTGCAGTATTAACTAGTACAAATGCTAATGCATTTAACGGGAATTTGGTACTTGATAATACAAGTAATGGAACTCTAACACTTGGAAGCGGTGCAGGAGTAAACACTCTTGCAAGTAGTAAAACGGTCACTATTGGACCAAATGGGTTTGGGTCAGGAACATTGACTTTTGCTAACTTTGTACAAAGTGGCTCCACCGCTCAGACATTGACGTTAAATGGTGTTGGCCCCCTGCTTAGTTTTTCTTCAGGGACAACATTTAATGGAAATGTAACAGCTACTGCGGTGCGATTTTTTTTAAACGGTAGTACATTTAACGGTACATTCTCACTCACTAAAACGGGGGGTTCCACTGAAACGAGTACCGGAGGAAATACTTTCAATGGTGATGTTAGTATTACAAATAGTGGTGGTGGGGCAACTACTCTAGCCAATACCAACGGTGATACTTATGCAGCCAATCTTACCTTGAGTGGAACACTTACGATCTCTTCAAACTCTACACAGACGTTTAATAAAAGTAGTGGAATTCAAACACTTGATACTGGCGGAAGGACGTTTCCAAAATTGACTCACTCTGGTGCAGGTACGTTACAATTAGTTACCAACAATCTGACGGTTAACTCGGCACTTACCAACAGTGCGGGGACTATTGATCTCAATGGTAAAAATCTCACCGCTACTAGTGCTACATTTTCTAATACAGGAACCATACAACTTATTGGATCAGAAACTATTACAGGCCTTACACAAGATACTGCCAAAGGTACATGGAAATATGTTGGAGATGGAGATGGTGTGGCAGATACATACACCCTAATTGATTTTGGTTCTACAGATTATTTCAATTTGATTGTGGCTACTACTGATAGTGCAGATATTGTTTCGTCTGGTGGGGCTAAAGTACTCGCTGGTAGTGTAACAATCACATCGGGTACTCTCGACGCTAACAATCAGACATTTTCAATAAACGGAGATACAACTATAAACGGGGGTACTTTTAAAACAGGTACTAGTGCTGTCACTTTTGGAGATGCTGGTGGAGATAGTGTGACAATTTCAAGTGGTACTCTACTTGTGCAATCTACCAATACACAAACAGGTATAGTTAAAAATGCTGGTACATGGACAAATTCTGGTGGTACTATTTCATATTCTGCTGATAGTACTATCTCAACAAAATTATTATCAGCTCTTTCACCATATTTTAATCTCACGGTTAACTCAAGTGGTTCGACATACACTCTCGATGGGGCTATTACAATAAATGGGGATCTTACCAATACTGCTGGTACTATTGATGTTGATAATAGTGGTAACTACGGAATTAATTCTTTGGGTAATTGGTCAAATTCAGGCATCTTTACGACTCGGGCGGGAACTGTCACTTTGTCTGGTACGACCAAACAGACACTTTCCGGAACTCTGACAGGGGGTTCTGCATTTTATAATCTCACAATCACCAATAACTCTGGTACTTCTGCTTCGGATGATGAGCGTACAGATTTTGTGCCGAGTGTTGACTTTGATGTTGCGGCAACTATCACCAATAATTTTGTTGCTACTACTGCCGATACAAGGATTGAATATAATTCTGGTTCTACGTATACATTTGCAAATATCAATTGGAATGGACAGGCATCCGGTAGTCGTATTTATTTCCGCAATTCGGCAGCTAGTGGAGCTTGGAATTTGAATGTTTCTGGTACACAGACAGCTGTTTCATATATAAATGTATCTCGTTCTGACGCTACTGCAGGAAGTCAGATTGTGGCCTCAGACGGGACTAACTACAGTGGTGGTAACAATACCAATTGGGCATTTTTTGATCTTCCTGGGGCGCCGACAGGACTAACTCCTAC
>CAZSLF010000029.1:0-2661 GCA_964607805.1 uncultured Candidatus Saccharibacteria bacterium
AAAGTGGTTGGTGCGACGCAGGGTGGAGGGGGTGCGGTGGTGCCAGTCCAACCAAATCCAGGTAACAATCCTCCACCTACAGGAACTCAAGGTACACCTATTAACCCTTCTGTTACAGCTTACTCTCCACAGTGGGGAGGTGAATTACAGGGTATGGAAGGGGGGTATGCAAGTTCACAAGCTGGTATGGATGGAAAATCAGTAGTTAGAACACTTGATGATGTTTACAGTGGCACATCTCAGTATGTGACCCTAGCAGGAGATCCTAGTGAATATGGAAAAACATATCTAATACCTTCAATTACATATAAAAATTCGAGCGGACAAACTAGGACCCTTACAAATGTTACTGGATATGTTCATGATACTGGAAGTGCTTTTACAGGAGCATCTAATACAAAATTTGATATTCCAATTGGAAAAGATTATGACAATCCTACTATGAACACGCAGCCTTTTTTGGGAAATGGAGTTCAATTTGTTCCAATACAATAATTGTAAATAATTGTTTACACATTCATAAAACTAAAACGCGAAATTAGATTTAATTTGTGATAAAATCATAACTAATGAAGCGTTCTACAACTATAGCTATCGCCGTTATTTTTCTATCTATTTCAATAGGTGGAGTGCTAGGTTTTTACTTTTATTTAAATGGCAAAAACAAAGTTGAAGAAACTCAGTTTGGAAGAACAAATCCAAACGCTGGTGAATTCGGAACTCCAAGTGTAAACACATCAGTTACTGTTCCGGGAAACGCTAGTACAACTCAACCAGAACAAACTCCCGAGATTATTGGAACAACAACTCTCGCAACACCTGCATCACAAGAAGAAATAAAAATTCCAGACCTCCGACAGATATACAAAGATCCGGTTGCTGGTGTAGGATTTTTTGTTAAAGATATTTTTGCTACAACTACTGAGGTTACAGAATCAAGCACTTTTGCGGTTGGGACGACATCAACCATTTCCACAAGAATAATTAAGCCTGCTGAAAGAAAATTAATTGGAAAAATGGAAATAATCCAATTCATGGATCGCGCAAACGGTCATATGTATGAAACTGCAACAAGCACTTTGGAAAATACAAAAGTATCAAATACAACTGTGCCAAAAGTTTATGAGGCATCTATACTTTCAAGAGAAACTGTAATTATGAGAGGTTTATATAACAAGACAGATATTATTGAAACTAAATTCGGAAGACAAACACTACTTACACCGACTTCGACTGAGAAGACACTTATAACTAAAAATCTTACTCAAGATATGAGACAGGTTGCGATTTCGCCTTCTAAATCAAAAATATTTTATATTCAAAATAAAGCGCCACTAGGAATAATTTCAAACGTTGACGGTACAAGTCCTGTTACTGTTTTCGAGTCAGCTTTTAGAGAATGGCTCCCTCTATGGCCAACAGAGCGAACAATTACTCTTACAACAAAACCATCTGCTTTTGTTCCAGGCTTTATGTACACACTAAATACATCTACAAGAGCGCTACAAAAAGTTATGGGCGAAATAAATGGCCTAACCACCCTCATGTCCCCTGATGGTCTCAGGGTTCTATACAGTCAAAGTGCTGAAGGATCTCCAAATCTATATATATTAAATACTCGTGACGGGTCAGTTCGAAATCTATTCTTTAGAACTTTCTCAGAAAAATGTGTTTGGTCTAAAAAAGAAGTTGATATTGTTTTCTGTGCAGTTCCACAAGATATTGCTTTCGGAGATTACCCTGACGCTTGGTATCAAGGTTTGATTTTCTTCACAGACGATATTTGGAAAATAAATACAAAAACTGGCGAGACTAAATTGATTGCAAAATTAAACGAATTAAGTAATCAAGCAATCGACGTAGTGAATCCTGCACTTAATACAAATGAAACTTTCATGGTTTTCAATAATAATATTGATTTAAGTCTATGGGGATTGAAAACTGTAAAAGATATTCCAGTTGCCACAACTACTGCGAGCACAAGTAAAACTACTTTTGTTGGAACAGGAACTTCTACTTTGAAGACGAGATAGATTAGCTATGAAAAATAAGGCGATGTTTGCTTTGAGAATGGAAAAGTTAGTCCGTATTTAATTGTGTTGGTCTATAAATATATGTTTCAAGACCTTTTGTATTGTTGTAATAATTTGTCCACTTAGTCGGTGTGAAGTAATCATCTACTTTTGTTTGACTTGTACTGTTTGCGGCAATTGTTCCACTCGATGTATAAATTCCTACATGACCCGAATTTGAACCGACTGTCGGTGAAATAACTATATCTCCTGGTTGTAGTTGAGATAAGTCGTTCCCTGCATAGTGAAAACGATCGCTTGTTTTTAGGCTGTTGTACATCTCTGCAGTGGCTCGACCATAACTATCAGGATCGTTTGGGTTTCCGTCGATTGGTGCACCTAAGGCATCATTGACCATTGCATTTACAACATATGCGCATGCATTGGTTCCATTGTCTGTAGAGCTTACATAACAAGTTTCTGTTCCGATCATAGCTCTTGCGGCCGCGTCGAGTCTGGCCGCTTCCTCACCGTTAACTTGAGCTACATCAGGTGAATATGGATCAATTCCTGTTCCAGGGCCTCCACTTCCTCCAGTCACCGGTACTACTGCTCCACTTCCTGTGCTTGCATTCGCACTACTCACCAC
>CAZSLF010000030.1:0-2626 GCA_964607805.1 uncultured Candidatus Saccharibacteria bacterium
GCGGTTGTATAAAAAGAAATATAACTTGGGGCGTTTCCTGAATTAACAGGAGCTGCAGCATGACCTTCGATTCGGGCCATTTGCAAAATTGAATTTGAACTATTTCTTGCTCCTCCAAAAGCCAAGTACCCCAATCTATCGTTTGTTGTAATCTGAGCACCATCATCTGCCTGTAGTTGCAGGCCTGCACCAGAAACAGTTTCGCCTGAGTTCTGAGTATTAGTTAGTCTCATAATAGGAAAGTTTGTAAGCTGTACATCTGTAATACCAACTGAACCTGAAACATCCAATGCATCGTCAGGCGCAGTAACTCCAACACCCAATTTTCCTTCTTGAGTCAAAACCAACATATTAGTCCCTGTTGAACTGGCAATAGCAAAAGGATTTGTACCACCCTTGCCTTGAACAAATAGAGTTGTTGATGGAGTAGTTGTTCCGATTCCAACTAAATCAGTTGAGGTTGCGTTGAAGATTAATCCACTTCCAATTGTGAAAGCCGAATTACCTGATCCACCCGATACAATTCCAAGTGATGAAGTTGAAACCCACTGTACCCCGGTTCCGGTAGTCTGAAGGATTTCACCCGCGGTGCCGGCGACTCCACTAGCGCGGAGTGCTCCAGTTAGGTTCATGTCGCCGGCAATAGTTAGAGTATGAGAAGGTGAAGATGAGCCGATTCCGACAAAACCTGTATCACCTTTTACAACCATTCTAGTTCTAAATGAATCCTGACTTGTTGGCGTTATAGGTGCAACATGAAAAGCAAAAGCAATTTCACCAGAATCTGGTGCATAAAGTCTAGTACTAAATTTACTTGTTGTTGCACTATACCCTAAATCCATTCCATATTTATTGGTAGATTTATACACTTCAAATGCTGGATTTAAAGTTGAAGTATTTGCAACATCAGACGAATTTGCTGTTAACCCACCAAGAAATTGTCCATAACCAGTCGTACCAATTTGAAATACTTGTGTACCTGCACCGATGGCATTTGCAGTGAAGCTTGATTTGTTATCAGATTGAATTGCAAAATATCCAGAGTTATCGAAAGCAAATACAGCACCGCTTGTTCCGGCAGCTAAAGCACCTGCTTTTCCAGATGGATCTGTATTTATAAGTGCAAAAGTTGGAGTAACACCACTAATTCCTGAAGAGGCACGTATATCTGATACACCTGTAACTACATTGAAAATTGATTGAGGTGTTGTTGTCCCAATTCCGACATTTCCACTAGAAGACTTAATATATAAAAATGGACTGCTAGACAAATTAGCATCAGAACCAATAGCAAAATCACCACTTGAAGACTGACCGGCGTATACGTCACCTGAAGTTGTTTTGAACTGAATTGTAGCATTTGCTGATCCACTCCTTTCAAAAAGCAATCCCGGCTGTGCAGAAGACTTGATATGTAATACAGCAGACGGTGTCGATGTTCCTGTGCCAATACCGACATTTCCCCCCATAGGATTCAGGGCTATAGGAAAAGTGGTCACACCGTTAGACTTATGCTTACCTTGAATATAAAAGATATTTCCTGTCATCCAATCAAGTCCAGCAACAATGTTTACAGAATTTGGAGATATTGACAGCGAATTACTATATGGAGCCGAAATCGCAGGATCGCCATAACCTGATGTTCCAAGATGCAAAAGACTAGATGGATCATTTGTTCCAACACCCAATTTTCCTTCTTGAGTCAAAACCAACATATTAGTCCCTGTTGAACTGGCAATAGCAAAAGGATTTGTACCACCCTTGCCTTGAACAAATAGAGTTGTTGATGGAGTAGTTGTTCCGATTCCAACTAAATCAGTTGAGGTTGCGTTGAAGATTAATCCACTTCCAATTGTGAAAGCCGAATTACCTGATCCACCCGATACAATTCCAAGTGATGAAGTTGAAACCCACTGTACCCCGGTTCCGGTAGTCTGAAGGATTTCACCCGCGGTGCCGGCGACTCCACTAGCGCGGAGTGCTCCAGTTAGGTTCATGTCGCCGGCAATAGTTAGAGTATGAGAAGGTGAAGTTGTGCCTACACCCACATTTCCATTTTGCAAAATACTAAAAAGAGTGGCACCTGTTGAAGATGAAACAAGCAAAGGATTAGACCCAGATTTCCCAGCAATCGAAAAAGTTGCTTGGGGTGTAGAAGTTCCTACACCAACTCTCCCGCCATTTGCCGTATAAATTCCGAAAACTGTACTCGAAGAATTTCCAATAAATTCTGCAACAGCGCCTGCACCTGCCTGCTCAACTTTCAAAAGAGTTACTGCCGAGCTTGTAGATGTAATAACATCTGTTCTAAAAAATTGATGCCCATAAAGTCCACCTAAAGTTTTAGCAACAAGAGCAGCAGGTACTGCACCAATCTTTTTTCGAGGGGTCATTTCACCGTCCCATGAAGGAGCACCTGTTCCTCCAATATTTACACCCAAATAAAGCGTTTGATTAAAATCAACTCCTGCTAAAGATGTAACTTCTCCTAGCAAAACTGAAAATAAACCACTTGTTACCTGTACCATATCACCAGCTGTTCTTGTTTCAGTCCAAATTGGAGATCCACCTGAAGAAACAGTATAAAGTTTAAACTCCATATTGTAAGTTCCGTTCGTAACAGAAA